>DATCLY010000085.1:0-10278 GCA_036563665.1 Gammaproteobacteria bacterium
GTTGAACACGAACACCACGAGCGCCGCCGCCGTGAACACCAGCACGATCAGGTTCTTCACCGCGTTCGCGCGCACGAGCTCGAATCCCGCGCCGAGCACGAGCCCCGCGATCAAGAAGATGCCCACCCCCGCCTGGATGAACCCGCCGTACACCCCGATCGCGAAAAACACGGGCACCTGCGCCCAGAGCCGCCGTCCCTGCACGGGCCGGTGCTCCTGCAGCCAGCGCTCGGGCTTGAGCAGCATGATGGCGAGCATCACGAGCATGAGCACGCCGATCGTGCGCCGCAGCAGCGTCTCGTCGAGGTCGACGGCGAGCGCCGCGCCGGCGATCGAGCCCAGCACGCTCGGCACGACCAGCGCCCACGCGCCGTTCGTCGGCAGCGCCCCGCCTCGCCGGAACGTGCCCACGGCTACCACGTTCTGGATCAGCACGCCCACGCGGTTGGTGCCGTTGGCCACGTTCGCGGGCAGGCCCAGCAGGATCAGCATCGGCAGCGTGACGAGCGAGCCGCTGCCGGCGAGCGTGTTCACGAAGCCCGCGATGAAGCCGGTGAGCGGCACGGCCGCGAGCAGCCAGGGGGAGGCGTTCGGGTCCAAGGTCAGCTCCGGATGCGCGACGCGAAACGATAGAGCACGGCGCCCGAAAGGATCGTGGCGACGGCGGCCAGCATCTCGCGCGGATCGCGCAGCGCGCCGAGCGCGGCGAACAGCAGCGTGAACGCGACGAACGCGGCCGGCGCCCACGGGTAGCCCGGCAGGCGGCCGAGCTCGGCCCCGCGGCGGCGCACGAGCAGGAACAGGCTCGCGACGGTGGCCGCGGTGCTGAGCCCCAGCGTGAAGCCCAGGTAGGAGAGCAGCTCGCGCAGGCCCGCGAGCCACACGACGGCGATGGCGAGCACCGCCTGCGCGCCCACCGCGAGCGCCGGAGTCTCGCCCTGCAGGCGGAACGCGCGCGGCATGAGCCCGTCGTCCGCCATCTTCGCGTACACGCGCGGGCCGATCATGATCATCGCCGACACGGACGTGAAGAGCGCCAGCACGATCACGGCGCGCACGATGAGCGCGAGCGGCTCACCGCCGATGTAGCGCGCCGCCACGGCCGCCACGTCCTCGTGCCCGGCCACGGCGTCGTACGGCGGCACGAGCACGAACGCCGCGTTGAGCAAGAGGTAAGCGGCGGCCGTGATCACCGTGCCGAGCACGAGCGCGCGCGGCACGAGCGAGGCCGCGCCCGGCACCTCGCCCGCGATGTACACGCCGGCGTTGAAGCCGCTGAAGCTGAACGAGATCCACATCAGCGCGAGCGCGAAGGCCGTCGCCGAGAACGGCTGCCGCGCCTCGCCGCTCGACGCCTCGGCGAGGCCCACCCACGCGTCGGGACCGCCGAGCAGCGCGATGGCGCAGAACCCCGCGATCAGCGCGAGCTTGACCGCCACGGCCGCGTTCTGCGCCCGCGCGCCGGTGCGCACGCGGAACGCGTGCAGCCCGGTCGCGATCGCGATGATGAAGGTGGCGAACCAGCTCGCCTCGGCGCCGTCCGCGCCGAGATAGGCCGCGAACGTGAGCGCGGCGAACGCGATGGCGCCCGTGAAGCCCGCGAGCAGCGACACCCAGCCCGCGATGAAGCCCGCGAGGGGGTGAACGTTGCGCGAGAGATAGTGGTATTCGCCGCCCGACGCCGGCAACGCGCGCGCGAGCGCCCCGTAGCTCACGGCGCCGCAGAGCGCGACGAGCGCGCCCACCGCCCACGCCGCGAGCACGCGCAGCGGCGAGCCCAGGTCCGCGAGCGCGAAGCCGGACGTGGTGAACACGCCCGCGCCGATCATGTTGGCGATGACGAGCGCGACGAGCGTCGAGAGACCGAGCGGGCTCGCGCGCTGGGTCATCGAGTTCCCCCTTCAGAGGCTCGGCGGATCATACCCCGATCGGCGGCCACCGGCCGGGGCGCCGAAGGAAGCGCCGCAGCGTAAGTGGTACCATGATCGCGAGCGCATCGCTTCTCGATCTCCCCGCCCGGGGAGCGTGACGGAGGTTCCAATGGCAACAAGAACAAACGCCTTGCTCGCTTACGGCGTCACCCTCCTGCTTGCGGCCTGCTCGCCGGAGCCCGAAGAGCCGCAGCAGCCGGCCGCGCCACCGTCGCCCCCGGCGGCGCCGCCTCCGGCGGCGCGCACCGAGCAACCCGCGCAGATCCCGGCCACGATCACGGCGGAGCGGGGCGGCTTCATCCCGGAGGGCATCGAGTACGACCAGGCGAATCGCCGGTTCCTCACGGGCTCGCTCGCCGAAGGCACGATCTTCGAGTTCCGCACCGACGGCAGCATCGTGCCGTTCGTCGAGGATCCCGAGCTCGTCTCGTCCGTCGGCATCGAGGTCGACGAGCCGCGCGACCGGCTGCTCGTGCCGAACTCGGACAGCTCGGTGTTCCAGGGCGGCGGCGCCGGGCAGGCCAAGCTCGGCGTGTACAACCTCACCACCGGCGAGCGGCTCGCGATGGTGGACCTCGCGGCGGCCATCGAGGACAAGCCGGCGGACGCGCGACACTTCGCGAACGACGTCACGGTGGGGACGGACGGCACGGCGTACGTCACCGACACGTTCATGAACGTGATCTACCGCGTCACGCCCGAGTACGAGGCGTCCGTGCTGCATCGCTTCGAGGATCTGCAGGGCCCCACGCTGAACGGCATCGTGTACCACGACGACGGCTTCCTGCTGGTCGTCGGCGGTAACAGGGTGTTCAAGGTGCCGGTCGACGATCCCTCCGCGACCACCGAGGTGATGGTGGACGAGCCCGTGCCGGGCTCGGACGGCGCGGTGTGGACGTCCGACGGGCGGCTCGCGATCGTGAGCAACGACGCCAACAACCCGCAGGTCGTGGCGCTCACGAGCGATGACGGCTGGGCCACGGCGCGGCGCGCCGGCGTCGCGTCGGCCACGGGTCAGGCGACGACGGTGGCCGTGGTGGGCGACGACCTCTACGTGGTGCACCCGCACTTCGCGGACCCGGAGCCGCCGAGCATCGAGCGCGTCACGCTGAACTAGCGCAGGGTGGGGCGGCTTTTCAGCCGCGATCTTTCCGCCGAACGAAGAGTCGCGGCTCGAAAGCCGCTCCCACCTCGTCTAGCGCGCCGGCCGCAGGCGGAAGCGCGCCGCGGTCTCTCCCGCGAGAAACGGCGCCGGCGCGCCTGCCGCCCAGTCGGCCTGCTGGTCCATGAAGTGCGGCGACAGGAAATGCCCGCTCTGGCCGCCGGCCATCTGCAGGATGCCGTCGGCCGGCCGCGCGGGCGCCACCACCATGCGGAACACCGCGCCGTAGGTCGGCGTCGCGCGCCGTAGCGACACGCTCGAGCCCGGCAGCGCCACCGCGGGCAGCCGCAGGAACCGACCGATCACCGGCAGATCCGCGAACGCGTGGCCGACGTCGAGCCGGTTCACGTCGCCCCACGGCGCGTCGAGATCCGGCCGGCGCGGATCGCTCGCCACCTCGGCGAGCGCATCGCGCAGCACGCTGCGCAGGAACGCGGGCCACGACGCGTGCTCGCGCGTGAGCAGATGCGCGGGGCGCTCGTCGAGCAGCCGCCGGAGCGCCTCGTCCGCGAGCGGCCAGCGGTACACGAAGCGCTCGTCGGCCTCCGCCGCCGGCGCGAGCAGCGGCCCGAGCGCGCGCTCGAGCAGCGCCGAGTAGTAGAGCTGCAGGATCCGGAAGCCCGGCTGGTCGACGTCCGCGCGCCCGTTCCACTCCGCCACGTGCCGGCGCGCCCGCACGAGCAGCCGGTCGCGCTCGTCGAGCGGGACCACCTCGAGCACCACGTCGCGCAGCACGTCGTAGCCTTCCGCGCGCGTGTCGAGCTGCATCGCGAGCAGCGCCTGCTCGTCGAAGCGGCGCTCGGCCCGCAGCAGGTCGTCGGCCCGTTTCGCGCGCAGCGGCCGCATCCAGAAGCGGCCGAACGCGGCGGCCTCGTCCGCGGGCAGCGTGCGGTTGTTCGCCGTGAGCACCACGCCGTCCTCCGGCGCGACCCGCGCGGGCAGCTCGAGCGTGCCTTGCCACGCCGCGGCGCCGTCCGCCCACGACACCGGCTGCGAGCCGTCGAAGCCCACGCGCCGCGGGACCGGGCCGTTCACGGCCCACGCCACGCGGCCGTCCGAATCGGCGAGCACCCAGTTGAGCGACGGGCCGCGCCACTCGCGCACCACGTCCACGGCAGCGTGCACGTCCGCCGCCGTCATGAGCCCGATGAGATCGATGCTCGCGCCGTCCGGATCGAGCCAGGTGGCGCGCAGCGCGAGCGGACGGCCGCGGTGATCCTCCTCGAGCACGGGCCCCCAGCGCGTCGCGCGCGTCTCGACGAGCTCGGGCTCGTCCTCGCCCGCGATCTCGATGGCGTGCTTCACGACGGCGAACGGCTCGCTGCCTTCCGGCGTGCGGTAACGCGTCGGATCGCGCGGGTCGCGCTCGACGATCACCCAGTCGCCCTGGTCCGCATAGGTCACCGTGGCGCCCCACGCGAGGCGGTCGGTCGCGCCGATGACCACGCCGGGCAGCCCCGGCACGGTCACGCCGCGCGCGACGCCGCCCGGCCAGTAGAGCTCCGCGCGGTAGAACGGCCCGGGCAGCCGTAACGGGAGATGCGGATCGTTCGCGACGATGGCGCCGCCGTGTGCGCTGCGCTCGACCGCCACGGCCCACTGGTTCGAGGCCGCGCCCGTCTCGGGCGGCGCGACGAGGCGGCGCTCGAATCGGGGCGCGGGCCGCTGCCGCAGGTCGATCACCTGGGGCGGCGGCACGGGCACGGGGACGTAGCCGCCGGTGAGGTCGTCGTCCGGCGCGTTCAGCGGGCGGTCGAAGCGGCTCGTCGACGGCGTGAGGAACGCGTACACGGCGGGCGGCAGCGTTTCCTGCATGACCGCCTGGGCCCGCTCGAAGCCGTGCGTGTCGGAGAGCATCGTGCAGAAGGCGAACAGCACGAGCACGCTGTCCTCGGGGACCCACGGCTCGGGCTCCGCGCCGAGCAGCCAGTACTCGGGCGGGCGCGCGCCGAGGTCCTCGAGCCCCGCGTTCACCCCTTGCGCGTACGCTTCGAGCCAGCGCACGTGCTCGGCGGGCCAGCGCCGCAGGAGCTCGGCCGCGCGGCGCCGGAACTCGAACGCGCGCTGCCGCCGGTCGAGCGGCAGCGCGCGGCGGCCCATGAGCGCGGCCAGCTCGCCCGCGGCCATGCGCCGCGTGAGGTCCATCTGGAAGAACCGCTCCTGCGCGTGCACGAAGCCGAGCGCCCGGAAGGCGTCGTCGAGCGACGCCGCGCGGATGCGCGGCACGGCGCGCCCGTCGAGCTCCACGTCGACGTCGGCGGACAGACCCGGCACGGTCGCGGAGCCCCCGTCGCGCGGCAGCGAGGCGGCGAGCAGCGCATACGTGCCGAGCGCGGCCGCGACCAGCACGGCCGCGGCCCCGAGCAAAGCTTTGCGGCGGGCCGTGGCCATTCAGCGTGCCGTCATGGATCCGGCCTATCCTCTCTGGTCGGGGCGCGAGCTTCGGGCGTATCGTTCCGGCGGAGGTGCGGCACGCCGTGGCCCGCGCCGCGATTATCGCCCACGCACGGGCGCACGGCGGAAGACGACATGAGCGGCAGATTCAGGGCGGGTCTCGCCCTCGGCGCGGCGGTGGTGGCCGGGTTCGCCGCGGGGCTATGGCTCGCGGGCGGCCCCGAGCCGGGCTTCGTCGAGGAGGGCTTCGAGCCGTCCGCGAGCACGAGCGTGTCGCCGTCTCCGGCTCGCTCCGGCGACGCGGCCGGCGAGACCGCGGGCGAGCTTCGCGAGCGGCTCGCGCGCGTGGAGGCGGCGTTACGGGCGGAGCGCGAGCAGCGAGCCGAGCTCGAGGCGCGGCTCGAGGAGCTCGACGCGCAGGTGGCGGCCCTCGAGCGCGCGACGCGCGGCGCGCCGTCGGCCCCCGCGGGGCAGCAGGTCGCCGAGACGACCGAGCGCCGCGCGCGTGCGGCGCGCTTCGGCGGGCCGGCGGAGGACGACCGGCCGCTCGCCGAGGTGCTCGTCGCGGCCGGCTTCTCGACCGACCGGGCCGCCTGGATCGAGCGCCGCGTGGCCGAGCTGCCCATGGAGCTGCTGCGCGCGCAGTACGAGGCACGGCGCACGGGGGGCCCTCCGGAGGGTCCCGGCGTGTTCGGCGGCGTGCGGCAGGCGTTGCGCGCCGAGCTCGGCGATGCGGAGTACGAGCGCTACCTGCAGGCGCTCGGCCGCCCGACGGCCGTGCCCGTGCGCGGGGTGCTGCCGAGCTCGCCGGCCGAGCAGGCCGGGCTCCTTCCCGGCGACGAGATCGTCGCTTACGACGGCAAGCGCGTCTTCGACACGCGCGACTTGAACCGCCTCACGCTCGAGGGCGAGCCGGGCCAGCCCGTGCTCGTCGACATCGTCCGCAACGGTCAGCGGCTGCAGGTGGTGATGCCGCGCGGGCCGATCGGCGTCACGGGCGGGCGGTTCGGGCGGTGAGTAAGGGGACGCCTGCCCGAACCTCGGAGGGGATCGACCGAGGGCGGGGCTTGCAGGGTAGGCCGGACCGAGAGGACGCCTGACGGCGCAGCACTCCGACGGGAATGGCATCCCCTCGGCGTCGGCCTATGGCTCAAAACTTCACGTGTAGCGCCAGTCCGAGCTGCGAGGCGTCGGCATCATCCACGTCCAACCACTCGTACTCGACCCTCAATCCCACCTTGGTCCAATCCCATTGGAGCCCGGCGATCGCCGTCAGCCCGCTCTCGGACGCAGTGTCCTCGAGGTGGATCGACTCGAAGGCGGTGCTTGCGTCGAGAAACGCCTTGGCGTCCCCATCGAAGTAGCCCAATCCGCCGAACACTGCGCCCCATGACGTGGGAACGTACCCCATGCCGCGAAGGGTGATCGCGTCGAACTCCGCACCGACTGCGGCGTTCACCGTTCCCACCCCCGGGACGAACGCGGAACCGGACTCCTCGACCTTGTCGGTCTCTGCATAGGCGGCCTCGAAGCCCCAATGCTCCGTGAACCTGTAGCCACCATATAGCTTTCGTCCCGACGTGGAATCGGACAACGTCCCTACGTCCGGGATGCTCTGCTCGTAGTCGAAATTCCCGAGGCCGATTCCGATGTAGCCGGAGGGCTCGAACTCCTGTGCCCACGCTGCCGTTCCCACCAGGCACAGCCCTCCGACGAGAATACTCCGCATGCTCCTTTGCACTACCTTGTCTCCTTAGGTTCTACAAGTAAAAAAACGCCCGCGCAGTGTAGTCGTGATAGCGGACGGCGCAATCGTCGAAGACTCGCGATGAGAACTACTGCACACTCTGATGTGCAGCTACGCGCTGCTTTCGCAGCGGTGCTCCGCACGCGCGAAACGCGCGCGTATCTCGCAAGAGCGGCTCGCGGCCGCCCATGATGTGGTTCCGCTTCGTGCTCGGTAGATGGCTGAGAGGTCGCGCGCGACCGCGCTATTCAGCGCATATCGACGCGCTCGACATGAAGCTCTGTTGCAGCAAGCTCGCGGCTCGGTTAGCGGTGCGCAGCGCCCGAACGGTGTGTTGGAGACGCCCTGACACGCGTAACAGCTAAAACTCCTCGAGCCACCAGACGACGGACCACGGCGCGAGACCTGCGCCGTCCTCGCCGCCCTCGCGCCACAGGATGCGGCGCGGCGCGCGCCCCAAGTCGAACGGCCCTGCGAAACGTCGTGGGCCCAGATTCGCGTGCAGGCCGAGCACGGCATCGTCGCCGAGCCGCCAGCGCACCGCGAACACGCCGTCGCCGTGCACGCGGTATTCGCCCGGGCCGCCGCGCACGTCCGCGAGCCGCGGCACGATCTCCGCGCGCCGCACGGCGAGGATGCGCCGGTACCAGTCGAGCCACGACGCGTGCGGCTCGGCGTCGCGCTTCGCCCAGTCGAGCTTCGCGCTGCGGAACGTGGCCTCGGCCGTCGGATCCGGGATCCGCTCCCGCGCGCGCTCGTCCGCGAACTCCGGGAACCCCGCGAACTCGTTGCGGCGCCCGTCGCGCACGGCCGTGGCGAGCGGCTCGTCGAAGTCGCAGAAGAACGGGAACGGCTCCGGCGCCGCCCACTCCTCGCCCATGAAGAGCAGCGGGATCTGCGGCGCGAGCAGATACGCGGCCGCCACGGCCCGCACCGTCTCGGGCGGCGCGCCGCCGCAGAGCCGATCGCCGCAGGCGCGGTTGCCGATCTGGTCGTGGTTCTGGAGGAAGGCCACGAACGCGGTCGGCGGCAGGTGCGCGCTCGGCTCGCCGCGTTCCCGCCCCAGGTACGCCATCGGCTCGCCCTGGAACGCGAACCCTTCCGCGAGCGCGCGCGCGAGCTTGCTCGTGTCGCCGCAGTACTCCGCGTAGTAGCCGCCCCGCTCGCCGGTCGCGGCCGTGTGCAGGCCGTGGTGCACGTCGTCGTTCCACTGCGCGGTGTAGTGTCGCGGCCGGTTGGCCGCGTCACGCTCGAGCCAGCGCGCCTCGTTGTTTGCGTTCTCGAGGATCAGGTGCACGTGCCGGTCGCCGGCGAGCACCCGGGCGCGGGCCGCGAGCTCCTCGAGCACGTGCGGCCGGCTGTCGTCGAGGATGGCGTCCACCGCGTCGAGCCGCAGGCCGTCGAGATGCAGCTCCTCGAGCCAGTAGAGCGCGTTCTCGATCACGAGCTCGCGCACGGGGCGGCTGCCCGGGCCGTCGAAGTTCAGCGCGTTGCCCCACGGCGTCTCGTGCCGGTCGGTGAACACCTGCGGCGCATAGAGCGGCAGGTAGTTGCCGTCCGGGCCGAAGTGGTTGTAGACGACGTCGAGCAGCACCATGACGTTGCGGGCGTGGGCCGCGTCGACGAGCGCCTTCAGGTGCTCGGGCCTGCCGTAGCTCGCGTCGGGCGCGAACGGCAGCACGCCGTCATAGCCCCAGCTGCGCTCGCCCGGGAAATCGGCGATCGGCATGAGCTCGATGCTCGTCACGCCGAGCCGCACGAGGTGATCGAGCTTCTCGGCGGCGGCGAGGAACGTGCCCTGCGGCGTGAACGCGCCCACGTGCAGCTCGTACACCACGGCTTCGTGCCAGGGACGCCCCCGCCACGCGCCGTCCGCCCACGCGTAGCTTGCAGGGTCGATCACCTCGCTCGGGCCGTGCACGTCGTCCGGTTGGAAGCGCGAGGCGGGGTCGGGCACGCGCAGCCCGCGCTCGAGCTCGAAGCGATAGCGCGAGCCCGGCGCCGCGCGGTCGGTGACGAGCTCGTGCCAGCCGCCGTCGCGCGGCTCCATGGCGAGCCGCTCCCCGCGATCCTCGAGCACGAGCGCGATCCGCCGCTCGGCCGGCGCCCATAGCCTGAAGCGCACGCCGCCGTCGTCGCGCACCTCCGCACCGAAGGGCATGCGGTGCACGCGCCGGACCGGTGTCGCGCTCATCGCGTCGAGCGGCGCGCTACACGGCCTCGGTGCGCGCGAGGAGCAGCAGCGAGCGCGGCTCCACGTCGAGCGCCTCGCCGCCGTCGTGGAACGTCTCGGCCTCGGCCGTGTGGATGTCGCTCTCTTGCGTCTCGGCCGGCTCGAGCGCCTCCGCGGGCGCCTCGATCGCGCCCACGCGCCCGCTCGCCGTGTCGACCAGGAGCTGCCAGCGGCCGCCTTCGCCAGGCGCCGGCAGCTTGAAGCGCGCGGGCTCGTGATGGGCGTTGAGCAGGATCAGGATCATCTTGCGGCTCTGCCGCTCGTCGTAGGCGAGCTCGCGTCCGCGGTTGAGCAGCAGGCCCACGGTGAGCTTCCCGGGGTCGGACCACTCCTCCTCGCCGAGCGGTTCGCCGGCCGTGTTCAGCCAGTCGATGACCATGCCGTCGCGGAAGCTGTGCCGATGCAGCAGCGGCTCGCGCTGCCGGAGCGCGATGACGCGGCGCACGAACTCCATGAGCTCGCGATCCTCGTCGTCCACCGCGTTCCAGTCGATCCAGCTGATCTCGTTGTCCTGGCAGTAGGCGTTGTTGTTGCCCTGCTGCGTGTTGCCGAGCTCGTCGCCGCCGAGGAGCATCGGCGTGCCGTGCGACAGCAGCAGCGTGGCGAGCAGGTTGCGCTTCTGCTTCGCGCGCAGCGCGTTCACCTCCGGGTCGTCGGTGGGTCCCTCCACGCCGCAGTTCCAGCTCTGGTTGTCGTTGTGGCCGTCGCGGTTGTCTTCGCCGTTCGCCTCGTTGTGCTTGTCGTTGTACGACACGAGGTCGTGCAGCGTGAAGCCGTCGTGCGCGGTGATGAAGTTCACGCTCGACCACGG
>DATCLY010000092.1:0-9314 GCA_036563665.1 Gammaproteobacteria bacterium
GCGCGGCGCAAGCGCACCATTCGTTCGCGATGTTCGACCGCGACACGGAGATGGTGACGACGGGCACGGTGGTGCGCTGGGCGTTCAACAACCCGCACTCCTGGCTGTACATCAACGTGAAGAACGAGGACGGCACCGAGACGCTGTGGAGCTTCGAAGGCTCCGCGCCGCCGTCGCTGCTCACGCGCGGCATCACGGGTGCCACGTTCGAGCCGGGCGACACGGTGATGGTCATGTTCTGCCCGCTGCGCGACGGGCGCCCCGGCGGCGCCATCGGCTGGGCCCGCCTGGCCGACGGCACGTTCGTGAACCCGGCCGACGGCGGCTGCAGCGGCAACGAGGCGACCGTCAACCGCTGGAAAGAGTGGCTCGAGAAGGGCTACACGTCGAACAAGCAGGCGGAGACGCAGTAGCGCGCGCTCTTCGCCACCCCTACCGCGCCAGCGCGGGCTCCTCCGCGGCGTCGCTCGCGCGCTCGAGCAGACGCTCCATCTTCTCGCGCGTGCCGGTTCCGGGCGCCGGCACGTAGACGATCATCTGCAGCCCCGCCGCCCGTTCGCCGCTCAACGCGAGCACCGTGTAGTCGAACGTGAGCCGCCCCACGTGCGGGTGATCGAAGGCCTTCACGCCGTCCTCCGGCAGCTGCACGTTGTGCTCGTCCCACCACGCCGCGAACTCGGGGCTGCGCTCGCGCAGCAGCCGTGTGAGCTCGTTGAACCAGGGATCGTCCACGTAGCGCGCATGCGCGAGCCGGTGCTTCGCGACGCAGTTGCGGGCGTGCAGCCCCCAGTCCACGAGCGCGCGCCGGCTGTTCGGGTTCAGGAACAAGTGATAGAGGACATTGCGCTCGATGCCGCGCATCCGATCGAGGTCGCCGTAGATCACCTTCGCGCCCTCGTTCCAGGCGACCATGTCCCAGCGCTCGCCGTGCACCCACGCGGGACACGGATCGAGCTGGCGCAGCAACCGCAGCAGCTGCGGGCTCAGCGCGTTCTCCGCGGCGCGGCTCGTGCTCGCCGTCTCGTGCGCGTAACCGCCGAGCGCGAGCAGGTGGCGGCACTCCGCGGGCTCCAGCCGAAGCGCCGCGGCGATGCGCTGCAGCGCCTCGGCGGACGGATGCACGTCGCGCGCTTGCTCGAGCCACGTGTACCATTCCGTGCTCACGCCGGCGAGCGCGGCCACTTCCTCGCGCCGCAGCCCGGGTGTGCGTCGGCGCGCGCCGCGTGCGAGCCCCACCTGCTCGGGCTGCACGCGCGCGCGGCGGATGCGCAGAAACGTAGCGATCTCCTGCCGTCGATCCTTGCTGAGCATGGGACCCTCCGAGGGGAACTGCCGCTACCGGGATAAACCCTTCCTTATCCCTGTTTCCTCGCAAGCCTAGCATGCGTTCGGCCGTCGCGGACCGCCCGGTCAGGAAAGCGGCGGCGCCAACGTCTTTCATCGACCGCGTGCTCGCGCGGGGGCGCACCGATCACCGACGGCAAGCGCGCCCGAGCGCGAGCGTCGTTCATTCGAGAGGGAGAAGGCCATGAGCACGACCATCGATCGCATTGCACCAGGACGGGGCATCGCATCCGAAGCGCCGCGGACCTACACCGTCGCGGCCTATGCCGCGCAGGGCCCCACGGCCGCGCTGGCGCCGACCTCTATCCCGCGACGGGAGCCGGGCCCGCGCGACGTGCAAATCGACATCCTGTATTGCGGCGTGTGCCACTCCGATCTGCACCAGGTCCGCAACGAGTGGGACGCGATGCCCACGGTCTATCCCTGCGTGCCGGGGCACGAGATCGTCGGGCGCGTGGCGCACGTCGGCGACGAGGTGCGCAAATTCGACGTGGGCGACCTCGTGGCCGTGGGCTGCATGGTGGATTCCTGCCGCACGTGCTCCGCGTGCGAGGCGGGACTCGAGCAATACTGCGAACGCGGCCCCACGTTCACGTACAACAGCGAGGACGAGCACCTCGGCGGCGTGACCTACGGCGGCTACTCGACGAGCATCGTCGTCGACGAGGCCTTCGTGCTCTCCGTGCCGCGGCGGCGCGACCTGGCCGCGGTGGCGCCGCTGCTCTGCGCCGGCATCACGACTTACTCGCCGCTCCGCCATTGGGGCGTGGGCCCCGGACACAAAGTGGGGATCGTGGGGCTCGGCGGCCTGGGTCACATGGGAGTGAAATTCGCGAGCGCGTTCGGCGCGCACGTGGTGGTGTTCACGCGCTCCAAGGCGAAGGCCGCCGAGGCGCTGCGGCTCGGCGCCGACGACGTGGTGATCTCCGCCGACCCCGTGGCGATGCGTGCGCACGCGCGCAGCTTCGACTTCATCCTCGATACGGTGTCCGCGAAGCACGAGCTGAATCCGTATCTCGAGCTGCTGCGGCGCGACGGCACGCTGACGCTCGTGGGCGCGCCGAGCGGGGCGCTGTCGGTGTCGCCGTTCAAGCTGCTGCTCGGCCGGCATCGCCTGGCCGGCTCCGGCATCGGCGGCATCGCCGAGACGCAGGAGATGCTCGACTTCTGCGCGGAGCACCGCATCACGGCCGACGTCGAGATCGTCGACATCCAGCGCATCGAGGAGGCGTTCGCGCGGCTGCTCGCGGGCGACGTGCGCTACCGGTTCGTGATCGACATGGCGTCGCTGCGAGGCGCGTCCGCGTGAGCCATCATGGTGGGGATGCCCTTCGCGGCGCCGACGTATTCGCGCGGCGCGGCGAAGCATCGCGGCTCGAAAGCCGCTCCCACAGGCTTCGTTCGACGGAATGCGAGCGCCTTCGACCCGTTCGGGTGCTATGCGTGCGAGGCCCAGATGGGCTCGCCCTCGTGGTATGGGACACAGGGGTCGAAGCGGCCCGGGGACTCGACGTAGCGCATCGCCTGCGTGTAGCCGATCTCCGACGTGAAGTAGCCGAGCAGCGCGAGCTCCTTCATCATCCGGAAGTAGTGCGGCCGCCGCGCGGACGGCCCGGCCGCCTCGCGCGCTCGCTCGCGGGTCTGCGCCGCCGCGGGCGGCGCCGCGAGCGTCGCCCGCAGGCGCTCGTGCCACGCCGCTTCCTGCGCGTCCGCGAGCGCCTTCTGCTCGGCGTCGAGCGGCGCGAGGACGGCCAGCCGTTGCGCCGGCGTCGCCTCCATGAAGCCCACGCCGTGCATCCGCCGGCAGGCCCGCTCGATGCGCCGCATGCCGCTGCGGAAGATGCGCCGCTGGCGGGGACTGTAGGCGTCCGTGGCCATCAGCGCCATGAAGGCGCCGGTCTGCGCGGCCTTCGCGCCTGGCGTGGACGTGGCCGGCAGGATCGTCTCCGCGATCTCGTCGAGGAAAGCCACGTCGGCCGCCGTGAACGGGCCCACGCCGCCCGCGGCGGCGGCGCGGTCGGGCATGCCGGCACAGGCCGTCAGCAGGCGCGTGCCGCCGACGAGCGCCGCGCCGCCGAGGAGCTGCGCCGCGCGCGCGACGGCTTCGCGCCGCGTGATCGTCCGGGCGGGCGTCTCGGCCGGCGCCGCGCTGGTGGCGGAACGATCGTGCGTGCTCATGACCGCTTCCTCACAGGTTGCCGCGCTGCAGCTCGTCGACGGCGAAGTGCGCGGCCCGCGCGGTCAGCGCCATGTAGGTCAGCGACGGGTTCTGACACGCGGACGAGGTCATGCAAGCGCCGTCCGTGACGAAGACGTTCGGGCAGTCCCACACCTGGTTGTGGGCGTTGAGCACGGAGGTGCGCGGGTCGCGGCCCATGCGCGCCGTGCCCATCTCGTGGATGCCCATGCCGGGGTAGTAGCCGTTGTCGTACACGCGCACGTTCCGCACGCCGGCAGCCTCGAGCATCTCCGCCATGTCGTTCATCATGTCGCGGCGCATGAGCCGCTCGTTCTCGCCGATGGCGCAGTCGATGGCGAGCACCGGCAGGCCCCACTTGTCGGTGCGCGACTCGTCGAGCCACACGCGGTTCTCGTGGCTCGGCAGCATCTCGCCGAACGCGCTGGCGCCGATGCGCCACGGGCCGGGCTTCGCCATCGCATCCTTGAACTCGCCGCCGAGGCCGAGCTCTGCGACGGCCCGCTCCCAGCCCTGCCGGCTCGCGCTGCCCTGGTAGCCGAAGCCGCGCAGATACTCGCGCTTGTCGCGGAACAGGTTGCGGTAGCGCGGGATGTAGAAGCCCGTCGGCCGCCGCCCGAAGTAGTACCGGTCCAGCAGCCCGTCGATCTCGCCCTCCGCCCCGCAGCGGAAGTGATGGTCCATGAGGTTGTGGCCGAGCTCGCCGGAGCTCGAGCCGAGCCCGCCCGGCCACACGTCGGTGGCCGAGCGCATGAGTATCCAGGTGGTGTTGAGCGTCGAGGCGCACAGGAAGATCACGCGCGCGCCGTACTCCGTCCAGCGCTCCGTCACGGCGTCGATCACGCGCACGCCCGTGGCGCGCCGGCGGTCGCGGTCGTAGAGCACCTCCGTGACGATCGAATGGGGCTTGAGCGTGAGCCGGCCCGTGGCCATGGCCGCGGGCAGCGTGGACGACTGCGTGCTGAAGTACCCGCCGAACGGGCAGCCGAGCCAGCAGGCGTTGCGGTACTGGCACTGGACGCGCCCCGGCAGCGGCCGCGTGAGGTTCGCGCAGCGGCCCGGGATGATGCGACGGCGGCCGTCGAAGGCGCGCGCCAGGCGCTCCGCGACGAGCGCCTCGCCGCAGTTGAGCGGCATCGCGGGCTGGAACTCGCCGTCCGGGAGCTGCGGGAGCCCCTCGCGCGAGCCCGAGATCCCGGCGAACCGCTCCACGTGGTCGTACCACGGCGCGAGGTCGGCGTAGCGGATGGGCCAGTCGACGGCGATGCCGTCGCGCGCGTTCGCCTCGAAGTCGAAGTCCGACCAGCGGTAGCTCTGCCGGCCCCACAGCAGCGACCGGCCGCCCACCTGATAGCCGCGATACCAGTCGAAGCGCTTGATCTCGGTGTACGGCGACTCCTGCTCGTTGACCCACCAGTCGAGGTTCTTCTCGTTGAGCGGATAGTCGCGGCGCAGGACGGGATACGCCTCCTCCATGGCGTACGTGCGCCCGCCCCGGTGCGGGTACTGCCACGGCGCCTTGAAGGCGTTGACGTAGTCCTTGACGTGCTCGACGTTCTTGCCGCGCTCGAGCAAGAGCACCGTGAGGCCCCGCTCGGTGAGCTCCTTCGCGGCCCAGCCGCCGGAGATGCCGGAGCCTACGACGATGGCATCGAAAACGGCTTCGAATCGCTGGTTCACGGCGTGCGCGTCAACGGACGAATCATGATGTTGCGGTAGGCGACGAGGTCGCCGTGGTCCTGGAGCGCGATGTGGCCGCGGCGCGCACGCCCGTAGTGCGGCAGCGAGGCGAACTTGCTGGCAGCCACGCGCGCCTCCCAGTCCTCGCTCCAGAGCTCGTACTCGACGACCTTCTCGCCGTTCAGCCAATGCTCGACGTGCGCGCCGTCCACCACGAGCCGCACGTCGTTCCACTGGCCGGGCGGTCGCGTCGCATCGCGCAAGGGCGCGTGCAGCGCGTAGTTCGCGCCGGCCGAGGTGAGCGGATTGCGGCCGTCCGGATGACTCGCGTTGTCGAGCACCTGGAATTCCGGGCCGGTCTCCCATGCCTCGCCGTGCTCCGGCAGGACGCGGAACAGCACGCCGCTGTTGCCGCCCGGCGCGATCCGCCACTCGAGCCTGAGCTCGAAGTCGTCGAACTGCTCCACGGTCAGGAGATCGCCGCCCGACGACTCGCGCACGAGCTCGCCCTCCGCGGCCCGCCAGCCCGCGGGCGGCGTCTCGGCGTCGAGGGCGCGCCAGCCTGCGAGCGTCTCGCCGTCGAACAGCGCCCGCCAACCCTGCGCACGCTCCGTTTCGCTCGGCATGGTCGTGCCCTCCGGCGTCTGCCCGAGCGCCGCGAGCGCCGCGAGGCCGAGCGCGAGCGCGCCCAGGAGCGCGGGGCCGCCGCCCGCGCCGGCCCGCCCCGCCCGCTCGCGCGGGGCGCGGCGCCAAAGCGATTCGCCCTGCTGTGCCCAAGCTCGACGCATGCCGTGATCCTCGGCCGCTCGCAGCCAGCCGACGATGGTGTCGCGATCGCCCGGCCGGTTCAACACGTGCGCGATCGACGACGCCGCTCGTCGTCGCGGCCGAGGCGGAGGCCGCTCGATCGACGCCGTGCGGCGTCAGGCGGACGGCGGCGCCGTCGTCCGGTAGCATCGGGCGAAAGCATGCGGATCACGACGTTGCGATGAGCGCTGCACGAATGGCGATCGCGCTGAGCCTACTGCTCGGCGCGGCGGCGGTATGGGCGCAGAACCCCTGGCGGGAATACCCGAGCATCGAGGGCCGCTGGTCGCGCCGAAGCGAGCCGCCGTCGTCTCCCGTCGAGAACGCCGAGTTCGTCGTCGGCCGCCTGATGTTCCCGCACGCGCGGCGCGGCTGGGCGCTCGGCGTCGGCGGCGGCAACTGGCTGCGGGGCGACACGGCGTGGACGGTGGACTACCCCGAGGGCGACC
This sequence comes from Gammaproteobacteria bacterium, assembly GCA_036563665.1. Lineage (GTDB taxonomy): Bacteria > Pseudomonadota > Gammaproteobacteria > Steroidobacterales > Rariloculaceae > FEN-1219. Next base: position 6,478 of record DATCLY010000092.1, read on the forward strand.
GCACCTTCGCCCGGCTGCTCGAGCGCCTCACGATGATCGACGTGCGCGCCGTCGAGCAGCCGGTGAACCTCGACGACGGCATCGACGCGTTCTACTGGCCGTTTCTGATCTCGGGCCTGGTCGGCGCGTGGGACCTCACCGACGAGCAGGCCGCGAAGCTGCGCGAGTATCTGCTGCGCGGCGGCTTCCTGCTCTGCGACAGCTTCTACGGCACGGTGGAGTGGGAAGGCTTCGTGGCGGGCATCCGGCGCGTCTTCCCCGACCGGCCCATCGTCGAGCTACCCGACGATCACCCGATCTTCCACGCCGTCTACGACCTGACCGAGCGGCCGCAGGTCCCGACGTGGCAGCACCTGCCGTACGGCGGCTACCGCCACGACGGCGCGGTGCCCCATTGGCGGGCCATCCTCGACGACGGCGGTCGCGTCATGGTGATGATCGCGTTCAACAACGACATCGCGGACGGCTGGCAGCGGGCCGACGAGCCGCGGTACCCGCACGAGGCGGCGCGGCTCGCGATCGCCTTGGGCGTCAATTTCGCCGTCTACGCGTTGACCCACTAGCGGCCGGCGCTCGAGCGGGCTCGGGACGCGGCGTGCGCCGGACAACGCGCGCTACTGTCCTCCGGACTCCGGCGGGAACAGCGAGCTGTCGAGCTGGGTGCTGAAATCGAAGTCCAGATCCTCCGGGACGTCGAAGTCGTAGCCCTTGGTGAAGCCGATCACCCGGCCGCAGACGATCACCGCCACCCAGATCGCGATCGACAGCGCGCCGGCCGCCCGGGCGGGCACCGGCGGCACCGCGTCCTTGTCCCACGCGGACACGTTCCGCATGGTCCACAGGTGGAACACGGCCATGTTCACGCCGGCCGCGAGCAGGGCGAGGAGCTTCAGGCGGAAAGCCGTGTTGTCGTAGTAGGTGGTGGCGTTCGCCGTGAACATCATCGCGCCCGTGATGACCGAGACGATAAACCCCGCCCAGGTGAGCTTCAGCAGCTCGCCGGACACGCGGGTGAACGGCCGCCGCGTGCTCGCGAAGCCGAGCAGCCGCAGGTCCACGATCAGGATGGTGCCGAACACCAGGGCGAGCGCCATCACGTGGATGGACTCGACCACGGGCATCGCCTTGAGCGACGTGCGCATCCACTCGCCGAGCCCGGACGCCTCGGCGCGCTCGGCGAAAGCTGCTAGGTCCACGCTGATTCTGCCTCGGTGGTGACGGACGGCACGGCGGCGCTCAGCGACAGCGAGCCCCACACTTCGCGGTCATACGCGATGGCGCGTCCGAGAAAGATGATGGCGAGCCACAGGACGATCGTGCCGACGGCCATCGACCGCATCCCGGACGAGACTTCTGCCGGCCCGTCGGCGGCGGCGCGCGCCGCGCGCCCGAACAGCGCCGCGCTCACGACGCCGACGACGATGAGCGCCATCTTGATCCAGAACGACAGCGCCGTGAACTCGCGCACGGGCTCGCCGATGACGAGCAGCGCGCCCGTCACGGTCATGACCACGATGCCGCCCCACATCCACGGTGCGAACCGCTGCCACACCTGCGCCAGCGTCTCGTCCGTGCGCATCTTTCCGAGCACGCGCAGCGCCACCATCAGGATCGAGACGAACACCACCCCGATCATGAGGATGTGGATCGACTGGAGCGTGGGGATGATCCAGTCGACCGACTGCACGGTCACGCTCAGACGAGTGGCCTGGAGCCACTGCGCGAACTCGATCACGGCCTTCTGCCCGGTCGGCTATTCCGTCATTCCGTCGGGGTCGGCAAGCCGCCCTCGCCGAAGCGGATGGAGCCTTCCACGGAGTCGCAGTGCTTGCCCGGAGGCGGCGGCGTCTTCTCGGGGCACTTGAACATCGCGAGGCCGTGACGGCTGCCCGCGGGCTCGCCGCTACGCAGCGGGTGCAGCCCGACGCTGAAGATGGTCCCGCGCGGGAAGGTGCTGACCGAGATGCCCTCGCGCGCCGACTGCGCCGAGCCCGCCATCTCGACGGCCCAGACGATGGGCTTGCCGTCGGCGTCCCGGAGCACGTTGGTGCGCTCCTCGTTCATGGGCGCGAAGAAGATCTGGAGGTGATTCGCGTCCGGGTTCACGTTCGTGACGACGCCCGTGAAGACCTTCGTCACCTCCTGGTCGAAGATCGAGAACGAGTGATGCGCCAGGGCAGGCACGGCCGCCACGGTGAGCGCAGCGCCCGCCAGCATGCCCGCTTTACGAAGCTTGGTGTTCAAGGTGACTCCTCCAAACAGCCATTGTCCGCGTTGCCGCCATTATCGGCAGACTAGCTTACTCGAAGCTGAATATGTCCTCGTCTTGAGGTTTCTCCATACCCCGCTCCCAGTACTTCTCCCAGAAGTGCGCCCAGGGGCGGGCGTACATGTCCGGCACCTCGTAGTTGATGACCGTGCCGGGGGACACGGGCGTGGCCTTGCCCTCGATCGGGTAGATCGTCGGGATGCACTCGATGAAGACGTACGGGTCGCCTTCCTGGGGGCCGCTTGTTTTGACGTAATTGCGCACGATCCGGACGGGTTCCACGAGCGCCTCAGGGTCGTAGAAGATCGCCTCGTGGTTCAACCCCAGGAACTTGCCGTTCTCGTCGCGGTTCGGGGTGTAGATCTCGACCGTCTGCATCTTGTTCGAGTACTCGAACGCGCCGTGCACCATCCAGCCCTGGATGTTCGACGTCCAGGTGATCAGCGTGTCGCCGTCCCAGAAGCCGATGGTCTCGCCGTACCAGCGCGGCACCGGCGGCCCGAGCCGCGGAACGCCGCCCTTCGGCACGTCCTCCATGTTGAACTCGCGGCCGACGTGGATGTTGGTG
>DATCLY010000010.1:0-7488 GCA_036563665.1 Gammaproteobacteria bacterium
CGGCTGGAAAGCCGCTCCCACAGACGAAGATCGCGGCTGGAAAGCCGATCCCACCGACGAACGGTCGCGGCCGAGAAACCCTTCGACCGGGCGGGGCGTGCGGTATCGCGGCGGGAAACGTGGGAAAATTCCGGGCGACGCTCCGGCGCGGCGACTCGGGTCCGCGATGCACTGCCCGTTCTGCAACCACGAGGACACCAAGGTCATCGACTCGCGGCTGGCCGGCGAGGGTCGGCAGGTGCGCCGCCGGCGCGAGTGCCTGAAGTGCAGCGAGCGCTTCACCACCTTCGAGTCGCCCGAGCTCGTGCTGCCGCACGTCACGAAGCGCGACAAGCGTCGCGAGCCGTTCGACGTCGCGAAGCTCCGCAACGGCATTCTGGCCGCGCTGCAGAAGCGGCCCGTGAAGACCGAGGACGTGGAGCGCGCGATCGAGCGCATCCTGCACCAGCTCCAGACCCTGGGCGAGCGCGAGGTGTCGAGCCGCCTGATCGGCGACCTCGTCATGGAGGAGCTGCGCAGGCTGGACGAGGTGGCCTACGTGCGCTTCGCCTCGGTTTACCGCAGCTTCCAGGACGTGACCGAGTTCCAGCGCGAGATCGAGCGGCTGAAGTCCATGCCGCGCCCGCAGCCGGTGAACCGCGAGCAGATGTCGTTGCTGCCGGACGACGACGAAGTCACGCGTCGGCGTTGACCGCATCCCGTGGCGAGCGCGCGCGATCACGAGCACATGGCGAGGGCGCTGCGGCTCGCCGCGCGGCCCTGGCGCAACACCGATCCGAACCCGCGCGTGGGCTGCGTGATCGTGAAGGACGACCGCGTGGTGGGCGAAGGCTTCCATGCCCGCGCGGGCGGGCCGCACGCCGAGCGCGTGGCGCTCGATGCCGCGGGCGACGCGGCACGCGGCGCCACGGCCTACGTGACGCTCGAGCCCTGCTGTCACCACGGGCGCACGCCCCCGTGCGCGCCGGCGCTCATCGAGGCCGGCATCGCGCGCGTGGTCTGCGGCGCCGTCGACCCCAATCCGCGCGTGAACGGCGGCGGCTTGAGCGTGCTCGCGGCGGCCGGCATCGCCGTCGAGAGCGGCGTGCTCGCGGCCGAGAGCGAGGCGCTGAACCGCGGCTTCTTCTCCCGCATGCGCCGCGGCCGGCCGTGGGTGCGCAGCAAGCTCGCCGCGAGCCTCGACGGCCGCACGGCGCTCGCCGACGGGCGCAGCCAGTGGATCACGAGCGCCGCGGCGCGCGCGGACGTGCATCGCTGGCGCGCGCGCTCGAGCGCCGTGCTCACCGGGTCCGGCACCGTGCTCGCGGACGATCCGCTGCTCACGGCCCGGCCCGACGATGGGCCCGCGGACCTGCTGCAGCCGCTGCGGGTGATCGTCGACTCGGAGCTGCAGACGCCGCGCACGGCACGCACGCTGTCGGCCGGCGGGGAGGTGGTGATCTTCACGACGCGCGACGGCGGCGGCAACGCCGACGCGCTCATCGCGGCCGGCGCGCGCATCGAGCGGGTGGGCGGGGTCGGCCGCTGCGATCTCGGCGAGGTGATCGCGCGGCTCGGCGCGCTCGAGGTGAACGAGGTGTGGGTGGAGGCGGGCCCGCGGCTGAACGGGGCGCTGCTCCAGGCGCGCCTCGTGGACGAGCTCGTGCTCTACTTCGCGCCCAAGCTGCTCGGTGACGGCGCGCGCGGCATGTTCGCCTTGAGCCCGCTCGCGTCCCTCGACGCGGCGCCGGCGCTCGAGATCGACGACGTGCGCCGCGTGGGCGACGATCTGCGAGTGATCGCGCGGCCGCGCTATTCGTAAAGGCGTCGCGGCCCTTGCCGCCCGGTCGCGGGGCGGGTAGGGTGCACGGCCGCCAGGATCAGGAGCCGCAACACCGTGTTCTCGGGCATCGTCAAAGGCGTCGGCAAGGTGCTCGAGGCGCACGCCGCGGGCTCCGACCGGCGGCTCGTGATCGGCACCGCGGGCGTGCCGCTCGGCCCGCTCGAGCCCGGTGCGAGCGTCGCCGTCAACGGCGTGTGCCTCACCGCCACGGAGTGCGCGCCCGACCGCTTCGCGGCCGACGTCTCCGCCGCCACGGCGGCCGTGACGACCCTCGGCGCGCTCGGCGCCGGCGCCGCCGTGAACCTCGAGCCTTCGCTGCGGGTGGGCGATCCGCTCGACGGTCATCTCGTGCTCGGCCACGTGGACGGCGTGGGCCGCGTGGCGGCCGTGCGCCGCGCGGGCGCGTCGCTCGCCCTCGAGATCGAGCTGCCGCCCGGGCTCGAGCCGTTCGTCGCGGTGAAGGGCTCCATCGCCGTGGACGGCGTAAGCCTCACGGTCAACGCCGTCGACGGCCGCCGCTTCGCCGTCAACGTGATCCCGCACACGGCCGCCGTCACCGTGATCGGCACGTATACGCACGGCACGGCTGTTAATATTGAGGTGGATCTGATCGCCCGCTATCTCGCCCGCTTACGCGAGTTCCCGGAGAGCCATGGCCACGCAAACCACCGCCCCGACTGAGAAGGCCTGGTCGGGGCTCAACACGATCGAGGAGCTCATCGACGCCATTCGCAACGGCGAGATGGTGATCGTGCTCGACGACGAGGACCGCGAGAACGAGGGCGACCTCGTCATGGCCGCGAGCAAGGTGCGGCCCGAGGACATCAACTTCATGGCCCGCTACGGCCGCGGCCTGATCTGCCTCACGCTCACGCGGCAGCGCTGCGAGCAGCTCCGGCTGCCGCTGATGGTGAGCGACACGAACGAGCGCAAGACGACCAACTTCACGGTCTCGATCGAGGCGGCCGAGGGCGTCACGACGGGGATCTCCGCGCACGACCGCGCCCGCACGGTCCGCGCGGCCGTCGCACCCAACGCGCGGCCCGAGGACCTGCGCCAGCCCGGACACATCTTCCCGCTCATGGCGCAGCCGGGCGGCGTGCTCACGCGCGCGGGCCACACCGAGGCCGGCTGCGATCTCGCGCGGCTCGCGGGGCTCGAGCCCGCGGCGGTCATCGTGGAGATCCTGAACGAGGACGGCACGATGGCGCGGCGCGACGATCTCGTGCGCTTCGCCAAGCGTCACAAGCTGAAGATCGGCACGATCGCCGACCTGATCCGCTACCGGCTCGCGAAAGAGGAGTCGGTGGAGCAGATCGGGGACCGCGAGGTGACGACGCCGTTCGGTCCGTTCCGCATGCTGTGCTTCGAGGACCACGTCAATCGCGCCGTGCACTTCGCGCTCGTGCGGGGCGAGATCGACGACAAAACCCCCACGCTCGTCCGCGTCCACCGCCTGGATACGTTGAGCGACGTCGTCGGCATCCAGGACCCGAGCCTGCACCGGCCGCTGCGCGATGCCCTGCAGTACATCGCGGAGCAGGGCGCCGGCGTGCTGGTGGCGCTGCGCCTCGAGGAGACGGCGCGCGACGTCATGAACGCGTTCCGCGCGCTGGGGCGGCCCGAAGAGCAGCTCGCGGCGCGCCGCGAGCGCGGCATGGATCTGCGCACGTTCGGCACGGGCGCGCAGATCCTGCGGGCGCTCGGCGTGAAGCGCATGCGGGTGCTGTCCACGCCGAAGCACATGCACGCGCTCTCGGGGTTCGGGCTCGAGGTCGTGGAGTACGTCACGCCGGACGGCCCGCCGTGCGACGGCAAGGGCGAGCATCATGGATGAGCGGATCCGGACCATCGAGGGCGAGCCGTCCGCGCGCGGGCTGCGCTTCGGCGTGGTGGCGTCGCGCTTCAACGATTTCATCGTCGACCGGCTGCTGGACGCGGCGGTGGCCGCGCTGCTCAAGCACGGCGCGGACCACGCCGACGTGCACGTGGTGCGCGTGCCCGGCGCGTTCGAGATGCCGCTCGCGCTGCGCAAGATGGCCGCGAGCCGCCGCTACGACGCGCTCGTGGCGCTCGCCTGTGTGATCCGGGGCGAGACCGCCCATTTCGATTACGTCGCCGGCGAGGTGAGCCGCGGCGTGGCGCAGGTGAGCGCGGACCACGAGCTGCCCATCGGCTTCGGCGTGCTGACCGTGGACACCCTGGAGCAGGCTATCGACCGCGCGGGCGGCAAGGCGGGCAACAAAGGGGCGGAAGCAGCGCTCGCCGCGGTCGAGATGGCCACGCTGCTCAAGCGCCTGGAGCCCTAGCCCTTGGCCGCCAAGGGCAGCTCGGCTCGGGCGCGGCAGCGTGCCCGCGAGCTCCTCGTGCAGGCGCTCTACCAGTGGCAGCTCACCGGCCACGACGAGGAGGAGCTCAAGGCGCAGTTCAAGGCGACCGCCGAGTTCGGCAAGGCCGACGGCCGCTACTTCGAGGAGGTGCTGCACGCGGTGCTCGCGGACGTGGACGCGCTCGACGGGCTCATCCGCCGCCACGCGGCGCGCTCGCTCGAGCAGCTGGACGTGGTGGGGCGAGGCGTGCTGCTGCTCGGCCTGGCCGAGCTCAAGCACCGGCTCGACGTGCCCACGAAGGTGGTGATCAACGAGGCCGTCAACCTCGCGAAGCGCTACGGCGCCGCCGAGAGCTTCAAGTTCGTGAACGCCGTCCTCGACAAGACGGCGCGCGAGATGGGCGCGGAGTGGGGACGCGGCGAGGGCTGCGCATGAGCGTCGGCGAGTTCGACCTGATCTACCGCTACTTCGACCGGCCCGTGAACGACCCCGACGTCGTGCTCGGCATCGGCGACGACGCGGCCGTGCTGAGCCTGCAAGGCAGGGCCGTCGTGGCGGTGGACACGCTCGTCGCCGGCGTGCACTTCCACGACACCATCCCGCCGGACGCGCTCGGGCACAGGGCGCTCGCCGTCAACTTGAGCGATCTCGCCGCCATGGGCGCCACCCCGCGCTGGTACACGCTGGCGCTCACGTTGCCCAAGGCGGACGAGCAGTGGGTGAGCGAGTTCGCGCGCGGCATGTTCGCGCTCGCGGAACGTTACGGGGCGACGCTCGTGGGGGGCGACCTCACGCGCGGGCCGCTCGCCGTGACCGTGCAGGTGGTCGGCACAGCCGGGGAGCGGTGGCTCACGCGCGGCGGCGGGCACGCGGGCGACGACGTGTACGTGACCGGCACGCTGGGCGACGGCGCCGCCGGCATCGCGCTCGTCAACGAGCGCGCCGACGCGCTCGGCGCGGAGGCCGCGGCGCTCAAGGAGCGGTTCCTGCGGCCCACGCCGCGCGTCGAGGCCGGGCTCGCGCTCGCGGGAGTGGCGAGCGCCGCCATCGACGTGTCCGACGGGCTGCTCGCCGATCTCGGCCATATCTGCGAGGAGAGCGGCTGCGGCGCCGTCGTGGACGTGGAGCACGTGCCGCTGTCCGCGGAGCTGCTGGCCGTGTTCCCGCCGCAGGTGGCGCTCGCGTATGCGCTCGGCGGCGGCGACGACTATGAGCTCTGCTTCACGGCGTCGCCCGCGAACGCCGAGCGCGTGGAGTCGGCGCTCGCGGCGTGCGGCACGCGGGCGCGGCGCATCGGCCGGCTCGTGGAGGGGCGCGACGTCGTGTGCCGCCGCGACGGCGAGCCGTTCGAGCCGCCGGCGCGCGGCTACGCGCACTTCTGATGTCGCCGGGCCTGCTGGTGGGAGCGGCTTTCCAGCCGCGATCTTCGGCGGCGCCGAGCGAAGAGATCGCGCCTGGAAAGGCGCTCCCACCCGGCGGCTGCCGGACGAAGCCTGTGGGAGCGGCTTTCGAGCCGCGATTCTTTGCAGGCATCGCTTCGCGGAGAGCCGCCGATGCGGCCTAGCGTGCGGCTGCTGCGCGATCCCGTGCACCTGCTGGCGTTCGGGCTCGGCGCCGGGCTCGCGCCGCGCGCCCCGGGCACCGCGGGCAGCGCGCTCGCGCTGCTGCCGGCGTGGGCGATGCTCGCGTGGCCGCTGCCGTGGCGGGTGGCGGCCGTGGCCGCCGCGTTCGTCGCGGGCGTGTGGCTCTGCGGCGCGAGCGCGAAGCGGCTCGGCGTGCACGATCATCCGGGCATCGTCTGGGACGAGATCGTAGGCTTGTGCGCGGCCGCGCTGGCGGTACATTCGCATCCCGCCTGGCTGCTGCTAGCTTTTGTTTTGTTTCGCCTTTTCGACGTCCTGAAGCCCTGGCCGATCCGCGATGCCGATCACAGTCTCGGCGGTGGGCTCGGCATTATGCTTGACGACCTGTTGGCGGCCGCTTATGCGGCCGCTTGTCTGATAGCAATTCAAGCTTTACTGCCGGCGACATAATCCATGGTCCAGGCCAAAGCCCAGAGCGCGCCGAGCCAACGCAGCCCGCGCGCCATCCCGGACCGCATCGGCAAGTACGTGATCATCAACGAGGTCGGGCAAGGCAGCACCGGCCGCGTGTTCCTGTCGCACGACCCGTATTACGGCCGCGACGTCGCCATCAAGCTCTACAACATCGAGGAGGAAGACGAGCAGAAGGCGCGGGTCACCCGCAAGATGTTCTTCAACGAGGCGCAGATGATGGGGCGCCTCCAGCATCCGAACATCCTCCCGATCTACGACGCGGGCGAGGAGAACGGCGCATATTACGTCGTAACCGAGCACGTGCACGGCGCGCGCACGCTGGCGGCGTACTGCAAGCCGGACAACCTGCTGCGCGTGGAGGACGTGGTCGAGATCATGTTCAAGTGCGCGAAGGGGCTGCACTACGCGCACGGCCGCGGCGTCATCCACCGCGACATCAAGCCGAGCAACATCATGCTCACGCTCGACAACGACGTCCGCATCATCGATTTCGGCATCGCGATCGTGAAGGACTCGAACGTCTCGAGGATCGAGGGGATCGCGGGCTCGCCGAGCTACATGTCGCCCGAGCAGGTGCAGTCGGCGGAGATCACTCCGCGCTCGGACATCTATTCGCTCGGCGCGGTCATGTACGAGCTCTTGACCGGCTATCGGCCGTTCCGCGCGAACAATCTGAGCCGGCTGCTGCATCAGATCGTCTACGCGACGCCGCCGCCGCTCCACACGCTTCGGCCCGAGATCTCCGAGGAGATCGAGGACGTGGTCTCAACGGCGCTCCGAAAGGAGCCCGAGAACCGATTCCAGACCGGCCTCGAGTTCGCGGCGGCGCTGACGCGGGTCTTCCATACGCTGCGCGCGCAGTCGGACCGCATCGACAAGCAGGCGCAATTCGAGCAGCTGCGCAAGCTGCGCTTCTTCCACGAGTTCTCGCACTCGGAGATCTGGGAGGTGCTGCGCGCGAGCGAATGGCGCGACTACGCCGACGGCGACGAGATCATCCGCGAGGGCGAGCTCGACGACCGCTTCTACATCATCGTCTCGGGGCAGGTGTCGGTGCGCTCCGGAAGGCGCGAGGTCGGCATCCTCGCAGAGGGTGACTGCTTCGGCGAGACGAGCTACGTGCGCGGCGCGCGCCGCACGGCGACGATCGTCGCCCAAGGTCCGGTCACGCTGATGCGGGTCAGCTCGACCCTGCTCGAGCAGGCGTCCTCGGCGTGCCAGCTCCGATTCAACAAGGTCTTCCTGCGCGCGCTCATCGAGCGGCTGCATCGTGCCGCGA
>DATCLY010000044.1:0-13229 GCA_036563665.1 Gammaproteobacteria bacterium
CTCCCAGCAGTCCTTCCAACCCGCCACCCCATGACCCCACCTACCCCTTGCAGGGAGCCATAGAATCTCCCACAGGTGAAGATCGCGGCTGGAAAGCCGCTCCCACCTGGCTGCGCTGCGGAGGGAGGCTGGAAGCCGCGGTCAGCGTACCGTCATCTGGGCGACGGTGCAGCCGACGGCGAAGATCGGGATGGGGGCGTAGAAGAGGAGCTCGCCGGTCGATCCTTCCGTCGCTCCCGCCACCGTGATGAACGTGCGGATCTCGAACCCGCCCTGCCCTGCGTCCCGCAGCACCTCCTCGTCGGTGTAGGCGAGCAGGCGCTCGCGGTCGTTCGCGAGGAAGCGCTCGAGGAAGTCGCGGTCCCACGCCTCGTTGATGGTGCCCGAGTCCGGGGTGGCGGGCCAATGCGAGATGCCGCCCGTGCCGATCAGCGCGATGCGCTCCGGCTGCTCGTCGCAGGCGCGGCGCAGCGCGCGGCCGAACTCGTACGCGCGGTGCAGCGGCGTGAGCGGCGGACCCTGGCAGTTGATGTTCGCCGGGATCACGGTCAGGTCGTAGCGCGGCGTGAGGAAGTGCAGCGGCACCATGATGCCGTGGTCGAACTTCCACTCCTCCGCGTACGCGACGTCGACGTCGCGCATCACCGAGGCGATCAGCCGCCGCGAGAGATCGGGATTGCCGGGCACCTCGTGGCGCCGGATGCCGAGCCACTCCTCGTCCTCGATGGGACCCTCGTAGCGCTCGGCCATGCCGATGCAATAGGCCGGCATGTTGTTCATGAAGAAGTTCGCGAAGTGCTCGGCCGCGACCACGATGAGCGCGTCGGGCTTCGTGGCCTCGAGCCGCTGGCGCAGCTCGTCGAGCTTCGCGTAGAACGCATCGCGGACCTTCGGATCCGCGCGGTGCGCCCGTCCCGTGATGCCGGGCGCGTGGCTGCAGACGCCTGCGAAGACGAGGCTCATTGGCGGTGCGCCAGCAGCGAATAGAGCCCGGCGCGCACGGGGCCGTGCTTGCGCACGCCCTCGCGCATCGCCTCCAGATACTCGTCCCAGGTCTGGCCGATCAGCGCGGAATAATGCATGAGGATCTGACCGTTCACGCCCATCACGTACAGCAGGCCGATGTCGCCGTCGAGGATGGCCCGCCGCTCCTCGTCCGTGAGGTCGTACTCCTGGAGCACGCCTTCGCGGTCGGCCTCGAACCGGCGCCGCACCTGCGGATCGCGGTTGAGCTGATAGAGCAGCTTCTGCACGTAGTAGAGGCTCATTTGCCGAGCGTCGGCACCTTGTGCGTGTCGAACGCCACGCACACGTTCTTGGTTTCCATGTAGAAGTCGAAGCTGTAATCGCCGCCGTCGCGCCCGATGCCGCTCGCCTTCATGCCGCCGAAGGGCGTGGGCAGGTGGCGGTTGTTCTCCGAGTTCACCCACACCATGCCCGCGTCGAGCGCGGCGGCGACCCGATGCGCGCGGCCCACGTCGCGGGTCCAGAGATAGGCGGCGAGGCCGTAGCGGACCCCGTTCGCGATCTCGAGCGCTTCCGATTCGCCGTCGAACGGGATCGCCGTCAGCACCGGACCGAAGATCTCCTCCTGCGCGACGCGCGCACGCGGGTCGCGCGCGGCGAGCACCGTCGGCTCCACGTAGTTGCCGCCGGCCTGCGCGCGCAGCGCACGCGTGCCGCCCGTGAGCACCTCCACCCCCTCGCGGCGCGCGATGTCGAAATAGCCGTTCACCTTGTCGGCGTGGCGCGGATGGATCAGCGGCCCGAGCTCGGTCTGCGGATCGAGCGGATGGCCCACCCTGACGCGCCTCGCGCGCTCCACCACGCGCCCGACGAACTCGTCGTAGATGCTGCGCTCGACGAGCAGCCGGCTCGACGACGTGCAGCGCTCGCCGTTCAGGCTGAAGATCATGAACACGACGGCATCGAGGGCGCGGTCGAGATCCGCGTCGGCGAACACGATGACCGGGTTCTTGCCGCCGAGCTCGAAGTGCACGCGCTTCAGCGTGGGCGCGCCCTGCGCCATGATGAGGCTGCCCGTCGCCGACTCGCCCACGAACGCCACGGCCTTGATGGCCTCGTGCTCCGTGACCGCCTTGCCGGCGGTCTCGCCGAAGCCGTGCACGGTGTTCAGCACGCCGGGCGGGAGGCCCGCTTCCGTGCAGATCTCGGCGAGCAGCGCCGCCGTGAGCGGGCTCCACTCGGCCGGCTTGTGGACCACCGTGCAGCCGGCCGCGAGCGCCGGCGCGATCTTCCAGGTGGCGAGCATGAACGGCGTGTTCCACGGCGTGATGGCCGCCACCGGCCCGATCGGCTGGCGCAGCGTGTAGTTCATGTGCTCCGCGGCCGGCAGCGACAGGCCGTTCGCGGCCTCCGGGGCCTTGTCCGCGAAGAAGCGGAAGTTCTCGGCGCCGCGCTTCGCGGCCGCCGACATGAAACGGATCGGCTGGCCCGTGTCCACCGACTCCACGAGCGCGATCTCCTCCGCCCGGGCCTCGATGGCGTCCGCGATGCGGTGCAGCAGCGCCCGGCGCTCCGCCCCGCGCATGCGCTTCCAGGCCGGGAACGCGCGCTCGGCCGCCCGGGCGGCGCGCTCCACGTCGGCCGGGCCGCCGGAGGCGACCCGCGCGATGATGCGGCCGTCGATGGGGCTCGCGTCGTCGAACGTCTCGCCGGCCACCGGCTGCGTCTCGCCGTCGATGAAGTGGCCGACGGGCCCCGCCGCGAAACGGGCGAGGTAGCGCTCGGCCTTGGCGACGTTGTCCTCGAGCGTCTTCACGTGCCTGCCTCCGCCACGGCCGCCCGCCGCTTCACGTGCTCGTGCAGGTTGTTCTTCCTGAAATTGAGCTGCGGGTGGAACTCCTGGATGTTGAACGAGATCGCGAGCGGCGTCCGCCGGTAGAGCGCGTCGAGGTGCGCCGTGAGGGCCGCGAAGATCTCCCGGCCCGCCCGCTCGCGCACGTCCAGGGGCCGGCCGTGGCCGATCATGGCCGTCACGTGCACGAAGCCGTTGTCTGGATGGCAATCGGCGATCCGGTAGTGGTCCACCCGGTGCGCCCGCACGCGCAGCCCGCCCAGTGGGAACACCCCGGAGTCGAGCGCCGCGCGGCGGAGCGCGTCGAGCAGCCCCTCGAGGTCCAGCCGGCCCTCGAGGTTGGCCGAGTATTCGATGATCAGATGAGGCACGAAATCGAGGCTGCGTCAAACGTAGCGGCAAAGGGAGCGCCATGGTGAAATCTCCGCCTGGACCCTGTCAATTGCGGCCGCCCGAAGGTCTCGAGGGACGGGGCTGGGGCGCCCTGCGGGGCGCAGTTCTTTCGTAGTCAGACATGAGACGCACCGGGCGCATGCGATGACCGGCCTGGCAAGACTGCGCGGCTCCATTCCGCCGCTGATCACACCCTTCGCCGACGGCGAGGTGGACTACGACGCCTACGCGCGCCTGGTGGAGCATCAGGTGCAGCAGGGGTCCCACGGGATTCTGGTAAATGGCACCACGGCGGAGCCGTCGACGCTCACGGTCGAGGAGCGCAACCGGCTGGTGACGGTCGCTGTCGAGACGGCGGCCGGGCGGGTACCCGTGATCGCGGCCACGGGCTCGCAATCGCTGGCCGAGACGCTCGTGCTCACGCGGCACGCAGTGGAGGCGGGCGCGGATGCGCTGCTGATCGTGACTCCGTATTACATCCGTCCGCCGCAGCGGGGCCTCGTCGAGTACTATCTCGCGGTGGCTGCGACGCACGAGCTGCCGTGGATGATCTATCACATCCCGGGACGCACGGCCATCAGCGTGACGCTGGACACCTTGAAAGCCGTGCGGGAGCGGTCGCCCCACTTCGTCGGCATCAAGCACGCCGTGAACGACCTGGGCTTCGCCTCCGAGTGCCTGCACGCCTTCGGCGAGGACTTCAAGATCTTCGTAGGTCTCGAGGAGCTGTCGTTCCCTATGATGGCCGTGGGCGCCTGCGGGCTCATGAACGCCGTCGGCAACCTCTGCCCCGCGGTGCTGGCGGAGCTCTGCGAGGCCGTGTGGAGCAACGACCTGCGGAGCGCGCGGGCGCTGCACGACCGGCTGCTCGAGGTCAACAAGGCAGTGTTCTTCGACACGAACCCCATCCCCGTCAAGTACATGATGCGGCGGCTCGGGCTCATCGAGCGCAACGAGCACCGCCTGCCGATGGTGCCGGCCACGCCCGAGCTCGCTGCACGGCTCGACCAGGTGCTCGAGCGCGCCGGGCTCTTGAGCTGACATGCGGCTCGTGAGCTTCGCGGCCGGCGGCCGCACGAGCTTCGGCGCCGTGGTCGGCGACGGCGTGGTCGATCTCGGCGGCCGCATCGAGGGCGCGCGCACGCTGCGCGAGCTCGTCGCGCGGGGCGGCCTCGCCGCGGCCGCGGACCTCGCCGCGCGGCGCTCGCCCGACGTCGCGCTCGCCGACATCGAGTATCTGCCCACCATCCCGGACGCCGGCAAGCTCATCTGCATCGGCGTGAACTACGGCCGCCGCGACGCGGAGTACAAGGACTTGCCGAAGACCGAGGAGCGGCCCCGCTACCCGAGCGTCTTCATGCGCACCCGCGAGAGCCTCGTGGGCCACGGCCAGCCGATCCTGCGTCCGCTCGAGTCCGAGCAGCTCGACTACGAGGGCGAGATCGCGCTCGTGATCGGCGAGCCGGGTCGCCGCATTCCGGAGGAGCGGGCCTGGCGCCACGTGGCCGGCCTCACGCTCATGAACGAAGGCTCGGTGCGCGACTGGCTGCGCCACGCCAAGTTCAACGTCACGCCGGGCAAGAACTTCGCCCGCTCGGGCAGCATGGGACCCTGGCTCGTGACGGCCGACGAGGTTCCGGAGGGCAAAGTGCTGCACCTCACCACGCGCGTGAACGGCGAGGTGCGGCAGGACGACACGACGGCGAACCTGATCTTCCCGTTCCGCCGCCTCATCGCCTATCTCTCCACCTTCATGCCGCTCGAGCCGGGCGACGTGATCGCCACCGGCACGCCCACCGGCGCCGGCGCCCGCTTCGACCCGCCGCGGTACTTGAAGCACGGCGACGTCGTGGAAGTGCACGTGCCCGAGATCGGCACGTTGTCGAACCGCGTGGAGCATGAAGAGCCGTGACCCAGAGGAGCAGAAGCGTGACCGAGCATCGAACCGCGCCGAGCGCAACCACCGAAGGTGACGCCGAAGCGAAGCGTGAAGCGCCTGCCAGCAGCGACCGCCGCAGGTTCTTCCATGCCGCGGCGGCGCTCGCCGGCCTGAGCGCGACGTCCGCGCTCGCGCAGCCGCGAGCCGCCGACGGCTCCTCGAACGTCGCGCCGTCGGGATCCGCCGTCGAGCGGCTCGAGGCACAGACGCGCGACGCGCTGCGCTGGCTCGGTCCGGACCCGGCCAACTGGGTGCGGGCCCGTCGCGGCGTCGAAGCCGATCACAACGTGGTCATCGTAGGCGGCGGGCAGAGCGGCCTGTCGATCGCGTACGGCCTGCGGCGCAAGGGCGTCGGTCGCGTCGAGGTCATCGACCAGGCGCCGCCAGGACGAACCGGCATCTGGCGCACGATCGCGCGCATGCATCAGCTGCGCACGCCGAAGACGCTGCCGGGACCCGAGCTCGGCAACCCCGCGCTGTCGTTCCGCGCCTGGTACGAGACGCTGCACGGGCCGGCCGCGTTCGACGCGCTCGATCGCATCCCGCGGCTCGCCTGGGCCGACTACCTCGACTGGTTCCAGCAAGCGACGGGCACCGCCGTGCGCTACCGCACGCGGCTGCTCTCGATCGAGCCTGCCGGCGACGTGCTGCGCCTGCAGCTCGAGTCCGAGGGCGTGCGACGCGTCGAGACGACGCGCAAGCTCGTGCTCGCGAACGGCTACGCGGGCGCGGGCGGACCGAACGTGCCCGACTTCCTGCGCGCGCTGCCCGCGGGCCTCTGGACGCACACGGCGAGCGCCGTGCCTTTCGAGACGATGGCGGGCAAGGTGGTCGCCGTCGTGGGCGCCGGCTCCTCGGCGTTCGACGCCGCCGCCGTGGCGCTCGAGAGCGGCGCGGCCGAGGTGCACATGTTCAACCGCCGCTCGTACGTCGACTATCCCGCGCCGCCGTCCGCGCAACCGGCCGCGCCCGTGGACCGCGGCTATCCCGGTCTGCTCGAGCTCGCCTACGAGCTGCCGGACGTGGTCCGGTGGCGCAACTTCCTGCTCGGCGAACGGCGCGTGGCTTCGGTGCCGCTCGACTCCATCGAGCGCGCCGCGGCGTTCGACAACTTCCACTTGCACCTCGACAGCTCCCTGACGGACGTGGAGCCGACGGGCAACGGCAAGGTGGCGGCGCGCGCCAACGGCCGGCGCTTCCGCTTCGATCACGTGATCGCCGGCACCGGCTACCGCATCGATCTCGCCGCGCAGCCCGAGCTCGCGGGCATTCACGAGCACATCGCCCTGTGGCGCGATCGCTTTCGCCCGAGCGCGGGCGAGGAGAGCGTCGCGGGCGGCAACCACCCCTATCTAGGCCCGGGCTTCGAGTTCCTGCCGCGGGAGGGGTCGGGCGCGGAGTTCCTGCGCAACATCCATTGCTTCAATCTGGCGGCTGCGCTCTCCTTCGGCATCCCCGTCGGCGACATTCCGAGCATGCTCGACCACCCGCGGCTGATCGGCGCGATCGCCCGCGACCTGTTCGTCGACGGCGTAGACGTGGAGCTGCATGCGAATTGGGTGAACGCGCCGCTGCCGCGGCCGGATCCGGCGCCTTACGCCAGAGCCGTCGTCGGTCGGTCGCGGGAGGCGGCATAAGCCATGACCGCGACCTTCCTGAACCCCGACGACGTGCATGCGCCGGCCGGGCCGTATTCGCACACGGCCGTCGTCCCGCCCGGCTCCGAGCTCGTCTTCGTCGCCGGGCAGGTCGGCATGCGGCCGGACGGCTCGGTCCCCGACGACTTCGCCGAGCAGGCGGAGCTCGCCTTTCGCAACCTGCGCGCGTGCCTCGCGGCGCAGGGGCTCGGCGTCACCGACGTGGTGAAGCTCGGCGTGTTCCTCGTGCCCGGGCAGGATTTCGCGGCCCTGCGCGCCGTGCGCGAACGGCACTTCGGCGCGCACCGCCCCACGTCCACCACCGTCTACGTGCCACAGCTCGCCACGCCCGCGTTGCTCGTCGAAGTGGACGCCGTCGCGGTCAAGCGCGCGCCCGCGTCCGCCGACGGCGGCGAGGCGCGCTGAGCGCACGATGCCCGCCGACGCGCTGCGCCGCTTCGTCCACGACCATCGGCGCCTGTTCGTGCTGACCGGCGCCGGCTGCAGCACGGACTCCGGCATCCCGGACTACCGCGACGCCGACGGCGCCTGGAAGCGCAAGCCGCCCGTCATGCTGCGCGACTTCCTGAAGGACGAGCTCGCCCGCAAGCGCTATTGGGCGCGCGGCCTCGTCGGCTGGGAGCGCTTCCACAGGGCCGCGCCGAACGCCGCGCATCGCGCGCTCGCGCGGCTCGAGCAGCAGGGCCGCATCGAGCTGCTCGTCACGCAGAACGTCGACGGGCTGCACCGGGCCGCGGGCAGCGTGGCGGTGGTCGAGCTGCACGGCCGGGCCGATCGCATTCGCTGCGTGTCGTGCGGCGTCGCATTCCCGCGCGCGGAATTTCACCGCGAGCTGCGGCGGCGCAATCCCGGCTGGGCCGCGCTCGATGCGGCGCCGGCGCCCGACGGCGATGCCGATCTCGACTCGCTCGACTTCGCGAGCTTCGACGTGCCCGCCTGTGCGCGCTGCGGAGGGGTGCTCAAGACGGACGTGGTGTACTTCGGCGAGAGCGTCCCGCGCGAGCGGGTCGCCGCGAGCATGGCCGCGCTGCGACGAGCCGACGCCATGCTCGTCGTGGGCTCGTCGCTCATGGTGTATTCCGGCTACCGCTTCGCGCTGGCGGCGGCCGAGCTCGGCAAGCCGATCGCCGCCGTGAACCTGGGCCGCACGCGCGCGGACCACTTGCTGACGCTCAAGGTGACGGAGCGCTGCGCGCAAGCGTTCGAGTGGGTGGAGGCGGAGAGCGCGGACGGGGCCGCCGCGCCACGTGCGCCCGTGCCGCGCGAGCGGCGGCCGGCGGGGGCGCTCCGCGCCGCGGAGCGCCCCCTGTCGCCGTGAAGTTCAGCCTCGCCCGGTGCGCCGCCCCGCGCCGAACGCGGGATACGGCCGCGGATTGACGAGCAGGCGGTCGAGGAACAGGTCGATCGACTGCGCCATGAGCTCCACCGCGTCGAGCGCGCCGTTGTCGAACGCGTGATCCGCGCCCTGGATCGCGGTCAACGCGGTCGGGACGCCGGCCGCCTGCAGCTTGGTGAAGAACTCGATGCTCGACGAGAGCGGGACCGTGCCGTCCGCGGTGCCGTGAATGAAGATCGTGGGCGCGAAGCCCTGGCCGATGTAGCTGGTCGGCGAGGCGGCCGCGATGTTCTCGGGCGTGGCCTGCCCTTCCGGGAACAGCCCGGTCGCGATCTGTGCGCTCGCGAGCGGGTACACGCCGATGCAGGCGTTCACGTCGGAGCTCACGCCCGGCGTGCCGCCCGAGCCTTCGAACTCCGGCCGGCCGTTCGTGCCGGCCGCCATGAGCGCCAGCATGCCGCCCGCCGAGTACCCCGCCACGACGATCTTGTCGGCGTCCACGCCGAGGCGCTCGGCGTTCGCGCGCGTCCAGCGGATCGCCGCCTTCACGTCGTGGATCTGCGCCGGCCACTTGGCCTGGCTCTGCAGGCGATAGGTCGCGGAGATGTTCGTGTAGCCGCGGGCGCCGAGCGCCTTGGCGTCGTTGATGATGTAGCCGGCGTTCTTGCTGCCGGTGAAGAACCCCCCGCCGAAGAGATGAATGATCGCGAGCCGCTTCGGCGTGACGCCCTCGGGCGGATGATAGACGTCCAGCAGCAGGTCGAGGTCCCCGCCCTTGCCGAACACGATGTCTTTCTCGGCCCTGAGGTTGCCGATGTCCGGCGGCGTCGGCGCCTGGGCGCGCGCGGTGACGGCCGCGAGCGCCGGTGCCGCGGCGAGCGCGCCCGACGTCCGGATGAAGCCGCGCCTCGTGAGCAGTGCCATGTCGTCCTCCCCTGGCTGGCAGACTGGCGAAATCATACCCGGTACACTTCGCCCATGCCGAAGCGCTTCACCGAGCTGATCTGATCCCGGGCGGCCGCGCGGGCGAGCGCCGTCCTGCTCTGCGCGGCACCGTTCGTCGACGAGATCGCGGCGGGCGTGCCGACGCTCGCCGCGGCGGACATCCGTGCCGGGCTCGGCGTCGGCCACGGAACCGTGGCCGCCGTCGTGCTGTCGGTGCCGCTGCTCCTCTCCTGGCTCGTCGAGCCGCCGCTCCTCCTCGCCGCGACACGCGTGGGACGGCGCCGCATGGCGGCGGCCGGCTTCGCCGTCATGGCGCTCGGCGCCCTCGGCGCGGCGGCCGCGGGCAGCTCGTGGCAGCTCGCGCTGTGCCTCGCCTGCTCCGCGGCCGCGGGCGGGGTCGCCCTCGCCCTCCTCGAGGCGGCGATCATGGACGCCGCGCCCGCGGAGCGCGAGCTCTGGGCGACGCGCTGGACCCTCGGCGGAACGCTCGGCGACCTCGCGGCGCCCGGCCTTCTCGCGCTCGCAGCATGCCTGGGCGTCGGCTGGCGCGGGGCGTTCGTCGCCGCGGCGGCGCTCGCGGCCGGCGCGGCCTGCGCCCTGCCCAGGCGCATGGGCGAGCACCACCCGCACGCGGTCGCGGAACGCCCGCCCCCGGCCGCCGCCCTGCGCCGCGCGCTCGGCACGCGGCGGCTCCTCGTCTGGTGCGCCGCCGCGGCTTTGTGCGATCTGCTCGACGAGATCCTCGTGGTGATCGCGGTGTCGTTCCTGCGCGAAGCGCGCGCCATGGACGCCGCGGGCGCGGCGCTCGCGATGGCGGTGGCGGCGACGGCGGGCGCGCTCGGCCTGCTGGTCGCCGAGCGGCTGCTGCGCCGGATCGCGCCGCTGCGCTACCTCGCGGCCAACTGCGCGGTCTGCGCGGCCGCGCTCGGCGCCTTCGTCTGCTGGCCGAGCCCCGCCGCGGCCGTGGTGCTGCTCGGCATGATCGGCTTCACGGCCGCGTGCATGTGGCCGATCGCGACGGCCCAGGCGTACCGCGCGCTGCCGGACGACTCGACGGCGGTGGCGGCTGTCGGCGGGCTGCTCGCGCCGCTGACCTTCGCCTTGCCCGTGGCCGTGGCCGCGGCCGCGGACGCGTGGGGGCTCGCCACGGCCGTGCTGCTGCTCGCCGCGCAGCCGCTGGTGCTGCTCGCGCTGTCGCTCGGCGGGCGCCGGGCCCGCCCCGTCAGCCCTGCGGCTCGACGGTGACCTCGGTCTTCACGGACGACGCGATGAAGCAGTTCTCGTGCGCCTCGTGGTGCATCTGCGCGAGCTGCTCCGCCGGGACCGTCACGCCGGAAGACCAGACGATCCGCGGCCGCAAGGTCACGCGGGTGATCGCGAGCTTGCCGGCGGCGTCCTTCTCGAGCACGCCGACCGCGTCGTCCTCGTAGGCGTCGAGCGAGAGCTTGCGCTTCGCGGCGACCGCCAGGAACGTCAGCATGTGGCACGACGAGAGCGCCGCCACGAGCGCTTCCTCGGGATTCACGCGCTCCTCGTCGCCGCGATATTCCTTCGTGGCCGAGGCCGGCACCGTCACGGCCTTGAACTGCCACTCGTGCGCACGGTTGTAGGTCTGGTAGGTGAAGTCCGGGCTGCTGCGCCGCCACGTGATCCTTGCGCGATGCTCCGACACGGCACTCTCCTGTCGTCCGATCGAGCACCGATTCTCGCACACGCAGCCGGGCGCGAGCGCGAAGCGTTGGCGGCACCGCAGGCGGCGTGGATCGCATGGGCCCCTTCCAGCACGCTCGCGCGCAGGATGCGCGCGCGCGAGGCTACAGGGACGTATTCACGCCGGTGCTGGAAGGGGCCCATGCGAGCCGCGCCGGGACACGTCCGCGCGGCGTTCAGGGGAGAGGTGACGGCGCGCGCGGTTCGCGCGATACTCGCCGCCGGCATTCGCCTGCAACGTGCGAAAGATCGGGGCGCCGACATGCGCATTGCGACGTTCGCGATCACCGCCACGGTCGGCTTGGCCGTCGCGGGACCCCGCGCGGGAGCCGCCGAGGACGCGCGGGATTTCGTCTTCACGGATTCCGAAGGCCACATGGTGCTGCGCTTCGTCGGCGTGCCGTCCATGGGGCTCAGCGAGGACCAGCTCGAGGAGATCGTCAACGTGCAGCTCTCCACGATGGTCCACGACCGCCTGCGCGCCGATGCACGGTTCGACGCGGAGCCCGTGGACGCGGCGTGGGCGCAGCGCATGCAGGCGCGCGTCGCGCGGCACGTGCGGCAGGCGGCACCGGACCTCGCGTCGTTCGAGGCGGCATGCCGGTCGGTCTCCTGCCGGCTCGTCTTCGATCACCCGCACGCCCTGCGCGTCGCCGAGCATCAGGCGCTGATGGACCGCATCCAGGGCGTGATCCAGGGGCTCAACGAGACCTACCCGGGCAGCTTCGCGGCGGTGTTCCTGATCGCGGGGCAGTACCAGGAGCCCGCGAAGCCGTTCACGAAGGTGTTTTTGAGAAGGGCGGACGAAGGGTCGACCTCGGCCCGCTGACACGACGGCGTCTGTCGCAGCGGCCCGCTAGAAAAAAAAAGCGCTTCGGCCGTCCCCGGCCGAAGCGCCTTCCGTTCCCGGCTCAGTGCCTGATCTGCGTGACGATGTCCTCGTCCTCGTAGACCTCGCAGTGATTGCGCTCGGGC
The DNA here is from genome assembly GCA_036563665.1 of Gammaproteobacteria bacterium. GTDB lineage: Bacteria > Pseudomonadota > Gammaproteobacteria > Steroidobacterales > Rariloculaceae > FEN-1219. The sequence continues at coordinate 11,775 of DATCLY010000044.1, forward strand.
AGCAGCCCCGCGTCGGGATTGGTGTTGAGCCGCAGAATGCGCGGCGTCATCACCCACGGCTCCACGAGCACCTCGGGGTCCTCGACCGTCACCTCGTACAGGATCTCGTTGCCCTGACGCGTGAAGCGCTCGGTGACGCGCATCTGGTCCGAATGGAAGAAGCCGCCGCGCGCGAGCCACGTGAAATCGTTGAACGCGATGGACTCGAGCACCAGCGTGTCGCCCTCCCAGTGGCCGACGGTGTAGCCCATGTACTTCGTGAACATCGCTTCCCGCTCGTCGTGCTTGCGCCCGTCGATGGGAATGATGCGGTACTCGCCGTATCCGCCGCCGCCGTCCGCGTACTGCGTGTAGAAGAAGACGATGTCGTTGTCGTTCTGGATGATGCGCCGGGGCGGTCCCTGGCGAGGAATCCCGAGCGGCTGGCAGGTCATGACCGGGTCTTCCTTGTTGGTCCACATGTCGAGGTACTGGACCCTGTCCCAGTGCTCGGGCTTGTACAGCGGGCGATTCGGCCCGAAGCGCGAAGGCGCCTCGAACTCGAAGTCGATGGTCTGGTTCCAGGCGGGCGAGCACCCTTCGAGCTGGGTGGGCCCGCAGCGGCGATTGCCGTAGCGCCAGTTCATGCCGGGGGACACCCAGTTGCCCGTGAGGTCGGGCTTGCCGTCGGGCCTGCGCGGCGTGGGCTCGGTGGAGGTGAGCTCCGCCTTGCGGTCGCTCGCGAAGAGCATCCGCGGCTCCCGCGGCTTGCCGGGCGTGATCGCCTCCCGCACGCTGTCGGGCACGGGCACGACGACGTACAGGCTGCCGGTTTCCGTTTCCACCGTGGTGAGATCGCGGACGACCTGCCCGTTGCGCTTCTCGGTCATGCGCCCCGCGTAGTACGCCTCGATCTTGTTCAGCGGGTTGTTCCAGTCCTGGTAGTCGCCGTACGTGAACTCGGTGGTGGTGCCTTCGTGGGTGACGACCACGCGCTCGGCCATGTACCGGTCGTCGAGCGTGGCGCGGGCGATGGCGCCGGGCACGCCGGGAATCTCATACGTGACGACCGGCTTGCCGCCTTCCCACTCCACCGACGTGGTGCCGATCTTCGACGTGCCGCCTTCGAGGCGGCGGCCGGGGTCGCGGTCCATGTCGGTGAGCGCGATGCCGGCGCCCGCGAGCGCCGCCTTGGGCGCGCCCTGCGGGCTGGCCCACAAGCGGATGAGCCGCTCCTCCACGGCGTCCGGCATGGGCGTGGCCTTGCCTTGGCCGGGGATGATCTCGGCGCCCGGTATGTCCTCGTTCCAGGCGTACTGGCCGCTCACCACCTCGATGTCCGAATGCTCGCGGCCGTCGGGCAGCGTGCACGTGTACTGAATGCGCTGCCCCGAGATCTGGTAGTTGGTGCTCGCCCGATACTTCGTGAGCGTGCACGGTTGCCCGTTCACCTGGATCGTGCCGGTGCCCTGGTAC
>DATCLY010000053.1:0-21599 GCA_036563665.1 Gammaproteobacteria bacterium
CTCCCACAGGGCGAGGGGTGCGTCGCGCTGCGTCAGGCGCCGGTGATGCGCTGCAGCTTCGGGAACTTGACGACGGTGCCCGGCATGACCTCGTCGAGCTTCAGGTCGGGGTTGTACTGCCGGAGCAACCACACCGGCACGCGATAGGTGCGTTGCGCGAGCACCCACAGCGACTCGCCGGCCTTGATCACGTGGTCCGTCACGTCCTGCACGGTGTAGGCGCTGAAGAACGCCTCCTGCTGCTGCCGGTGATAGGCGAGGCGGCGCTGCTCGAAGCGCGCCGCGTCCACCTTGGAGAAATCGAGCTTCAGGCGCTGACCGATCACCACGGCGCGGCCGAACGGCAAGCCGTTCAGGTCGCGTAGCGCCTGCGTGCGGATCTCGAGCCAGTCGGCGTAGTGCCCGAGCGTCTCGAGCGCCTGCACCTCGATGGTGCCGTCCGCCGCGACCGAGTAGTCGCTCGGGTCGGCCGCGAGGTCGGCCTGCACGCTCGCCAGCACGTTGGCCTCGAGGCTCGACTCGCCGTCCGTCTCGACGTTCGTCTCGATGGCGTCCAGCACCTCGTTCGGCAGCGCCGCGGCCGGCGGCTCCGTGAGGGCCGCGACGGCCGGCAGGTCCGCGGGCGCCTCGGGGAACGGCGCCAGCACGGGCTCGTCGCCGCGGGCCTCGGACACGTCCACGGCCACGGCGGGCTCCTCGACGATGCTGCGCTCGCGTTCCGCGCTCGGCGACGGCGGCGCCAAGGCGAGCACCGGCTCGGCGACGTCGGCACCCGGGATGCGCAGCGTCTGGCCGGCATAGATGCGGTCGGGGTTGGTGATCCCGTTCGCGGCGAGCAGCTGCTCGACGTCCACGCCGAAGCGGGCGGCGATGCGCGCGACGCTGTCACCGCGCCGCACGACGTAGTTGCCGCCCTCGAGCACCGGCGGCGCGCTCTCGGCCCGCGCGGCGAGCGTGGGCGGCACGGCGTCGCCGGCCACGGGCAGCGTGATCATCTGGCCGACGCGGATCAGATCGTTGCTGCGCAGGTTGTTCACGCGCATGAGCGCGGCCAGGCTCACGCCGTACTGCTTGGCGATCCCGGACAGCGTGTCGCCGCGGCGCACGCGGTGCTGCAGGTCGGGCCGCTGCGCGGCGTAGCGCTCGGAGGCCGGGATCGAGGCGAGCAGCGACGCCACGTCGGGCCCGATGGAGCGGGGCACGCGCAGGGCGAAGCCCTTCGGCACGAACTTGTCGCCGGCCCAGACGGTCTCGGTGAGCGCGGGATTCAGCTTGCGCAGCTCGGCGAGCGGCAGTCGCAGCGCGCGCGCGAGGGTGTCGGCCTGCACGTAGTCCGGCATCTCCACCACCACCGAGTCGGCCGGCGGGTTGAGCTTCAGCGGCCCGAAGTACTTCTCGGCGTTCTTCTCGACGTCGAGCGCGGCGAGGAACGCGGCGTAGAAGTTGCGCGAAGCGAAGCCGAAGCTGCGGCTGCGATACTTCTCGACGATGACGCCGATGTCCTTGGTCTTGAGCTGGCTCACCGCGCGCCGCATGCCGGCGGCGCCGTGGTTGTACGCGGTGAGCGCGAGCGGCCAGCTTCCGAGGAACGCGTAGTTGTCCTCGAGCAGGCGCGCGGCCGCGTCCGTGGAGAAGAACGGATCGCGCCGCTCGTCCACGATGTGATCGATGCGCATGTAGCGTAGACCGGTGGAGCGCGTGAACTGCCACATGCCGGCGGCGCCCACCTTCGAGTAAGCCGTGGGATCGAACGACGACTCCACGTGCGGCAGCGCGGCGAGCTCGCGGGGCAGCCCGCGCTTCTCGAGCACGCTGATGATGTACGGCTTCCACTCGCCCGAGCGGATGAGGCCCTCCCGGAAGCGATCCGCCTGGCCGAGCTGGAAGCGCACGCGCGAGGCCGCTGCCTTGAGCTCCGCGTCGCTCGGCTTGTCGCCGAAGAGCTCGAGCACTCGGCGTTCCTCGTCGCTCAGGTTGCTGCGCGCGCCGTTACCGAGCTTGGTGAGGATCGTGCGGTAGGTCTGGATGCCTTGCTCGATGCGGCGGCGCCGCTCGCTGGGGCTCAACCCTTTCGGCACGCCGATGGTCTTGTAGACGATGTCGAGGCGGGCGTTGTCGTGGATGAAGCCTTCCTCGGTGGTGATCTCGGTGTAGACGCGCGTCCAGAAGCGCACGGCGGGCTCGAGCGAGGCCGGCCGCGGGAAGTCGTCGGTGTCGCCCCATGCCGCTCCCGACAGCGTCGCAATGGCCAGTACCGCCGCGCAGCAAAAGGCTCTGAGCATCTGTTACCCCACCGAGGACGCGATCCAAACCGAGCGGCCGGACTATGTCGAATCGAACCGCACCGGTCGCTGACGGAGATCACGGCGCGAGCGCGCCGCGTCCCGGCCGCAGGCAGTTCGAGATTTGCTATGGCCGGCCTTTTTTGTTTGCCTTATAGCGGGTTGCGAGCCGAATGTACAGGCGGGTCTGCGGTCCGCCTCCGGGGCTTCAGCTCAGCGGCCGCATCACGTGCTCGCGGTAGGCGGGGCGCTCCGCGAGCCGCCGGTGCCACCGCTCGAGCGACGGCAGCGACGGCCGGTCGATGCCGTCGAGGGCGAGCCAGCGATGCGCCGCGGCCCCGACGGGGATGTCGCCCACGGTGAGGCGGTCCCCCGCGACGTAAGGCCGCTCCGCCAGGTGCCGGTCGAGCCGCTCGAAGGCCTCGGCGAGCTTCGCGGCCGCATGTGCCACGGCGGCCAGGTCGCGCTTTTCAGCCGGCAGGCGGACGAGGTTCCAGAACACCGTCGTCAGCGGCCCGGCGAGCGTCGACAGCTGCCAGTCCATCCACCGCTCCGCGTGCGCGCGTGCCTCGGGCGAGCTCGGGTACAGGCCGCCCGGGTCGTGCTTGGCGGCGAGATAACGCACGATGGTGTTCGACTCCCACAGGCTGAAATCGCCGTCCACGAGCAGCGGCACCCGCCCGTTGGGGTTGAGCGCGAGATACCAGGGCTCGTGGTTCTTGCCGTGCTCGAGGCCCGCATCCACGCGCTCGTAGGGAACGCCGAGCTCCCCCAAGCACCAGAGCACCTTCTGCACGTTGATGGAGTTGGTGCGGCCGTAGATCGTGAGCACGGCGGTCAGGGGCGCGTGAGGGCGCGGATCACTTCGCGGTGCTGGGGATAGCGCGCCGTGAGCGCTTCGCGCGTCGGCATCTCGAAGTCCGCGAAGTCGAACCCGGGCGCCACGGTGCAGCCCCCGAACACGAAGCCGCTGCCCGCCGCCGGGCGCGCGGCCTGCCAGCACCCGGCCGGCACGAGCGCGGTGGGCTCGCCGCGCTCCCAGTCGGAAGCGAGCACGCGCAGCGTGTGCCGGCCCGCGGCGTCGATCGTGTGCAGCTCGAGCGGCCCACCGGCGTAGAGATGCCAGATCTCGTCGCTCCAGCGCACGCGATGGAACGCGGAGAACTGCGACTCGAGCAGCAGGTAATAGATGAGCGTGCCGGAGTGGCGCAGCGGCCGTTCGGGGATGTTGGGATGCGGGAGCGCGAGCTCCGCCCGGTACACCTCGCGGAAGTAACCGCCCTCCGGATGCGGCTCGAGCGCGAAGCGCTCGATGAGGCGGACGGCCTCCGCGGGAGGCCTGAGCGCGCTGTCTGCGACGGTTTTCGACAAGGATTGATCGTTCAACGGCTGGACAGGCGCTCATGATACCGCGCGCCGCGCCCGCGGCGGGCGCCCCCGGCGGGGCCGCTTTCCACTCGCTACCTGCGGCGTCGCACGCGCCGGCGACGCGGCCTGACGCCTTATGGCGACAGCGTGGCGCGCTGAGAATCGCGGCCGGAACGCCGCTCCCGCGCTGTCCGTGGCGCTTCGGCGCGTGCCTCGCTTATTCTTCTGCCGCCGGCCGGTGCCGGCTAGTGGGGGACTCCGCCGATGACGACCGTGTCTCGTTTCCTGAGCGGCGCGTTGCTCTGCCTGCTCGCGCCGCTGGTGCTCGCGGGGGCGCTCGAGCCGGCTGCGCCCGAGTCCGTCGGCATGTCCTCGGAGCGCCTCGCGAGGCTCACCGAGACGCTCGAGGGCTACGTGGCCGACGGGCAGCTCGCGGGCACGGTCACGCTGGTCGCGCGGCGGGGCAAGGTGGCGTACTTCGAGGCGGCCGGCTTCCGGGACCGCGAGGCGCGCGCGCCGATGCACACGGACACGATCTTCCGCATCGCCTCGCAGACGAAGGCCATCGTCAGCGTGGGCGCGATGATGCTCGTCGAGGAGGGCAAGCTCGCGCTCTCCGATCCCGTGGGCGACTTCCTGCCCGAGTTCAAGAAGACGAAGGTGGCCGTGCCGGGCGCGGGGCGCGACTACACCGTCGTGGACGCGGCCCGGCCCATTACGATCCGCGACCTGCTTACCCACACGTCCGGCTTCGGCTACGGCACCGGTGTCGGAGGTGATCGCTGGCGGGCGGCCGGCATACAGAGCTGGTACTTCGCGAACCGCAAGGAACCCATCCGCCAGACCGTGGCGCGCATGGCGTCGCTGCCCGCCGAGGCGCAGCCGGGCGAGCGTTGGATCTACGGCTACAACACCGACATCCTGGGCGCCGTGATCGAGGTGGTCTCGGGAATGCCGCTCGACCGCTATCTCGAGGAGCGCATCTTCACGCCGCTCGGCATGACGGACACGCACTTCTATCTGCCGCCTGCGAAGCGCGACCGCCTGGCGGCCGTCTACTCGCGCCGCGAGAACGGCATCGCCCGCGCGCCGGACGCGGGGCAGGTGGGGCAGGGGGAGTACGTGGACGGGCCGCGGGTGAGCTTCTCGGGCGGAGCCGGTCTCGTCTCCACCGCGGCCGACTACGCGCGCTTTCTGCAGATGCTGCTGAACGGCGGCGAGCTCGACGGCCGGCGGCTGCTGTCGCGCAAGACGGTGGAGCTCATGACGGTGGACCATCTCGGCGACGTCGCCTTCCGGCCGGGCGAAGGCTTCGGCCTGGGCTTCGCCGTGGTGGAGGACGTGGGTGCGCGCGGCACGCCGGGGTCGGTGGGCGAGTTCGGCTGGGGCGGCGCGTACCACACGACTTACTGGGTGGACCCGCGCGAGGAGCTCGTCGTGGTGTATCTCACGCAGCTCTTGCCGTCGAACGGCCTCGACGACCACGAGAAGGTGCGCGCGCTCGTCTATCAGGCCATCGTCGACTGAGCGGCGCGCGGGCCCACGTGCCCGAGCGCGTAGCGGGTCAGGAGCCCCAGGCCGACCAGCGTCACGGCCGCGTTCACGACCCAGCCGACGAGAGGCACATTGATCGCCATCACGACGAGCACCAGGCCCGCGATCAGCGTGGTCGCGTAGTGGGGCGGTCCGGCCGGTGAGGCGAACAGCCGCCGGCCGATGATGTGCGCGACGGGCACCTTGGCGAGATACAGCCCGAGGCCCCACAGCAGGAATCCCAGAACCCCGAGCGGTATGCCGAAGATCGTGATCAGCAGCAGGACGGAGACGACCGGCAGCACGATGGCGGCGACGAGCCCGCGTCCCGCCGCCGCGAGCGCGTCGCGGCCGTCGTGCAGCGTCACCTCGCGCAGGCCCGCGAACAGCCACAGCAGCACGAGGCCCGCCAGGAACAGCGCACCGAGCCGCAGCGCCTGCCCGGCATAGAACCCGGGCGTCAGGTATTTGTTGCGCGGCGCCTCGGGCGGCGCGGCGGTCGCCACCTCGCCGCCGATACGGCTGCCCGAGGACGCGCGCACGTCGTCCTCGTCGGGCACGTGCGCCAGCACGTCGCCGCCGATGCGCGCGGCCGGAAGCAGCGTCACCTCGCGGCCGTGCGCCTCGACGTCGCGCGCAACTTCGCCGCCCACCTCGACGGTGCCGGCGAACGAGAGCAGGTCGATGCCCACGCGGCCGTGCATGCCCACCGTCTCGCCGAACGCCAACGCGTTGCCGACCACCTCCGCGCTCGTGCCAATGGTCACGTCGCGGCCGAAGCCGTAGAAGTTGCGCTCCACGCGGGCGCGGGAGAGCGTGACGGCGCGGGCGAACGCGAGCGCGTTTCCATCCACGGTGCCTTCGATCGTCACCGTCTCCGCCGCGCCGAGCACGGAACCCGTGACGTGGCCTCGCACCGTCACGCGGCGGGCGAACGCGATGAGGTCGCCCTGCACGTCGCCGTCCACGGCCACGCTCTCGGCCATGACGATGAGGGTGTCGGCCACCGTCTCGCCGGCCGGGACGGTGACGATCGGCATGCCGCGCCGGATCTCCACGGCGTCGCCGCGCGTGGGGAGGGCGGCGGCGAGCACGGCCGTGCAGGCGAAGGCTGCCGCGCCGGCACGGCGCCTCAGCAGGAGGAAGGCTGCGACGGCGGCCGCCACGAGGACGAGGGCGCTCACGGCGGAAGAAACGGCGGAGTCGATCATGGCGGTACCTCCAATGGCGAGGCGGATGAGCACGGTCACGGACAAATCGAAGAGGCCGCCGGGCTCGAGCGGATCGAGCCAGCGCAATGCCGCGGGCACGGCTCGGGCCACCGCGGCCCAGACGGCGAGCGCCGACGCGCCCACGGCGCCGCCTCCGAGCGCGAGGAGCAGCCAGGCGAGCGGGCCGAGCGGGCGCGACAGCGGCGGGATCGGCACCGGCTCCTCGTGCCGCAGGGCGCGCCGCAGCAGCGCGGCCTCCGCCGCGAAGCCGTCCGCGAGCGCCCGGCACTGCGCGCACTCGGCGAGGTGCCGCTCGATCGCGAGCGCATCCGTGCCCTCGAGCCCACCGTCCGCATACACCGCCAGCAGCGAAGGTGCGGGGCAGCTCATTCCGGGTTCCTCCCTTCCGGCGGCAGGGCCCGCCGCAGCGCCTGCTTGGCCCGGTTGATCAGCACGCCGACGTGCGTGCGGGTGATCCCCAGCGCCGCGGCGATCTCGTCGTAGGTTCGATCGTCGTAGTACGCGAGCACGAGCGGCACGCGGTAGCGCTCGGGCAGGGCCGCGATCGCCTGGCGGAGCCGCTCCGCGCGCTCCTCGACGAGGAGGCTGCCGAGCACCGTCGCCCGATCCTCCACGAGCCGGAGGCGCTCGGTCTCCTCGCTGCCGAAGAGCTCACGCTCCTTGGCGCGGCGGCGCAGCAGATCCAGGCAGTGGCGGGTGGCGATGCTCATGATCCACGGCCCGAACGGCTGCGAAGGGTCATAGCGGTGCAGCGCGCGTTGCGCCCGCAGGAACGTCTCCTGCGCGGCGTCCTCCGCGCGGTCCGCGGCGCCGAGTAGCCGCCGGCAGAGGCCGTACACGCGGCGGTAGTGCGCCTCGTAAAGTTCCGCGAATCGCACCGCACGGCTCCTCCGGACGCGTTAGCGGCTGCCGACAATGCTGATACGGACGGCGCCGGCGGTTATTACACCAGAGGGCGCCGCTTGCTATCTTTGCCGCCCCGATTCCGACCGAGCCCCGCCATTGTCGCCCTCCCATGCACATCGCCCCGTGCTGGGGATCCTCCTCAAGCTGCTGTCCGTGCTGCTGCTGGCGGGCATGGCGGCGCTCGTGAAGTACCTGGGGCGGGACGTGCCGGCCGGCCAGACGATCTTCGTGCGCGGCGTGATCTCGGTGGCCGTGCTCGCCCTGATCGCATGGCGCACCGCGGGGCTGCACGTGCTCAAGACCGCCAACTGGCGCTCGCACGCGCTGCGTTCCCTGTCGGGCACGATCAGCATGTTCTGCTGGTTCTACGCGCTCACGCTGCTGCCGCTCGCCGATCTCACGGCCATCGTGTTCACGGCGCCGATGTTCCTCACGCTGCTCGCGATGCTGTTCCTCGGCGAGCGCATTCACCGCTACCGCTGGACCGCGCTCGCGATCGGTTTCCTGGGCGTGCTGATCATGACCGGGCCGCACCTCTCGTTCGGGGGCGGCAGCTCGCTCGGCGTGATCGTCGGTCTCGGCGCGGCCGTGTTCTCGGCCCTCGCCATGGTGTTCCTGCGGAGCATGAGCGGCCAGGGCGGCGAGCACCCGATCACGATCACGTTCTATTTCTCGCTGACGTCGATGGTCTGTGCGGCGCTCACGGCGCTCGCCGGCTGGCCGACGCCCACGACGGAGCAGGCCGTCGTGATCGTGGCCGCGGGCGTGCTCGGCGTGTTCGGCCAGCTGCTCATGACGTCGTCGTACCGCTACGCCGAAGCGTCCACGATCGCGCCGCTCGACTACACCAATCTGCTCGCGGCCCTGTTCTTCGGCTATGTGTTCTTCGACGAGACGCCCGAGCTCGCCACGTGGATCGGCGCACCGCTGGTGGTCGCGGCGGGCTTGATCATCCTGTGGCGCGAGTACGTGCGCTCGCGGGCGCGCGCGGCCACGACGCGGGTGGCGCCCGAGGTATGAGGCGTGCCTCCGGCGCGCTCAGCGGCGCCGGAGCGGGAGGGCGCGGCCGGCCGTCGCGTGCCGGGCACGATCCTTGCTCTCGCTATTGCCCCGCTCGACGACGAGGTTCGAATGCTGGAAGCGCAAACTACCGACCTTTCCCTCGCGGTGTCGCTGCTCGGCTCGGGGATAGTCGCCGTGGCCCTGTTCAAGCGGCTGGGCCTGGGCTCCGTGCTGGGTTACCTCGCGGCCGGCCTCGCCATCGGCCCGTTCGGCCTCAAGCTCGTCACGCATCCGGAGGCCATCCTGCACGTCGCCGAGCTCGGCGTGGTGATGTTCCTGTTCATCGTCGGGCTCGAGATGCGGCCGGCGAAGCTCTGGAGCCTGCGCAAGGACATCTTCGGCGTCGGCGTGGGGCAGGTGGCGCTGTCGGGCGCCGCGCTCACGGGCGTCGGCGCCGCACTCGGCATGTCGCCGCCGGTCGCGTTCGTGGCCGCGATGGGCTTCGTGCTGTCCTCGACCGCGATCGTCATGCAGATCCTCGAGGAGCGCGGGGTGGTGGCGACGCCGAAGGGGCAGCGCATCGTCTCCATCCTGCTGCTCGAGGACCTCACCATCGTGCCGCTGCTCGCGGGTGTGGCGCTCATGGCGCCCGTGCCGAGCGCGAGCGCGGGCCCACGCTGGCTCGACGTCGCCACGGCGCTCGGCGCCATCGCGGGGCTGCTGACGGCGGGCCTCTGGCTCCTGAACCCGCTGTTCCGGCTGCTGGCCGACGCGCGCGCCCGCGAGGTCATGACGGCAGCGGCGCTGCTCGTCGTGCTGGGCGCCGCCCTGCTCATGGAACTCGGGGGGCTGTCCATGGCCATGGGCGCGTTCCTCGCGGGCGTGCTGCTCTCGGAGTCGTCGTTCCGCCATCAGCTCGAGGCGGACATCGAGCCGTTTCGCGGCATCCTGCTCGGGCTGTTCTTCCTCGGCGTGGGCATGTCGCTCGATCTCGCGGTGGTCGCCCGCGACTGGCAGCGCATCCTGCTGCTCGTGGTGGCGTTCATGACCGTCAAGGGCATCGCCACGTACGCGCTGGCTCGCCTGACCGGGGCGGCCAATCGCGAGAGCTGGTATCGCGCCGTGCTGCTCTCGGAAGGGGGCGAATTCGCGTTCGTGCTGTATGCGGCGGCCGCGAACGAGGGGCTGTTCGCGGCAGACGTGAGCGCCCGGCTCACGGCGGCCGTGATCATCTCGATGAGCCTCATGCCGCTCGCCACGGTGGTGCTGCGTCGGCTGCTGCCTCCGGCGGCGGAGTCGCTGGAGGGCGTGGAGGAAGCGGACGGCTTGCGCGCGCACGTGCTCATCATCGGCTTCGGCCGCTTCGGGCAGGTGGTGAGCCAGGCGCTGCTCGCGCGCGGCTTCGAGGTGGCGATCATCGACACCGACACGGAGATGATCCAGGCGGCGGCGCGGTTCGGGTTCAAGATCTACTACGGCGACGGCACGCGCCTGGACGTGCTGCGCGCTTCGGGCGCGGAGAACGCCCGCGCCATCGCCGTGTGCGTGGACGATGGGGCCACCGCGAGCCGGATCGTCGAGCTCGTGAAAGAGAGCTTCCCGCACGCGAAGCTCCTCGTGCGCGCCAAGGATCGCGTGCACGCGCTCGAGCTCACCCGGCTGCACGTCGACTACCAGATTCGCGAGACGTTCGAATCCGCCCTGGCGTTCGGCGCGGCCGCGCTGCGCGTGCTCGGCGTGTCCGCGGAGGAGGCGGCGGAGATCGCTGAGGACGTTCGCACCCGCGATCGCGAACGGTTCGCCGTCGAGCTTGCGAGCGGCGACGTGCTGGGCGCCGCGAAGCTGCTGCGCGTGAAGCCCGAGCCGCAGCCGTTCCACAAGCCGCGGACGCAGGCGGAGCCGCTCAACGAGGACGCGCGGGCCGTGCTCACGGCGCCGGCGGACACGGCGGACACGAGGGACGCCGGCGAGCGGGCGGCGCCGTAGGGAGCCGCGAGAGCCCGGGTACGCAGACGATGGCGATGCGATGCCTAACGTGCTCGACGGCTGGCCTCACTCGGCAAGCCTGAACGTGAATGTGCGCCGCTTACGGGTCACCGAGCCAGATGGCTGATACCTCCAGAGCCGCAAGGCCGCTATTGCTGCCTGATCGTGCAGTCCCGGCGGCATCGATTCGACGACTTCGATGTCCTCGACGGCACCGTCCTCTCGTACCGTGTAGGCCAGAACGACATAGCCCTCGATGAACCTGTACGTCATTCTGGGCTGCGGAGCCGGGCATGCCGTAAGGCCCTCGTCCAGCTTGGCGCAGTCGGTGTTCGCCATCGACGAGTAGCATGTAGTCAAGCCGGATACGAGCAAGAGAAAGGGCAGGGCCACGTGCTGCGCGGCATCACCACCGCGTCGGCGATTCGGCGCTTTAGCGCTGCTCATTGCCTTTCCTCTTGCACAGTACTTGCTAGTGCCTTCTTCATGAAATAGCGCACGAATCCGGGCGGGTAATCATCGAGCTGCCCGAAACCACTGTAGCCCAGGCGCTCGTAGAAGCCGCGAGCTTGAAACTCGTACGTATCGAGCCATGCGCTGTGACAGCCACGACGGATCGCCTCGTGCTCTGCCCGACGCATGAGCTCAGTTCCGCCGCTATTGTCGGACGCGACTGCAGCATCTTACCCACATTGGACGACTCACCTCGAGGCAACGATCGCTTGGCTCGCGTGAACCACGACGGAGGCTTGACCGCTCGAGGGGCGACCGAGGACCGGTCCGACCCAGCGTGCGACATGATTCTGCGCGCCTCGGCTGCGGTTGACCGTCCGCTGCAACCGCCAGTTTGGCGGCCCAATGCTCAGCTTCGTTCCCGATTGACAACCGCGTCCGCCTCGAACTCGACGAGCCACTCCGGGTCGACGAAGCGTGACACCTGCATGATCGTGTTCGCCGGGCGAACGTCCCGAAAGAATTCGCCGTGAACCCGAGCAACCGCTTCCCAATCCTCAATGCGGACAAGGAGCGTGCGCGTGCGGACGACGTCCGCGAGCGATGCACCGGTGTCTTCCAGCGCAGCACGAATGATTTCCAAGCAGCGGCGTGCCTGCGCCGCCGGATCGCCCCGACCAACGGTCCGTCCATCCGGACCGAGCGGAGCGGTCCCGGACACCGCGATCACATCGCCGACGCGGACAGCACGGGAGATGCCGACCTTGGGTTCGTACGGGCTGCCGCTGGATATGAGCTTGCGCATGGTGTCGCCTAACGCCACGGCTCAGCGGCCGCATGACCGGTTGTCCGGCGCGGCGCACGTTCGTTATGAAATGGCACACGTGCGACGCGCCCGCGTCGCCGTATCACCGTCCGCTGCAACTGCTTGCTATACGGAACCCTACGGCAAGCGCTTGCGAACTTCAGCGCGTGCGTGTGAGGCGATGCCATTGAGCTCCTCGTCTGAGCCGCTGAGAAATGCCTGTCCGAACTCGCTAAGATCATGCGCCAGCACTTGAGGCGCGCACGGTCGGCTGCAACAGCTGCTTAGGCGGGTGGCGCGAGACAGCAACAGTCCCTTCCTGACATTCCCGGCGCTACGAGTTTCCGTCGCACCCGGTGCCGTCTGAATTTGCCGCTGCCCAAACGGTAGTCTCATGAACACCAGGAAGCTCGCCACCGACCGACTTGCTCATGGTAAACGCTAGGGCCGCGCCACGGGCAACCGTGGAGTTTCTGTGGGATACCGCCGCTCCCAGGACGTCGGCGCCGTGGTATCCCATGCCGCGGGCAGCGTCGGCACCTGCCATTGCGGATCCGGCCGCCAATCCGCCCAGCCGCGCGTGCACGGGTGCGTGCCGGCGAGCAGCTCCGCGACGACCCGCTCGCCCTCCGCTCGCGCGGCCGCCGCGAGCTCCGGCGTGTAGAAGCCGTGCTCCACGTGCGCGAGCAATTCTTCCTCGTCGCGCCAGCGCCACTGCAAGCCGGGCGTCAGCTCGATGTCGAGCGTGTGATCTTGCGTGTCCACGCCCACGCTGGTGCGGCGGAACGGCTCTTCGAGATTGACGAAGTACTTGAGGAAACGAAGCGAGCGCCCGTCGCCATCCCAGGAGAGCCACACCGAATGCGATCGGCCGGGGATCATCAGCCGCAGCGTGTCCGTCCTCCATGCTTTCTCCGAAAGCGGCAGCGGCGGATCCGGCGACTCGCGTTTCTCCCGCGCCGGCTTTTTCGGCCAGGCGCGGTACACCGTTCCCCTGGCGATGTGGAGCGCGAGGAGATCCGGGCCGTCCTCCACGATGCGGCACGGCCAGCAGATCTCGATGCGGCCGTCCGTCGTCACGTAGCGCAGCGCGATGACCTCGCCGCGCGCCCACGCGGTCATGCGTAAGCGCGCCGCACCGCCTCGTCGTCGTCCTCGTCCGGGAAGAACCGCGATGTCCGCAGGATCACGCACGGCAGGCCACGACGCCGGTGAACGAGCTGGCAGAGATCCTCCGCCGCGCGCTTCGTGATGCCGTAGACGTCGCGCGGCCGCGGCGGAAGGTCTTCCGTCGCCCAGACGGCCGGCTGCCCGGGCCCCGGGCGCACCGCGTCGCCGAACACGCTGGTGGTGCTCGTGAAGACGAACGCCGAAACGCCCGCGGCCGCAGCTTCCTCGAGCAGATTGAGCGTGCCCGTGACGTTCGTGTCCACGAACGCTCGAGCGGAGTGCGTGGCGACGTGCGGCTTGTGCAACGTGGCGGCGTGGACGACCGCGTCGACGCCGCGCATGCAGTCGCGCACGAAGGCGCGGTCGGCGATGTCCCCCCGACGGTGCGTGAAGGCGGACGGCAGCAGGTCGAGGCCGGCCACGTCGTGGCCGGCGGCCGTGAGCACCCGTGCCAACCCCTCGCCGAGGTGTCCCGCGCTGCCCGTGACCAGAATCCTCACGCCTGCTTCCCCTCGCCGAGCGCAATGAGCTCGGGCGAAGCTTCTAGGAGCGTGCCGCCAACGCCGCCGGCACGACGACCGCGGCCGTAACCAGAATCGTTACCACGCCGAAGTAGACGACGCCAATAACGAGGTACATACGGATCGAAGGCAACCACTTCGCGCGCCGGCCTTCGATGTGCTCTTTGGTCAAAAAACCAGGCGAGAAGAGCAGTTTCCGAATCGATCTGAGGAAGCGGCCGTCCAAGGCCGAGACCTCCAGAGCGATCTCGTGGAGAAGCTCCGTCAAAGATGGATTCAGGGGCCGATCCTGGCCGCAAGCCGCACAAAACTTCCCATGCAGGGGCGCCCCGCAGTTCCTGCATGTTCGGGACTGCGTAGTGCTAATGTCCATGCATGCGGAAGGCATGTCGTTTACACATGGCAGCGCCTCGGCGACGAGACGGTATGACTTTCGCGGGGCAAAGCGCTGATGGCATGCGGCAATATGCCATCGGCAAGGTGATCAAGAAAGTCGCCGGTTCCGGAGCATTGCTGTTCGCCGACGAGGCCGGCCGGCATTGCCGGCCGCACGCCGATTGCTTCCCTTCCTTTCAATTGCCTATCCTTCGCTCCGAGCCCGCAGCGGGGCAGGGGGAGGAACATGAAGGGAGCGTACCGAGCTGCGGCCTTCCTGTGGGTGCTCGCGCTCGCACCCGCGTTCGCCGCCGCGCAGACGGCGCGGCCCGAGGACGTGGGCTTGTCGTCGGAGCGTCTCGCGCGCATCGGCGAGCTCGTGAACCGGCACATCGAGGCGGGCGACATCTCGGGCGCCGTGACGCTGGTGGCCCGTCATGGCCGCATCGCGCATCTCGAGGCGCATGGGCTCATGGACATCGCGTCGCGCAAGCCCATGACCGCGGACGCCATCTTTCGCATAGCCTCGATGTCGAAGCCCGTCGGCGCCGTCGCCATCCTCATGCTCGTCGAGGAAGGCAAGGTCAGGCTCGAGGATCCGGTCGCGCGCTTCATCCCGTCCTACCGCGAGATGCAGGTCGCCGTGCCTCGCGAGAGCCGGCCGGGGCCGGGCTTCGGCCGCCCGCCGCCGCCCCCTGGCGCGCCGCCCGAGTACTACACCGTCCCCGCGGCGCGCGACGTCACGATCCTCGACCTGCTCACGCACACCTCGGGCGTCATGAGCGGACCGATCAGCAACGCGGCCGGCCGCGCGGCGGCGGACACGCGCCACGACGTGGGCGTGGCCTGGACCGAGCGCCTGGGCGACGTGCCGCTCGAGTTCCAGCCGGGCACGCGCTGGGCGTACAGCGCGCTCGCGGGCTTCGACGTGCTGAGCCGCGTGGTGGAGATCGCCTCCGGGCAAACGTTCGACGAGTTCCTGCGCGAGCGCGTGTTCGAGCCGCTCGGCATGAACGACACGTCGTTCTGGCCCTCGCGCGAGCAACGCGCCCGGCTCGTGACGAGCTACGTGGAGCGCAACGGCGAGCTCGTGCCTCGCGAGAATCCCGACTCGATGTCCGGCGAGCGGTATTTCTCCGCGGCCGGCGGGCTCATGACCACCGCCCGCGACTACGCGCAGTTCGCCATGATGCTCGCCAACGGCGGCGAGCTGAACGGGCAGCGCATCCTGAGCCGCCGGAGCGTCGAGCTCATGGGCTCGGTGTTCGTGCCCGACGCGCTCCCGGGACGCCGGCCCGGCGAAGGCTTCGGGCTCGGCGTGCGCGTCATCACCGAACCCGCCGCGCGCCGCACGTGGCTGTCGAAGGGCAGCTTCGGCTGGAGCGGCGCCTACGGCACCCACTTCTGGGTGGATGCGAAGGAAGACCTGATCGCGATCATCCTCGCGCAGACGTCCGTGCGCCCCCTGCTGGACGACTTCGAGACGATGGTCATGCAGGCCGTGGAGGACTGAGCGTCCAGCTCCTTCGGGTGCGCCCCCCGCATGCTCATCGCAGGAAGGCCGTCATGAAACGTCATTCGCTCGCGGCGTGGCCGCTCGCTCTGCTCGCGCCTCTGCTCCTCGCGTCCCCTTCGCTGCTCGCGCAGCCGAGGGTGCGATTGCCGGAGCCCGGCCAGCCGCTCCGGCTCCAGGCAGGGCGCGAGCGCATCCGCGTGTCGCTCGTGACGGGCGGGCTCGCGGGCCCCTGGAGCATCGCGTTCCTGCCGGACGGCGACGCGCTGCTCGTGACGGAGAGCCCCGGGCGCCTGCGCATCGTGCGTGGCGGCAAGCTCCTGTCCGAGCCCGCGTGGCTCGCGCCTTCGCCGGCGGGCAACGACGTGCTGCACGACGTGGTCCTGCACCCCGACTTCGCGCGCAACCGCTACGTCTACGCGTCCTATACGAAGGAAGGCGAGCGCGGCCTCACGCTCGCGATCTCCCGCGGGCGGCTCGAAGGCGACCGGCTCGTGGACGTGGGCGAGATCTTCGTGGCGGACGCCTGGGAGGAGGCGCGCAACGCCACGGCGGGCCGCATGCTGTTCGGCCCGGACGGCACGCTCTACGTCACGGTGGGCGACCGCGACCGGCTCTGCTGCAGCCCGACGGACGACGCGAGCATCCGCATGCGGGCGCAGAGCCTCGCGGACCACGTGGGCAAGACGCTGCGGCTCACGGAGGACGGCGGCGTGCCGCCGGACAATCCGTTCGTCGGACGCGCCGACGCGCGGCCCGAGATCTTCAGCTACGGGCACCGCAACGGCTACGGCCTCGCGTTCCATCCCGAGACCGGCGAGCTCTGGCAGCTCGAGATCGGGCCGATGGGCGGCGACGAGATCAATATCCTCGAGCCGGGCGCGAACTACGGCTGGCCGCTCGTCTCGATGGGCCGCAACTACTCGGGCACGCTCGTCTCCGACCAGCCGTGGTATCGGCCCGGCATGGAGATGCCGCGCATGTTCTGGGTGCCGCAGATCAGCCCGTCGGGCATGGTGTTCTACACGGGCGACCGGTTCCCGCAGTGGAAGAACAACCTGTTCGTCAGCGCGCTGTCGGGTCAGCAGCTGCAGCGCATCGCGTTCGGTCAGCCCGGCCAGGCCGAGCGGCGCGAGCCGTTGCTCACGGAGCTCGGCGTGCGCTTCCGCGACGTGAAGCAGGGGCCCGATGGGTATCTGTACGTGGCGACGGAGGTCCGCTACGGCAGCGGGCTCCCCGACGGCACCATCCTGCGCATCGAGCCCCGCCCGAGGCGAAGTAGGTCCGCGGCGGGGGTCGCGGCTCGAAAGCCGCTCCCACCTGGCCGCCGAACGAAGCCTGTGGGAGCGGCTTTCCAGCCGCGACTCTTACGCTCCCGGACGGAGCCCTACGCCGCGTGCTCGGACGCCGGCGTCACCTGCTCGATCAACCGCGCCAGCGCAGCGCGATCCACGGGCTTCACGAGGTGCGCATCGAACCCGGCCTGCTTCGTGCGCGCGAGGTCCTGCTCACGCCCCCAGCCGGTGAGCGCCACGATGGTCCGGGCCGGTCCCGGCTGCTCCCGCAGCCGGCGGCACACCTCGAAGCCGTCGATGCCCGGCATGCCGAGGTCGAGCAAGATCATGTCGGCCGGGAAGGATTTCGTGAGCGCGAGCGCCGACGCGCCGTCGTAGGCGGTGACCGTCTCGTGCCCCATGAGCTCGAGCAGCCGGGCCAGCGAGTCCGCGCCGTCCGCGTTGTCGTCCACGATCATGATGCGCTTGACCCCGGTCCGCGCCGGCTGGGCCGCCGGCGCGCCGTGCGCGGCCGCCAGCGAGGCCGCGACGGGGAGCCGCACGATGAGCTCGCTGCCACGGCCCACGCCGGCGCTGCGCGCCTCCACGGTGCCGCCGTGCAGCTCCACGATGCGTTGCACCAGGGACAACCCTACGCCGAGGCCGCCGGCGAACCGGTTGCCGTGCCGGGGGCTCTGGTAGAACTTCTCGAAGATGCGCTCGAGCTCGTCCGAGTCGATGCCGATGCCCGTGTCGCGCACGCTCACGCGCACCCTGTCGCCTTCGCGGGCGGCCTGGACCTCGACGGTGCCGGCGCCCTCCGTGAACTTGGCCGCGTTCGTGAGCAGATTGGTGAACACCTGCGTGAGCCGAACCGGGTCGCCGTCCACGTAGATGGCTTCGTCCGGCAGCGCCACCACGAGCGTCTGCTCGCAGCGCTCGAGCATCGGCCGGCTCGCTTCGACGGCGCCGTTGATCACGTCCGCCATCGCGACGCGTTCTTTGCGCAGCTCGAGCTTGTCGCGGGTGATGCGCGACACGTCGAGCAGATCGTCGATGAGCCGGGCGAGGTGATTCACCTGGCGCTCGATCACGTCGCGCGCCCAGGCGTGGCCGTAGGCGTCGGGATGGTGGAGCAGCTCCACGGCGTTCTTGAGCGGCGCGAGCGGGTTGCGCAGCTCGTGCGCGAGCGTGGCGATGAACTCGTCCTTCAGCCGGTCCGCCTCCTGCAACGCCTCCTCGGCACGCTTGCGCTCGCCGATGTCGAGCACGATGGCGGCCGAGTTGAGCAGCTTACCCTCCTTGTCGCGCACGAAATTGACGGCCACGTGCACCCAGGTGATGGAGCCGTCCTTGCGCACGTAGCGCTTCTCGACGTGATAGACGCCGGCCGGGTCCTCGAGCGTTTTGCGCACGAGCTCCATGTCGGCCTCTCGGTCGTCTGGATGATCGAGATCGAAAGGCGCCATGGCGAGCAGCTCTTCGCGGCTGTAGCCCGTGATCTCGCAGTAGCGATCGTTCACCGCGATGAACCGGCCGGCGGCATTCACGCGCGCGGCGCCCACCGCCGCGCTGTCGAAGAAGCCGCGGAAGTTCGCTTCGCTCTCTTGCAACGCGGCCTGCGCGGCCGCCTGCAGCGCTTCCCGTCGGGTGATGTCCACGAGCACCGCGGTGGCGTGCGTCACCGTCCCGTGGGCGTCCAGTTGCGGCAGCACGTAGCAGAGGACGGTGCGCCGGCTGTCGTCGGGTCGGACGATGACGACTTCCGTGCCTTCGCGCGGCTTGCCGTCGCGGAGCGCGAGCGCGAGGGGCGATTCCTCGTGCGGCAGCTCCCGCCCGTCGGGTGCGAGCAGCCGAAGCGAGCCACAGAACCGCTCGCTGAAATCGTTCAACCTGGGACGCCTGCCCCAGAGGGCCGCCGCGCGCTCGTTGAAGGCCAGGATGCGTCCGTCCGCGCCGCAGGCGAACGCCGGCGCGGGCACGCTTTCCAGCAGCGCCGAGTCCAACGGCACGCTCGCCGACGGCGGCGCGCCGGTCATGGCATCGGAATGGGGCATCCCCCTGTCGTCTCGCCCCTGGAAGTAGTTATGGAATGCAACGGAGCGTCGGCGGCACCATACCAACATCGGGCCGATCTTGCCATCCACGTTCGCCCGGTGCGAGCCGTGTGTCGCCATCGGGCGACAAAGCCGGGGTATCGCGGCACAAAAGCCGCTCGTACAGGCTTCGTCGGGCGGTCCGGCTGGGAGCGCTTTCCCAGGCGCGATTCCCGGCTCGGCCACGGGGAAAGGCCCCCGCAGGCGTCGTTCAGCGGACGCTGATCCCGACCCGCTCGCGCACCGCGGGATAGAACTGGGCGAAGGTGCCGTCGAAGCCGCCGTGCTCGGTATGGCAGCGCACGCACTGGTTGCCCGCGGCCAGCATCTCGGCCGGCGACGTGGAGCGTCCGGGGAACACGAAGAACGCGCGGCCGTCGGCGAACCGCTGCCGGTCGATCACGTGGATCTCTCGGGCCCCGAGGTCTCCTTGCACGAACCCGTTCAGCTCGGGCTCCGGCTTCTCCTGACTGTCGTAGAAGGACAGCAGCAGCATCGTGCCGTCGGCGAACTCGCCATGCTCCATGAAGTGCGCGTAAGCGCTCGGCTCCATCTGCACCACGCCGATGCGGCCGGGGTTGCGCGGATCGAACGGCACGTCCGTGTAGTCGCCGCCGATGTTCGCGCCCACGAACACCCAGCGCTCCGCATCGGCCGGGAAGGCCAGGCGCCCGTCGACGTAGCGGGCGGCGTCCAAGGGCGCCGCGCGGCTCTGCGCCGGCGAGTTCGAGGAGGCCGCGAGCGCGGCGCAGCACGCCGCGAGCAGCGCGGGAGCGGAGCGGCGGAGGCTCGAGCGCATGGAGTTCTCCGGCCCCCGTGTCGCGGGGGCGACCGGCGGATTTTATTCCGCGCGCCGGGAAAATGTCATCGGAACTCCGCGTCAACGCACCGGGGCGTAGCGGCCTTCTTCGCGCAGGCTTTCCTCCACCGGCCGCACCTCGATGGACCCGATGCGCGCCGACGGCCACCGCGACGCGATGCGAATGGCGTCGTTCAGATCGCGCGCCTCGATCAGAAAGATTCCGCCGAGCTGCTCCTTCGTCTCGGCGAACGGCCCGTCGGTGGTGGACAACTGCCCCTGCCGCACGCGCACGACCACGCCCGTGCGTGCGCTCTGCAGCGCCTCGGCCGCGATCAGCTGCCCGCTCTCCCGCAGCGCCTGCACGTAGTCGAGCGTTTCCCGCCGCAGGGCATCCCACTCGCTCCTCGACAGCGCATCGAGCTTCTCTTCTTCCTCGTAGGCCAGGCACAGGTATTTCATCGCGTCTCCATCATGAGGTCCCGCCATTTGGTCGAACGACGCCCGCGTCGATCGACGGGCGCCCGCCGAGGCGAACCATCGCATACTCGCTCGGGTGGCACGCAGGGCGCGTCCCGGTCGCGGGACAGGGGGAGCGGTTCCGGGACGTCCGCGTGGCCGTCAGAAGGGCGGCGGCGCGGCGATAAGTCGAAGGCGATCAGAGCGTTATACGGGCCGTCCCGCCCTGGCATGCTGCTTGCGTGGAGGCTCGCGTATGGACATTCCACGCCCCGAGAACAAGCGTAAGAAGCGGATCCGCCGCGCGTTGCTGGCGGGGGGCGGGGCCGTCGTGCTCGCCGCCGCCACGGTCGGCCTGTCGCGCCTCGAGCCGGCGGCGCCGTCGGTGCCGCGGGCCTCCGTCTGGGTGGACATCGTGCGCGAAGGCGAGATGCTGCGGCAAGTGCGCGGCCCCGGCACGCTGGTGCCGCGCGAGATCCGCTGGATCGCCTCGCAGACCGACGGCCGCGTCGAGCGCATCCTCGTGCGGCCGGGCGCCGCCGTCGAACCCGACACCGTGATCATCGAGATGTCGAACGCCGAGCTCATGCGGCAGACGGAGGAGGCCCGCTACGAGGTCGAGATGGCCAAGGCGGAGCTCGCGGAGATGGAGCTCACGCTCAAGGGCCAGCAGCTCGATCAGCGGGCCGCGCTGGCCGCCGCCGAGGTGGAATACGAGCGAGCCAGGCTCCGCGCGGAGGCGGAGCGCGAGGCGGGCAGCGTCGTCCCGGCCATCCAGTACCAGAGCTCGGTGCTGCTCGCGGAGCAGCTCGAGATCCGCATGCAGATCGAGGAAGAGCGCCTGAAGCAGTTCCGCGAATCCATGGACGCCCAGCTCGCCGCGCCCCGGGCCCGCGTCGAGCAGGCGCGCAACGCCTACGAGCGGCGGCTCGATCAGGTGGCGGCGCTCAAGGTGCGCGCGGGCGTCTCGGGCGTGCTCCAGGCGCTCTCCGTGGAGGAGGGCCAGATCGTCGATCTCGGCCAGAGCATCGCCCGGGTGGCGCGCATCGACGACCTGCGCGCGGAGCTGCGCATCCCGGAAACCCAGGCGCGCGACGTGCAGCTCGGCCAGCGCGTCGCCGTGGATACGCGGCTCGATGCACGCCACGGCATCATCGAGGGACGCGTGACACGCATCGATCCCGCCGTGCAGGCGGGCACCGTGCTGGTGGACGTGGAGCTCCTCGGGCCGCTGCCGCGCGGCGCACGTCCCGACCTGTCGGTGGACGGCACGATCGAGATCGAGCGTCTGCCGCACGTCGTCTACACCGGTCGGCCGGCCTACGGGCAGCCCGACTCTACCATCAGCCTGTTCAAGCTCGTGGAGGGCGGCCGCTACGCCGTGCGCGTGCCCGTGCAGCTCGGCCGCACGTCGGTGAACGCCGTCGAGATCGTGCAGGGGCTCGCGCCCGGCGACGAGGTGATCCTTTCCGACACGTCCGCGTGGGACGACCACGACCGCATTCGACTGGATTGAGGACCCATCGATGAGCGAAGCCGTGAGCTACGAAGCCCCGAGCAGCGAGGCCGGCACGCCTCTGATCAAGCTCGAGGATCTCGCCAAGGTGTTCTACGCCGACGAGATCGAGACGCACGCGCTCTCCGGCGTTCACCTCGACATCTACGAGGGCGACTACGTGTCGATCGAGGGCCCGTCCGGGTGCGGCAAGTCCACGCTGCTGTCGATTCTCGGGCTGCTCGACACGCCGACGGGCGGCCGCTACTGGCTGAACGGCGCGCCGGTGGAGGACCTCGACCATTCGCAACGCGCCCGCATCCGCAACAA
>DATCLY010000054.1:0-41277 GCA_036563665.1 Gammaproteobacteria bacterium
AGATAGCGGAGGTACTCGTCGTAGAGGCTCGGGCTCTCGAGCGCGCGCTTGAGCTGCCGGTAGTACTCGAGGTGATGGCGGAACCGCGGCAGCATCGTGCGGTCCTTGTTGCCGAGCTTGAACTCGAGCACCCGGTACTGCGGCGACTGGAACCCCGAGGCCGTGCCCAAGGCGCTGCGGAACTCCGAGTACTCGGTCGGCGTCAGCGTCCCCAGCACGGCCCACTGCGAGATGAGCTGCAGCTGCACCTGCTTGATGCGGCCGAGCATCTTGATCGCGCGCGGCAGGTCGTCGTGCTGCAGGCAGCCGATCGCGCCGTCCAGCTCGTGCAGCACGAGCTTGAACCACAGCTCCGCGACCTGATGCTGGATGATGAACAGCATCTCGTCGTGGTGCGGCTTCTTCGTGACCGGCTGCTGAGCGGACAGCAGCTTGTCGAGCTGCAGATACGCGTCGTAGCGGACGCCTTCGGCGGGCGCTCGCTCTTCGGCCGCGTCTTGCGCCGACGGATCGGGCGCGTCCTTGTTGTGGCCCGTTTTGGTGGTCATGTTGCTATCCTTCACCCCGGCGGGGTCGGCCGATTGTAGCCGATCGGACCGGCCGCGCGGGGCCGCACGGGCCCGAGGCCCGCGGGCGGCACAATCGGCGCGAGATACGACAGCGATGGAACACGACCATCGCGCCCAGGGAGCGAGGGCGCTCGATGTCTGAACCGGCGACTGTCCCGGAGGATCCCAAGGCCCTGCGCGAGCAGCGGCTGCGCGCGATCGCGCGGGCCGTCAAGAAGCCGCCGCCGCGGCTTCCCGTGGACCCGGCCGCGTATCTGCGCGCCTACTACGCCGACGCGGAGCCCGAGGACCTCGAGGGCGATCCGGCGTCCCTCGCCGCCGCGGCGCTCGACCACCTGCGCTTCGCCCTGCAGCGGCCGCCGGGTCGCGCCAAGGTGCGCGTCTTCAATCCGACGCCGGAGCGCGACGGGTGGGCATCCCGGCGCACCGTCGTGCAGACGGTGAACGACGACATGCCGTTCCTCGTGGACTCGGTGTCCAACGCGCTGCGCGCCCTGGGCCACGGCATCCACGTGACGATCCACCCTGTGCTGCGCGTGACGCGGGACCGCAAGGGCGTCGTGACGGCCGTCGAGGCCGTCAAGCGCGAGCGCACCGCGGCGGAGTCCGCGGACCGCGGCCAGCGCAGCCTCGGCGGCCGCGCCGCGGCCTCCTCCGCGAAGCCCGAGTCGTTCATTCACATCGAGATCGAGCGCGAGACGCAGCCCGCGGTGCTCCACGCGATCGAGCGAGCGCTCGAGCGCACGCTGCGCGACGTGCGCGCGGCCGTCGGCGATTGGCCCGCCATGCTCGCGAAGCTGCGCGCCGCGGCGGCCGAGCTCGGGCGCAACCGCCGCGGCCCCGCAGAGGACGTGGAGGAAGCGCGGGCGTTCCTCCACTGGCTCGCCGACGATCACTTCACGCTGCTCGGCTACCACGAGTACGAGCTCATCGCGGGCGAGCCCGCGGACCGCCTCCAGCCCGTGCCCGGCACCGGTCTCGGCATCCTGCGCGGCCCGGAGGCCGACAGCCGAGTCATCGAGCTCAGGGGCGCGGTGCGCGACCTCGCCCGGTCCAACGACCCGCTCGTCATCACCAAGGACAACCAGCGCTCCACCGTGCACCGGCTCGCGCTGCTCGATCACATCGGCGTGAAGGTGTTCGACGAGCGCGGCCGGCCGCGAGTCGAACGGCGCTTCCTCGGGCTCTTCACGGCCGACGCCTACAACGAGAGCCCGCGCGACATCCCGCTGCTGCGGCACAAGGTGGCCCGCCTCATGGACCTCTCGGGCCTCGACCCGCTGAGCCACCGCGGCCGCACGCTGCAGCACATCCTGCACACGTTTCCCCGCGACGACCTGTTCCAGGCCTCGATCGAGGAGCTGGCCGCCATCTCCGCGAGCGTGCTGGCGCTGCAGGAGCGCCGGCGCGTGCGGCTCTTCTGCCGCCGCGAATCGTTCGGCCGGTTCTTCTCCTGCTTCGTGTATCTGCCGCGCGACCAGTACAACGCGCGCGCGCGGCAGCGCATCGAGGAGCTGCTGCGCAGCCGCTTCGCGGCGCACGCCCTCGAGAGCCACGTGACGATCTCGGAATCCGCGCTCGCGCGGCTCGAGGTGACGGTGTGGGTCACGCCGGGGGCGCCCGCGCCCGACCTCGCGGCCCTCGAGCAGGAGATCGCGGAAACCGTGCGCACGTGGCCCGACCGGCTGCGCGAGGCGTTGCTCGCGCGACTGCCGGAGGAGCGCGCGCTCGAGCTCTTCCACCGCTACGTGGAGGCGGTCTCGGCGGCTTATCAGGACGAGGTGGACGCAGAGCGCGCCGCGGAGGACCTGCAGCACCTCGAGCGGCTCGCGGAGGGCGAGCTCGAGATGTCGCTCGGCCCATCGGCGAGCGGCAAGCCCGAGCGGCTGCGGTTCACCACGTTCAAGCGCGGCGACCCCATCCCGCTGCACTTCGCCCTGCCCGTGCTCGAGAACATGGGCTTCAAGGTGATCAGCGAGCGCATCTACCGGGTGCGGCCCGAGGGCGCCCAGCTCTACATCCAGGACTTCGAGCTCGAGGTGCCGGGCGAGCACACGCTCGACCTGCCCGACGTGGCGCCGCGCTTCAAGGAGTGCTTCGCGCGGGTGCTCGCGGGCGATGCGGACAACGACGCCTTCAACGCCCTCGTCGTGCACGCGGGCCTCGAGTGGCGCGAGGCCGCCCTCCTCCGCGCCTACTGCCGCTACATCCTGCAGAGCAACCTGCGCTTCAGCCAGAGCTACATGCAGCAGGTGCTCGGCCGCTTCCCGGCCTTCTGCCGGGCGCTCGTGGACAAGTTCCGCGCCTTGTTCGATCCCGACCTGCCCGCCGCGGCGCGCGCGCAGCGCGAGGCGGCCGCCGAGCGCGTGATCGCCGACGAGCTCGAGCGCAACACGAGCCTCGACGACGACCGCATCCTGCGCATGTTCGCCGCCTGCGTGACGGCGACGGTGCGCACGAACTACTTCCAGACGACCGACGGGCGGCTGAAGCCCTACTTCTCCTTCAAGGTCGATCCGCGGCGCATTCCCGAGCTGCCCAGGCCGTTGCCGCTGTTCGAGATCTTCGTCTACTCGCAGCGCGTGGAAGGCGTGCACCTGCGCATGGCGCGCGTGGCGCGCGGCGGGATTCGCTGGTCCGACCGGCCCGAGGACTTCCGCACCGAGATCCTGGGCCTCATGAAGGCGCAGCAGGTGAAGAACGCGGTCATCGTGCCGAGCGGCGCGAAGGGCGGCTTCGTCTGCAAGCGGCTCCCGCAAGGCGACCGGGACGCGATCCAGCGCGAGGTGGTGGAGTGCTACAAGACCTTCATCCGCGGGCTGCTCGACGTCACCGACAACCTCGTGGGAGGCCGCGCCGTCACGCCCGATCGCGTCATCGCGCGGGACGAGCCGGATCCCTACCTCGTCGTGGCCGCGGACAAGGGCACGGCCGCGTTCTCCGACGTCGCCAACGCGCTCGCGGCCGAGTACGGCTTCTGGCTCGGCGACGCGTTCGCCTCAGGCGGCTCCACCGGCTACGACCACAAGAAGATGGGCATCACGGCGCGGGGCGCGTGGGAGTCCGTGAAGCGCCACTTCCGCGAGCTCGGCGTGGACGTGGACCGCGAGCCGATCACGGTCGTCGGCATCGGCGACATGAGCGGCGACGTGTTCGGCAACGGGCTGCTGCGCTCCCCGCACATGAAGCTCATCGCCGCCTTCGATCACCGCCACATCTTCGTGGACCCCGATCCCGATCCCGCCGTGAGCTACGCGGAGCGCAAGCGCCTGTTCGAGCTGCCCCGCTCGACCTGGGACGACTACGACCGGACGAAGCTCTCGCCAGGCGGCGGCGTCTACTCGCGGCACGCCAAGTCCATCGAGCTCTCGCCGGCCGCGCAGGCGCGGCTCGGCCTCGACCGCGCGAAGGTCACGCCGCCCGAGCTCATCCGCGCCGTGCTCACGGCCTCCGTCGACCTGCTCTGGAACGGCGGCATCGGCACGTACGTGAAGGCGTCGAGCGAGAGCCATGCCGACGCCGCGGACCCCGCGAACGACTCCGTCCGCGTGAACGGGCGAGACCTGCGCTGCCGGGTCGTGGCGGAAGGCGGCAATCTCGGCTTCACACAGCTCGGCCGCGTCGAGTACGCGCTCGCCGGCGGGCGCATCAACACCGATTTCATCGACAACTCCGGCGGCGTCGACTCTTCCGACCGCGAGGTCAACATCAAGATCCTGCTGAACGGCCGCGTGGCTGCGGGCAAGCTCACGCGCGCCAAACGCGACGCGCTGCTCGCGGACATGACGGAAGAGGTGGCCGCGCTCGTCCTCGCGGACAACTATGCCCAGACGCAGGCGCTCTCCATGATGAGCGTGCGCGCCGCGGAGCGCCTCGACGAGCACGCGCGCCTCGTGCGGCTGCTCGAAGCGCGCGGCCTGCTGGACCGCGCGCTCGAGTTCCTGCCCACCGACGAGGAGCTCGAGGCGCGGCGCTCCGCGGGGCGCGGGCTCACGCGCCCGGAGCTCGCGATCATCCTGAGCTACTCGAAGATCGAGCTGCGCGAGCGCCTCGTGGAAACCGACGTGCCCGAGGACGAGTACCTGCGCGCCGAGCTCAAGGCGTATTTCCCGCGGGCCCTCTCCCAGCGCTTCGGCGCGGAGCTGCGGACGCATCCCCTCGCCCGCGAGATCGTCGCCATGCTGATCGCGAACAGCATGATCAACCGTATGGGCCCGTTCTTCGTGCTGCGCGCCGAGGAGGAGACGGGCGCCGACGTCGCGCAGGTGGCGCGGGCGTACGCGGTGGCCCGCGAGGTGTTCGGCGTGCGGGCGCTGTGGCGCGAGATCGAGGGCCTGGACCTGCGCGTGCCCGCGGCGGCGCAGTACGAGAGCATCTTCCAGATCAGCCGCTACATGCGGCGGGCGGTGTACTGGCTGCTGCAGAACTACGCGGACGAGCTCGAGATCGAGCCGCTCGTGCAGCGGTTCCGGCCGGCGGTGGCCGAGGTGTTCGCCGTGCTGCCGAAGCTCACCGTGGGGCGCGCTGAGCAGCGCGTCACGCAGCTCGGCAGCGAGTTCGAGGGCGTGGGCCTGCCGGCGGACCTCGCGAACCGCATCGCCGCGCTCGCGCTGATGCCGCAGTCGCTCGACATCGTCGAGCTCGCCCGCGAGCTCTCCCTGCCCGCGCGAGAGGTGGGCGAGCTCTACTTCGCGCTGGGCGAGGCGCTCGGGCTCGACTGGATCCGGGAGCGCATCGAGGCGCTCGCGGTGCGCGGCCGCTGGCGCGCCATGGCGCGGGCCACGCTGCGCGAGACGCTCGCCCAGCAGCACCGCGCGCTGCTGCGCGCCGTGCTCGGCGCCCGCGGGCGTACGCCGCCGCGCGACGCGCTCACGCGCTGGCTCGCCGCACGCACCAAGGACGTCGGCCGCGTGCAGCGCTCGCTCGACGAGATCCGCGGAGCCGGGGAGATCGACTTCGCGACCCTCGCCGTGGCGCTCAAGGAAGTGGGCCGGCTGGTGTGATGCCGCCGCAGGCCGTGCACGCGCCGGGCGTGCACGCCGGGGCGGCCCACGGGCCGCCCCGGCGACGATGACGGCCCCTCAACGCTCGGCGACGAGATCCGCGGACTTGGCGGTCTGCGCGATGTCGACACCCGTCCTCGCGTTGATCTCCGTGAGCGCATCGGTCACGGCCTGGTCGATGCAGCGCTGCACCTGCTCCCTGCGCCGCACGGCGGCCGCCACGCCCGCGTACGAGCCCCACCGGCTGCCGCAGACGCTCTCGGCCGCATCGTGGATTCCGGCCAAAGCCCGCTGCGCGCCCGCCGGCGACGACAGGTCGTAGCCCCGGAGGTCGACCGTTCGGGTCACCGTCTCGGCAGGCGCTCCGGCGGCGGGCGCCTTCGCTTCCGCGAGCGCGGCTTGCGCGACGAACGCGCTTGCGATGAGAGCGGCCGTTCCCAGGCGCGACGTGAGTTCTCGTGCGACGAACATTGCTGATCTCCTCTCTCCTGACATCGGTCTTCTTGAAGGCCCTCCCCATCGCCGCACGCCTAGGAGCAACATCCGTGCCGAACCCGGAAATGGTTTGGGATCAATAGATTAGGGAACACGGGCGCCAGACCGGGTGTGTCGCTTTCGCCAATCGCTGGTCGGAAGCGAAACAAAATGGCGGTTCACGCCAACCGCTCGCGCGGCGCGACGCCAATGGCGGCTAGAAGTGGTAGCCGAAGCCGGCGAAGGCGCCGCGGACCGTGCGCTCCGTCACCAACGGACTCGCGGCCGCCGCCCCGCTCAAGCGCTCGCAGCGCGCCGCGACGTGAAACGCCCAGTGACGATCGATCCAGTAGCTCGCGGCGAGCCGGGCCTCCGTGTTGAAGCCGGCGGCCACCCGGTGCTCGGGCAGGACGACGCTCGCTTCGTCCGCGTGCACGCCCCAGTAGTAGTCGTTGAGCTCGCGGCTCTTCCAGCTCATGCTCACGGACGGCTCGAGCAGCCACCGTCCCACGACGAACGAACGGCCGTAGCTCAGAAAAAGCTCGTCGCCGCCGTGCGTGCCGCTCGCGTCGTGATACCAGGCGGCCTCGAGAAAGCCCCAGCCGCCGTCGCTCAAGAGCTCGAGGCCCACCTCGAACGCGTAGTCGCGCTCCGGAACCTCGAGCGGCTCGGACGTCGTCGGATCGGGCTCGCCGTTCGCGAGCAGCGAGACGTTCTCGGTGTCGGTCTTGCTGAAGAACACGCGATCGCTGTTGAGACGCCCGACCACGCTCAGAGTGTAGCCGTCGCGCTCGAGCACCGTGCGACCCACGTCGCCGTTGTCGAAGAACCAGCGCTCGCCGAACCAGGCGACGTCGACGTCGATGAGGATGTCGATGTCTTCGGACTGGATCAGCGGGTTGCTGCGCCGGCCGTAGCCGAATGCGATTCCCACCTTCCACGGCGACGCCGTCGCTTCGCCCGCGTCCTGCCCGGCGGCGACGGCGACTGCGGGCGCCGCCCAGATGCTCAAGCTCACGGCGGCCACCGCCGTGCGCTCTCTGATGCGCTCGATCGTCCACCTCCCCGGCTGCACGCTTCGCAGTCCCTGCAGGGACGATCCGGCAAGACGCGGTGCCAATCTATGGCGAATTTGTGCGCGTTTTCGCGGCGGCCCCGTGCGACGCCGCAGGGTGTGCGAGGCGCTCGCGCGCGTGCCGCCGCGGCCGCCCGACGCGCCGCGTGCGGCGCTCGGCGACAAAACCGCGCAACAATCGATACAGATTGCCGCCCGCCGCGCGGCACTGCCGTGGCGCGGAGCCCGCGAGTTGATCTGCGAGCCGCAAATCTCGAACAATAGCCGGCCATGACGAACATCGAGCCGCAACGCATCGGGAAGCTCGTGCTCGTGCGCCACGGGCAGAGCGAATGGAACGAGAAGAACCTGTTCACGGGCTGGCACGACGTGGACCTGACGGCGCGCGGGCGCCAGGAGGCGCAGCAGGCGGGGCGAACGCTCGCGGACGCGGGCTTCTCGTTCGACATCGCGTTCACGTCCGTGCTGACCCGGGCCATCCGCACGCTGTGGATCATCCTCGACGAGATGCGCCTCATGTGGATCCCGGTCGAGCGACACTGGCGGCTGAACGAGCGGCACTACGGGGCGTTGCAGGGCCTCGACAAGGCGGAGACGGCCGCCCGCCACGGGGAGGAGCAGGTGAAGATCTGGCGGCGCAGCTACGACGTGCCGCCGCCCCCGCTCGAGCCCGACGATCCCCGCCACCCGCGACACGACCCCCGCTACGCAGGCCTGCCGCCGAGCGCGATCCCGAGCACCGAGTCGCTCGCGCTCACGCTCGAGCGCGTGAAGCCCTACTGGGAGGACCGCATCGTGGCGGAGCTGCTGCGCGGCCGGAACGTGCTGGTCGCCGCCCACGGCAACAGCCTGCGGGCGCTGGTCAAGATGCTCGAAGGCATCTCCGACCGCGACATCGTCGAGCTCAACATCCCCACCGGCGTGCCGCGCGTCTACGAGTTCGACCCGGGGCTCGTCGTGCGACG
Source organism: Gammaproteobacteria bacterium (assembly GCA_036563665.1). Classification (GTDB taxonomy): domain Bacteria; phylum Pseudomonadota; class Gammaproteobacteria; order Steroidobacterales; family Rariloculaceae; genus FEN-1219. The sequence continues at coordinate 8,087 of DATCLY010000054.1, forward strand.
CGCGGAGTACCTGGGCGATCCGGCCGCCATCGCGGCGGCCGCCGCGGCCGTGGCCGCCCAGGGCAAGGCGCGCTGACCGTGCGCTACCGGCTCGGCGACCTGCGGCTCACCACCTGCGGCGAGGAGTACTTCATCGCGCCGAGCGCGGCCGTCATCGGCCGCGTGCGCCTCGGCCGCGACGCGAGCGTCTGGTTCGGCGCGGTGCTGCGCGGCGACTCGAACGACATCGTGATCGGCGACGGCACCAACGTGCAGGACAACGCCGTCGTGCACGTGGATTCCGACGCGCCGTGCACCGTCGGCGCCAACGTGACCATCGGCCATGCCGCCGTCGTGCACGGCTGCACGGTGGGCGACGGCAGCCTCATCGGCATCGGCGCCACGATCCTGAGCCACGCCGTGATCGGCCGCTTCTGCATCGTGGGCGCGGGCGCCCTCATCACCGAGCGCAAGCAGTTCCCCGACCGCTCGCTCATCATCGGCGTGCCGGCGAGGCGCGTGCGCGAGGTGACCGACGCCGAAATGGAGATGCTGCGGGAGAGCGCCGCGCACTACGCCGAGCTCGGCCGCCGCTACCGGCGCGAGCTCGCCACGGAAGGCTGACCGCGCCGCAGCTCGCGCCCGTGCCGCCGGGCGCATGCGCCCGCTACGCTGCGGCGCCCGGCTCCGCGGCGGCGCGGCCCGCGGGCGCTCGTTTGTCACGCCCTAATCTCCTAGGCATAATATCCTCACGAATTAGAAACTGTTCCCTCCCGCATGAAGTCTTTCGACGTAATCAGTCGGCGGCCACTTCACGACGAGGTCGCCGATCGGTTACGCGACCTCATCACCCGAGGCGACCTCGCGCCGGGCGAGCGGCTGAACGAGCGCGTGCTCACCGAGCGCTTCGGCATCTCGCGCACGCCCCTGCGTGAAGCCGTGAAAATCCTCTCCGCCGAGGGGCTGGTGACGCTGTTGCCGAACAAGGGCGCGGTGGTGGCCACCATCACGCGCGCCGACACCGAGGACATGTTCCAGGTCATCGGCGCCCTCGAAGCGCTCGGCGGCGAGCTCGCGTGCGTCCGCGCCACGGACAACGACATCGCCGAGATCGCGGACCTGCACGAGCGCATGCGCGCCTGCCATGCCGCGGGCGACCTCGCGACGTACTTCTCGTTCAACCAGCGCATCCACGAGAAGATCATCGTCTGCTCCGGCAACCGCGAGCTCGCCGACGCGTACCGCCGCATCTCGGTGAGGATCCGGCGCGTGCGCTACATGGCCAACCTGTCCAAGGCCCGTTGGGATCAGGCCATGGAGGAGCACGAGCAGATACTGGCGGCGCTCAAGCGGCGCGACCGCTCGCGCGTGAAGCGCCTGCTCTCGCTGCACCTCGCGAACAAGGCCAAGGTCGTGCAGGACTGGCTGGCGCAGATGGAAACGGAGGCGAAAGCCGCCGTCCGTTGACCGCCCCCCGCAGGCCGTCGAGCGCCTAGCCCGCGTCCGCCACGTGCTGCGTGAGACCCGTGCAGGCGGGGTCTTCCTGGCACAGCCGCTCGAGCAGCGCCGCGGTCTCCGGATGCGGGCTCTGGGGCGGATCGAGCGGCTCCGGCTCGTAGCGTGCCAGCGCCATGTCGTACGGCGTGAGGCCCTCCTCGTCCGCCGCGTCGATGCGCGCGCCGTTCGCCACGAGCAACTCCACCATGTCGTTCCAGCCTTTGCGCGCGGCGCCGTGCAGCGCCGTCTGGCCGTTGGTCGGCATGTGCACGGAGTTGTAACGCACGGCGCCGCCCAGATCCCGCGGCGGCTCGCGCTCGAGCCGGCGGCGGTCGTTGATGCGCGCGTTGATGTCGGCGCCCGCGGCGAGCAGCAGCCGCACCGACTCGAGGGCCATCTGCTCGGTCTTGAAGCGGGCGCGGTTCGACCGCGGGCTCACGCCGAGGCCGGCCGCGGCCATCAGCGGCGTGAGCCCTGCCGCGTTCGGCAAGTCGACGAGCGCGCCGTGCGCGAGCAGCAGCTCGATGGTCTCGTTGTCGCTCGCGTGCGCCGCCCGCAGCAGCGGCGTGGCGCCCGTCGTGAGCGTGTTGTCCGCGCCGCGCTCCAGGATCGCGTTGCGGAACGGCGGGCGCCGCTGCTTGAGCTGCGCGTTGGGATTCGCGCCGAGCTCGAGCAGCTTGCGGATCAGTCCGCGCGCCGCGTACGACGGCACGCCCGGACGGTCGGGCGACGGGATCGTGTTCATGTCGACGGCGGCATAGAGCGGCGTGCGGCCGAAGAGGTCCCAGCGCTGAATGTCCGCGCCCGCGTCGATGAGGTAGTCGGCCACGTCGAAGTGGAAGTTGATGATCGCGAGGATGAGCGGCGTGACTCCGTCGGGGTCGGGGAGGTCGAGGTCGGCGCCGCCCTCGACGAGGTGCTTGGCGCACTCGAGGCAGCCGCCCCTGGCCGCATAGAGCAGCGGCGTGAAGCCGCCGTTGTTCAAGTCCTTGGGACGGCCCTCCGCGGTGATGCGGCGCTGCCAGTCGCGCACCGCACCGCGCGCGTTCACGTCGGCGCCGTGACGGATCAGGAAGGCGACCATCTCCGGCTGCAGCTGCGCGGCGGCCCACATGAGCGCCGTCTGCCCGCCCCACTGCTCCCGGGCGTTGACGTCCGCGCCGGCTTCGATGAGCAGGCGCGCGCCTTCCACGTTGCCGGTGCGCGCCACGGCCATGAGCGCCGTCTCGCCCTCCGGATTCGCCGCGTTCGCGCTCACGCCCGCATCGAGCAGCAGGCGGATGATCGCGGCGTCGCCCGCCGCGGCCGCCTCCAGCATGGCGCTCGCGCCGTAGGCGTTCATGCGCGCGCCGTCGGCGCCCGCTCGAAGCAGCGCTTCCACGAGGCGCGCGTCGCCGTGATAAGCGGCCCACATCAGCGCCGTGGTGCCGTCCGACTCGGCGGCGTTCACGTCCGCGCCGTCGGCAATCATGCGCAGCGCCGCCTCGCGGTCGCCGGATTTGACGGCGTCGACGAGCGGCGGCGACGCGCCCCACGCGCTCGCGCACGCGCACGCGGCGACAGCGACGACGGCGATCATCCAACGGCGGCTCATCGCGACGCTCGCTGCGATCAGACCTCCGAGAGCTCCCCGGTGCTGTCCCCCACCGCCTCCACCGGCACGCCGGCCCGCTCCATGAGCGTGGCGAGCAGGTTCGCGTAGTGCGTCTCGGGCGGGTACACCAGGTGCTGGCCGCCCTTGATGCGGCCGTAGCCGCGGCCGAACACCGCCAGCGGCAGCGGGTAGCTGTCGTGCTTGTCGCTGTTGCTCATGTTGCTGCCGTACAGAATGATCGAATGATCGAGCAGGGAGCCGTCGCCGTCCGGCGTGGCGGCGAGCCGCCCAATGAAGCGGGCGAACAGCCTGCTGTGATACGTCTGGATCGCCGTGAGCTTCTCGAGGCTGCCCGGATCCTCCGCGTGATGCGACAACGGATGGAACGCCTCGGAGATGCCGACCTGCGTGTACGCCCGCATGCTGATCTCCATCGCCATCTGGAACGTGGCGACGCGCGTGAGATTCGCCTGATAGGCGAGCGCGATGAGGTCGAACATCAGGCCCATGTACTCGTCGAGGTCCTCGGGCACGCCGAGCGGCGCGTCGGGTATATCGAGGGCCGACAGATCCTGATCGATCATGTTCTGCACGCGGCGCTCGATCTCGCGGACGGACTCGAGATAGTTGTCGAGCAGCCGCCGGTCGGACTCGCCGAGCTTCGCCTGGAAGCGCTTCGACTCCTCCTGCACGCGATCGAGAATGCTGCCCGTGTGCGTGAGGATCGCCATTCTCGCCTCCGCGGAATCGCCGGGGCCGAACAGACGATAGAACACGGTGCGCGGGTTGTACTCCATGGGCAGCGGCTGCCCCACGCCCGCGTAGCAATGCGTTCCGCCCCGCGGCTCGGTCTTGAGCTCGAGCGACGGGAACGGCGTGTCCTGCCCGATGTGACGGGCCGCGATCTGGTCCACGGAAACGCCCGCGAACGGCACTCCGGACTCCGGCGCCAACGCCGGATCGATGCCGGTGAGCCAGGTCTCCTCCATGAGGCCGTGTGAGGCGGCACGGTCGGTGGCCCGGTTGCGGAGGTTGGAGACGACCGTCATCTGCTCGCGGAACTTCGCGAGCGGCGCGAGGATCGGCGAGAGCTCGAAATCCTTGCCCGTGCCCGACGGCATCCAATTGCTCATGACGGCGCCGTGCGGGAAGTAGATGAAGCCCAAGCGCGGCGTCGGCTTCGCCGCCGTGTTCGCCAGGGCGGTGGCCGCCGGGATCATCGCGTCCAGCAGCGGCAGCGCAATGCTCACGCCCGCGCCCCTCAGCACGGCCCGTCTCGAAACGTGCTTCTTCGTAATGAACATCGCCTTCTCCTTCCGCATCGGCCCGCTGTCGCGCGCCGCCATCAGTCGGTTCCCGCGGCGCTCGCCGCCGCGTCATCGGCCGCAGCCACGGTGCCTTCGACCGGCGGCAGCCCGCGGTGCGTGAACGGCACGCTTTCCACGATCCCCATCACCACCGAGGAAAAGCGATAGTCGTCCTCGGCGCTGCGGCGCAGGATGCTGCGCACGACGGGCATATCGTAGTACTGCAGCGGGCGGCCGAGCGCATACGTCAGCAGCCTCTCGATGAACGTCTGCACGAACTGCTCCGGCCGCTCGAGCAGCGCCTCGCGGAGCCCGTCCACGCCTTCGAGCGGCGTGCCGTCCGGCAGCGTGCCCAGGGAGTCGATGGGCTTCGCCGCGAGCCGGTCCTCCGTGCGCCAGCGGCCGTCCACGTCGAAGTTCTCGAGCGCGAACCCGAGCGGGTCGATGGCGCCGTGGCACGAGTTGCAATTGGGGTTCACGCTGTGCGCCGCGAGCTTCTCGCGCACGGTGACGCTGTTCCCGCCGCGCGACGGCGCATCCAGGTTCGTCTCCACGTTCGGCGGAGGATCCGGCGGCGGCACGCCGATGATGTTCTCCAGCACGTAGGCGCCGCGCAGCACCGGCGACGTGCGGTTCGGATAGGACGACGCGAGCAGCACGGCACCCTTGCCGAGCAGCCCCCAGCGGGCCGACTGCTCGAGCTCCACCCGCCTGAACCGGTCGCCGCGCACGGTGTTGATGCCGTAGTGCCACGCCAGGCTCTCGTTCAGGAACGTGTGCCTGGCCGTGAGGAGATCGACCACGCTGCGGTCCTCGCGGAAGATGCTGTCCACGAACAGCGTGATCTCCTTCAGGAAGTTCTTGCGCTGATCGTTGTGCCGCGACGAGTGCGGGAACAGGTTTCGATCGGGCTCGAGATCCTCGATCTTCTCCAGGTGCAGCCACTGGTACGCGAAGTTCGACGCGAGCGACTCGGAGCGCGGGTCGGCCAGCATGCGCAGCACCTGGGCACGCAGCACCTTCGGGTCGCCGAGCTCGCCGCGCGCGGCGAGCTCCCGCAGCTCGTCGTCCGGAATGCTGCTCCAGAGGAAGAACGACAGCCGCGAAGCGAGCTCGAGGTCGCTCAGCCGCACCGAGAGCTCCCCCGGCGGCGGCGCCTGCTCGGCCCGGTACAGGAAATGCGGGCTCGCGAGGATTCCCGCGATGGCGTACTTGATGCCCGTCTCGAAGTCGCCGCGCTGCCGGCCTTCGCGGTAGTAGGCGAGCCGCTCGCTCACGTCCTCCTCGGAGAGCGGCCGGCGGAACGCGCGCGTGGCGAGCCGCGTGACGATCTCCTCCGCGCACGGCAGCTCCTCGGCCGGGGTGCGCGGGTAGCAGCTGAAGATGCGCTCGCGGCTGCGCGACTCGCTCACGCCGGTGGGATTGAAGGGCCCGCTGATCTCGAACCAGTCAACCCGCATCACGCGATCGTGCCCGACCCCGCGGTCGAAGCCCTGACGCAGGCGGTGCAGCCGGTCGTCCGACTCGGCGAACGTGCGGCGCACGAACGTCACGGCCACCGGCCGCTGCCCGGCCTTGGCGAAGAAGCGGATGTTCTTCAGGCGCGAGTTGATCTCCGCCACCGCCGGATCCTGGTCCTGGTCGATGGCCTTGAGATCCGCCTCGCCGCCGAGCACGGTCTCGTAAACCTTCTCGCCGTCCACCGTGACGATGAGCGTGTTCTCGAACTCGACCGTGTACACCCAGAGCGCCCCGACGAGGTCGGAGATCGTGATGCGGTACTCGCCGTCCGCGGGGAAGACGTGATTCACGACGAAGCCGTCGCGCGTGCCGAGCGGCAGGCCGTCGACGTGCAGCGCCGTGCCGCCGCCGGTAGTGGAGCCGAAGGGCACGCCGGGGCGGGGCGCGCGATAGGTGTGGCTCTCGGGCGTGGCGTTCGCGTTGCCCACGGCCCAGTCCGCAATCGTGCGCGCGGCGGCCACGTACTGCTCGATGAACGACGGCGACACCTGCAACGCTTCGGCGATGTTGTCGAAGCCGTGGCTCTTGTCGTCCTGCGGCAGCAGGGTCTCGGGATCGATCTCGAGCGCGAGCAGGTCGCGAACGGCGTTGGCGTACTCCTTGCGGTTCAAGCGGTGCAGGGGCACCCAGCCCGGATTGGGATTCGCGAGCGCCTCGGCGTCGAGCTTCGCCTCCATCCAGCGCACGAATCCGTCGACCCGCCGCGGCTCGGGCCTCGGGCCGCCCGGCGGCGGCATGAGCCCGCCGCGCAGCTTCCTGACCACCTTCTCCCACACCTCGGCGTCGCCGTGCACCGCCGTGCGGTCGAGCGCCTCGAACGCGAGGCCCCCGGCGAACTCCGCGCGGTTGTGGCACTCCGCGCAGTAAGTGTCGATCATCGCCCACTGCGCTTCCTCGGACGTCCGGCTCGTATGCCAGAGCAGCGCACCCCCGCCGACTGCGGCGACGATCGCCGCCGGCACCCCGTACCGCAGCAGCCGCCCGCTACGCATCGGCGGTTCCTCCCGATCGGCGCCGGGCCGATACCCCGGCGGTCACGCGTTCGGCGTCAAGTGTCCCCATATGCTCTGAAACGCCAAGGTCACGAATTGCGAAGGATCGCCCCACTCGGGGTGGAAGTCGCGGGTCGGGTTCGCAGCCACCGCTTCCGCCGGGCTCCGCGCCGCGAAGAACAGATCCATGAGCCGCTCGTAGATCGTGAGATACATGTCCCGTTGCGCCACGAGATCCGCCTTGCGCAGCAGGGGGCCGCTGCCCGGCACGACTTTCGTGTCCTCGTTCGCCACCTCGATGAGGATATCGAGCCCGTCGACGAGGCCCAGGATCCAGCCGCCGGTCCACCAGTCCACGAGCGGCCAGGCGTCGGAGCTCACGACGCCGCCGGTGACGAGCACGTTCTCCGCCGGGAAGTAGACGTACATGTCGCCGTCGGTGTGCGACTGGAGCATATACCCATACCGGATGGGCTCGCCGCCGAACGCGAGCTCCTCCTCGGTGTAGAAGGTATCGTTCGGCTGCGCCTCGCGGGGCAGCGGCTCGAAGGTGTAATCCTCCCACGGCCGCGTGATCTCGGTGGTGAGCCACAGGCGCGTGTTCTCGTGCGCCACGATCTTCACGCCCGCGGGCCCGAGGAGAAGATTCAGCCCTACCCGCTCGGGATGCCAGTGGGTATTGAACAGAACGTCGACGGCCGGCGCGTCCATCTCGCGCAGCACCCGATCGAGCATCTCGCGCGAGCGCGCCGCCACGCCGCCGTCGACGACGGCGAGGCCCCCCGCGCCCCGCACGGCCACCGTGTTGCCTCCGGCGCCCCTGAGCACGGCCGCGCCCGCGCTCAGCCGCTCGACCGTGAGCGGCTGCCCCGTGTCGACCTCCGCCGTCACCGACGCGAACGCGCGGCCGAGCCACGCGGAGGCGGCGGTGCCGAGCGCGGCGCCGAGCACCCGTCGCCGGCTGAACGGCGCTCGCAACCCGTTTCCGCTCTTCGGCCCGATCATCCCTCAGAAGTCCACGGTGATGCCCACGAAGTATCTGCGACCCAGCACGTCATAGTTGCCGCGATCCGTGACGCCCGTGCCGTTCGACGGCTGCGTGGGATTGTTCGGGTTCCGCGCCGTGAGCGGCGGGGCCTCGTCGAGCAGGTTGTCGATGCCGCCCCTGAGCCGCCAGCGGTTGTTGAACGTCCAGGAACCGTTGAGGCTGAAGAGATGGTAAGACTCGGTCGGCAGAGTGGTCGATTCCGGGTTAGCGATCAGAGTGCTCGACAGCTGGTCGGGCAAGTGGCGCCAATTGAGTCCGAGGCTCAGCCGGTCCCGCGTGTAAGAGAACGTGGTGAACACGCGGTAATCGAAGTACGCGCCGTATCCCGCGTGCTCGACGAGCGGAGCGTCCGGCTCGGACAGCAGCGGCTGCTGCCAGTTGAGCAGGCGGTTCATCGACGACCGGATGCCGAACGTGCCGTCGGCCAGCGGTCGGGTCCAGGTGACCGTGAGGTCCACGCCGGACGTGAAGCGCCGGCTGAGATTGAAGTTGCCGCCGTAGACGAGCAGCGGCTCCGCGTTCACGGGGTCGCGGGTGATCCGCAGGCAGTACGGGTTGTCCGGCGAGTAAGTGGGGTTGCTCCGGCCGTTGGCGTTGAAGCACTGCTGATAGGCGGTGAGGAAGCCCAAGCTTCCGACCACGTTGTCGATGTCGATCTCGTACCAGTCCGCCGACACGGTCAGGTCGGGACCGCGCGCTTGCCACACCACGCCGAACGTGAGCGTGTCGGCGACCTCCGGCTCGAGCTGCGGATTGCCGCCCGTCATCAGGCGATAGCTATGAGGCAGCGCCCTGCCGTCGCTCGGATAGTTGTCCGGCCCCTGGATGTCGAAGTCGTTCATCCCGGGTATGCCGCCCGAGCGGTAGATGAGGGCGCGGCAGAGCTCCTGCACCTGCTGGCGATCGGGGTTGTCGGGCCGGTTACCCCACGGGTGCAGCGTGTTGACCATGCACACGTCGCCGGTGGCGCCCCAGCCGAACACCTCGCTCGTGAGCCCCGAGTACAGCTCCGCCACGTTGGGGACGCGGTTGGCCCGCTGCCAGCCGCCGCGGAAACGGAACGAGTCCGTGGCGCTCCAGTTGAACAGCGCCTTGTACGACTTGGCGTCGAAGCCCCAGTCGCCGGTCTTGAAGTCCGAGTAGCGCGCGCCGAACTCGAGCTCGAGGTCGGCCACGAGCGGCAGCAGGATCTCGCCGTAGATCTCGTCGACCTCCGTCTGGCCCTCGGCCTTCTGCGTGGCGATGAACAGCGGATCCGGCTCGAACAGGCTGTAGTTGACGCGGTTGCTCAGGCCGAACGCGCCGCGCAGCTCGCCCCAACGCAGGTCCGCGAGCTTGCCCTGGAAGTTGGCCTCGGTGACCCGCTGCTCGATGTCGTTGCGCTGCTGCATGGGCGCCACGATGGCGTCGACGCAGTCCTGCGTGAGCTCGAAGCCGTTGGTGTAGTGGATCTCGCCGTTCGGCCCCCACGTCCAAGGCTCGAGCACCGGCAGGCCGCTCGTGCACGTGAACGTGCGGGTCACGGGGTCGTTCGCCGCGGCCACCGTCAGCGTCGCGCCGCGGCCGTAGTTCGGCTGGGCCACGATGGCGCGGTAACGGTCCTCCCACACGAAGTTGTCCATGCGCGTGAGCAGCGTGGTCGTGCCGGTCTGGTGGTAGAGCTCCCAGGTCCAGTCGTTCGCCAGCGATCCCTCGAGACCGAACACGAGCTCGCTCATCTCCGTGTCGCTGGTCGCGCCGCGGTTGGGGAACCAGTACAGCGTCCTCGCGAGCGTCCACGGCGCGTCCGGATCGGGCCGCGAGTCGAGCAGGATGCGTAGCTCCTCGGGCTCCATGGCCGGGTTGCGGGGAACGCTCGCGCCTTGCGGGATCGGCGTGGGCGCGAGCAGCTGACTCACGTGGCTCTCGGTGTGCGTGCCCTGCACGAACACCGAGATGGTGTCGGTGAGATCGTAGATCGCCCGGCCGAACACGAGCCGCCGCGTCATCGGGCTCGAGACCCAGCCGCGCGGATTGTTCTGCTCGAGATTGCCGTTGTGCTCGCGGATGATGTACGGCGCCGTGGTCGGGCCGTCGTAGCCGTTCGCCAGCGCGTTCGTGGTCCGGAACACCGAGCCGGTCGCCGGGTTGACGAAGAACGCGCTCGATCGCGACTGGCCGGGGATCGGCAGCACGGCATCCACGGCATCCTGGCTCGGCAGGTTGTCAGGCGTCGGGATGTAGTTCGGCCAGTCGGTACGGATGTAGTTCGCGCCGGTGCCGGGGTCGTACAGCCGGTCGCGGAAGAAATCCCGGCTGAGCTCATAGGCGACCTCGCGCGTCGCGTAGCCGATGCCGACCATCGCGTTGCCGCGACCGCCGTCGAAATTTCCGCCGATGAGACCGTCCACCCGGCGTTCCTCGCCGTCGCCCGCGGCCGTCCAGCCGGTTTGATAGTTCAGGCTCACACCCTCGAAGTCGCGGCGCAGCCTGAAGTTCACCACTCCGGCCATGGCGTCGGGGCCATACGTCGCCGCTGCGCCGCCGCTGATCACCTCCACGCCCTCGATGGCGGCGGCGGGCAGCGTGTTGATGTCCACGATCATGGCCGCGTTGATCGGCTGCGCGCGGCGGCCGTCGAGCAGCACGAGGCTGCGGTTGGCACCGAGCCCGCGCAGATCGAGCGTGGACGCGCCCGGCGAGTTTTGGGCCGTCGGCTGGATGTCGCTGGCCGTGAACTGGGTGTCGTCGGGGCTGAACTGCGGATACTGGTTGAGCGTGTACTCCAGGGCGACGTTGCTGCTTTGCTCGAACGCCTGCGCGTCCACCGTCAGGATCGGGCTCGGCGCGTTGAAATCACGCCGCACGATGCGCGAGCCGGTGATGACGATCTCGTCCGGCTGACTCGGCTGTTGCGCCTGGGCGGCGCTGCCCAGCGCGACACAGCCGGCGAGCACGGCGGCCGCGATCGGGGTCAGCTGCAAGCTCCGCGGCTCTGCTCGCGTCGAACGGCGCGCACGAACGGACTCATGGTCCTGGCTGATCATTAGGCGTCCCCCCTTGAAGCCGTTTGCGTGTTGTTCTGGATGCTGGTACCCCGGATGCTCCCCTCACGTCTTCCCCTCGCCACTTCGCCGCGGCGGCTGGCGCGCGTTCCGTGCAGCACCGTGCATACTTAATACAGTATCGACCAGCGGCGCCGCAACCGAGTGTGCGCGGAGTCTTCACGGCCACGGCCACGCGCGGCATCGCAGCCGTGATCCGTAAAGACGAAAGGAGAGTCGCGGCTCGACGGCCGCTATGCCGCAACCGAGCCGATCATGAGCGCGTGTAGCGCCAGGCGTCCCAGCTGAACGCGGCCACCGCGATCCAGATCAGCGTGAAGCACACGACGTGCGCCGGCGTGAGGCGCTCGCCGTAGCCCAAGCCCACGAGGAACTGCAGCGTGGGCGAGATGAACTGCATGATGCCGATGGTCGAGAGCCTGAGCCGACGCGCCGCGAGCGCGAATGCGAGCAGCGGCGTCACCGTGAAAGGCCCCGCGAGCATCAGCAGGCCCATGAGACCCGGGTTCTCCGGCGCGAAGGCCGCGAGGTCGTGCTCCCCGAGCCAGAGCAGATAGCCCAGGGCCGCGGGCAGCAGGATCAGCGTCTCGATGAAGAGCCCGGGCATGCCGCCCACCGCCACGCGGCTCCGCACCACGCCGTAGATCGTGAACGACGTCGCGAGCGTCAACGCGATGGCCGGAAACTGCCCGCCGCTCGCCGTCAGCACGGTCACGCCCGCGGCGGCGAGCAGCACCGCGGCCGTCTGCAGGCGGCGGAGCCGCTCGTGGAAGAACAGCACGCCGACCAGCACGTACAGCAGCGGATTGATGTAGTACCCCAGGCTCGCCTGGAAGATCTGATCCCGCTGCACGGCCCAGATGTAGACGAGCCAGTTGACGGAGATGACGCCGGCCGACACGGCGAGCAGCCCGAACGTGCGCCGGTGCGCGAGGGCGCGCTTCACCTCCGGCCACTGCCGCAGCGCCCAGAGGATCGGGATGCCGAACGGCACGGCCCACACGATCCGGTGCGCCAGCACCTCGAGCGAGGGCACCTCCGCCACGAGCTTCAGGTAGATCGGCAGGAAGCCCCACAGCGTGTACGCGACGAGCCCCGCGACGACGCCGTCGCGGGCGCGGTCCCGGTCCCGGACGTCCGGGGCGGCGAGGGTGTTTTGCGTCACGTGATCGGCCCGTCAGCCGGCCGGCGCGCCCTTGTCGCGCCACACTCGGATGAGGCCTTCCTGCGCCGTGGACGCGATGAGCGTGCCGTCCGCTTTGAAGAATCGCCCGAGCGCGAGCCCGCGCCCGCCCGAAGCGTTCGGCCCCTCCATCGCGTACAGCAGCCACTCGTCCATGCGGAACGGACGGTGGAACCACATGGCGTGATCGAGGCTCGCCATCTGCAGATTGCCGGCCGCATAGCTCACGCGGTGCGGCAGGGTCGTGGTGGCGACGAGCTGATAGTCGGACACGTACGCGAGCAGGTTGCGGTGCAGATGCGGGTCGTCGGGCAGCGTGCCCGTCGTGCGGATCCAGAAGTGCCGCCGAGGCTCCGCCTGCTGGGGCTCGAGAATCTGCAGCGGCTCCACGGGCCGGATCTCGAACGGCCGCTCGTGCGTGAGGAACCGGCGCATCTTGTCCGGCACGCGGTCCAGGATCTCCTGCGGGATCTCGCGCGCGTCGGCGAGCCCGTCCGGGCCCGGCACGCGCGGCATCGGCACCTGGTGCTCAAGGCCGCGCTCCGGCACCTGGAACGACGCCGTCATGTTGAAGATGGGCCGGCCGTGCTGGATCGCCACCACCCGGCGGTTGCTGAAGCTCTTGCCGTCGCGCGCCCGGTCCACCTGGTAGACGATGTGCGCGTTCACGTCGCCGGGGTTCAGGAAATACGCGTGCAGCGAGTGGACCTCGCGCCCCTGCACCGTGTAGCTCGCCGCCGTCAGCGCCTGACCCAGCACCTGCCCGCCGAAGACGCGGTCGCTGCCGATGTCGCGGCTCTCGCCGCGGAAGATGTCGTCCTCGATGCGCTCGAGCTCGAGCAGGTGCAGCAGGTCCTCGAGGATCGAGCGCACGTCAGCTCCCGCTGCGGTCACCCCGGTTGAGGCGCGCGATCAGGCTCGAGGTGTCCCAGCGGCGGCCGCCCATGCCGATCACGTCGGCGTAGAACTGATCCACGAGCGCGGCCACCGGGAGCTCGGCGCCGTTCCTGCGGGCTTCCTCGAGGCAGATCCGCAAATCCTTGCGCATCCACTCCACCGCGAAGCCGAAGTCGAACTTGCCCTCGATCATCGTCTTCCAGCGGTTGTCGAGCTGCCAGGACTGCGCGGCGCCCTTGGAGATCACGTCCACCACCGTGGGCACGTCGAGGCCCGCGCGGCGGGCGAAGTTGAGCGCCTCGGCGACGCCCTGCACCACCCCCGCGATCGCGATCTGGTTGACCATCTTGGTGAGCTGGCCCGAGCCCGCGGGCCCGAGCAGCCGCACGTTGTGCGCGTACGCGCGGATCACGGGCTCCGCGCGCTCGAACGCCGCGCGCTCGCCGCCGACCATCACGGTGAGCTTGCCCTGCTCCGCGCCGGCCTGCCCGCCCGACACCGGCGCGTCGAGGCACTCGACGCCCTTCGCGCGGCCCGCGGCCGCGATCTCGCGGGCCACGTCCGCGGAGGCGGTGGTGTGATCGACGTACACGGTGCCCGGGCGCATTCCCGCGAGCACGCCGTCGGGGGCGAGCACGACCTCGCGCAGGTCCGGGTCGTCGCCCACGCACGTGAACACGAGCTCGGCGCCCTCGGCGGCCGCGGCCGGGCTCGCGGCCACCCGGCCGCCGTGCTCTGCGCTCCAGCGCTCCGCCTTCGCCCGCGTGCGGTTGAACACCGTCACCTCGTGGCCCGCGCGGCGCAGCCAGCCCGCCATCGGATATCCCATGACGCCAAGACCAATGAACGCAACCTGCATCGTCCCCTCAACCTGCTTCCAGTTGTGCCGAAAGATCGCCCCGAATGCGCGCATACACGGCGGGCTCCGACGCGCGGCGCTCGTTGGCGGCCGCCCAGAACCAGCCGAGCAGCGCCACGAGGCGCGCGACCCACCGGAGGTCGTCCGCGTCGATCTCCCCGCCGTAAGCCTCGAGAAGCGCCGCGCGCTCGCGGTCGGAATAGCGGTTCATGACGGCGAGGTTGGCGAGATCGAGGATCGGGGCGGCGAGCACAGCATACTCGAAGTCCACGAGGACGAGTTGACCGTCGTGGAGGATGTTCGCCGCGGCGAGGTCGTTGTGGCAGAGCACCGCGGCGGGGAAGGCGGACTCGAAGCGGCGCGCGAGCGCCAGGAGTTCGTCCGCTCGCTCGATGAAGAGCCGCGTGCCGTCGTCCCAATCGCCGCCGTACTGGGCCGGGTGCCGCCGGGCCCGCGCGATCTTGTGCTCGGCGCCGGCCGCCGCGGCCTGCACGTAGCTCTGGGCCACGCGCTCCACCTCGAACGGCGCCACGGGCGCGGCCACGGCGTGCAGGCGCCGCAGCAGCGCCGCCATGCGCTCGATGTTGCCGCGCTCCCGCGCGGCCCGCGTGCTGAGGCTCCGTGCCCCGGCGCGGTACTCCGTGACGAGCAGGCCGGCCGCCTCTTCGTGGGCCACCACGGCCGGCGCGAGGCCCGCCCGGGCCGCGGCCGCCATCACCTCGGCCTCCGCCGCCACGCCGAGCAGGGGGCCCAGCGTCTGCGAGCGGAACTTCACGACCCAGCGCCGCTCGCCCGCCGCGACCAGGTAGCTGCGGTTGTTGAAGCCGCCGCGCAGGGCGCGGTAGCGGAACCCGTCCGGGGACACGCCGAGGTCCGTCAGGACGCCGGCGAGCACGGCGCGGACGGAGCGCGGCGATTCCACACGTTTACCCTTGGGCCAGGGCCGCCGGCGCGGGGGATTGCGCGCGGAAGTCGCGCAGCCAGCGCCTGAAGCCGATGACGATCAGCACGAGATAGAAACAGAACAGGCCCGCCGTCGGGACGAGGCCGCGAGCCGCGTAGATATACACGTACAGCGAGTCGATCACCAGCCAGTAGATCCAGTTCTCGAGCACCTTGCGTGCCACCATGTAGGTGGTCACGATCGAGCCGATGGTCGTGAACGAGTCGAGATACGGGAACGCGGCGTCCGTGTTGGCGGCGAGCCAGGTGCCGAAGCCGCCCGTGAGCACCAGCGTGCCCGCGATCGCGGCGGCATGCAGCCTGAGCGGCCACACCGTGATCGACACCCCCGCGTGCGCCGCGCCGCCGCGGCGCCACTGATGCCAGCCGTACACCGCCATGGCGGCGTAGTACGCCTGCAGCGCCGCGTCCATGTAGAGCCGCGCGTCGATCGTGATCACGACGTAGAGCGCTATGCTCGCGAGCGCCGCGGGCCAGCACCACAGGCTCTGCCGGATCGCAAGCACGAGGTACGCAACGGCCAGGGCCACGGCGGTGAGCTCGAGCGCGAGCATCGTCACGCCCAGGTGTGCGGGGCGCTCATCGCCCCGTCCTCAGAACCGGTACCGCAGCGTGGCGCCGACGTGCCGCGGATCGCCGAGCCGGACGTAGAGCGCGTCCGGGAAATCCGGCGGCTCGTTGCCGAAGAAGAAGCCGCGCACGGCGTACTCCTCGTCCAGCACGTTCCGCGCCCAGAGATCCAGCGACCAATCGCCCCAGTCGCGCCCGATACGGAGATTGACCGTGGTGTAGGGCTCGGAGCGCTGATCGTGGCCGTAGTCGAACAGGAACGCGTCCGCGCCCACGATGTCCACGCGGCCCCACCACCGGTCGCCCGGGCGGTACTCCAGGCCGACGGCGTAGGTGTAGTCGGGCGCGTGGGCTTGTCCGCGTCCTTCCAGCGCCGGGAACACGCTGAACTCCTCGATCTCCGTGTCGAGCAGCCCGAGCGCCGTTGTGACCGCCAGCCGTTCGGTGGGCCGCCAATCGAGCGTCGCCTCGAGCCCGCGATGGAACGCGCGCTCCGCGTTGTCCGTGAGCAGCAGGAACGACAACGGGTCGCCGAGCACGAGCTGCAGCGGCACCTTGATCTGTTGGTCCTTGCGCCGCATGAGGAACGCGCTCACGTCCGCGGTCACGCGCCCGTCGAGCCAGCGGCCCTTCACGCCGCCCTCGAGGCTCGTCGTGAACTCCGGGTCGAACTCGATCTGCTCCCGCGAGATGCCGTCCACCGCGTCGAAGTCCACCCCCGCGAGGTCGGTGTTGAAGCCGCCGGCCTTGTAGCCGCGCGCGGCACGCACGTACGTGGCCCAGCGCTCGTCGAGCCGCCAGGTGACGGCGAGTTCCCCGCCCAGCATGTCGTCGGTGGGATCGAAGCGGTTGCCGGCCGTGTCGACGTAGTCGGCCGAGCGGCGCTCCCAGCGCAGCCCCGCGGTGAGCTCGGCGCGCTCGCCGACGGTGAAATCGAGCTGGCCGAAGACGGCGACATGGGTGGCGTCGTAGTCGCTCTGCACGCGCGTGTCCGTCACGCACGGATCGCAGAAGGCGTCGTCGTCGTAGACGCCGCCCTGGGCGCGGTCGTTGCTCTCCTCGAGATCGAGCGCGTACACGCCCGCGAGCCAGCGCCCGCGGCCGCCCGCGAGCGCGCCGTCCTTCGACTGCAGGCGGATCTCCTGGTTGAGCGTGTCGCGCTCGCGGTCGTTCACCGACGCGAAGTCGTACACGAACGGCTCCCAGAACGCCGGGTTGCCCCAGTCGCCGTCGAAGCTGAACACCGAGTCGGTGTCGGCGAGCCCGGTGATGCTCACGAGATCGAACCGCTCGAGCTGCGCTTCCACCCGCGCGGAGACCGCTGCGGAGCGTTGCGCATCGCGCCCGGGCCGGTCGGACTCCGTGGTGAAATCGTTGTCGATCGTCCAGGCGTCGTAGCCGTTGTCGACGTCGACGTAGAGCGCGGTGAAGTCCACGCCCACGCGCTCGCCCGCGTCCCAGCGCAGCTTGCCGCGCAGCGTGGTCTCGTCGCGCCCGTAGGTGTCGTCGCGGCCCAGGAACACGTTGTCGCGAAAACCGTTCGACTCGTAGCGGTGCGCCGAGACGCGATAGCCGAGCGAGCGCCCGAGCGGCCCGCCCACGGCCGCGCCGATGGCGCGCGTGTCGTCGTTGCCGACCGTGGCCTCGAAGTCCGCGGAGAGCTCGTCGGTGGGGTCGGCCGAGCGCATGTAGATGAGCCCGGCGAGCGCGTTCGAGCCGTAGCGCGTGCCTTGCGGGCCGCGCAGCACCTCCACCTGATCCACGTCGAACAGCGTGCCGATGCTGCCGATCCCCGAGAAATCGATGTCGTCCACGATGAAGCCCACGGACGGGTTCGGCGCGCCGTCGTAGCCTTCGAGCTCGCCCACGCCGCGGAGCTGGAAGTAGCGCGCGCGCGAGCCTTCGCCGGAGTAGCTCAGGTTCGGCACCTGGACGAGGATCTCCTCCACGTGCTGGACGGTGCGGGCGTCGAGCGCCTCCGGGCCGATGACCGACACGCTGATGGGCACGTCGGCCGCCGCCTGCTCGCGGAAATCGGCCGTGACGACGATCTCCTCGAGATCCTCGGGCTGCGCGAGGATCGCGGCGGGCCACAGGGAAGCGCCGGCAGACGCGGCGAGCGCCGCGCAGCGCCACGGTTTCAGTGACGAAAAAGGCATCTGCGGATCTCCTCTGCGAGCGAGATCCGGTTCTTTGCAGCGAGCGGGGAGCGTCTTGGTTCCCGTCCCTTCGCCGGTACTAACCGGATCAGGTTCAAAGGGTTGATCGGTTACGCCGATCTCTCAGGCCGCTCGACGGCCACCCCTCGGATTCGTGACGCCAAAAATGATACCGGCAATCGCCGCGCCGCGGTAGCAGCCCGCTTCATCTATGGGAGCGGCTTCGATCGCCGGGTGGGAGCGCCTTTCCAGGCGCCGGTGAAGATCGCGGCTGGAAAGCCGCTCCCACCGCCGGCGCTCGCGGCGCTATTCCTTGAGGCGCGGCAAGAGCTCCGCGAGGTTGCAGGGGCGCGTGCGGTAATCGAGCTGCGCCTGGATGATCTTGTCCCAGGCCGTCTCGCAGGCGTGCATGGAGCCGGGCAGCACGAACACGAACGTGCCGTTCGCGACGCCGGCGAGGCACCGGGACTGGATGGTCGACGTGCCGATCTCGGGCAAAGAGAGCGCGCGGAAGATCTCGCCGAAGCCGTCGATGCGCTTGTCGAGCAGCGGCTCGATCGCCTCGGGCGTGCCGTCGCGTCCCGTGACGCCCGTGCCGCCGGTGGTGATGATCACGTCCACCGCCGGATCCGCGATCCACTTGGAGACCACCGCGCGGATCGCGTAGATGTCGTCGCGCACGATCGCGCGGTCCGCACGGCGGTGGCCGGCCTTCTCGATGCGCTCGATCAGCACCGCGCCCGAGCGGTCCGTGGCCTCGGTGCGCGTGTCGGACACGGTCAGCACCGCGATCGACAACGGCAGGAAGGATCGCTCGGCGGACGCCATGGCTTACGTGCGCGACGCGGGCACGACGGTCAAGTCGCGGGTCATGCGCAGCGCATCCTCGCGCCCGGCATAGTAGGCCCGGCGCACGCCGAACTCGCGGTAGCCGAGCTTGCGGTAGAACTGGCGCGCGCCGTCGTTGCCGACACGCAGCTCGAGGTTGATCCGGAAAATGCCGGCCGTGCGCGCGGTGGCCTCGAGCCACTCGAGGAGGCGTCGGCCCACGCCCTGCTTGCGGTAGCCGGGATGCACCGCCAGCAGGCAGAGGTGCGCGTGCTCGTCGTAAAACTCCATCACGGCGAAGCCCGCGAGCCGGCGGCGGTCGCGAGCGGTGATCACGACGCTTTCGCGGTGGCGCAGCGCCCTGCGCACGCGCTCCTCGTCCCACGACCACGGCAGGCCGTGCTCGATGAGGCGGCGCGACATCTCGGCGATGGTCGAGACGTCGCCCTCGCGGGCCAGCGTGACGCGAATGGCCGTCATGCCGTGCAGTATAGTGGCTTCATGCGCCCGCGCGATCCTTCACGGCCGCGGCTCGCCGCGCTCGTGCTCGCCGCCGGCGGCTCCACGCGGCTCGGGAGGCCGAAGCAGCTCGTGCGTCACCGCGGCACGCCGCTCCTCGTGCGCGCCGTGCAAGCGGCCGTCGCGGCCGCGGGGCGTCCCGTCGTGGTGGTGCTGGGCGCCGAAGCGCAGCGGCTGCGCACGGTGCTCGCCCGCCGCCGGCTGCCCGCGCGGGTGGTGCTGAACGCGCGCTGGCGGGAGGGCTTGGCGGGCTCGCTCGCCGCGGGGCTCGAGGCGCTGCCGAGGCGCGCGGCCGCCGCGCTGCTGCTCGTGGTGGATCAGCCGGAGGTCGATGCGCGCGCGCTGCGAAGGCTGGTGCGGGCCTGGCGGGGGCGGCCCGGCCTGCCCGCCGCGGCGCGCTACGACGGCCTGCCCGGCGTGCCCGCCATCCTGCCGCGCCGCTGGTGGCGAGCCGCGAAGCGCCTCGAAGGCGACCAGGGCGCGCGCGCCCTGCTCCGCGCCCTGCCGCGCATCACGCTCACGGACATGCCGCAGGGCGCGCTGGACGTGGACGCCCCCGAGGACCTCGCCCGCCTGCGCTCCGGCCCGCGTGAACCGCGCCGTTAGCGACCCGCCGAACGAGGCCTGCGGAAGCGGCTTTCCCGCCGCGATTCCTCATCTGTGGGAGCGGCTTTCTAGCCGCGATCTTTCTCTGTGGGAGCGACTTTCTAGTCGCGATTCTTGCGTCACCGCAGGCGGCGCGGCTTGCGTATGCCCCTTCCAGGACCGCCGTGAACACATCCCTGTGGGCTCGCGCGCGCGTCCTGGAAGGGGCATACGCAATCCACGCCGCGAAGCGTTTGTGCGGGTTTGGCGTGTTGAAGATCGCGGCTGGAAAGCCGCTCCCACAGGCCTTGGATTTGCGTTACCGCGGGGCGCCGGTGGCGCAGTTGACCCAGCCCGACTGGCCGGACGCGTAGTGCTCCTTCTTCCAGATGGGCACGCGGCGCTTCGTCTCGTCGATGATGTAACGGCACGCGTCGAACGCGGCGCCGCGGTGCGCAGCGCTCACGCCCACCCACACGGCGCATTCGCCGATTTCGAGCTTTCCTACGCGGTGCCGGCAGATCGCCGCGATGACGTCGAACTTCTCCCGCGCCTCGGCCAGGATACGCTCGCCCTCGCGCACCGCGATGGGCTCGTGCGCCTCGTACTCGAGGGCGAGCACGCGCTCGCCGTCGTTGTGATCGCGCACCCAGCCCTCGAACGCGACGCAGGCGCCCGCGGCGGCGGCCTCGAGCTCGCGCTTCAGCGTCTCGGGATCGAGCGGCGCGGCGGACAGGGCGAACGTCATGGAGCGGTCAGCCGCCCGCTACCGGCGGGAAAAACAGCACCTCGTCGCCGGGACGCAGCGCCGCGTCCCAGTCCACGAGCTCGTCGTTGATGGCCACCTTGCAGCGCGACATCGCGTCCTTGAAGCCGTAGCGCTCCGCCAGCTCGTCGTAGAGCTCCGCGGCCGTGGTGGCCGTGGTGGCCACCACCTCGCGCTCGCGTCCCGCGCGCTCGCGGAACGCCGCGAAGTAGCGCGCCGTCACCTCGATCATCCCGGCCGGGCCTCCTCGCGCGTGTAGTCGCGCTTGCCGCCCGTCTTCGACAGCAGCACCACCTCGCGGACCTCGATGCCGTGGGTGAGCGCCTTGCACATGTCGTACACCGTGAGCGCCGCCACCGTGGCCCCGGTGAGCGCCTCCATCTCCACGCCCGTCTTGTGCGTGGCCCGCACCGAGCAGTCGATCACGATTTCGGTGTCGCCGCGCCAGTCGATGGCGATACGGCAGTCCTCGAGCGCGATCGGGTGACAGAACGGGATGAGCTCGTGCGTGCGCTTCGCCGCCATCACGCCTGCGATGATGGCCGTGTCGAACACCGGCCCCTTCTTGGTGCGCAACGTTTCGCCCGAGCGCGCGACGGCGCCTTCCGGGAACGCCACCACGGCGCGCGCCACGGCCGTGCGGGTCGTCACGGCCTTGTCGCCCACGTCCACCATCTGCGGACGATTCGCGGAGTCGACGTGCGTGAGCATCAGCCGCCCATCCGGTACATCTCGACGCGCGCGGCCTGCCGCTCCCGGGCGCGGATCTCGTTGCGCAGCTCGCTGTAGCGGTCGCCGCGGTTGCGCCACACGTTCTGCAGCAGCGACACGAGCTCGGCGTCGCTCGCGCCCGCGCGCAGCGGGCCGCGCAGGTCGGTGCCGGCCGACGCGAACAGGCACGTGTAAACGGTGCCGTCCGCCGACAGCCGCGCCCGATGGCAGTCGCCGCAGAACGGCTCGCTCACCGAGGAGATGAAGCCGATCTCGCCCTGCCCGTCCACGAACCGGTAGCGCTTCGCGACCTCGCCGCGATAGTTGCGCTCGAGCGGCTCGAGCGGCCAGCGGGCGCCGATGGCCGCGAGCAGCTCCTTCGAAGGCACCACGCGCTCGGGCTGCCACTGGTTCAGCGTGCCCACGTCCATGTACTCGATGAAGCGCACGATCACGCCGGTGCCGCGGAAGTGCTCCACGAGGTCGAGCACCGTGTGGTCGTTCCGGCCGCGCTCCACGACAACGTTGACCTTGATGGGATCGAAGCCCGCGTCGCGGGCCGCCTCGATGCCGTTCAGCACGTCGGCGACCTCCCCGCGGCCGCCGCTCATCGCGCGGAAGACGTCGGGGTCGAGGCTGTCCAGGCTCACGGTGACGCGCTTCAAGCCCGCCCTGCGCAGCTCCGCCGCGTGCACCGCGAGGCGCGAGCCGTTGGTGGTGAGCGCGAGATCGGCCACGCCGTCGAGATCCGCGAGCGCGGCAACGATGTCGAGCAGGTCCTTGCGCAGCAGCGGCTCCCCGCCCGTGAGCCTGATCTTGTTCACGCCGAGCTGCACGAACAGGCTCGCGACGCGCCGGATCTCCCCCGGCGTGAGCCAGTGGGCGCGCGGCAGGAACTGGTGGCCCTCGCCGTAGATCTCCTCGGGCATGCAATACGGGCAGCGGTAGTTGCACCGATCGATGACCGAGATCCTGAGATCCCGCAGCGGGCGCGCGAGGCGGTCCTTGACGGCCGCCTGCGCATCCAGGCGCGTGACGCTATGCTGCATGTCGGCGCTCATCCTGCTCCGGCACCTATACTAACGCGAACACCTCGACGGACGGCCGCTTGCGGCTCGATCCCTCGCGAACGACGCCCTCCGGAGGGCTCCCCCGATGGTCGAATCGCGCCGGCTCCGTTCGACACAGTAGGCCGCCGCGGGCCGCGAAAGTTCACCGGCTTGGGCCCCCGTGGCACAATGGCCGCCGCCGGAGAGCAACATAATGAACAGAAGCCGCCTAGAACCTTTGGGCGTTCCGGGGTCCGACTACCGCTATGCGCGCGATGCCGGCGAGTCCCGGCAGCCCGGCGCCCTGGACCGCTGGCTCGCCCGCCAGATCACCGCGAAGCTCGGCGATGCCGCGCCCGTGCGCCTCGCCCTGTGGGACGAGCCCGACGTCACGCCCCGCGACGGCAGCATCGTGGTCCGCGTGCTGGACCGCAAAGCGCTGTGGCAGCTCGTGGTGAACCCCGAGCTGCACTTCGGCGATCTGTACAGCGCGGGCCGGCTGGAGGTGCGGGGCGACCTGCTCACGCTGCTCGGCTACGCCTACAACTCGCTGGACGAGCAACCCTCGCTCTCGCGGTGGCTGGCGCACGCGCGGCGGCTCGCCGCGCCGGACCTGTCCGAGTCGAAGCGCAACATCCACCACCACTACGACATCGGCAACGATTTCTACAAGCTGTGGCTCGATCGCGAGGCGCTGCAGTACACCTGCGCCTACTACGCCTCGCCCGACATGACGATCGAGCAGGCACAGCAGGCGAAGATGCACCACGTGGCCCGGAAGCTCCGGCTCCAGCCCGGCGAGCGTGTCGTGGAGGCCGGCAGCGGCTGGGGCGGCTTCGCCATCTTCATGGCGCAGAACTACGGCGTGCAGGTGCGCAGCTTCAACATCTCGCACGAGCAGGTGGTCTACGCGCGCGACTGGGCGAAGCGGCTCGGCCTAGACGGCCGGGTGGAGTTCGTCGAGGACGACTATCGCAACCTCACGGGCCAATACGACGCCTTCGTGTCCATCGGCATGCTCGAGCACGTGGGCGCGGGCAACTACCGCCAGCTCGGCGCGCTCATGAGCCGCGCCATCAAGAAGGACGGACGCGGCCTCGTGCACAGCATCGGCCGCGACAAGCCGGCGCCGCTGAACCCGTGGATCGACAAGCGCATCTTCCCGGGCGCCTACCCGCCCACCCTGCGGGAGATGATGGAGCTCTTCGAGCCGAACGGCCTGTCGGTGCTCGACGTGGAGAACATCCGGCTGCACTACGCCAAGACGCTGGAGCACTGGCTCGAGCGCTTCGAGCAGAACGTGGACGCCGTGCGTGCGATGTTCGACGAGGCGTTCGTGCGGGCGTGGCGGCTGTACCTCACGGGCTCCATCGCCGCGTTCATCCACGGCAAGCTGCAGCTCTTCCAGGTGCTGTTCGCGCGGTCCGCCGAGAACTCGATCCCCTGGACGCGCGCGCACGTGTATGAGGGACGCTAGCGCCGCGCTCGCGAGCTACGAGCGGAAGAAGGCGGAGCTCCAGCGTTCCTTTCCCGCGGCGGGCTCGGGCGAGCTGCGCCTCGCCAAGTCCACGATCTCCAACCTCTTTCGCTACGAGCCGCGCCGGTCCGCCGGCCGGCGGGTGTCGCTCGCCGGCTTCAACGGCGTGCTCGACATCGATACCGCCGCGCGCACGGCGGACGTCGAGGGGCTCGCCACCTACTCGACGGTGGTGAACGCCACCCTCGAGCAGGGCCTGTTGCCGCTCGTCGCGCCGGAGCTCAAGCACATCACCGTGGGCGGGGCCACCGTCGGCATCGGGATCGAGTCCACGTGCTTCCGGCACGGGTTCGTGCACGACGGGCTCATCGAGGCGGAGGTGCTGCTGCCCGGCGGCGAGATCGTCACCTGCCGGGCCGACAACGAGCACGCGGATCTGTTCCACGGGCTGCCGAACTCCTACGGCACGCTCGGCTACATCCTGCGCGCCCGCATCGCGCTCTACCCCGCGGAGCCTTTCGTGCACCTGCGCGTCGAGCGCTTCGGCGAGGTGCGCGCGTACCTCGACGCGATGCGCGCGGCGGTGGACCGCGGCGAGGCGGATTTCATCGAGGGCCTCTTCTTCGAGGACGGCCGGTTCTACCTGATGACGGGACGCTTCGAGGCAGCGGCGCCCGCTGTCGACGACATCCTCCGCCGCAACGTGTTCTACAAGCTCGTGCAGGAGCGGCGCGACATCCACCTGACGACCGCGGACTACATCTTCCGCTACGACCCCGAGTGGTTCTGGAACATCCCGGAGTCGCTCCCTTATCGGCTCTTCCGGCGCTACGCGCCGGCCGGCATGCGCAACTCCGGGTTCTACACGCGCTACGCGGCCACGAAGAACAAGCTGGCGGCGGCCGTGGGCCTGCGCGACGACGGCTGGGAGCCGCTGATCCAGGACTGGGAGGTGCCGTGGGACGCGGCCGAGGAGCTCGTGCGGTTCTGCCTCGCCGAGGTGCAGCTCGACGGGCGGCCCTGGGCGGCCGTGCCCATCGTCGCGCCGAAGCAGCCGACGCTCTACCCGATCCGGCCGAACGAGCTCTATTTCAACCTCGGCTGCTACTGCCAGGTGCGCAAGCCCGAGGGCCGCGAGCCGTACCACTACACGAAGATCATGGACCGCAAGTGCTTCGACCTCGGCGGCATCAAGATGCTCTACTCGTCGACATTTTTGTCCGAGCCCGAGTTCGACGAGCGCTACAACGGCGCCGCCTACCGCGCCCTCAAGCAGAAGTACGACCCCGCCGGCAACGCTCCGACGCTGTACAACAAGGTCGTGCAGCACGCCTGACGCACGCCGATTGCCGTTGCGCATCACCTTCTCGGTCACAAAGCCGCGTGAAGACTTTTTGATTACTGGTTCCGCGAGATCGAGCGGTGGAGTTCTCGTTGGCACGGGTGGGGCTTCGACGCGACCACTTATGGGCAGATGGCGTTGAGGAAGACGCGCGAATTGGGGTGTCGCGAGTGACGGTCTGAGTCGATGGATCTTCGGGGATGTATGTGTATGCCCCGTGGAGAGATCGTCAGGTCAAAAGACGATATCTGCGGAAATCGTCGGTACACCGACAATCTCCCGCACGATTGTCCGCAGAGCTGACGATCTCTCCGGAGGGTGTATGCACACACCTCTCACGGAGGCTGTTTGCACACACCTTGTAGCTTTTCTCTCCGAGCGATTGCAGTATCCGCCCATCCTCCTTGGGGGATGGGCTAACCATGCGCGCGGCTCTCCGGCCCCGATGCTCGGCGCTGTCGCACGAAGAGTCGCGCCTGGAAGCGCCATCACCTAGCCCTTCCGAGTAGGAGCGCCTTCAGGCAGGGCAACGCTTCGTGTGTGTAAAGATCGCGGCTGGGAAGCCGCTCCCACAGGCTTCGTTTGGGCCGCCGCGAAGCGGTGAAAGCGGCGCCTAGTCGGAGTCGCCGGCTGCGCCGCTCTGGGCGAGCGCTTCCTGCTCGATCTTGGCCCAGGAGTCGCGCAGCGTGACCGTGCGGTTGAACACGGGGCTGCCGGGCTTCGAGTGGACGGTGTCCACGGTGAAGTAGCCGAGGCGCTCGAACTGGAAGCGGTCGCCGGGCGCCGCGCTCGCGAGCACGGGCTCGAGCGCGGCGTCGGGGACGATCTCGAGCGAGCTGGGGTTGAGCTCGTTCGCGAGGTCGTCGCCCGGGAACGGCACCTTGAAGAGCCGGTCGTACAGGCGCACCTCGGCGCGGAACGCGTGCTTCGCCGACACCCAGTGGATGGTGCCCTTCACCTTGCGGCCGCCGTCGTCCGGCCGGCTGCGGGTCTCGGGATCGTAGCTGCAGCGCAGCTCCACGACCTCGCCCGCCTCGTTCTTGATCACGCGCTCGCACTTCACGATGTACGCGTAGCGCAGCCGCACCTCGCCGCCCGGCTTGAGCCGATGGAACTGCTTCGGCGGGTTCTCCATGAAGTCGTCGCGCTCGATCAGCAGCTCCCGCGTGAACGGAACCTGCCGCTCGCCGAGCTCCGGGCGGTTCGGGTGGTTGGCGGCCGCCAGCCACTCCTCTTTGTCCACCGGATAGTTCTCGATCACGAGCTTGAGCGGCCGCAGCACCGCGAAGCGCCGCTCGGCGCGCTCGTTCAGGTCCTCGCGGATGCAGGCCTCGAGCTGCCCGAGCTCCGCCACCTTCTCCTTCTTGGAGACGCCGATGCGGCGCACGAACTCGCGGATCGACTCCGGCGTGTAGCCGCGGCGGCGGATGCCGGACAACGTGGGCATGCGGGGGTCGTCCCAGCCCTCCACGTGCCCCTCGTCCACGAGCTGCTTGAGCTTGCGCTTGCTCGTGACGGTGAACATGAGGTTGCCGCGCGAGAACTCGATCTGCCGCGGCCGATGCGGCACCGGCAGCACGTCGAGGAACCACTCGTAGAGCGGCCGGTGGTCCTCGAACTCGAGCGTGCAGAGCGAATGCGTGGTCCCTTCGATCGCGTCCGACAGCGTGTGCGCGAAGTCGTACATCGGGTAGATGCACCAGCGCGTGCCCGTCCGCTGATGCGGCACCTTCTTGATCCGATACAGCGTGGGATCGCGCAGGTTGATGTTCGGCGACGCCATGTCGATCTTGGCGCGCAGCACGCACTCGCCCTCGTCGAACTCGCCGCGGGCCATGGCCTCGAAGAGCCGCAGGTTCTCTTCCACCGAGCGGTCGCGGTACGGGCTGTTCTTGCCGGGCTCGGTCAGCGTCCCGCGGTTCACCCGGATCTCCTCGGGCGTCTGGTGATCGACGTAAGCGAGGCCCTTCTTGATGAGCTCGATGGCGTACTCGTAGAGCTGGAGAAAGTAATCGGACGCGTGCCGCAGGCGGTCGCCCCAGTCGAAGCCGAGCCAGCGCACGTCGCGCTTGATGGCCTCGACGTACTCCTCGCTCTCCCGCTCGGGGTTCGTGTCGTCGAAGCGCAGGTAGCATACGCCGCCGAACTCCTCGGCGATGCCGAAATCGATGCAGATCGCCTTGGCGTGCCCGATGTGCAGGTAGCCGTTCGGCTCCGGCGGGAAGCGTGTCTGCACGCGCCCGCCGTTCTTACCGGCAGCCACGTCCTCCGCGATGATCTGCCGCAGGAAATCGCGCGGCGGCGGCGGTGACTCCTTGTCCATAGGGCGTGCATTGTGGCCCGAGGACGTAGGCAAAGCCAGCCGCCGCGGACGCGCTGCGCGCGCCGAGCGCGGGCCTGCTGCCGCGGACCTCAGCCCTCCTCGCGGGCCTTCATGAGCTCGGTGGCGAACAGCATCGCCATGGCGCCGCCCCGAGGGTCGCGGTCCAGGATGGCGGCGCGGCGCAGGTACTCCTCGAGCGAGGTGAACCGGGCCGTCGACTCGCAAACGTCGATCAGCACGCCGTCCGACGAGGCGCGCGAGCTCACGGCGCGCCACGCGGCGTCCACGGCCCGCTCGTACTCGGCGCCCTCGATCCAGCCGCTGCGCAGGCCGCGCAGCATGGCGAAGCCGATCATGGCCGTGGCGGAGAACTCGGCGTAGGCGCCTTCGTGGTCGATCACGTTGCGCCACAGCCCGTCGCGGGTCTGGAAGGGCAGCAGCACGGCCATGTGATCGCGATAGCTTTGCAACGTGCTCGCGTACGCCGGGTGGTCGGCCGGCAGCTCGGTGAGCGTGAGCGCGAGCCCCAGGGCCACGAAGCCGTTGCCCCGGCCCCAGGCAGCGTCCGTGGCGGGCTGATGACGGTACAAGCCGTCCGGGCGGCGGACGAGGTTCTGCATGAATGCGAGGTGCCGCGCGGCCAGGTCGAAGTACTTGCGCTCCCCCGTCAGCGCTCCCGCCTGCGCCGCGATCACCGTGCCCATGAACACGGAGTCGCTGAACTCGTTGTGGTACGGCATGGCCTCCTTCATGCGGCCGTCCGGCTCGAACCCGAGGTCCGCCACCTTGCGCACGGCGGCCACGTAACGGGGGTCGCCCGTCCGGCGGGCGAGCTCCGTGAACACGATGTGCCCGGCCATGACCAGGGCGTTGGGCCGCGCGAGGCTGTCCTTCTCGCCGTTGACGTACGGCTCGACGAGCCGCCGCACCTCGTCCAGGTGCCCGAGCTCGATCTGCGCGAGCAGCGCGATGGCTTCGATGTACCAGGCTCGCTGGAACTCGTGGCCGTAGTGCTCGCCCAGGGCCTGCGCGACCTGCCGGGGCGTGCGCGCCCGGCGCCGCTCGAGCTCGCGGCGCGCTTCCGAAGGCGGCACGTCGGCGGCCGTGAGCGCCCGCAGCTCCGCGAAGCCGTCCCAGCGGCGCACCGGGATACGTCCCACGCCCGCCGGCGCCTCTGCCGCGAGGCCGGCCGCGAGGCCGCGATCCTCGCCGGCCACGAGCACGAGGTCGGGCCCCTGCGTGCCGAGCCAGCGCCACAGGGCATGCGACTCCGAATGCTCGCGGTACGCCACCCCCGTCGGCGGGAACTCGAGCGCCGCGCCGTCCGGGTTCGCCACCGGCACGGCCAGCAGCCGGACGCCGCGCTCGCGCTCGGGGACGCGCTCGAACTCCGCGACCGCCGCGCGCACCTCGGCCGTCGAGGCGTCCTCGCCGGCGAGGCCGCCGATCACCACGACCGTGGGGCGGGACGCGTCGCCGTCGGGCACGGTCACGGCCCGGATCGGTGCGCCGGCGGTGGAGAGGCCGATGTCGAACGTCTCGGCCGCACGCAGCGGCGCCACGGCGACGAGCACGAGCGGGAGCGCCGCGATGAGGCGCAGCAACTTCGTCGAAGACGGCATGCGCGAGCCACTCCGGAGCCCCGATTCGGGGCGCATCTTTTCGGATGACGAGACTAGCGCATCGGGGCCGCTGCGCGCAGCGCCTGCGCTACCGGCAGCCCGCGAGCTCCGTGATCCACTGCTCGATCAGCGCGACGCCCGCGTCGTCCACGAGGTGGGACGCGAGCGGCGGCATGCCGTTCGCGTCGCGGCGGGCCATGCGGGCCGGCAGCACGGAATCCTGCGGGCGTCCGGGCGCGATGATGCGCGCCGCCGCGCCGATCCCGAGGTCGCCCGCCTGCGGCGGCGCATCGCAGGCGCCGGTCGCGTCGAGCGGCGTGCCGTAGCGCAGGTCGAGGTCGCTCGGGGTGGGACCGTTCGGACGGTGACAGTGTGCGCAGTTGGCGTGCAGGTACGCGCGGGCGCGCTCGCCGAGCGGCGCCGCCTGGTCGAACGGATAGGGCAGGCGCGGGTGCACGGCGGGATCGTTCAGCGGCGAGGCGAACAGCGCGATCCGATCGAGCGTCCGCAGCTGATTGGCCGTGCGGCCCGTGCTCGGATAGAGGAAGTCGCGGTTGAGCTGCGCCGTCTCGAGCCCGAGCGCGAAGCCCGCGGCCGCCGTGTGACACGCGAGGCACTGCGTGCCGCTCGGGAAAGTCCACTGCTGCTGCCCCACGGTGGCGGTCTTGCCGTCCGGCACGAGCGAAGCGTCCGTCCCGGCGGCGTTCCACTCGTAGCTGTACCCGGCCCAGACGCCGTCGGGGTGGCGCATGAGGAGCCGCGTCTCGACGAGCGCGCCGTTCAGGCGAAAGTGCTTCATGAGCACGGTGCCGCTCGGGAACGTGAAGTCGCCGTCGGCGCCCACCGCGACGACCGTGCCGTCCGGGACGGCGAGCCAACGCTCCTTGTCGGCCCCGTCCGACCAGAAAGGCGCAGCGACGTCGTACGGGATGAGCCCCGGGGCGGGCTCGCTCGGCTGCTGCGGGTTCACGCAGCCGGTGGCCGACAGCAGCTCGGGCACGCCGCCGCCTTGCGGCTGCCCGCTGCCCGCGTCCACGATCTTGTGCAGCGTGCCGCCGGCGATGTCCACCACGTAGAGCTCGCCGTCGTTCCCCTGGCCGAACGAGGCGATCGAGAGGTTCGTGTCGAGCAGCTCCTCGGCGTCGTAGCCGCCCGCGCCGTCCGGCACGAGGCGCCAGATGCGGCCGCTGCCGTAGTCCCCGAACACGTAGGAGCCCACGAGCGCCGGAATGGCCGTGCCGCGGTAGACGTAGCCGCCCGTGATGGAGAAGCCCTGCGTGCGGCCGTACTCGTGCACCGGGTCGATGAGGTTCGTGGCGGTGCTGCAGCTCGGCGCGGGGCTGTTGAAGGGGTGCGCTCCTTCGCGGCAATCCCAGCCGTAGTTGCCGCCGCGCTCGACGATGTCCACCTCCTCGAACGCGCCCTGGCCCACGTCGCCCACCCAGAGGTCGTTCGTCAGCGAGTCGAAGCTCCACCGCCACGGGTTGCGGAAGCCCCAGGCATAGATCTCGGGGCAGTTGTTCGTGGACACGTTGGAGTCGGGCCCGCAGGTTGGATTGCCCGCGAACGGATTGTCGGGCGGGATGGCGTACGGCGTGCCGCGGTTCACGTCGAGCCGCAGGAAATCGCCGAGCAGGTCCGTCGTGTCCTGGGCGCGGCCGTCCGGGTCGCCGCCCGAGCCGCCGTCGCCGAGGCCGAGATAGAGATAACCGTCCGGGCCGAACGCGATGTGCCCGCCGTTGTGGTTCTCGAACGGCTGGTTGACGCGGATGATTTCCTGCGCGGTGCCGGGATCGAGCGTGGCGCCGCCGTCGGTGCTCGTGTAGCGCGCCACTACGGAGATCATGGGCACCATGGGTGACGGGCCTTGCACGGTGTACGACAGGAACACCGTGCCGTTGGACGCGAAGTCGGGATGGAAGGCCATGCCGAGCAGGCCCCCTTCCGAGGCCGCGTCGACGTTCAGGCTGATGAACGTGCTCGCTGTGGCGACGTCCGGCCGGTTCGCGAACACCCGCACGCGACCGGTCTTCTCGAGCACGAACCAGCGCGAATCGTCCCCCGGTGCCTGCAGCATGCCGAGCGGCTGGTCGAACGACAGGCTCGCGAACACGGGCTCGAGCGCCACGGCCACGGTCGTCGGTCCCGTGCGTGGGGGCGCGACGCAAGTCGCGTTGGTGGGTCGCGCGTCGAGGCCGGCCGGCGGCGCGGCGGGCGGCTGCGCCGGAGCAGGCGATGAATCGTCTCCCCCGCCGCCACCGCAGCCGGCCGCGGCGATCGCGAGCAGGGCAACGGACATTGCCGGTCGCACGAAAATCTCCCGCGCGGGCGTTTCCGTCATCGTGCCACCGTTCCGAATGAACACAAGAGGCGCCGCCGTCCGGTTTCGGCGACAAATCGCGTTGCATAACGCGCGCCCTGGCGGCCTTGACCACCCGCCGGCCGCCGGCAGAATGGCTCGGCGTGAGAACCCGAGGAGTGTCGATCGATGCGTGAGATCCCTCGCGCCCGGACGGCGCGCCGCCTGCCGGCGTGGGCGCTGCTCGCGATAGCGGCCGGATGCACGATCAACCCCGTCACCGGCGAGCGCGAGCTCGCGCTCGTCTCGGCCGAGGACGAGATCGCCATCGGCACCCAGCAATACGCCCCTTCGCAGCAGATGCAGGGCGGCGTGTACACGCTCGACCCGGCGCTCACGGCGTACGTGCGCAGCGTGGGCGAGCGCGTGGCGGCCGTGAGCGACCGGGCGCTGCCCTACGAGTTCGTGGTGCTCAACAACTCCGTGCCGAACGCGTGGGCGCTGCCGGGAGGCAAGATCGCCGTCAACCGCGGCCTGCTCACGGAGCTGCAATCCGAGGCGGAGCTCGCGGCCGTGCTGGGCCACGAGATCGTGCACGCCGCCGCGCGCCACGGCGCGCAGGCGATGCAGCGCGGCATGCTGCTGCAAGTCGCGGTGCTCGCGAGCGCGGTGGCCGCGCAGCGCAACAACTACTCGCAGCTCGCGGTGGGCGCCGCCAGCATCGGCGCGCAGCTCATCAATCAGCGTTACGGCCGCGCCGCGGAGCTCGAATCCGATCTCTACGGCATGCGCTACATGTCCGCGGCGGGCTACGACCCGCAGGCGGCCGTGTCGCTGCAGGAAACTTTCGTGCGGCTGTCGGAAGGCCGCGACGAGGGAGGCTGGCTCGCGGGCCTGTTCGCGAGCCACCCGCCCTCGAGCGAGCGGGTGGAGCGCAATCGCGAGACGGCGGCCACGCTGCCTGCCGGCGGCGAGCTCGGGCGCGAGCGTTACGAGCAAGCCACGCGGCTGCTCCGGCAGCGGAAGCCCGCCTACGACCTCTACGACCAGGGCCGCCGGGCGCTCGCCGACAACCGCCCGGACGAGGCGCGCCGCGCCGCCGCCGAGGCCGTGCGCCTGCTGCCGGAGGAGGCGCAGTTCCACGCGCTGCTCGGCGACATCGAGTTCGCCGAGCGGCGCTACGAGGCCGCGATCGGTCACTATCGCGAGGCCATCGCACGCGACGACTCATTCTTCTATTACCCGCTGCGGAAAGGGCTCGCCCACCAGGCCGCCGGGCAGTGGGACGCCTCCCAGGCGGACCTCGAGGCGAGCCTCGCGCTGCTGCCCACCGCCGACGCCCACTACGGGCTCGGCCGGCTGGCGGAGCGCCGGGGCGACCGCGCGCGGGCGCTCGAGCACTACGCGGCGGCCGGCCAGTCCTCGAGCGAGACGGGACAGGCGGCGCGCAATGCGGCCGTGCGGCTCGACCTCCCGCAGAACCCGGGCGGCTACCTGACGGTGCGCACCGGCGTCGACTCGGCCGGCCAGCTGCTGGTCGAGGTGGGGAACCCCACGGGCGTCGCGGTCAGAGACATCGCCGTCGTGATCCGCTACGTCGACGCCCAGGGCGCGCTGCGCGAGACGGTGCGTCAGCTCTCGGGCACGCTGCCGCCGAACGGCTCGGCGCGCGCCGCGACGGGCCTGGGCCCGTTCACGCGCCCCGACGCCTATCAGGTGACGATCGCCGCCGCGCGCATCGCCGAGTGACACGCTTCATCCGACGCCGTGAAAACGACGCCTGTGGGAGCGGCTTTCCAGCCGCGATCTTTTTCGCCAGGCGACAACGCAAAACGGCGCGATCTCCGGAACGCCAAAGTCCGCGCAAACGCTTCGCGGCGTGGATTGCGTGTGCCCCTTCCAGGACGCTCGCGCGCAGGACGCGCGCGCGCGAGGCTACAGGGACGTATTCACGCCGGTCCTGGAAGGGGCACACGCAAGCCGCGCCGCCTGCGGTGACGCAAGAATCGCGACTAGAAAGTCGCTCCCACAGATGAAGATCGCGGCTGGAAAGCCGC
>DATCLY010000059.1:0-61163 GCA_036563665.1 Gammaproteobacteria bacterium
AGATAGACGTGGTGCTCGTACCAGCCGTTTTGCCACTCGCTCGCCTCCACGGTGAGGTCGAAACGCCCGCCGAGCTGCGGCAAGAACACGCCGGCCGACAACGCCGAGTTGCCGAGCCGCAGGCTGTTGTTGTTCGACGTGTCTTCGCCGGCATACTCGAAGTACACCGCGCCCGGGACGACCCCCGGCCACACGAAGCTCGTCGTGAACGACGCGGCCTGGTTGCCGAAATCGGCCGGCGTGCCCGTGTTGTCGTTCTTCGACGGATTGAAGAACGCGTTGAACCAGTCGCGCAGCGACTCGTCCCGCTCGCCCCCGCCGAACTGCATGATCCTGTTGATGCCGACGGACCAGCCCGGGAACGGCTCGATCGACAGATGGACGCCGCTCAGCACGGGCTCCCCGGTGGTCGGGCCGGTCAGGGTCTGAATCGACTGCGACTCGCTCATCTGCGCGAAGAACACTTCGTAGCGGAACCCGAAGCGGCTGATCGGCTCGTAGTTCGACACCGTCAGCGACGGCATCGTCGGCGCCTGCGTGCCTATCAGCATCGAAGCGTCCGTTAGCGGCGAAAACCAGTGATCGCGAAAGCCGACGTCGACCTGCGCGTACTGCGAGCCGGCGCTGATCATGGTGCCGGTCGGCGTGGTCTCGCCGTCGTACGCCTGCATGCCGATGTTCACGATCCACCGGCCCTGCGGCTGCCAGTACACGGAGCCCGTCACCTCGTAGCCGCTGTCGCTCGCCATGCCATGGCGGTTCGGCAGCGGCACGGCCTCGTCCCCCGCGGCCGCGACGTCGACCTCGAGGTGACCGATACCGGCGGTGCGCATGTAGCCGGAGAGGTAACGGCGCACTTCCGCGCAGAGCGCCGGGGCGCGCTCGCACGCGGTCGGCAGCGCGTCCAGGACCACCGCCGCCGGAATCGGCCGCGTCATGACCGGACGGCCGGCCAGGATCATGAGCCGCTCGATCTTGCGCTCGATGTCCGGTGACTGGTGCAGGGGCAGGTAAGGGCTCACGCCGCGGGCGCCGGCGGCGGACGCGAGCATCAGGCATGCGCATCCCAGCGCTGCGCGAAGAGCCCGGCGCTGGATCATTCCGTTGTCCTTATCGCTCGCACGTCACGGACGCTCGGGGCCCGTGGTGCTCCGCGGGCATCGTGCGCATCCCTTCCTCGCCTTTCCGACGGACGCAATGATAGTCGCGCGCATCATGAAGTAAACAAGAACACCGCCCCTCGGCGGCGCGCGACCGATGGCGTGGCGGCCGGTTCCGCGGGCGATCCCGCCCGCTCATCATTCCAACGATGCAACCATCCAGCCGCGCGTGGGGCCGCGAACGCCGCTGCGCCCGCCGGCGCGCGAGCTGCCGCGAGCGAGGGATCGATTGCCGAACCGTGCGTTGCGAAGGGAAAAGAGGCAGGTGGAGGCGGGCCCGGGCGGCCCGCCCCCACCGCAGAGCGTCAGAAGTGCCGTCGCAGCGTGACGCCGACCATCCGCGGCATGCCGGGCTGGCCGGACAACGTGCCGCCGCCGCTCTCGAACTGGTCGAACAGCGTGAGGTAGTAGTACTCGTCCGTGAGGTTCGTGACCTCCAGGGCCGCATCCCATGAACCGTCCGCCGAGCTCCACATCAGCCGCGCATTCGCGAGCGTGTAGTCGTCGATCCGGTTGAACTCCGTGTTGATCGGGCCCGTGTGGATCTCCGACTGATAGCTCGCATCGAGCCGAACGGCGAAGCTGCCGCCGGCCCGCAGCGGGATCTCGTACTGGACTCCGGCGCTCCACTTCGTCTCCGGCGTGAACGGCGGGACGTGGTCGAGCTCCACCGGGGACACCGTCCGCTTGTACTCGAAGTCGAGCCAGCTCGCGGACGCGTCGATGATCCAGCGGTCGGTCGGGTGCCACTCGAGCTCGAGCTCGAGGCCCGACACGTCCGCCGTGCCGGCGTTGATCGGCAACGCGCACGGGCCGGGCGCCACCTCCGGGCACGGATTGAGCGTCATGATGATGTCGGTGTAGTCGTTCAAGAACACCGCACCGTTCAGACGCAGGCTCCGGTTGGCGAGCTCCGACTTGAAGCCGACCTCGTACGCCGTGAGCTCCTCCGAGTCGAACGGCAGGAGCTGCGGCAGCACGAACGGCCGCGGGTTCACGCCGCCGCCCTTGTAACCGGTCGACACCTGGAAGTACGTCATGATCGAGTCGCCGACCGCGTAGTCGAGCGCGAGCCGGTAATCCATGCGCTCGTCGGACCAGGTGGCGCCCGCGTTGAACAAGCCGAACAGCGCGCAGTTCGACGGGTTCACCACGTTGTGCGGCGGCCCGATGCAGGTGGTATCCGGATCGTTGGGGGTCGCGTCCTGCGGCAGGCTGCCGTCCGGGTTGCGCCGGAAATGCACGTAGGTCTTCTCGTCCTCGGAATAGCGCAGGCCGGCCGACAGGTTCAGGCGGTCCGTCAGATGGAACGTCGTGTGCCCGAACAGCGCGTGGTTGTACGACGGCGTCGGGTCCGGGCCGTGGATGAAGTTGAACTGGACGTAGAACAGGTTCACGTTCGCTTCGAGCGTGCCGTCCTGCTCGAACCAGAAGAGCCCGGTGGTCCAGTCGACCTTATCGCCGCCGCCGCTCAGGCGCAGCTCCTGGCTCCACTGATCGTGCTCGAGGTGCTGGAGCAGGAACTGGCTGTTGATCGGCGAGCGGTCCTCGTCCTGCGCGAAGCTCGAGTCGTACTCGCGGTACGAGGTGACCGACTTCAACGACAGGTTGTCGCTGATCTGCCAGTCGACATTGAACGCGACCCCGTAATGGTCCAGCGTCGTCTCCGGCCGGATCGCGCTCGGCGAGTAGCGCTGCTGCGTATCCGCATTGAACGGATGCGGATCCATGTACGTGCTGTAGTTCACGTACCCGTCGTTGACGGGCGCGTCGGCCGGGCGCCACGGCCCATAAGGCACGAACGCGTTCGTCAGGTACACCGGCGTGCCGTCCTTGCCGATGATGTACGTGCCGTTGAAGCCGAGTCGCGGATACTGCGCGTTCGGGAAGCCGGGCGGCGGCGCCGCCGGGTTCACGAACGGGCCGTTGACCTGGTCCTTGTAGGTGCCGTTCACCGTGAGGTCTTCGTTCACGCGGATCAGCACGCTCGGGATCGGCTCGGAGTCGTCGTTCGTGATGTCGGCCGAGAAGCCGACCTGCACCGTGTCCGAGGGCAGCCACTGCAGCGCCACGCGGCCTGCGGTGTACGACTGGCCGCCCTCCGTGCCGACCTTGCAGTCCGAGAGCTTGCTGACGGCGAACGTCGGCACGTTGGACTGCGGGCGGAGGCAGCCGTAGTCGAGCCGGTCCACGTAGCCGTCGCGATGCTTGCTGACGCCGGCCACGCGCGCGAACAGCTTGTCCTCGACGATCGTGAAGTCCCCGGCCGCACGAACGTCCACCCGATTGAACGAGCCGAACGAGGCCTGCACCGACGCATCGCCGTCCTCGCTCGGCGCGCGGGAATAGAGCTTGATCGCGCCGCCGATCGAGTTCTTGCCGGCCAGCGTGCCTTGCGGACCGCGCAGCACCTCCACGCGGTCGAGGTCGAGCAGATCCACCAGGGAGCCGGTCAGCGTCGGATAATAGACGTCGTCGATGTACACGCCGACGCCGGGCTCCAGCGCGTAGTTGAAGTCGGTCTGGCCGATGCCGCGGATGAACGCGACGAGCGACGGACCGGTCGCCGCGCCGCCCGGCTTCAACGTGACGTTCGGAGCCTGAGCCGCGATCTCGTAGATGCTCGTCTGGCTGCGCGCCTCGAGCATCTCGGCATTCACGGCCGTGATGGCGATCGGCGTCTCTTGAACGTTGGCCGCCCGGAACTCGGCGGTGACGATGATTTCCTCGAGCCCGCCCGGGGCCTGCTGGGACCACGCGGCGGTATGCGGTAAGGCGACAGTGGCGCCGGTCAGTGCGAGGCGAACGGCGGCCGCCGGAATGCGAAGTTTTGGCAACACCCTAAAATCCCCCTCAACTGCGTCAGACGCTGGATGAATTTCACCACAGCAATTCGCCGGAGATTCTAGGGGGAGTGGCTAAAAAAATACCATTAATTCGACATAATATCACTATAATAACAGTCTCTTTTTCGCAACAACCGGCTACATAGTCACGTCTCGCGCGCGGTCCGACATGCCCTCTTCCCACGTGCTCCAGCCGGACAGCATCCCGTACGGCACGCGGTCGAGGATGGCTTCGATCTGCCCGATCCGGCCGTCCCGAATCTGGAACACCTCGGCGATATACCAGGTCCAGGGCTGCGCGGGTCCCGCCGTGACGGCCCGGCCGTCCGGCGTGGTGAAGTTGCGGGTCTCGCCGGCCGAGTGGTCGAAGAAGGCGAACGCGAACACGAGGCCCCGCTCCCGGTCCACGGCCACGTAGCGGCGGTCGCGAATGCGCGTGACGAAGTGCAGCAGGCCCGATTCGAACTGCTCGCGGCAGGTCCACTGGGCCGAGTAGTTGGTCGCGGTCTTCGGGTCGGGGCGCGTCTCGCCCGGCGGCGTGGGCCGGTTCGTCGTCTGCGTGCCGTTCTCGATCCGGTTGCAGTCGTCGGCGAACGGGTAGTCGCCCTTGCCGTCGTTCTGCTGCATGCCGGAGAAATACTTGTCGGCCGTGGCGATGAGATCGGCCCGCGACATGCGCTCACGCTCGGGCACGGTCGCGAGGAACGCCGCCCGCGGCGCGCCGAGCGCCTCCACGCGCTCGGCCGCTTCACGATTGCGCACCGTCATCTGCTCGATCTCGGCGATGGCGCCGTTCTCGATCTCGAGCCTCGCCGCCACGAGCGCCGGCACGCCGCCCGCGGGATCGCGGTCGTCCTCGACGATCGTCCCCAGAAACGCCACCTGCCCCGCCTCCATGTCCGTCACGTACAGGCGATAGCGGCCCTTGCCCTTGACGCTGCGCCACAGCCCGTCGCCGATCTCGAGCCGCTGGCCGTTCTCGGTGAAGCGCACGTCGCGCGCGAGCGGCAGCGCCTCGGGAGCGTTGGCGATCAGCGCGTCGAGATAGCGCTCGGCGAAACCCTCGAGGCAGGCGCGGTCGCAAGCAGCGCGCTGCGCGAAGGCGGCATCACCGCCGAGCTGGGCGGCCGACGCCGCGCAGAGGAGCAGGACGATCGAAGCGGTTCGCATGGCGGTCTTCCCCCTGTCGTTCTCGTTCGCGGGCCCGCTGATGGGACCCGAGCGCACGCATGTTGCGCGATGGGCCCGCGGTTGGGAAGGGACGCCGCGTCGCCTCAGGTGCCGAACGCGAGCATGAGCATCTTGATGTCCACGTCGCCCGCCCTGAGCAGCCATCCGAACGTGTCCTCGTCGAGGGCCAACGCCCCGAAGGACGGACAGTCGGCGAGCGTCCAGCCGCCTTGGGCCACGTGCTCGGCCAGGAAGTTCGCGACGGCCACGAGCGCCGTCATCGTGACGGGCTCCGCCACCTCGAGCGGCTCGGTCTCGTGCTCGGCGACGGCGGCCGCGAGCTCGGGAGCGAGCCCCCAGGTCTCTATCACCACGCGCCCCACGCGGCAGTGCCACTCCGCCACCACGCTCTGGAACGCATCCGAGGCCGCGAGCTCCGGACGGTCCTTGCACTGCATGAGGATGTAGAGCTTCCCCACCTCGTGCAGGAGGCCGGCGAGGAACGCCTCCTCGGGGTTCAGGTCCGTCTTGAGCCGCGCCAGCATGTGCGCCAGGGCCGCGACGTGCACCGAGTGCTTCCAGATCGCCGACAGCGGCTCGTGGAGGGCACGCGTCTCGTAGCCGATGAAGATCTGCTGCGCGGCGAGCGACAGCGCCACGTTGCGCACCATGCGGTAGCCGAGCCGCGCCACGGCCACGTGCAGCGTGGTAACCGGGCCGCTGCCGCAGTAGAACAGCGCGCTGTTCGCGGTCTGCATCAGCCGCGCCGCGAGCGCCGGATCGGAGCCCACGAGCCGCACCACCTCGCTGACCGACACGTTCTCGTCGGCCAGCCGGTCGCGGATCTTCAGCACCACGTCCGGCAGCGACGGCAGCTTGAGCTCCTTGCTCGCGACGTTGCGGTCGAGCTCGGCGATGAGCGACAAAGCGGCCGCCCGCGACTCTGCGTAGCGGCCGTCGAGTATGACGGTATCCGTAGCCTGCATGATTCGCCCCGTGCGCTTGCGGCCAAACGGGCCCCATCTCCCGTGCCGCGAGGCGTCGAGTCTTTATCGGCGCGGGGCGGAGAAGCTTTAGCGGAGATACGCCGACAGCGTGGCGCGGATGAAGGCGCGGCCGTCGGCCGGGTCGTACGCCTCACCGGCGTAGAGGCGCTCGGCATAGTCGAACAGCGGCTCGAACAGCGGCCGCCCGTCCACCTCCTCGGCCAGCCCGAACTCGTCGCGCTCGGCGTAGATGTCGGCCCAGGCGTCCCGCACGTCGGCCCAGAACTGCCCGGTGCGCTCCGCGTAGCGATCGCCCGCGGAAAAGTCGACGTTCGTCACGCGCTCGTAGCGGGCCAGGCCCACCTCGCGGGCGAGATAGGGTTGGTCCTTGGCCGGTTGGCCGTCGCTGCCGAGCGCGAGCTTGAGGTTGTCTTCCTCCTGCACCCAGCCCGTGGGCGTGATGGTGTGGCGATTCGTGCCCGCGAGCACGTGGTAGTCGTCGCGCACGCTCGACTCGCGGCGCGGCAGCGGGCGCCACGTGAGCTCGCTGGTCCACGCCGAGTAGTTGCCTTCGTGAACCCATGTTCCGACGGCCTCGTAGCGCGGCGAATCGTCCACCTGGAACACCGCCTGGGACCAGCGCCCCTTCACCGCCTCGGGCTCGAGCACCCGTCGTCGCCAGCGATTGTGCCCGGTGTACACGTGGAGGTCGGTGTCCTCGTAGGTCCAGTCCTGCCGCCAATGCTTCTGCACGATGGGCCCCTGCACCTCGCCGTGGCGATCCACATAGAACATCACGAGCAGGTGCTGGAGACGGATGAAGTCACCGCGGTCCTCCGCCACGTAGACGTACTCGGTGGCCCAGGACTGGTAGGGGCGGTCGGGCTCGAAGCCCGGCGTGAAACCCGCGGTCTCGATGAAGTCGAACGTGGTGCGGAAGCCGCCCGCCATGGCGAGAATGGCGCGGCGGTCGCGCTCGAAGGGGCTCAACCCCGGCTCGCGCAGCGCCCGCCAGGCGTCGCTCGGCTCCTTCGCGAGCTCCACCGGCACGCCGCGTGAGGTGCCGCCGCGCGGGCGCATGGCGCCGCCTTCCTCGAACGGCCAGGCGAAGGTGTATTGCCGCGTGTCGCCGTACGCGGCCATGGCGGTCGCGCACGCCACCACCGCCGCCCAGGCGGCGCGCCACACGGTTCGCTTGGCCCTGCTCCCTCGCCGCGCCATGGTCCGTCGATTATCGGTAGCCGTCGCGCGGCGTGTCCACCGCGCCTCGCGGCGGGCGCTAGCGCTGCTCGTCGCCGTCGGCCTGAAGCAGCGCGAGCTCGGGCACGTCGCTCGGCCAACCGAGGCGTCCGGCGAGCGGCACTTTCAACGCGAGATCGAGCGGGTCCACGCCGAAGGTCAGCCCCAGCACGTTGATCTCGAGGCCTTCCTCCACGGCGGCGAGCACGCCGAGGATGCCGAGCACGCTCACCTGGCCGCCCGTGCCGCTCGGCGCCTTCGCGAAGAGATCCCAGCCGAGGTAGTCCTTGCCGATGGCCGTGGCGGGCAGATCGACCCTGAGCTCCGGCACGGCCCGGAGCACGTGCGCCGTGAAGGTGTTCGAGTTCGGCCCCGGCCAGATGCGATACGTGCGCGCGTACGGGTAGGCGTCCACGGCGGCCTCGATGCGGTCGATGAGCGCCTCGACGCCGGGCCCGGCGGCCTGCGCGAGCAGCCGCGGCGCGTTGCCGAACCAGCGCGCATCGGGCGGGCGGTTGCTCACGGCCACCGAGGTGCCGGTGCGGCGCAGCCGCCAGCCGTTCACCTCATATACGGTGTACTCGTCGGCGCCGCGGCGTTTCGCAGCGATCCACGTGTGCACGCCGAAGTAGCCGCGCCACCGGACGGTGCGCGCCGCGTACACCTGCACGACCGCGTCGGTCACCTCGGCGGGATCGGGCGCGAGCCCCACCGGCTCGCGGCTCGCGCGCCGCCAGTCCGGGCCGGCGCTCGTCTGCGCGCGGTCGACCCAGGCGATGGCGAACAGCACGGCGGGCAGCAGCCACAGCCACTTCGCGCGGACACGTCTCATGGCGGCTCAACATAGCCGCGGCGCGCGCCGTGAACAAGCAACGTTGCACGGCGCGGGCCGGCACCGGGCGGCGGAGGGCCGCCGCCGGCGTGAACGGAACGGTCCGCTCCGCCGGGCGGTTCCGCCGCTCAGACGGTCTTGTTCTTGCGGAGCTTGTAAACGCTGTCGCCGTAGTAGTCGATCATGGCCTTCTCGAGCGCCCGCAGCAGCGGCGCCGACGTCTTGAAGGCGTCCGGATCGAGCTCGATGTTCTTACGGCGCCGGTCGCGGCTGTCGGGCACGAGCCGCAGCAGGCCGCCGGGCTCCGCCTCCGAGGTGAGCGAATACACGATCCGCGACACCGACGTGTACGGGATGCCCAGCTTGCTCGACAGCGACTTCATCGTGTGCGGACGCCCGTCGAGAATGGAGTCGATGATCTCGAGCGCGATCAGCACCTCGGCGAGCGTGCCGTGCCGGCCGGTCTTGTGGAAGGCCGTGAGCAGCGCGATCGCTGCCTTGCGCGCGCCGGTCGAATCGAATTGAGACTTCGCAGCCAGCCGCCTTTCCAGCTGCACCACCGAGACGTTCTCTCTCACGCTCTACTCCATTCCCGAGGCATTCGAACGCGCGGGATGATACGCGGCGGTGGTGCGAGAGCCAAAACCGCACGGTTCGGTATGGCAGAGGCTTCGGGGCTGTGTCAGAGACGCTGCGTGAGCTCGAAGAACACCGACGGTCCGTCGCGGCCTTCGATGTCGACGCGAGTGAGCGGTTGCGCGACCTCGATGGCTGCCGACATGCGCGGGCGCTGCACCGCGAAGCCCACTCCCGCCGTCGCGGCGGATTCGCGCCCGGGAACATCCTGCTTCCAGGCGGCAGCGATGTCGTAGAAGCCGTAGAAGGACGGCTGGCCGAGCCACGCGGCTCCGCGGCTCAGCCGCCGGCGCACCTCGAGCTTGGCGCCGATGCCCTGATCGCCGGCGATCTCGGGGATCTCGAAGCCGCGCCCCAGCCGGTCGCCCCCGATCTTGAAGCGCTGGGTGTAGGGCAGAACGTAGGCCGTCTGCTGCGCGAAGGCGTCGAGCCGCGCGGTCACGCGGTCGCCGAGCGGTCGGGTGCCCGCGAAAGTCAGGCGGAACAGCACGAAGTCCTCACGCCGCGGATCGCTCGCGAGGTCGCGGGCGTCGAGCGCGCTGCCGAGCCCGTCGAGACCCTTCACCGCGTCGACCGCGATGTGGTAGCGCCCGAAGAAGCGGCCGCGGCCGTCCCAGCGCCCGCCCGAGGACAACAGCCGCAAGTGCTCGTCCCGAACCGTCTGGCCCGAGAGCGCAATACCGAGATCGTCCCACTCGAGCGCGGCCGCGAGCGCGAAGGTGCGCCCGTCTTCCGCGTGAAGCTGGCGTTGGAAGCGAACCGACAGACGGTCGCGCAGGTAGTGAATGTCGCGGTCCACGCCGGTCTCCCGCGGATCCGATCGCGACCGCATGCCGCTTGCCGACAGCGTCGTCCGGCTGTCGATGGACCAGCTGCCGAGGAGCCCGAGCCCGTGGTACTCGTCGTAATCCGTGGCCGCGCCGAACAGGAAACCCGCGCTCGTGCGGCCGCCGAGCAGCCCGTTCGCCACCACCTGGCCGAGCACGAAGTTCGGTCCGATCTCCTCGGTGCCGCGATTGCTGAATCGCACCGCGCCCCCGACGGCCTCGAAATCGGCGTCGAGCTCCAACCGGTACGCGCGCGGCTCGTCCTCATCGCGCACCGTGGTGGCGGCTACGCTCAACCCCGGCAGCTCCCGCATGTGCCGCAGCGTCGCCTGCAGGTCGCTGCGCCGCAGAACCGGATCCTGGGCGAGCTCGGCGCCGAGGCGCTCGAGGCGCGCACGGTGCGGTCCGGCGTCGCCCCGGATGCTCACGCCCGAGATGCGCGCTTCCTCGATGTCGATGCGCAGCACGCCAACCGCGAGCAGGGCGTCGTCCACGCGAATCTGCGGCTCGACGTAACCCGCGTCCCGATAGAGCGCCGCCACGCGCTGCGCGATGTCGCGCACGCTCTCGCGCGTGACGGGCTCACCGAGGCGGTCGCGATAGGTCGCGAAGAGGTCCGCGGGCGTGAAGACGGTGGAGCCGCGAATCACCGCCGATGCGAGCTCGGCCGCTGCGGCCCGCTGCGCGAGACCTTGCAGAATCAGGGAGATTATGACAAGCGGGACTGCTTTGGAGATCGCATGCCACGCAGTGGAGATTCGTCGCGCATGAGCGTTCGCGTCGCGCTGACCCTGCATTCGCTGCCTAGCGATCTCGGGGGCGCGCATTATGGACAATGAATGACACGCGTGCCGTGAATCGCGTCACACCGCACCCCCTGCGCGTTGTCTAGCATGTCGCCAACCGACGACACGGAAGTCGTCGCGTCACCCCGTACAACAACGGCGGAAGAATAATATGAATATCTCCTCTCTCAGGGTTCTGGTCACCGTCGCTCTGCTCGCGACTTGCGCCACCGCACGCGCCGCCGCCGGCGCAGCGACGACGAGCTCGACCAACGACATTCGCGTGGTGGAAGCGGGCGGCGACGTGGCCGTCACGATGCGCGGCGAGCCGCGCGCCGTCGCGGCGGGAACGCGCGTCGAGCTCGCGGCGCGCATCGTCACGGGCGCAGACGGGCACGTCACCCTCGCGC
Source organism: Gammaproteobacteria bacterium (assembly GCA_036563665.1). GTDB lineage: Bacteria > Pseudomonadota > Gammaproteobacteria > Steroidobacterales > Rariloculaceae > FEN-1219. Next base: position 10,892 of record DATCLY010000059.1, read on the forward strand.
AGAACGCCACGACGATCGCCATCGCGAACGACACGGACGTCGAGATCCCGGAGACGGCTCGCGACGGACAGTTGATCGCGCGGCTCGTGCAGCACCGCGGCAACGTCTTCTACGACGTGGCCCCGCGAGGGCTCGACAAGCTCCGCGTGGAGAGCCCGTATCTCGTCGCGGTGGTGAAAGGCACGCAGTTCAACGTCGCCGTGCAGGACGACAGCACGACCATCGCGCTGTTCGAGGGTCTGCTCGAGATCCGCACGCCGGACGGCGCCGAGGTCATCGAGCTCAACGCCGGCGAGATCGCCATCCGCTCCCGCGACGATGCCGGCATCCGCGTGGTGCGCATGGACGCGGAGCGTCTGCCGGAGCGCGAGCCGGCGGCACGAGGCGAACGCGCCGCGCGCAACGAGGCCGCGCTGGCCGCGCAGGGCGGCCGCGGCATCGACCTCGGCCGCAACGCCGCGAACGTGGTGCTCGCGGACGTGCAAGACCTCGCGGCGGGCCGCGATACGATGGGGCTGATCGGCATTGACCAAGCGACCCGACCCGGCGCCGCGCCGAACGTCGACTTGGGCGAGACGAGAGCGGCGCTCGCCGTGAGCGGCGTCGACTCGTTGGGTGACGTGACCGTCGCCCTCGAGACGGACCTGACCGCTGCAGACGTCACGGTCGACGCCGGCGCCGACGTGGCGCTCGGCCCCGCCACGGCGAGCCTCGGGCTCGACGTCGACGCCGGGCTCGGCCCGGGCACGCTGGACGCGGGGCTCGACGTGGGCGCTTCCGTGGGCCCCGTCGGGGCCGACGTCGGGCTGGATGCCGGCATCGACCTGGGCTCGGGCTCCGTCGATCTCGGCCTGGATGCGGGCGTCGACCTCGGCGCCGCCGCCGCCGATTTGGACGTGCAGGCGGGCGTCGACCTCGGCAGCGGCACGATCGATCTGGGCGCCGATGCGGGCCTCGACCTCGGCGGCGCCACGGCCGACCTGGGCATCGATGCGGGCCTCGACCTCCCCGACGGCACGGTCGACCTCGGCGCCGACGCGGGCCTCGACCTCGGCGGTGCTACCGCCGACTTGGGCCTCGATGCGGGCGCCGACCTCGGCGGCGGCACGGTCGATCTCGGCGCCGACGTGGGTCTCGACCTCGGCGGCGCCACCGCAGACCTCGGCCTCGACGTCGGCGCAGATCTCGGCGGCGACGACGCGGGCCTCGACGTCGACGCAGGCCTCGACCTCGGCGGCGCCACCGTCGATGCCGGGCTGGATGTCGGCGGCGACGGCGTGGGTCTCGACGTCGGCGTCGGCGGCGTGGACGCGGGCGTGGACATCGGTGACGACGGCATCGGCATCGAGATCGGCGGCATCGACATCGAGATCGGCGGAGGCGGCGGTGGCGGAGGCGGCGGCCTGGGCGGTCTGCTCGGCGGCCTCCTCTAGCACCGCCCTGCGGCGCCGATGGCCCGTGCGCGAGAGCTTCACTGGACGGTAGTCGCGGCGGCCGTCCTGGCCCTCGCGTACGGGCTGCACGCGAGCGGGTTGCTCGCGCGGCTCGAGCACGGCGTCGCGGACGTTCGCGCCGCGCTGCTCGCGCACGAAGTGCCCTCCGACGTCGTCATCGTCGCGATCGACTCCCACAGCCTGCGCGAGCTCAACGAGTGGCCGTGGCCGCGGCGGCATTACGCGCGGCTGCTGCAGCTCCTCGACGGCGCGGCTCCGCGCACGGTGTTCTTCGACATCGACTTCAGCTCGGAGACGACCGAGGAAGATGACGCGCTCTTCGAGCGGGCGCTCGCCGCCTGGCGCCATTCGCCGGTGGTGCTGGCCGCGCACATGCAGCGGCTCTCGACCGCGAGCAGCGAGCGCGCCGCCACGTTCCCCCTCCCGCGCTTCGCGCGGCACGCCCGGCTCGCGTCCGTCATCCTCGAGCCCGACGCGGACGGTCTCGTGCGCAGCATGCGCGCTTCCTGGGACTACGACGGGCGCGAGGTGCCGTCGATCTTCGCCTACGGGCGCGACGTGCCCGCGAGCTCGCAGGTCGCGATCGACTTCTCGATCCAACCGTCCTCGTTCCATGCGGTGTCGTACAGCGACCTGCTGAACGCCGAGGTGGACTTCGCGGCGCTCGCGGGCAAGGACGTGTACGTCGGCGCCACCGCGCTCGAGCTCCGCGACATCGTGGCCGTGCCCGTGTATCGCTCGCTGCCCGGCGTGGTGGTGCAGGCGCTCGCGGCCGAGTCCCTGCGCGCGGGTCCGTTGCGCTCGCCGCCGGCGTGGCTCTACGCCGCGCTGCTCGCGCTCTGGACGTTCGCGGGCGCCCGGTTGCTGCACGGCCGAAGCTGGCGGCGCAATGCGCTGACGGTCGCGGCCTCCGTGCCGCTGCTCGGAGCGGCCGCCGTGCTCGCCTACGCGACGCTGCGTGTGGACTTGCCCGTGGTGCCGTTCGCGGCGTCAGGCGCGCTGCTGTTCGTGGCGCTGACCGTGCGCTCGCTCGATCACGCCACGTGGCAGGCACTCGCCTACGCGGTGGGCTTCAAGCGCCGCGATGCGCTGCTCAAGAGCGTGGTGGAATCGTCCCCCGACTGCATCGTGTGCGTGGATGCGGCCGGCGTCATCCGCACGGCGAACCCGGCGGCCACGCGCCTCTTCGGCCGCCCGGCGGTGAGCCTCGTCGGCAGCCACATCGGCGCGTTCCTGCCCGATCTGGCGCGCTGCGACGTCGGCGCCTTGAGCGGCCAGACCGTGGAGCGCCAGGCGGTCGACGACGCGGGCCGGCGCTTCCCGGTGGAGATCGGCGTGAGCCGCGTGCAGCTCGAAGGCGAGCAGCTCTACACCGCCATCATCCGCGACATCACGGAGCGCAAGACCCAGCAGCGCGAGCTCGAGCGCCAGGCGCGGCAGGACGCCCTCACGGGCCTGCCGAACCGGCTCGCGCTCGGCGAGTATCTCGACCGCGTGCTCGCGCGGCCGAAGCCCGGCCAGAAGGTGGCGCTGCTGCTGCTCGATCTCTGCCGCTTCAAGGAGGTGAACGACACGCTGGGCCACAGCGTGGGCGACCAGGTGCTGCGCGAGGTGTCGCGCCGCTTCTCCGGCGTGCTGACGGCGCAGTCGTTCATCGGCCGGATCGGCGGCGACGAGTTCACGGCCGTGCTGCCCGCCGTGCAGAACATCATGGAGCTCGACGACCTGTCGCAGCGGCTCGCGGACACTTTGCGGGCCCCCATCCACGTGAACGGTCTCGCCATCGAGGTGGGCGTGAGCATCGGCATCGCGCTCTGGCCCGATCATGCGGACGACGCGCAGGAGCTCTTGCGCTGCGCGGACGTGGCTATGTACGCGGCGAAGCGGCAAGGCACCTCCCACGAGCTCTACGCCCCCGAGCACGACCAGCACACGGTGCGCCGCCTCACGATGGTGAGCGAGCTGCGCGGGGCGCTCGGCCGGGGCGAGATCGCGCTGCACTATCAGCCGCAGGTGAACCTCGCGAGCGGTCGGGCCGACGGCGTGGAGGCGCTGCTCCGCTGGCGCCACCCCATGCTCGGCGCGGTGAGCCCCGCCGAGTTCATTGCGCTCGCCGAGTCGACCGACCTCATCGGGCCGCTGACCGAGTGGTCGATCGCCGAGGCGTTGCGCGATGCATCCGCGTGGCGGCGCCAGGGCGTGGACTTGCGCGTGGCCGTGAACCTGTCCGCGCGGCTGCTGCAGGACGCGGGCTTCCCGCGCCGTCTCGAGCGGCTGCTCGCCGAGTATTCGTTCAAGCCCGGCCAGATCGAGCTCGAGATCACCGAGAGCGCCATGCTCGTCGATCCGGAGCGGGCGCAGCGCGTGGTGCGGGAGCTGCACGCGCTCGGCGTGCTGATCGCGATCGACGACTACGGCACCGGTTTCTCGTCGCTCGGCTATCTGCGCGACTTGCACGCGCACGCGCTCAAGCTCGACAAGTCGTTCGTCACCGACCTGCGGACCCACGAGCACAACCGCGTGATCGTGGAGTCGACGGCGCACATGGCCCACGCCCTCGGGCTCACGGTGGTGGCGGAAGGCGTGGAAACCGAGTGGGAGAAGGACTACCTGCGCGACGTCGGCTACGACCTCGGCCAGGGCTTCTGGTTCGCGCGGCCGATGGCGGCCGAAGACTGCCTGGAGTGGCTGCGGACGTTCGGCGCGGAACGAGTGGACCCGCTGCCCGCGGAGCCCGCGTCGCACGCGCCCGTGGCCGCCGCGAATCAGTAGTCGAACACCACGTCGATCTGCAGCCGATCGTAGTCGCGCTCGGCGCCCGCGTCGGCGCCGCGGCGGTTCGCGAAGTAGCGCGCGTCGAGGCGCCAGCGCTCGCGCAGACCGTAGCTCATCTCGAGCACGTGGCCCTCGTTGTCGGTGCCGCCGCCGGCGAAGTCGGAGTCGGTGAAGGTGCCCACCACGGCGTCCGCTTCGAGCGCCTGATAGGCCCAGCCGAACGCCCAGCCGCCGCGCCCCGTCACCTCGCCGTACCTGGCGCCCACGGCGAACCCCGAGTCGTCGCGCGCGGCGGCCGTGTTGACGACGTAGTCCGCGAACAGCGTGAGCGGCCGGCCGCGCGCGTCGAGCTCGAGCTCCGCGAACGCTTCCGCATCGTCGAAGTCCGAGAGATAGCGGCCGAGCGGGTCGAGGCGGTTGCCGGCCGCCGCGCCGTCGTAGAACGGCGCGCTGCCCTGCGTCGCCCGGTAGTCGTAGTAGCTCAAGCCCGTGGTCAGGCGCGCGCCGCCTGCCAGGGTGGTCCGGTAGCCGAGCTGACCGCCGAAGAGGAGCACATCGGGCGCGTCGCCCCGCTCCTCCACGACGAAGCCCGCCACGTTCACGAACCAGTCGCCGAAGCCGTACCCGAGCGCGAGCCCTTCCGGGTTCAAGTCGCGATCGAAGATCAGGTGATGCTCGCCCGGACGATGGAACGGGTTCGGCATCTTGCCGCCGGCGACGCGCATGCGATCCGTCGGCCGCCAGTCGAACCAGGCGCGGTCCACGCCGAAGTCCTTGCGCGTGAAGCTCGAGCCCAGCGTCTGATTGGCGGACACGGGGTCGTCGCCGCCCGTCGCGAGCACGAACTCGACGGTGAGGTCGTCGGCGAGCACCGCCTCTGCGCCGAGGCGTGCGCGCACGCGGTGACGGTTGCGGGAACGTTCCCCCGTCTCGTCGATCGACTCGTGGCGGTACCGCAGGTCGCCCGAGAACGCGAGCCGCGGCGAGGTCTCCCGCGCCGCGTCGAGCTCGATCGCCCCTTCCTCATCGTCGTCCTGCGAAGTGCCGCCGTCCGCGGTGTCGGCTTCCGCCACGGCCTCGGACGCCGTGCGCCGCTCGAGGCGCTCGAGACGTTCCATAAGCTGCTCAATCTCGGCCCGCAGGGCCGCGATCTCCGCCTCGGTGGACCCTTGCGCCGAGGCGATCGTGGGCAGCCAAAGCGCGGCCAGCACGGCCGCGGCCGGTAGCTTACGCATTGATTCTGCTCCTGTTTTTCGGACGCCCGGCGAGGCGCGCGGCCCCGGGGACGCGCCCCATCGTGCTACGGGAGGGTTACAGCGTTGTTACAGAATGCAACGGGAGCGTCGGCGAATAGCGACACCCTCCCTATAATCGCCTCGAGCGAAGTGTCGCCTATAATCGGTCGTACAAAGGACCGGCAACGGTCCGATAACGAACGACACTAGAACAACAAAGGACTGAGGAGCAGGGGTTTTGCGAGGGCTGGCGGCGTCGCTCATTTGTTTGCTGCTAGTGACCTGCTCGTCACCGCCCTCCCTGCTCGAACAGATCCGCAAGACCGGCGAGCTGCGCGTAGTCACGCGCAACAACCCCACCACCTTCTATTACGGCGCGGACGAGCCGCGCGGCATCGAGTACGAGCTCGCGCGCGGCTTCGCCGAGCGGCTCGGCGTGCAGCTCAAGATCCAGGTCGTCGACGAGCTGGGCGACGTGGCTCCGCTCGTGGCGACGCGGCGGGCACACATCGCGGCCGCGGGCCTGCCGGTCTCGGGCGTGCGCGTGGAGCGCGTCGCGTTCGGGCCGAGCTATCAGAACGTGGTGCAGCAGGTGGTGTATCGGCGCGGCGCCAAGCGCCCGCGCTCCACCGCCGATCTCGTCGGCAAGCGACTGGAAGTCGTGGCCGACTCTGCGCAGGCGGCGCTGCTCGAGCGCTTGCGGGCGGAGGAACCACTGCTCGCGTGGGTGGAGAGCCCGGGCGCGAGCGCGGAGACGCTCATCCGCCGCGTGGCCAACGGCGAGATCGATTACACGATCGTGACGTCGAACGTGTTCGCGCTGCTGCGCCACTCCTACCCCGACGCGGTCGTGGCGTTCACGTTCGACGAGCAGAGCGGCATCGCTTGGGCGATCCCCGAGGAAGGCGGCGAGCTCGAGGAGCGCGTGGCGGCCTACTTCGCGGAGCTGCGCGCCACCGGCGAGCTCGAAGGCCTGCTCGAGCGCTACTACTTCCCGGCGCGCGAGTTCGACTACGTGGGCTCGCGAGCATTCGTGCACCACTTCAACACGCGGCTGCCTGCCTACCTGGAGCACTTCCGTGAGGCGGAAGCGCTGACCGGCCTCGACTGGCGCCTGCTCGCCGCCATTGCCTACCAGGAATCGCACTGGAATCCCGATGCCGTGTCGGCCACCGGCGTGCGCGGCATGATGATGCTGACCTCCCTCACGGCGGACATGATGGACGTGAGCGACCGCCACGACGCGCGCGACAGCATCATCGGCGGGGCGCGCTACTTCCAGCGCGTGCTGCGCAGCGTGCCGGCGCGCATCCCGGAGCCCGACCGCACCTGGCTCGCCGTGGCCGCGTACAACATCGGCTACGGGCACCTCGAAGATGCGCGCGTGATCACGCAGATGCAGGGCGCGGATCCGGACAAGTGGGAAGACGTGCGCGAGCGCCTGCCGCTGCTCGCCGACGAGCAGTGGCACCGCCGCGTGAAACGGGGCTACGCCCGGGGCGGCCAGGCGCGCGCGTACGTGGACAACGTCCGCCGCTACTACGAGCTGCTGCTCTGGATGGCGGGCAGCGAGCGCTTCGAGCTGCCGCCGGCCGCCACTATGCCGGTCAACGCTACTGTGGAGCGCACGCCGGCACCGGCCCGGAGCGGCTAGACCCCCACACCGCCCCGACGGCGGGCTGGAGCCCGGGCGGCTATTCCGTACGCAACGCCGTCATAGGCTGCACCTTGGACGCCCGGCGTGCCGGCGCATAACCAGCGAGCGCGACGGCCAGCAGCACGGCTATGCCCGAGCCGGCCAGAGCGATCGGGTCGGTGGACGAAACGCCCCAAAGGAAGCGCTCGACGGACCTCGACGCGAGCATTGCGAGCGGCAACCCGATCGCGACGCCCGCCAGCCCCAGCGCGAGCACGTGCCGCAACGCCAGGCGCAGCACTCGAGAACGCGTAGCCCCGAGCGCCATGCGAATGCCCATCTCGCAGGTGCGCCGCGCCATCCTGTAGCTCACCGTTCCGTAGCGGCCGACGCACGCGATCACGAGAGCGAGGAACGCGAAAGCGTCGCTCAACCGCGCGACAAGGATCTCGCGGCTGATCGTGCGATCGGTGTTGGCGACCTGCGTCCGGAACGACTCGACGAGGACCCCGGGTTCAGCTCCCGCACGGCGGCTCGTACCGTGTCGGCATAGCTCAAGGGATGCGGGTCCCATTGGTACGTGAAGTACACGACCGGCCGAGCATCGGACCTGATCGGGTCGTGACGAGCGTTGGCGGACACGCCGACGATGCGAAGATCCCCCTCCCCTCTCACGGTGATCGATTGGCCGATGGGATCCGTCCCAGGGAAGAACGTAGCCGCGAAGCTCTGATCGACCACTGCCACAGCTCGCGCCGACGCGACTGTCTGACGACGCCGAAGCGGCCCACGCCGAGGCTCATGTGGATGGCCATCTCGCGACGTCGCGCTGCGGCGCGCGCGAGAAGCAGACTGGCGATGCTCGCGCAGGCGACCAGGAGGATGAGCGCCACCATCGCGAACAGCACGGCGAGCGTCTCGGCGTAGCGCGTGCGCAGACCATCGACACCGTTCGCTCCGGACGCGACCTCGAGGTGGGGCGTGTTGCCCACCGCATCGGGCGGGCTCGCATTCTCGGCGAAGAACGCTTCGAACTGCGGACGTAGCGCGGCCTCGACTTGCCGCACGCTCACGCCTGGCTGCAGCCGCGCCCACGTCGAAAAGCTGCCGGACTCGTCGCTACGGACCAGCGGGCGCCACGGCATTGCCAGCCCACGGAGAGCACACATGACTCAGCAAACGATCGAAGGCTTGTCTGCCGTCCGCGTGTTCGTCTTCGACGTCGATCGAGCGATCGATTTCTATCGGGACGTTCTGGGCTTCACCGTGACCGCGAGCGACGGCCGTCAGTGGGAACCTATTAGCGGCGCCGCGCCGCGAAGAACTCGCGCAACAGCGCGGCGCTCTCGTCGGCCAGGAGACCGCCCTCCACGATCAAGCGATGGTTGAGGTGCGGGTGGCGCGCGAGATCGAGCACGCTGCCGCAGGCGCCCGCCTTGGGGTCCGCCGCACCGTAGACGACGCGCTCGACGCGCGCGTGCACGAGCGCCCCCGTGCACATCGGGCACGGCTCGAGCGTCACGTAGAGCGTCGTGCCGGGCAGCCGGTAGTTGCCCACGCGGCCCGCGGCCTCGCGCAGCACGCGGATCTCGGCGTGCGCCGTGGGGTCGTTCGAGGCGATGGGCGCGTTCCCCGCGGCCGCGAGCACCTCGCCGTCGGCGCCGACCAGCACGGCGCCGACCGGCACCTCGCCGCTCGCGGCCGCCTCCGCCGCGCAGGCGAGCGCCTGCCGCATGAAGGCCTCGGGCGCGGCCTCACTCCCACTCGATGGTGGCGGGCGGCTTGCCGGAGATGTCATAGGTCACGCGCGAAATCCCGGGGATCTCGTTGATGATCCGCCGCGACACGTGGTCGAGGAAGTCGTACGGCAGCCGCGCCCACCGCGCCGTCATGAAGTCGGTGGTCTCTACCGCGCGCAGCGCGATCACGTAGTCGTACCGGCGCCCGTCGCCCATCACGCCCACGGACTTCACGGGCAGGAACACGGCGAACGCCTGACTCACCGTGTCGTACAGCCCCTGCGCCCGCAGCTCGCTGATGAAGACGTGGTCGGCGCGACGCAGCAGGTCCGCGAACTCCTTCTTCACGGGGCCCAAGATGCGCACGGCGAGACCCGGCCCGGGGAACGGGTGGCGATAGACCATCTCCGGCGGCAGGCCGAGCTCCACGCCGATCTTGCGCACCTCGTCCTTGAAGAGGTCGCGCAGCGGCTCCACGAGCTTGAGCGCCATCCGCTCCGGCAGCCCGCCCACGTTGTGATGCGACTTGATCACGTGCGCCTTGCCGGTGGCGGCGCCCGCCGACTCGATCACGTCCGGGTAGATCGTGCCCTGCGCGAGCCAGCGCACGCCTTCGATGCCCTTCGCGTGGCGCTCGAACACCTCGATGAAGAGCCGGCCGATGATCTTGCGCTTCTGCTCCGGATCGGCCACGCCGTCGAGCGCCGCCAGGAACTCCTCCTCGGCGTTCACGCGGATCACCTCGACGCCTAAGTGATCGTGGAAGAGCTGCATCACCTGGTCGCCCTCGCCGAGCCGCAGCAGGCCGTGATCGACGAACACGCAGACGAGCTGCTTGCCGATGGCGGCGTTGAGCAGCGCGGCGACGACCGAGGAATCCACGCCGCCCGAGAGCGCGAGCAGCACGCGGTCGTTCCCCACGGTAGCGCGCACGCGCTCGATGTGCTCGGCGATGATGTTCTGCGGCGTCCAGTTCCCCGGGCAGCCGCAGATGTCGCGCACGAAGCGGCGGATGATCTCGGCGCCCCGCTCGGTGTGCGTGACCTCCGGGTGGAACTGCAGCCCGTAGATGCGCCGCTCGAGGTCGGCCATGGCGGCGATCGGCGCGTTGGCGGACGAGGCCACCGTCTCGAAGCCGGGCGGCAGCCGCTCCACGCGGTCGCCGTGGCTCATCCACACCTTGAGCCGCCCCTTGTCGCCGAGGCCGCCCAGGAGCGGGTCCTGCGCGCCCCGCAGATCCACCTCCGCGTAGCCGAACTCGCGCTCGGACGCGTTCTCCACGCGCCCGCCGAGCTTCACGGCGAGCGCCTGCATGCCGTAGCAGATGCCGAGCAGCGGCACACCGGCGTCGAGCACGGCGTCCTGCACGCGCGGCCCGGTCTCGGCCGTGACCGATTCCGGTCCGCCCGAAAGGATGATGCCGGAGGGCCGGAACGCGGCGATCGCGTCCGGCGTCGCATCGTGGGGGTAGATCTCGCTGTAGACCCCGGCCTCGCGCACGCGCCGCGCGATGAGCTGCGTGTACTGGCCGCCGAAGTCGAGGATCAGGACGCGGTTACCCGCCGCATCCGGTTGAGCGGCGGCAGTCGTTTCCAACGGCGTGCTACTCCGTGCGGTAATTGGGTGCTTCTTTCGTGATGGCGACGTCGTGCACGTGGCTCTCGCGGCGCCCGGCGCCGGTGATGCGCACGAACTTGGGCCGCGTGCGCAGCTCCGTGATGTTCGCGCAACCCGTGTAGCCCATGGCCGCGCGCAGCCCGCCCGTGAGCTGGTGCAGGATGGCGACGAGACTGCCCTTGTACGGCACGCGCCCTTCGATGCCCTCCGGCACGAGCTTCTCGAGCTGCTCGGTGGCGTCCTGGAAGTAGCGGTCCGACGAGCCGTGGCGCTGCGTCATGGCGCCGAGCGATCCCATGCCGCGGTAGGACTTGTACGATCGGCCCTGGTAGAGCTCCACCTCGCCGGGCGATTCCTCGGTACCGGCGAAGAGCCCGCCGATCATCACGCTGTAGGCGCCGGCCGCGATGGCCTTGGCGATGTCGCCGGAGTAGCGGATGCCGCCATCGGCGATGAGCGGCACGCCCAGCTCCTCGCACGCGGCCGCCACCTGGGAAACGGCCGTGATCTGCGGCACCCCGACGCCGGTGACCACGCGCGTGGTGCAGATGGAGCCCGGGCCCACCCCGACCTTGACGGCGTCCGCGCCCGCCTCCACGAGGTCGCGCGCGGCCTCGGCCGTCACGATGTTGCCCGCCACGATCTGCAGGTCTGGGTACGTGCGCCGGATGTCGCGCACGCGGGAGATCACGTTGCGCGAGTGCCCGTGCGCCGTGTCCACCACGATCACGTCCACGCCCGCCTCCACGAGCAGCGCCACGCGCTCCTCGGTGTCGGCGCCCGTGCCGACGGCGGCGGCCACGCGCAGCGCGCCCCGCTCGTCCTTGCAGGCGTTGGGGTATTCGGTGGCCTTCTGGAAATCCTTGACCGTGATCATGCCGCGCAGGCGGAAGCGATCGTCCACCACCAGCACCTTCTCGATGCGGTGGCGGTGCAGCAGCGTGAGCACCTCGTCCTTGCTGGCCCCTTCGCGCACCGTCACGAGCCGCTCTTTGGGCGTCATGACGGTGGACACGGGGTTCTCGAGCTGCGTCTCGAAGCGGAAGTCGCGGTGGGTAACGATGCCGACGAGGTCCTCGCCCTCCACCACCGGCACGCCGGAGATGTTCTTGGCGCGCGTGAGCTCGATGACCTCGCGGATGGTGGTTTGCGGCGTGACGGTGATCGGGTCGGTGATGACGCCGCTCTCGAACTTCTTTACGTGCCGGACCTGGCGGGCCTGCTCCTCCGGCGGCATGTTCTTGTGGATGACGCCGATGCCGCCTTCCTGCGCCATGGTGATGGCGAGCCGCTCTTCGGTGACCGTGTCCATGGCGGCGGACACGAGCGGGATGTTGAGCTTGAGGTTACGGGTGAAATACGTGCTTAGATCGACCTCGCGTGGGAGCACCTCGGAGTAGGCAGGCTCCAGGAGCACGTCGTCGAAGGTGAGCGCCTCGTGAATTATCCGCATGCGGAGCTCCGGGCGATGAAATTAAACGGGCAAGTGTACTGCGCGGCGATGCGCGCGTAAACCAACTATAATCCCCCCCGCGATGAGCGCCCCCCACGAAACCCTCTCGCTGCCGTTCGAGGAAGGCCGGCAGATCTTCACGGTCTCCGCGCTCAACCGGGAGGCGCGGCTGCTCATCGAGCGGCGGTTCGGCCTCATCTGGGTGGAGGGCGAGATCTCCAACCTCTCCCGCCCCTCCTCCGGGCACCTGTACTGGACCCTGAAGGACGCGGGCGGCCAGATCCGCTGCGCGATGTTCCGCACGCGCAACCGGGCGCTCGACACGCCGCTGGACAACGGGCTCAAGGTCGTCGTCCGGGCGCGCGTAACGCTCTACGAGGCGCGCGGCGAGTTCCAGCTCGTGGTGGAGGACGTGGAGCCCGCCGGCGAGGGGCTGCTGCGCCGCCGGTTCGAGGAGCTCAAGCGCAAGCTCGCGGCCGAGGGGCTGTTCGACACGGCCCGCAAGCGCCGCCCGCCCCGCGTGCCGCAGCGGATCGGGGTGGTCACGTCGCCCACGGGCGCCGCGATCCGCGACGTGCTGATCGCGCTCCGCCGCCGCTTCCCCGCCATCCCCGTGCTGATCTACCCCACGAGCGTGCAGGGCAACGGGGCAGCGGAGGAGATCCGGCGCATGCTCGAGCTCGCCAACCGGCGTGCGGAATGCGACGTGCTGATCCTCACGCGCGGCGGCGGCTCGCTCGAGGACCTCTGGGCCTTCAACGAGGAGATCGTCGCGCGCGCCGTCGCGGCGTCGCGCATCCCCGTGATCGTCGGCGTGGGCCACGAGGTGGACTTCACCATCGCCGACTTCGTGGCGGACCTGCGCGCGCCCACGCCCTCGCAGGCGGCCGAGCTCGCCGTGCCCGACCGCGCCGAGTGGTGCGTGCGCCTCGAGCGGGCCACGGAGCACGTCTGCCGCGCCGTGCGCCGGCGGCTCGCCCTGGAGGCGCGCCATCTCGCCACGCTGTCGCACCGGCTGCACCGCTGCAGCCCCGCGGTGCAGGTGCGGGAGGCGAGCCAGCGGCTCGACGAGCTCGAGATCCGCATGCGCCGCGCCCTCGTGCGCTCGCTCGAGGCGCGCCGCGCGCACGTCGCGCGGCTGCGCGCCGCGCTGGCGGCCAAGGACCCGCGCCACCGGCTGGCCGCGCTCGAGCTCCGCCGCCATCGCGCGAGCGACCGCCTCGAGCGGGCCATCGGCAAGCGGCTCGCGCACGCCGCGCAGCGCCTCGCGCTCGCCACGCGCGCGCTCGAGTCGCTGAGCCCGCTCGCCACGCTCGAGCGGGGCTACGCGATCGTGGCGCGCCGCGGCGGCGGCATCCTCACGGACGCGGCCGGCGTGGCCGTGGGCACCGAGATCGAGGTGCGGCTCGCGCGCGGACGGCTCGGGGCGGTGGTGGACCGGACGGATCCGGGCGAAGACGCGGACGGTTGACTCCGGGCGGCCGCACGGCCGCGCAGGCGCCGGCGCGCGGCTCGCGGGCGGCGCCGCCCTACTCGGCGAAGAAGCTGGCGATGGCCGGCCGGAAGTTGTCCATGTCCACGAGAAACGAGTCATGGCCCTGGATCGACGGCAGCTCGACGAATTGCACGTCGCGCCCGGGGCGCCGGAGCCCCTCGGCGAGCTCCCGTTGCTGGTGGATGGGGAACAGGAAATCGGTGGGCACGCCGATGATCATGGCGCGCTTCGCCTCGATCTTGGCGAGCCCCGCGGCCACCGAGGCGCCGTGCTCGGCGATGTCGAACAGGTCGCTCGCGCGCGAGAGGTATAGATAGCAGTTCGGATCGAACTGCCCGGTGAACTTGTTCGCGTGGTGCTCGAGGTACGCCTCGATCTCGAACATGATGCCGAACTGATCGCCGTTCATGTGCTCGGACGACACCCGCTCGCGCCCGAAGCGCACGCGCCACTCCTCCGCCGAGCGATAGGTGATCATGCCGAGCTTGCGCGCGAGCCGCATGCCCGTGACCGGCACCTTGTCGCGCGGGTAGTTGCCGTTCTGCCAGTCGGGATCGCGGCGGATCATCTCGCGTTGCAGCGAGCGCAGCGCGATCGCGAACGGCAGCGACCGCGCGCCCGAGGAGATCACCAGCAGCCCGTCGTTCATGCCGGGGAAGAGCACCTCGAACGCGAGCGCCGTCATGCCGCCCATCGACGGTCCCACGATGGCGTGCAGGCGCTCCACGCCGAGATGGCGCACCACCTCGTAGCCGCCGCGGGCCACGTCCTCGAGCGACAGCACGGGGAAGTTCAGGCGGTAAATGTCGCCCGTGCGCGGGTCGACCGAGGCCGGGCCCGTCGAGCCGAAGCAGCTCCCGAGCGAGTTCACGCAGATCACGAACCACCGCCGCGTATCGATGGGGCGGCCGGGGCCGATGATCTCCTCCCACCAGCCGGGCGACGGATCGACGGGGCTCGAGGCGGCGTGCGCGGAGGGCGAGAGGCCGGTGAAGATCAGCACGGCGTTCGAGCGACGCGCGTCGAGGCGGCCCCAGGTCTCGTAGGCGATCGTGGGGTTCAGGAGGGTCCCGCCGCGGTGCATGGGGAACTCCCCCTCGATCGTCACGTGCTGGCGCGCGCTCGCCACCCTTGGCCGACCCTGCCGTTCACTGCGGAGAGCGGCAGTGTAAGTCCGGGCGCCGCGGGGTCATCTAACTTCTCGTCACGTCGATATAGCCGGCGGGCGGCTAGCGCGGACGGGGCCCCCCGGGCGTCCCCAGGGACGCGCGCCCTCCGACCCGACCCGTATCGGCATGACGGGCCCGGGCAGTGTTCACTGTGTAGTCGGCGCGCGAGCCGATGGCGACCAGCGACTCGAGGTCGCCCCTTACGACAGGGCTTACACGCGGATAACCAGGCACCGCCCGCCCATCGCCGCGCCACCTCGAATCGGCCAAGCCGAGACACGCCGAGCCGCTGGTCCAAAGCCTGGTCCCTGGCGGCCGCCCTGCAGCACATATCCCCTCGGAGAGGTCGTCATGCCGCCGGACGATCTCAGGGCGAATGTCACATTTCCGGACGATCGGGCCGAGTTCGTCCGTCGCCATGACAATCCCCTGGAGGGAACTATGCGCACACCCCCGGAAAGGACCCGACCCGCGCACACCCCCGGAAAGGACCCGACCCGCGCACACTCCAGGGAGGACCAGGCTCGCGCACACTCCAGAGGGACCTGACCCGCGCACGCGTCCAGGATCGACCCGACCCACCGCTCGTGATGGCCATCACCCCACCGGAACGAAAACCAGGACCAAACACGTTCGCCGCCCGTCGACGCCCGAATCGGCGACGCTTGCAGGAGGACGAGCTGATCGAGGAGATCCTTGCGACGGCCGAGCAGATCGCAACGGCGAGCCACCCGGACGGGGAGCGCGTGTTCCGAACGGATCACCGCTGGCGTCTGTTGCGCGCCATCGAGCGATCCCACTACTGCTTTTCGATCTCGGACCTGGCGCGCGTGCTTCGCATCCCGAGGCAGCGTGCACACGAGGTTGTCACCGCCGCGGCAAAGGCGCGCGACGTCAAGGTCCTGCCGAACAGGGACGACCGGCGGATCCTTCAGGTGTTCCTGACCGGCCAAGGTCGTACGATGCTCGCCGCATCGCGCTTGCGCCGGTCGACCTGGACGTCGGTTCTCCTGAACGGGCTCGGTGATCGCGAGCTCCGAGCCACGATCCACATCCTGCGGGTGATTCGTCATCGCCTCCTGCGCGACGAAAAAGAACGGCGTGGAAGGAGGCGCACGTGAGGCCACGCGGGCTATCGAGCCGTCTCGGGCGCGCGCCTGCGGGAAGGTTGCGCAATGGCGGCGCCGCCGTTGGCGCGCCGCCTCGCGCGCACTCACGGAGCGCCGTGGGCGCGCAGCCTCGGCGCTCTCACGACGCCGCGAGGCGCCGCCTCACCGTCGCCGTGGGCGCCCCGCGCCTCAGCGCCGCCGCGAGCGCCTCGCGCCTCAGCGCCGCCGCGAGCGCCCCGCGCCTCAGCGCCGCCGCGAGCGGTCGTGGCGGATCAGCCGGCGCTTGCGTTTCGCCTGCCGCGGCGTAAGCCGGTTGCGCTTCCCGGCGAACGGGTTCTCGCCGCTCCGGAGCTCCACGCGCACGGGCGTCCCCACGAGCCCGAACGCCTCGCGGAACGCGTTCTCGAGATAGCGCCGGTAGTGCGCGGGCAGGCGCTCCGCCTGCGTGCCGTGCACCACGATGACGGGCGGGAAGCGCCCGCCCTGGTGCGCGTAGCGCAGCTGCACGCGCCGGCCGCGCGAGACCGGCGGCGCGTGCGCGGTGATCGCGTCCGCGAGCACCTGGTTCAGCCGCGGCGTCGGCAGGTGGCGCCCGGCGCTCTCGTGCGCGTCGAGCGCGGCGCGCACGAGCTCCGCGACGCCGCTGCCGTGCAGCGCCGAGACGTAGTGCACCGTCGCATATGGCACGAAGTCGAGCTTGCGCTCGATCTGCCGCTCCACCTCCACGCGCCGCGCGACGGGTAAGCCGTCCCACTTGTTCACGCCGATGGCGAGCGCGCGGCCGCGTTCCTCGACCAGCCCGATCAGGTGCAGGTCCTGCTCCGTGACGCCTTCGCGCGCGTCGAGCAGCACGATGACGGCGCCCGCGTCCTCGATGGACTGCAGGCTCTGCACCACGCTGAACTTCTCCACGGCGTCGCTCACGCGCGCGCGCCGGCGGATGCCCGCCGTGTCGATCAGCACGAAGCGCCGGCCGTCGCGCTCGCAGGGCACGAGGATGCTGTCGCGGGTGGTGCCGGGCTCCTCGGACGTCACGAGGCGGTCGGCGCCCACGAGCCGGTTCACGAGCGTGGACTTGCCGACGTTCGGCCGCCCCACCACGGCGAGCTTCGGCAGGCCGGCGAGCGCGTCGTCCGCCGCCGGCTCCTCCTGCGCGGGCGAAAACGGCTCGAGCGCCGCCTCCATGAGCCGCGCGACGCCGTGACCGTGCAGCGCCGCGATGCCGTGCAGCTCGCGGAAGCCGAGCCGATGGAACTCAGCCTCGGCGAGCTCCGGCGCCACGCCTTCTGCCTTGTTCACGGCCACGACGACGCGCTTGCCCGCGGCCCGCAGCCGCCGCGCGATGTCCGCGTCCTGCTCGGTCAGCCCCGACTGGTGGTCCACCACGAGCACGACGACGTCGGCCTCCTCCACCGCCACGTCCACCTGCCGGGCGACGAGCGCCGCGAGCTCGGCGGAGCCCGTCGCGCCGAGCCCGCCCGTGTCGATGACGATGCAGGAGCGCCCGTCGAGCCGCGCCACGCCGTAGCGGCGGTCGCGCGTGAGGCCGGGGTAATCCGCGACGAGCGCGTCGCGCGTGCGCGTGAGGCGATTGAAGAGCGTCGACTTGCCGACGTTGGGGCGGCCGACCAGCGCCACGACGGGGAGCACGGGTCAGCGCCTCGGAGCCGGATGATGCGTCCGGCGCCTGTCCGCTTGGTCCGGCACCGGCACCTCCGCCGTCAGGCTTCGCGCTCGGGGTCTTCGCGCTCTTCCTCTTCTTCTTCTTCTTCGAGCGCGAAGGCCGCGACGGTGCCGTCGTCCCCCTGCACGAACAGGCTCTCGCCGAGCACGAGCGGCGCCGACGTGATGCGGTCCGACGCAGCCTTCGCCCGCGCAACGAGCTCGCCGGTGTCGCGATCGAGCCAATGGAGATACCCCTCGAAGTCGCCGACGACCACGGCGTTCGCGAACCGCGCCGGCGCGGTCACGTCGCGCAGCCGGAGCACCTCCTGGCGCCAGAGCTGCGAGCCGTTGCGTCGGTCGAGCGCGACCACGGCGCCCACGTCGTCGGTGACGTAGACGTTGGTCACGTCGACGCCGAGGCCCGCATAGGAGGACATCTGCTGCTGCCACAGCACGCCGCCGGTCATCAGATCGATCCCGACGGCACGGCCCTGATATCCTGCGACGAACACGTCGTTGCCGGCGATCTGGATGCCGGCGCCGATGTCCACGAGGCGCTCGAGCTCGCTGCGACCGCTCGGCGCGGCCAGCGTGTGCTCCCAGAGCGGGTCGCCGGTCCGTAAGTCGTACGCGCCCACGCGGCCGTTCTCGAACCCCGCCACCACCACCGACCCGGCCACGCGCGGCGCGGTGTTGCCGCGCAGCGTGAGCGCCGGCGGCGATTGCACCACCGTCCAGAGCGTCTGGCCGTTGTCCAGAGAGAACCCTCGCAGCCGGCCGTCCACCGTGCGCAGCACGACCACGCCGGGGCCGATGGCGGGCGGCGCGAGCACCTCCGAGCCTACCGACTGCCGCCAGCGCTCC
Source organism: Gammaproteobacteria bacterium (assembly GCA_036563665.1). Lineage (GTDB taxonomy): Bacteria > Pseudomonadota > Gammaproteobacteria > Steroidobacterales > Rariloculaceae > FEN-1219. Next base: position 29,103 of record DATCLY010000059.1, read on the forward strand.
TCGCCCGTCTCGGCGTCGAGCAGCAGGAGCTCGCCGTCCGTGGTGCCGAACGCGAGCACGCCTTCCGCATAGGCGGGGCCCGCGGACAGCGCGGCCCGCGTGTTCACGCGCCATACCCGGCGCCCGGTGGCGGCCTCGAGCGCCGCCACCTCGCCGCTGTGCGAGCCCGCGTACACGCGCAGGCCGTCGGTCGCGGGCCGAAGCGCGAGCCGCAGCCGCTCGGTGCCCTTGCCCACGCGGGTGCTCCAGAGCCGGCGCACGTCGAGCGACGGCTCGAAGTCCGTGAGCTCCGCCGGAGGCTCCCCCGTGTCCTTGCCGCCGCCGAGCGCACCGCAAGCCGCCAACTGCAGCGCGAGCAGCAGCGCGAGCAGCGCGCGCGTCGCGCTCATGCCGCCTCCGCGTCGTCGCCTGCCGCGGACTCGAGCTCGTTCAGCTTCATCTGCAGCAGGTTCCGGTCGAGCACCTGCGAGCCCGGCGCGTTCAGCGCCTCGAGATACGCGGAGCGCGCCGCGTCGAGGTTGCCCTGCGCATAGTGGATGTCGCCTTCCACCTCGCTGAAGCGCCCGGCGAACTGGCCCGGGTCCACCTCCCGGAGCAGGGCGAGCGCCTCCTCGTACTGCTGGCGATAGGCGAGCAGCCGCGCGAGCCGCAGACGGGCGATCAGCGCGAGGTCGGGGTCGCGGCTGTTCTCCATCACGTAGCGGAGCTCGCGGACGGCGCCTTCGGTGTCGGCCGATTGCTGGCGCAGCTTGGCGACCAGCAACCCCGCCTGATCGGCGTAGGCGCTCGAGGGATGCTCGGCCCGGAGCTGCTCGAGGAGCTCCGTCGCCCTCGTCTCGTCGTCGTCCTCCACCGCCGCGGCGAGCGACTGGTACAGCGTGCCCGCCTCCTCCGCGCGGCGCATCTGATACGCCTGGTACTGATTCCAGCCGAACAGCGCCAGCGCGCCCAGGGCCGCGCCGCCGATCAAGTACCAGCCGTTCTCGCGCCACCAGGTGCGGATGCGCTCGATCTGCTCTTTTTCGGACAGGTACTCGTCCACACGATCCTCCCGCGGCGGCCGCCGCCAGGGCGGGTATTCTAAGCCGGGCGGGTCACGGCGCCGAGTCGCTGCGCCAGCGCGTCCGGTGCGAGCCGCTCCTGCGGCGCGTCCTCGCGCAGCGGCTTCAGGCTCGCGACGCCGGCCGCCGCCTCGTCGTCGCCCACGATGAGCGCGTAGCGGGCGCCGCTCTTGTCGGCCCGCTTGAGCTGGGCCTTGAAGCCGGCCGACCAGCCGCCCATGCCGAACGCGACGCCCGGCAGCTGATCGCGCAGCCGCTCGACCAGGGCGAAGGCGTGCCGCCGGGCCTCCTCGCCCACGGCCACGACGAACACGTCGAGCGGCCGCTCGGGCACCTCCACGCCTTCGGCGCGCATGAGCTCGATCACCCGCTCGATCCCCAGCGCGAAGCCCACGGCGGGCGTGGGCTGCCCGCCGAGCTGCGCCACGAGGCCGTCGTAGCGGCCGCCCGCGCACACCGCGCTCTGGGCGCCGAGCCGGTCCGTGAGCCACTCGAACACCGTGTGCGTGTAGTAATCGAGCCCGCGGACCAGCCTGACGTTCACCTCGAACGGGATGCCCACGGCAGCGAGCAGCGCCTGGACGCGCTCGAAGTGCGCCCGCGAAGGCGCGTCGAGATAGCCCGTGAGCTCCGGCGCCGCGTCGATCAGCGGGCGCATCGCGGGATTCTTGCTGTCGAGGATCCGGAGCGGGTTGCGCTCGAGCCGCCGCAGGCTGTCCTCGTCGAGCGCGTCGCGCCGCGCGGAGAAGTACTCCACCAGCGCCTGCCGATAGCCCGCGCGCGATTCCGGCGTGCCGAGCGTGTTGATCTCGAGCTTCACGCTCGCGATGCCGAGCGCGCGCCAGAGCCGCGCCGTCATGGCGATGAGCTCCGCGTCCACCTCGGGGTCCGCGAACCCGAGCGCCTCCACGGAGAGCTGATGGAACTGGCGATACCGGCCCTTCTGCGGCTTCTCGCGCCGGAACATCGGCCCGCTGCACCAGAGCTTCTGCTGCTGGTTGTGCAGCAGGCCGTTCGACAGGCCCGCCCGCACGACGCCGGCCGTGGCTTCGGGGCGCAACGTCACGCTCTCGCCGTTGCGGTCCTCGAAGGTGTACATCTCCTTCTCGACGATGTCCGTGTGCTCGCCGATGGAGCGCTTGAAGAGCTCGGTGCGCTCGAGCACCGGGATGCGGATGCGGCGATAGCCGTAGGACGCGAAGAGCTCCGCCGCCACCGACTCGACCCGCTCCCAGTACGGATCCTCCGCCGGCAGAACGTCGTTCATGCCCCGAACGGGCTGAATCGGCTCCGTCACGATCAGCCTCGGACGGGGGCGTAGCGGGCGCCCCCGGTGAGCCCGGGGGGCGATGCGCTGTCGAGCGTGAACGAGCCGTCGCCGAGCCACCAGAACGCCAGCACGGCGGCGGCCGCGGCCAGCACGAGCAGCGCGATGATCCAGAGCATCGTCTGATGATCGTCGTCCAGCCGGATCGTGCGGCTCGGCTTGAGCTCCACCTCGCGCTCGCCGGCGCGCGCGGTGTACAGGCGTACGAGCTCCTCGGGGTCGAGCCCGAGCAGCGTGCCGTAGTGACGCAGATAGCCCTTCACGAACACGGGCGGGCCGATCGCCTCGAAGCGCTCCTCCTCGAGCGCGAGGAGCTGCTGCGTCTCGATGCGCAGCTCCATCGACACCTGCTCGAGCGTGAGCGCGCGCGCCATGCGCGCGCGGCGCAGCATGTCGCCCACGCTCGGTGCCGCTACGATAGGGGTATCGACGTCAGTCGCGTGCATCGCTGCCCAGGAGCTCGTTCAATTGCGCCGTCTCCGCGGCCGCCGGGAACGCTTTGCGCAGCTCGGCGGCGCACTCCTCGGCGGCGGCGCGGTTGCGCAGCTGCTGCTCGATTCGCACGCACAGCGCGAGGATGGGCGCGGTGTCCTCCTGCACGTCGCGGTAGCGCTGCAGGAACGCCCGCGCCTGCAAGTACTCGCCCTGGCGGTAGCTCACGTCCGTGAGCGTCGCGAGCGCGTCTGCGAAAGTGGGGTTCTTGTCGAGCGCGGCGCGCAGGTACTCCTCCGCCGCCTCGAGGTCGCCGGCGTCGCGGGCGCACACGCCCGCGTTGGAGAGCGCGGCCTCCGGCGTCGGATAGAACGGGTTCTCGGCCGCGCGCTTGAAGTAGCCCTCGGCGTCGCGCCAGCGTCCCTGACGGCACAGGAACACGGCGTAGCTGTTCGCCGCCGCGGGGTTGTCGGGCTCGAGCTGGGTCGCTCGGCGGTAGTGCCGCTCCGCGTCCTCCATGCGCCCGAGCTGGTCGTACGCGATGGCGATCGTGGCGTGGGCGTCGGCGTAGCGCGGGTCCTGCTCGAGCGCCCGCTCGAGGCGCTGCAGCGCGAGATCCAGGCGCCCCTGGCGGATGTAGCCCGCGCCCAAGCTCACGTTGGCCTCCGCGGCGGCCCGGTCGGACCCCGCGCCGCCGCCCGTGCTCGCGCAGGCGGCGAGCCAGCAGCAGGCCGCCAGCATGCTCCATCGGGACATCTTCATACGCTCCTCGCTCCCCCCGCTTTCGCGCCGAGCCGGACCCGCCGGCGGTCGCGCACCCGTCCGGCGAGCTGCCCGCAGGCCGCGGCGATGTCGTCGCCGCGCGGCCTGCGAACGGTGACGATCAAACCCGATGACCGCAAGGTCTGCTGGAAAGTCTCTATCGCCTCCGGGGTCGAGCAGCGGAACGGCGCCCCCGGGAACGCGTTGAACGGAATGAGATTCACTTTCGCGGGCCGCCCGCGGAGCAGCTTGGCGAGCGTGCGCGCGTGCGTGACGGAGTCGTTCACGCCGTCGAGCATCACGTACTCGAAGGTGATCTGCCGGCTCGCGATGCAAGCCGCGTAGCGCCAGCAGGCGTCGAGCAGCTCGGCGATCGGATGGATGCGGTTGATGGGCACGAGCTGGTCGCGCAGCTCGTCCACCGGCGCGTGCAGCGACACCGCGAGCGCCACGTTGCAGTCCGTGGCGAGCTTCAGGATCTGCGGGACGAGCCCCGCCGTGCTGATCGTGACGCGCCTGCGCGACAGGCCGAAGGCGAGATGGTCGATCAGGAGCTTCGCCACCGACACCACGTTGCGGTAGTTCGCGAGCGGCTCGCCCATGCCCATGAAGACCACGTTGGTGATCTCGGCGGGCTCCACGGCCCGGCTCGCGAGCACTACCTGGCCCATGATCTCGGCCGCCCTGAGATTGCGGTTGAAGCCCTGCGCGCCGGTGGCGCAGAACGCGCAGTCGAGCGCGCAGCCCGCCTGCGACGAGATGCACAGCGTGCCGCGCGCGGGCTCCGGGATGAACACCGTCTCGACCGCCTGACCCGCCCCCACGTCGAGCAGCCACTTGCGCGTGCCGTCGGCGGACTGCTCGTGCGCGAGCACCGGCGGCAGGTCGAGCGTGGCCGTGAGCTCGAGGCGCTTGCGCAGCGCCGCGCTCAGGTCGGTCATCGCGTCGAAGTCGAGCACGCGGCGGCGATAGAGCCAGTGCATGATCTGCCGGCCGCGATACGGCTTCTCGCCGAGCGACGCGAAGAACTCGGCGAGGCCGCTCGCCGACAGGCCGAGCAGGTTCGGCCTGCCGGCGTCGGGTCGCTCGCTGATCAGAGCGTTCGCGGACAAATCTCCGCCTCGCTGAAGAAGAACGCGATCTCGGTCTTCGCCGTCTCGGGGCCGTCGGAGCCGTGGACCACGTTCTGCTCGATGGATTCGGCGAAATCCGCCCGAATGGTGCCCCTGGCCGCCTTCTTCGGGTCCGTGGCGCCCATGAGCTCGCGGTTCTTCTGGATGGCGTCGGGGCCTTCGAGCACCTGGACCATCACGGGGCCCGAGATCATGTACTCCACGAGGTCTTTGAAGAACGGCCGCTCGCGATGCACGGCGTAGAAGCCTTCCGCCTGATCGCGGCGCAGCCGCATCATCCTGGCGGCCACGATTTGCAGGCCGGACTGCTCGAAGCGCCGGTAGATCTCGCCGATGAGGTTCTTGGCGACGCCGTCCGGCTTGATGATCGACAGAGTTCTTTCGATGGCCATTCTCGTCCTTTGATGGTCTGGTGCACGGAGGAAATCGCGGCTTCAGGAGCCGCGTCTACGTTGACGTCGCGGCTCGCAGGCCGCGGCGGCAAGCCGGGCGGCTCAGACGCTGAAGCTCTCGCCGCAGCCGCACTCGCCTTTCACGTTAGGGTTGCGGAACTTGAATGCCTCGTTGAGCCCCTCCTTCACGAAGTCCACTTCGGTGCCGTCGATGAGCTCGAGGCTCTTGCGGTCCACCACGACCTTCACGCCGCCGTCCTCGAACACCACGTCGCCTTCGCCGATCGCGTCGGCATAGTCGATCACATACGCCCAGCCGGAGCAGCCCGTGCGCTTCACTCCGACGCGCAGGCCCACTCCGTGGCCGCGCTTCTCGAGAAACGACTTCACGCGCGCGGCGGCGCTGTCAGTCAATGACACGGCCATCGTCGACCTCCATCCTGGCTTTCGAGCCGATCTCCGTTTCGGGCTTCGAGCGCGCGCCGGCACACGGCGAGCGCGTCCTCCATGCGCAAGAGCTTACCGAGCTTCTCGGGGGGCACCTCGAGCGCGGCCGCCGCGCGGCGCACGTCCAGCTCCGCGAGCGCCTGCACCGGCCGCCCCTCGAGCCATTCCGCGAGCCAATCCGCCGCGGCCACCGTATGCGGGCAGCCGAAGGCGCGAAAGCGCGCGCGGCGGATGACGCCGTCGGCCACCTCCAGCTGAAACCGCACCCACACGTTGAGTGCGCGGTCGTCGCCTTCGCCGGATACGACGCCCGGAGCCTCGGGCTCGATTTCCCCGGCGCGCAGAGGGGCGTCGAAACGACGCAACACCTCCGAGCCATATTCCATAGAGCGCTCAACAGTTTAGCCGAAAACGCTCAGCCCGAGCACCAAGCGGGCGCCCCGGCGGCGAGCGTGCGCAGCCGTTCGACGGCCTCGGCCACGCGGCGGGCGGCCTCGTCGACCTCGCGCTCGGTGGTGAACCGCCCCACGCTCAGCCGCAGCGCGCTGCCCGCAAGCGCGTCCGACAGGCCCATGGCGCCCAGCACGTGCGACGCCTCGGGGCTGTCGGACATGCAGGCCGACCCGGACGACACGGCCACGTCGCGCACCGCGAACCGCAGGCTCTCGCCGTCCACGCCCGAGAAGCTCATATTGACAATGTGCGGCGCCCGCCGTTCGGGCGCCCCGTTCAGGCGTGCGCCGGGAATCGCGCGGAGCTGCCGCTCGAGCCGGTCCCGCAGCGCCGCGAGCCGCGGCCCGTCGCGCGCCGGATCCGCGAGCTCGTAGGCCTGCCCCATGCCCACGATCTGATGCGTGGCGAGCGTCCCGGGCCGCAGTCCGCGTTCCTGCTCCCCGCCGTGGAGCAGCGGCGCCAGGCGCATGCCCTCGCGCACGTACAGCGCGCCCACGCCCTTCGGGCCGTGCAGCTTGTGCGCCGTCATGGAGCAGAGCGCGACACCCCAGCCCTCGAGATCGAGCGGCAGCTTGCCCACGCTCTGCGCCGCGTCCACGTGCAGCGGCACGCCGCGGTCGCGGCACAGCGCCGCGATGGCGGGGATGTCCTGCACCACGCCCGTCTCGTTGTTCACGTGCATCACCGAGACGAGCGCCGTCTCCGGGCGGATCGCCTCCGCCAGGCGCTCCGGCGCCACCACGCCGTCGGCGTCGCATTCGACGAAGGTCACGGCGACGCCGCGCCGCTCGAGCGCGCGGGCCGTGTCGAGCACCGACTTGTGCTCGATGCGCGTGGTGACGAGATGCGGCGTGCGCTCCGCGTGGTGGAGCAGCGTGCCCTGCAGGGCGAGGTTGTTCGACTCGGTGGCGCCGGACGTGAACACGATGGTTCCGGCGGGCACGCCGAGCCGCGCCGCGATGCGCTCGCGGGCCTCCTCCACGGCGCGCCGCGCGCGGCGGCCGGGCGCGTGCGTCGACGACGGGTTCGCGGGATTGCGCTCCAGGCACTCCGTCATCGCGGCCAGCACGCGCGGATCGAGCGACGTGGTGGCGGCGTTGTCGAGGTAGATCTCTTCGCTCATGTCACGTCACTCCGCGGCCCCACGCGCTTCTCGGGATCGAGGGCCGTCAGCATCCCGCGCAGGATGTTCACCTCGTTCCGGTCGAGCCCCGCCCGATGGAAGATGCGCCGGAGCTTGAGCTTGATCTGCTTCTGGTGCTCGCGATGCAGGAACCCCGCGGCGACGAGCACGCGCTCGAGATGCTCGTGGAAGCCCTCGAGCTCGGCCGCGGTGGCCGGGGGGAAGTCGCTCGCGGGAGGCGCCGGCACGTGCCCGCGGCCTTCCTCGAGGAGCCGCCACATGCGCAGCTCGTAGCAGAGCACCTGCACGGCCATCGCGAGATTGAGCGACCCGTACCCCGGCGCCGTGGGGATGTGCACGAGCTCGCGGCAGCGCGCGAGGTCCTCGTTGGTGAGGCCCGACTGCTCCGGGCCGAACACGAGCGCCGCCTTCACGCCCGCGTCCGTGGCGCGCCACACGGCCGCGGCGCACTCGCGGGGATTCAGGGTGGCCGCCGGCACGCTGCGCAGGCGCGCGCTCGCGCCGGCCACGTAGCCGCAATCGGCGACGGCCTCGGGCAGCGACTCGACCACGCGCGCGGCGGCGAGCACGTCGTCGGCGCCCGACGCCATGGCGGTGGCCTCCTCGTGCGGGAAATGCTTCGGCGCCACGAGCACGAGCTCCTCGAGCCCCATGGTCTTCATGGCGCGCGCCGAGGCGCCGATGTTCCCCGGATGGGACGTCGCTACGAGCACGATGCGGACCGGGATTTCCACGGCGACGGGCCGGTTTGCCAGCGAGGGACGACTATTCTACGCTGCACGGTCCTATGCACGGCATGGTCAACATCGCGATTCGCGCCGCGCGCCGCGCCGGCGAGCTCATGGTGCGTCAGCTCAATCAGCTCGACACCATCCAGGTCACGGAGAAGGGCCGCAACGAGTTCGTGTCGCAGGTGGACCGGATGGCGGAAGCGGCGATCATCGAGATCGTGCGCGACCACTATCCGGACCACGCGATCCTCGCCGAGGAGAGCGGCGAGCAGGGCGAGCACGAGTATCAGTGGATCATCGATCCGCTGGACGGCACCACGAATTACCTGCACGGCTTTCCGGTGTTCGCGGTGTCCATCGCCGTCGCCCACCGCGGCGAGCTCCAGCACGGCGTGGTGTACGACCCGCTCCGGCAGGAGATCTTCACGGCGAGCCGCGGCGAGGGCGCGCAGCTCGACGGGCGCCGCATCCGCGTGAGCAAGCGGCCGAGCCTCGACAAGGCGCTCGTGGCGACCGGCTTCCCATACCGCATGAACCTGGAGCACGTCGACCGCTACCTCGGCATGCTCAAGGCCGTCATGCTCGAGACGGCCGGCGTGCGCCGACCGGGCTCCGCCGCGCTCGACCTCTGCTACGTGGCGGCGGGGCGCGTGGACGGGTTCTGGGAGCTCGGCCTCAAGAAGTGGGACATCGCGGCCGGCGCGCTCATCATCCGCGAAGCGGGCGGTCGAATCAGCGACTTCAACGGCACCGACAAGTACCTCGAGACCGGCAACATCGTGGCCGGCAACCCCAAGGTCTACGCCGCCCTCTCGCGCCTCCTCGCCCCCTACGCCCGCGGCCTCTGAACGAAGCCTGTGGGAGCACCGCGACTGTGGGAGCACCGCGACTGTGGGAGCGGCTTTCCAGCCGCGATCTCCCGCGTCAACCAAAGAGATCGCGCCTGGAAAAGGCGCTCCCACCTGGCCGCCGAGCGGGATCGCCGGCCGCGATCGCTCAGGGCAGGTTGTCGACCGCCTCGCGCTTCGGCGGCACGAGGTCCACGGGCGACACGTTGAGCCACAGCGCGAGCAGGCTCGCCACGTAGATCGACGAGAACGTGCCCACGAGGATGCCCACCACCAGGGCGACGGAGAACCCGAAGAACGTCTCGCCGCCGAGGAAGATCAGGCCGCCCAGCACGAGCAGCGTGGTGACGCCCGTCATCAACGTGCGCGCGAGCGTCTGGTTCACGGACGTGTTGATGATCTGCGTCGTGGTGCCGCGCCGCATCAGGCGGAAGTTCTCGCGGATGCGGTCGTACACCACGATCGTGTCGTTCAGCGAGTAGCCGAGCACCGCCAGCACGGAAGCCAGCACGTTCAGGTCGAACGTGATGCCGGTCAGCGCGAAGAACCCCACGGTGACGAACACGTCGTGGATCGTGGCGACGATGGCGCCGAGCGCGAACTTCCAGCGGAAGCGCAGCGACACGTACACGAACACCATCAGCAGGGCGAACAGCACCGCGAGCCCGCCCTGCTCCCGCAGGTCGTCGCCCACCTGAGGGAACACCACCGAGCGGTCGAGGAGGTCGACCCGCGACCCGTCCGCCCGCAACGCCGCCAGCACGCCTTCGGCCACCGCGGCGCTGGCATCGGCGTCCTCCGCCAATCCCTCGCCCACCGTGGTCGGCGGCAGGCGGATCAGCACGTCGCTCGTGGCGCCGTAGGTCTGCAGCGTCACGTCGTCGTAGCCCGCCGCGGCCAGGGTCTGCCGCACGTCGTCGAGCTCCACGGGCTGCTCGAACGACACCGTGACCACCACGCCGCCCGTGAACTCGAGACCGAGGTTGAGGCCGCGCACCGCGAGCCCGATCGCCGAGGCCAGCACCATCACCAAAGTAATCGCCACCGCGATGCGGCGCTGACCCATGAAGTCGAAGTTCGGCGTGCGATTAAGCCACTGCATCGGACACCCTGCCTCCGATCGGCAAGCTCGCCACCTGCCGCCGGCCGCCGTACAGGAGGTTCACCACCGCGCGCGTGCCCATAATCGCCGTGAACATCGACGTGGCGAGGCCGAGCGTCAGCGTGACGGCGAAGCCCTTGACCGGACCCGTGCCGAACAGGAACAGCACGATGGCCGCGAACACCGTGGTGAGGTTCGAGTCGAGGATCGTGAGGAACGCCTTGTCGTAGCCCGCGCGGATGGCCGCCTGCGGCGAGTTGCCGGCGCGCAGCTCCTCGCGGATGCGCTCGAAGATGAGCACGTTCGCGTCCACCGCCATGCCCACGGTGAGCACGATGCCGGCGATGCCGGGCAGCGTGAGGGCCGTGGGCAGCAGCGACATGAGCGCGATCAGCATGACCAGGTTCGCGAACAAGGCGAGGTCCGCGATGAGCCCGAACACGCGGTAGTAGAGCGCCATGAACGTGATCACGAGCAGGAAGCTCACGACCACGGCGCGGCGGCCCACCGCGATGTTGTCCTGCCCGAGCGTGGGACCGATCGTGCGCTCCTCCACCGCCACCAGCGGGGCGGCGAGCGACCCCGCGCGCAGCAGCAGCGCGAGATCCTGCGCCTCGAACGGCGTGAGGCCTTCCACCACGAAGTTCGAGGAAAACACCCCCTGGATGACCGGCGCGCTGATCACGCGCCGCTCGGTCACGGTCTCGATCACCTCTTCGCCGTTGCGCTTGACGAGCTGCGGCGTCTCCTCGATGAACACGATGGCCATCGGCCGGCCGACGTTCTGCGCAGTGGTGTCGAGCATGCGACGGCCGCCGGCCGCATCGAGCCTTACGCTCACGACGGGCCGGCCCTGCTGGTAGGTGGGGAGCGCGTCGACGAGCTGGTCGCCCGACACGATCACCTCGCGGCGCAGCACGATGGGCGAGCCGTCGCGGTGGTAGAGGAGCTCCGATCCGAGCGGCGCGCGCCCGCGCCGTTCCGCTTCGAACGGATCGGCCTCCGTGTCCACGAGGCGGAACTCGAGGGTGGCCGTGGAGCCGAGCACGCGCTTCGCCTGCGCCGGATCCTGCACGCCGGGCAGCTCGACGAGGATGCGGTTCAAGCCTTGGCGCTGCACCACGGCCTCGGAGACGCCGAGCTCGTTCACGCGGTTGCGCAGCGTGGTGACGTTCTGCTGGATGGCGAAGTCCTGCCGCTCGCGCAGCGCCGCCTCGGTGAGCCGCACGCGCAGCCCCGGGCGGCCGTCGATCTGGGTGCGATCGATGATGAACCGGCTCGTGAGCTGCGATGGATCGTCGAGGCGCCGCACGGCCTGCTCGGCGGCCGCCAGGTCCGCCGCGTCGGCGAGCTGCACGACGATGCTATCGCCCTCGGTGCGCGGCGCGCCGCGAACGTCGGCCTCGCGCAGCTCGTTGCGAATGTCGCCCTCGAGCGCGCCCAGGTACTGCTGGAGGGCCGCGTCGAGGTCCACCTGATAGAGAAAATGCACGCCGCCCCGCAGATCGAGCCCCAGCGCTATGGGCCGAAGCCCGAGCGCGGACATCCACTTCGGCATGCGAGGCGCGAGCGTGAGCGCCGCCACGTGGTTCGGCAGCGCGTCCCCCAGCACCTCGTTCGCCCGCAGCTGCTCGCTCACCGTGGCGAAGCGCACCAGAACGGCATCGTCGTCTATCGCCGCCTCGGTGAACGCGATGCCCGCGTCCGTGAGCGCCGCGCGGACCTCGCTCAGCGCCTGCTCGTTCATGGGCGTGCCGTCCGACCGCGACACGTACACGGCCGGGTCGTCGCCGAAGAACGTGGGCAGCGCGAGCACGACGCTCACGAGCAGCACGCCCAAAATGAGCAGGTTCTTCCAGAGCGGGTATTGGTTCATTCGCCGGCCCGCCTCAGGCGGCCTTCATGGTCCCTTTCGGCAACACGGCGCCGATCGTGTGCTTCTGCACCTTCACGCGCACGCCGTCGGCCACCTCCACGGTGACGAACTGCTCGCCGACCTCCGTGACCTTGCCGAGCACGCCGCCGCCCGTGACCACCTCGTCGCCCACGGCCAGCGCCTCCACCATCGCCCGATGCTCCTTCTGCTTCTTCGCCTGCGGGCGGATCAGCAGGAAGTAGAACAGCACGAAGATGACGATCAGCGGCAGCAGGGAGATCAGCGGATTCTGCGGCGTGCCGTCCTGCGCCCAGGCGTTCGCGATGAAGAGATTCGACAGGAGTTCCATAAGTGTCCGGCCCGATTCGCTGCCCGGGCGCGCGTGAGCCGCCCCTGGCGAGGCGGGGGATTATGACATAGGTGCCCTGCACGCGTGACGCGACGCGGCGGCCGCCGCGGCTCTGCGCCACGCCCGCCCCCGCGCAGGCCCCCCTCAAGTCTGCACGGTGCGCAGCGCTTCCAGCACGCGTTCCCTGCGGAACGGCGGCCGGCGCAACCGCACGCCGGTGGCGTCGAACACGGCATTCGCCACCGCCGCGATCACCGGCTTGTGGCTCGCCTCGCCGGCGCCGTAATGCGGCAGATCGGGACGATCGGGATTGGGGTCGCCGTTCACGAGCACCACGTCGATCTGCTCCGGCGTGTCCGAATGCCTGAGGCTCGGATGCGTGGCCCAGTCGACGCTCAAGACCTTCTCGGCGTCGAACCGCACCTCCTCCCATAGCGCGCGGCTCAAGGCGTGCAGCATGCCGCACTCCACCGTGCGCCGCAGCCCTTCCGGGTTGACCACGAGCCCGCAGTCGTGCGCGCACACGAGACGCTTCGCCCAGATGCGGCCGGTGTCGACGTTCACCTCCACCTCGGCGATGGTGGCGACCACGGTGTTGTTGCGGTACGTGTACGCGAGCCCCCGTCCGGTGAGCACGGGGCCCGCGCCGCGCGGCTTGGGCGACGGCCGCTCGTCCCAGCCGTAGGCGTCGAGCGCCGCGCGCAGCACGGCGAGCGAGCGCGCGCGCCGGAACACGTCGTCCTCGGGGTGCGCCTCGATGAGCTCCAGCCTGAGCTTCGCGGGATCCACCTTCGCCGCCGCCGCCAGCTCGTCGATGAACGACTCGAAGGCGAACGTGACCTGCGGTCCGTTGGGGTCGCGCAGATTGCCCGTGCGCAGCGGCGTCTCCCAGACGAGCGGCAGGCTCACGACGTGCGCCGTCATGCGCCGATGCGGAATGGCGTACAGCACCGACGGCGTCTCCGCGCGACCCGGGGCCGGCTTCTCGGGCCGGATGCCCATGAGCTGCGCGATCAGCACGGTGTCGGGCTCGTTGTAGCCCACGTGGGCATAGTCGACGGCGCGCGCGTCGTACTCGATCGCCGTTATGCGCCCCTGCGCGTCCAGCCCGCCGCGCAGCTTGAACGCGTAGGCCGGCCCCTTGGTGTCCCAGGCCGTCTCCTCGTGCCGCATCCACTGAACCCGCACCGGCCGGCCGAGCTCGTGGGCGAGGAAGGCGGCCTCGAAGCCCACGTCGTCCGCCGCCGTGCGGCCGTACACCTGCGGCCCGTCCATGTAGAGCACCCGCACGCGCTCGCGCGGAAGCCCCAGGAACTTCGCCACGCCGTTGCGCAAGCCGTACGACTTCATGTCGTTGGAGTAGATCGTGAGCTGGCCGTCCGAGGGGTCGGCGAGCGCGTGCGCAGGGCCGATGGCGGTGTGCCCCTGGAACGGCACCTCGTACTCCGCCTCGATCACGCGCGCGGCGCCCGCGAGCGCGGCGTCCGGCTCGCCGACCACCACGTCCTCGCTGGTCGACGTGGGTTGAGCGCTGCGGATGTAATCGAAGAGCTCCTCCGACGTCGGGAACGGCGCCTCGGCCGGCGGCTCCCAGTCGACCTTGAGCTGTCGCGCGGCCTGGATCGCCTGCTCCTCGCGCTCGCAGACGACCGCCACGTAGTTGCCTTTGCTCACCACTTTCACGAGCCCGGGCACGTCGGCCACGGACGATTCGTCGATGCCCCGCAGCCGTGCGCCCGCCACCGGCGGGCGTACGTTGCGCGCGTGGAGCATGCCGGGCACCTTCGCGTCCACGGCCCAGGTCAGGGAGCCGTCCACCTTGGGCGGGATGTCGTAGCGCGGCACGGACTGGCCGACGACGCGCAGCTCGCTCACCGGCTTCACGGCCGCCCGGCCGGTGGTGGCGTCCACGTTGTGGCCCGTGAGCGTGACGTCGAACCGCTTGCCGCCGACGAGCTCCGCGTAGGTGACCGATCGCGCGGGGTCGGACTTCAACGAGATCGTCGCGTCCTTCACGGTGAGCGCGTCCACGGGCACCTGGAAGCGCTCCGCGGCGAGCTCGAGCAGCACGCGCCGCGCCTCGGCGGCCACTCGGCGCATGGGCCAGCCGTCGCGCTCGATGGCGTCGGAGCCGCCCGAGCCGCCCTGATCGGGCGTGATGTCGGTGCGGCCCATCACGACGCTCGTCTTCTCGTAGGCGATGTCGAGCTCGTCGCACATGAGCTGGCGGAACGCGGTGCCGGTCCCCTGGCCGCCGTCCGTCTTGCCGACGAAGAACGTGGCCCTGTTGTCCGGGTGGATCACGATCCAGGTGTCGAGCTGCAGGAAATCGGGATCGGGATACGGACCCGCCCCCGCGGCCTGCGCGAGCGCCCTGGCGCCGGGGATCGCGCCCAGGCTGCAGCTCACCACGACGGCGCCGGAGCCCTTGAGGAATCCCCGGCGGGACATGCGCGGATCGGCGCCGCGCAGCGCGTCGGCCACCGCTTTCGGGAACGTGAGCGCCGTGCTCATACGTTCGCCTCCTGCGCGCCCGCGCGCGCCGCACGCTTGATCGCGGCCTGGATGCGGTAATAGGTCATGCAGCGGCAGAGCACCCCCTCCATCGCCTCGCGGATGTCGGCGTCGCTCGGGTTCGGGTTGCGATCGAGCAGCGCCTTGGCCGTGAGGATCTGGCCGTTCTGGCAGTAGCCGCATTGCGGCACCTGCTCGTCGATCCAGGCCTGCTGCACCGGATGGAGCTTCCCGTCCCGGGAAAGACCTTCGAGCGTGGTGATCTCGCCGCTCGCCTGGCCGGCCGGCACGATGCAGGAGCGCACGGCGACGCCGTCGAGGAGCACCGTGCACGCGCCGCACTGTCCGAGCCCGCAGCCGAACCGCGGGCCACGCAGCCCGAGATCGTTACGCAGCACATAAAGAAGAGGCGTCGACGGGTCGACGTCCACCTCGTGGACGGCGCCGTTGACTCGCAGCGACACCACGCTCATGAGATCCCCCAGGTCCGCAGACCGCTGACCAAACGACCGTATAACAAGCCGCTCGGCTTGCAAAGACCCGGCCGCCCGCGGCGGCCGCCTCGCCCCCAGGGTTTAGGGCGCCGGCGCGCCCGCCCTGATGCCGCGCGCGAGCTCCGCGAACCGCCCCGCCTCGATGGCGGCCCGGATCTCGGCCATGTGGCGCTGATAGAAATGCAGGTTGTGCAGCGTGGCGAGCCGCGCGCCCAGGATCTCGTTGCACTGCTGCAGGTGGCGCACGTAAGCCCGGGAGTAATGGGCGCAGGTGTAGCAGTCGCAGGCGGGATCGATGGGGCCGGTGTCCGTGCGGAACCGGCTGTTGCGGATGTTCAGCGGTCCCTCGCTGGTGAAGAGCTGGCCGTTGCGGGCGTGGCGGGTGGGGATCACGCAGTCGAAGAGATCGATGCCGCGCGCGACGGCCGCCACGAGGTCGGCGGGCGTGCCCACGCCCATCAGATAACGCGGCCGCTCGCGCGGCAGCTCGGGCTCGAGCGCCTCGAGCACCGCGAGCCGCTCCTCCTCGGGCTCGCCCACCGCGAGGCCGCCCACCGCGTAGCCGTCGAAGCCGATGGCGACGAGGCCCGCGAGCGACGCGCGCCTGAGCGAAGGGTAGACGCCGCCCTGCACGATGCCGAACAGCGCCTCGTTGCGGGGCTCGGCCTCGCGCCGCGCGTCGAAGGCGGCCCGGCTGCGCGCGGCCCACCGCAGCGACAGCTCCATGGAGCCGCGGGCCGTGGCCTCGTCCGCCGGATAGGGCGTGCACTCGTCGAGCACCATGACCACGTCGCTCGCGAGGTCGTGCTGCACCTCGATGGAGCGCTCCGGCGTGAGCAGCACGCGCTCGCCGTCCACGGGCGAGCGGAACTCCACCCCGCGCTCGCTGATGCGGCGCAGGTCCTGCAGGCTCCACACCTGGAACCCGCCCGAGTCCGTGAGGATCGGGCCGTCCCAATGCGTGAAACCGTGCAGCCCGCCGTGCGCGCGGACCACTTCGGTTCCGGGTCGCAGCATCAGATGGAACGTGTTGCTCAGGATCATCTGGCTGCCGAGCGCGCGCAGCTCCTCGGGCGTGACCGCCTTGACGCTGCCGTACGTGCCCACCGGCATGAACGCGGGCGTGTCGACCACGCCGCGCCGGAAATGCATGCGGCCGCGACGGGCGGCGCCGTCGGTGGCGAGCACCTCAAACCGCACGGCCGCGCCTCGGCCGCTGCGGCGTGACCAGCATGGCGTCGCCGTAGCTGAAGAAACGGTACCGCTGCTGCACGGCGTGCGCGTACGCCGCGAGCGTGACCTCGCGTCCGGCGAACGCCGCCACGAGCATGAGCAGCGACGACTCGGGCAGATGAAAGTTGGTCACGAGCGCGTCCACGACCCGGAACTCGAACCCGGGATAGATGAAGAGGCGCGTCTCGCCGGCGAAGGGCTCGGGGACGCCGTCTCGCTCCGCCGCGAGTGCCGCCGCCTCGAGCGCTCGCACCGTGGTCGTGCCCACGGCCACGACGCGGCCGCCCCGCGCGCGGCACGCGCGGATCGCGTCGCACGCCTGCCGCGTGACCTCCACGCGCTCGGCGTGCAGCACGTGCGCCTCGATGCGCTCCGTCCGCACGGGCGCGAACGTGCCCGCGCCCACGTGCAGCGTGACGAACGCGATGTCGACGCCGGCCGCCTCGAGCTCGGCGAGCAGCGACCGATCGAAATGCAGCCCCGCCGTCGGCGCCGCCACGGCGCCGGGCGTCCGCGCGAACACGGTTTGATAGCGCTCCGCATCGGCCGGCGTCGGCGCGCGCTCGATGTAGGGCGGCAGCGGTACCTGGCCGTGCGCGCGCAGATACGGCTCGAAGTCGCGGTCGAGCCCGACGTCGAAGAATTCCCCGTGCCGCGCCCCCACGGCCGCTTCCGCCCCGGCGGGCAGCAGGATGCGCTCGCCGGGGCGCGGACCGTGGCTCGCTTTGAGCAGCGCGAGCGCCGTTCGCGGGCCCGTGATCCGCTCGACCAGGATCTCCACGCGGCCGCCGGACGGCTTGCGGCCCACGAGCCGCGCGGGCAGCACGGCCGTGTCGTTGAGCACGACCAGGTCGCCCGGGGCGATCAGCCGCGGCAGCTCGGTGAACGAGCGGTCCTCGATGCGCCCGGTGGCGCCGTCGAGCACGAGCAGGCGACTCGCGCGGCGCTCGGGCAACGGCGCCTGCGCGATGAGCTCGGGCGGAAGGTTGTAGTGGAACAGACGCCGCTCCATGGGAGCGCGCATTCTAGCCTGCCCGCCTGCCCCGCGCGGCCGGGATCGCGGCTGGAAAGCCGCTCCCACTGGGCGCTTTGCCTATTGGCGCCGGTCGGCGGCCGGCAGCTCGATCTCGAGCGTCTGGCGCCGCTGCTGGCGCATGATATTCATGCGCAACGTCTCCCCCGGCTCGAAGCTGCGCAGGATGCGCATCGCATGCTCGGGCGAGCTCGGCTCCCGACCGCCGATGTCGAGGATCACGTCGCCGTCGCGCAGGTCGATCCCCTCGCGCCCGGGGCCGCGCACCACGAGGATGCCGCGCTCCGTGCCGAAGTAGCTGCCGAGCTCCGGCGTGAGCGCCACGAGCTCCATCGAGCGCCACGCGTCGTCGCGGAAGAAGAAGTAGCGCGGCTCCCAGTCGACGTCCGCGTCGGGCAACCACTCCCACGCGCGCATCGCACGCGGCCGCACGGTGACCTCGCGCCGCTCGCCGTCCCGCACGATCTCGAGCATGACGTCCTCGCCCGGCTCCACGTGCGTCATCTGCGCGAGCAGCGCCTGCGACGGCGACTGCTCGCCCGTGGGCAGCAGCGCGCCGTCGATGGCCACGATGACGTCGCCGGCCTGCACGCCCGCGGCGGCGGCGGGACCGTTCGGGCTCACCCCCCTCACGCGGACGCCGCGCTCGTCGTCCTCGATACTCAGGCCGAGCATCGCGCGCTGCTGCGCGAACGAGAACCTGCGCACGATGGGCGCCGCGAGCTCCTGCGAGAGACGCGCCACCTCGCGCGCCGCGCGCTCGAGCTCGGCCCGTGCGCGCTGCAGCTCGCTCTCCTTGCGCTCCCGCTCGGCTTGCTCGCGCTCCGTGCGCTCCCGCTCGGCTTGCTCGCGCTCCGTGCGCTCCCGCGCGGCCTGCTCGCGCGCCGCCTGCTCGCGCTCCGCCTGCTCGTCGGGCGGCGAATTCTGCGCCAAGAGCGGCACCACGCCGGCCACGCCCTGTGGGGGCTGCGCCGCGGCCGGCGCGCCGCCCGCGAGCGCCGCGGCGAGCGATCCCAATGCGATCCTGAACAGCATGTTCCACTCCTCCGTGATCAGAAGCCGCGCGCCGACTGCGCCATGCGGACGTGGACGAGCGCGTTCATGAGATCCACGCGCTGCCGCCAGAGCGCCTCGCGCTCCTCCGGTCGCATGCCTTCCGCGGCCCCCAGCGTGAGCTGCTCGTCGATCAGGATGATGCGGTCCTCGAGCCCGGCGATCGTGCTCGCCGTGGCGCCGCTGATCACCGGCCGCTGCTGCTCGCGCATCTGCGCGAGCACCTGCTCGAGGCGCGCCGACCGCTCGATCAGCGACACGTAAGAAGGCTGCCCGAACGCCAAGGGCTGCGACCGCGGCGCGGTCGCCCCGTCGCCGGCCACGATGAGCGCGGGCGGCGGGTCCTCCCCGGGGGTGGAGCGCGCCACCAGCCACAAGGCCATGGCGGCCACGGCGAGGGCCAGGGCGCCGCCGGCGAAGAGCCGCAACAACGGCCGCCCGGGGCGGTCCTCGGGCGCCGCGCGGGCGGCGATGCGCTCCCACGCCCCCGGCGGCGGCTCGAGGTCCGGCAGCGAGCGCAGCGCGGCGCGCACCGCCTCGAGCCTTTCGATCTCGGCGCGGCTCTCGGGATCGGCGAGCAGCGCCTCGCGCAGGGTGGCGTCGATGGGCTCGCCGTCGCGCAGCGTCAACAGGTCTTCAATACGGGCACGCATGGTTCGACTTCACCCTCGTCGAGGGCGTCCCGCAGGGCCTTGCGCAGCCGGTCGTGCGCGCGCGCGAGCTGCGACTTCGAGAAGCTGGCCGTCCGCCGCATCATGCGGCCGATCTCCTGATGGGTGTAGCCCTCGACGTCGTGCAGCCAGACGACGGCGCGCGCCGTGTCCGACAACTCCGCGAGCGCCCGCTCGAGCGCCCTGTTCCGCGCCGTCTCGGGCGCGCCCGAGACGTCCGCGAGCGTCTCGAGCACCTCGGCGTCGTGGCGCCGCGAGACCCAGGCGGAACGCATGTGCATGAGGCATTTGTTCACGGCGATGCGCTTCACCCAGAACCCGAACTCGCCGTCGCCCCGGTAGCTGCCGATCTTGCGCAGCACCTCCACGAACGTCTCCTGGAGGACGTCCTCGGCCAGCGCGCTCGAGACGAGCATGCGCCGCGCGAGCGTGTAGACCATGGGAGCGAAAGCCCGGTAGAGGGCCTCGTGCGCCTGCCGGTCGCCCCGGCACGCCCTGGCCAGCACGTCGGGCTCGATCTGTGGAAGCGGTTTCGCCATTCGCCGTCCAGCATAGATGCACGGCCGCGGGAAAGCGTCGCGGCGGGCGGGCACGGCCCCGCCCGGGTTCTGCTAAGCTCTTTGGCCGCGGTGCCGGGATGGCGGAACTGGTAGACGCACGGGACTCAAAATCCCGCGATCGCAAGATCGTGAGAGTTCGACTCTCTCTCCCGGCACCACCCCCTCCGAGCCCCCCGTTTTTCCAAATTTTGCGTGGCACGATAGTTGCTTCGCCTGACCGTTCCCAAAAACTGCACCGGACGGTATGGCGAGACGGCGAGCGTGTGGGGGGCCGAGCCTGTGGCCGGCCGCGGGTTTCGTGGCCGGAGCGAGCGCGTGGCTCGCGAGCTCCGCGGCATTCGGGTCCGGGTTCGCGCCATTCACGGCGGATGATTCGGCGTCGGTGCCGTTCGGCGGCAACGTGTCGACGCTGTCGAACGGCGAGGCGAGCGTCCTCGCGAACGATTTCGACCTCGAGGGCGATGCGCTCACGGCCGTGCTCCAAACCCCGCCGCAGCACGGCACGCTGACCCTGAACCCGGACGGGACTTTCCTCTACGTGCACAACGGCACCAGTCGGGCGTCCCAGGACAGCTTCCGGTACCAGGCCTTCGACGGGACGCGCCACTCGCGCGTCACCCAGGTGACCATCGCGATTGCAGAACCTGCAATTCCTCCCCAGATCATCGGTCAGCGGCACCTGACCATGCCCGAGGAGGGCACGCTCGAGCTCCGCGTGACCGATCTGTCCGTGAACGATCCCGATAGCCGCTTCCCTCAGGACTTCACCCTCATCGTGGATCCGGGCGAGGGATACACCGTGCAGGGCACAACGATCACCGGCGCGCGCGACGTCCAGGGCACGCTCACGGTGCCCGTGCGCGTGAGCGACGGCCAGGCGGAGAGCAACACGTTCAACCTCGCCGTGCAGGTCACGCCCGTGAACGACGCGCCCACCGCGGGCGCGCCGCTGCCCGCGCAGGAGGCGAACGAAGGCGTGCCGTTCGAGCTCGACGTCTCCGAGGCGTTCAGCGATCCCGACGGGGATCCCCTCACGTACACCGCCACCGGGCTGCCGCCCAGCGGCTCGCTCGTCCTCGATCCGGCCACGGGCGTGCTCCGCGGCACGCCGCAAGCGGCCGACGCGCTGCCCCAGCCGCACGCCGTGACGATCACGGCCACGGACCCCGGCGGGGCGTCCGCCCAGGCGCCGCTCGCCCTGCTGATCCTGCCGGCCCGCGTGGATCTCGCGCTCAGCGCCACGGCCACGCCGAACCCCGCCACGTTCGCCGTGGCGCCGAGCTGGACGCTCGGCATCGCGAGCTCCTCGAACATTCGCGCGTCGGACCCGGGGCGGTTGACGGCGCGCTTCCTGTCGTCGGCCGGTCCCCTCACCGTGACCGCGCCGGCCGCGTGCGCGGCGACGGGCAACGCCACGCCGGAGGTGAGCCTCGAGTGCGCGTTCGACCCCGTCCCGCCGGGGGCCACGGCGCAAGTCGTCGTCCAGACGAAGCAGGACGCGCCGGGCGACGTCGCGCTCGTCGCCCGCCTCGAGGTGGACGACTCGAACGCCGCCAACAACGCGGCCGCGGCCGGCCTGAACCTCGCCGGCAGCTTCGCCGAGAGCCCCGCGCAGCTCCTCACGGGCGCGGCCGCCGGGCTCGCGGCGGGCGACCTCGACGGCGACGGCCGGCTGGACGTGGTGAGCGCCGGCGAGCCCACGCGCGTCTTCTACAACGCCGGCAACCGCGCCTTCGAGCCCGGGCCTACGCTCGGCCCCGACAGCGCGGCGGACGGCGTCGCCCTGATCGATTGGAACGCGGACGGCCTGCTCGACATCGCGGCCGGCGGACGGGGCTCCCGCCGCGTGCGGCTCTTCTTGAACGACGGCGCGCGCGGCTTCACGGCCGGCGGAGAGCTGCCGGTGAGCGGCGTGCGCGCCATGGCCGCGGCGGACGTGGACGGCGACGGCGCGCTCGAGCT
Source organism: Gammaproteobacteria bacterium (assembly GCA_036563665.1). Lineage (GTDB taxonomy): Bacteria > Pseudomonadota > Gammaproteobacteria > Steroidobacterales > Rariloculaceae > FEN-1219. The sequence continues at coordinate 50,680 of DATCLY010000059.1, forward strand.
CGTGCTCGCGGGCAGCGGCACGACGGTGGTGGAGACCGACGGCCGGCGGCGCACGGCGCACGCCGGAGCCGCGCGCGCGCTCGCCACGGGCGACGTGAACGCCGACGGCGTGAGCGACGTGGTCGTCACCGACGCCGAGCATCGGGTGGTGCACGTGCTCCAGAGCGACGGCATGGGCGGCTTCACGCTGGCCACGCTGAACAACGCCGGCAGCGTGGCGAGCGCGACCATCGCGGATTTCGACGGCGACGGCGCCGCGGACCTGCTGCTCGCCGTGGACGGCGCGGACCTGCAGCCGCCCACGAACGTGGTGGTGCGCAACCGCGGCGACGGCCAATTCGAGCGCGGCGCGCAGATCGGCCGGAGCGCCACCGCGCAGCTGCTCGTCGGCGACGTGAACGGCGACGGCTTCCGCGACCTCGTCTCCGTCAACCACTCGGGCAGCCACCAGACGTACTTCGGCAACGCCCAAGGCGGCCTCGACCTGCAGGCCGAGTTCGTGCTCTCGCCGAACGCGCGCCACGGCATGCTCGTGGATGCGGACGGCGACGGGCATCTCGACCTGCTGCTCGGCGGCCCTGAGGCGCCGAGCGTCGAGTTCTATCGCAATAACGGCCTCGGCCGCTTCGGCCCGGGCGACGTGACGCCCCCCGTCATCACGCTGCTCGGCGAGCCCGCCATGAGCGTGGAGGTCGGCAAGCCGTTCGTGGATCCGGGCGCGACGGCCGTCGACGACGTGGAAGGCGACGTGACGAGCCGCATCGCCGTGAACAACCCGGTGGACACCGCCGTCGTGGGCACCTACACGATCACCTACGAGGTGGCCGACCGCTCCGGCAACGCCGCGGCGCCGGTGCAGCGCACCGTGACCGTGCAGCCGGAGGCGGAGGCGAGCGGCGGCGGAGGCGGCTCCGCCGGCTCCCTGGCCGCCCTCGCGCTGGCCCTGCTCCCGCTCTGCGCGCGACGAAGAATCGCGCCTGGAAAGGCGCTCCCACCCGGCCGCTGAACGAAGCCCTGTGGGCGCTCGCGCGTCGCTAGGGCCCGAGCAGCCAACCCGGCCGGCTCGAGTCGAGCAGGATCAGCGCGATCAGCCCGCCGGCGATCGACACGTTCTTCCAGAACGTGATGTATTGGCCGAAATCGATGGTGCCGTCGCGCACCATGAAGCGCGCGTGATAGAGGTAGCTCGCGGGGATCATGAACACGAGCCACGCGAGGCACACGGCCCACACCCAGCGGTCGATGAAGAGCAGCACCGAGCCCGCCACCTCGAGCACGATGACGAACGGCAGGATGGCGCTCGCGAACGGGATGCCGTGCTGCCGCATCTCCGCGGTGGTGTGCTGGAAGTGCGTGACCTTGTAGAGCCCCGCCGCGAGCCAGATGCCGCAGCTCAGGATTCTGGCCAGCGTGTACGCGGTGTCGGCGCTCATGCCCGCTCGCGCGTCGCTTGTGGCTTCCGCTTGCGTAGCGGCACGGGCTCGCCGCGGCCGCGAATTCGCAGGTTTAGCATCTCTACCACCACCGAGAACGCCATCGCAAAGTAGATATAGCCCTTCGGTATGTGCAGGTCGATACCTTCGGCGATCAGCGCCACCCCGATCAGCACGAGGAAGGAGAGCGCCAGCATCTTGATGGTGGGGTGCGTGTCGACGAACCGGCCGATGGCACCGGCCGCGAACATCATCACGCCCACGGCCGCGACGATGGCGATGATCATCACGGGCACGTGCTCGGCCATGCCCACCGCCGTGATCACGGAGTCGAGCGAGAACACGATGTCGATGAGGCCGATCTGCACGATCACGCCCGCGAACCCCGCCGCCTTCACAGCGTGCTCCTCCGCGTGCTCGACCCCCTCGAGGTTGTCGTGGATCTCGAGCGTGGCCTTGGCGAGCAGGAACAACCCGCCGCCGATGAGGATCAGGTCGCGGCCCGAGATGCCGACGCCGAGCACGCCGAAGAGCTCCGCCTGCAGCCGCATGATCCAGGTGATGACCAGCAGCAGCAGGATGCGCGTGCCCATGGCGATTCCGAGGCCGAGGATGCGCGCCCGCTGCCGCTGCGCCTCGGGCAGCCGACCCACGAGGATGGTGATGAAGATGATGTTGTCGATGCCGAGAACGATCTCGAGCAGCGTGAGCGTCGCCAGGGCGAGCCACGCTTCCGGAGAGGCAATCCACTCCATAGGAAGGCTCGAGGCTCAGCCCGGGGACTGCGCGCGCGTGGGGCGCAACGGCGGTCTCGCTAGCGTGCTTCTCCGTCCAGCACCTTGGAGAGCGTGGCCGGCGAGAGGTAGCCGCCGAGCAGCTCGCCGTTCTCGTCGAAGATGGCCGGCGTGCCGCGCACGCCCACGAGACGGCCGAGCTCGAAGTGCTCCTCGACGGGCGTGTCCGCGCACGTCTTGTCCGGCACGTTGCCGCCGAGCTTCGCGCGGGTGAGCGCCTCGTTGCGGTTGTCCGCGCACCAGACCTTCTCCGCCTTCTCCCACGACTCCGTGTTCGGGCCGGTGCGCGGGTAGAAGAGGTAATGCACCTCGATGCCGAGCGCGTTCACCTTGTCGATGTCGCGGTGAAACTGCCGGCAATAGCCGCAGTCGATGTCGGTGAAGATCGTGATCGTGTGCTTGACGTTGCCGTCCTTCGGGCTGAACACGATCATCCGGTCGCGGTCCACGCTCGCGAGATGGCTCACTCGCGCCCGGGCACGGGTTTTCTCGGTGAGGTTCTGCTTGGTCTCGAGATCGTAGATCTCGCCCTGGAGCACGTAGCGCCCGTCCTGGGTGACGTACGCCACGTCGGTGCCGACGGCCACCTGATAGATGCCGTCGACGGGAGACTCGGAGATGTCCTCGGGCTGCACGCCGTTCAGGCGGGAGGCGATCTCCTCCTTGGAGAGCGCCGGCTGCTCGTCGGCCGAGGCCGCCGCGAACGCCAAAGCCAACGACGCGATCACTCCCCCGGCTGCCCGCGATGCTGTTTTCACTCCGGTCTCCTGAGGCTCGACCCTGAACCGCCGTCCGATTCTAGCAAATGAGACCGGGTCCACACCCTGGGCGCCGCCCCGCGGTCACCCTCGCGGGTGGTGGCGGCTGTGGATCTCCTTCATGCGCTCGCGGGCCACGTGGGTGTAGATCTGGGTGGTGGAGACGTCGCTGTGGCCGAGCAGGAGCTGCACGACGCGCAAGTCCGCGCCGTTGTTCAGCAAGTGCGTGGCGAAGGCGTGCCGCACCGTGTGGGGCGAAAGCTTCTTCTTGATGCCGGCCTTCTTGGCGTAGCGCTTGATGATGTGCCAGAAGGCCTGGCGGGTCATGCGGTCGCCGCGCCGGGTGGGGAACAGGTAATCGGTCTGCCGCTCGAGCAGGATCTCGATGCGCGGCCCCTCCACGAACTCCCGCACCCAGTCCTGGGCCTGGTCGCCGAGCGGGATCAGCCGCTCGCGGTCGCCTTTGCCGACGATCCGCAGCACGCCCTGGTTCAGGTTGATCTGGTTCATGCGGAGGTTGATGAGCTCCGAGACGCGCACGCCCGTCGCGTACAGCACCTCGAGCATCGCGCGGTCGCGATGGCCCAGCGGATCGTTCACGGCGGGCGCGTTGAGCAGCGCCTCCACCTCCTCCTCGGTCAGCGACTGCGGCAGCGACCGGCCGATCTTCGGCATGGCGATCTGCGCCGTCGGGTCCTCCGTGAGCACGCCTTCGCGCAGCAGATAGCGGTAAAAGCGTCGGAAGCTCGAGAGCTGTCGGGCCGTGGAGCGGGGCTTGGCGCCGTTCTCCACGCGCCACGCGATGTAGTCGAGCACGTCGGACCGGCGCGCGTGCAGCAGGTCCACGCCGCGCTCCGCGAGCCGCTGCGAGAGCGCCATGAGATCCGCCCGGTACGCGCCGAGCGTGTTCTCGGAGAGGCCGCGCTCCATCCAGATCGCGTCGAGAAAGCGATCGATCAGCGCCTTCGCCCCGTCCGCCTGGCTCGCGTACGACTCCGGAGGATCCTTCTGCAAGAAGTTGTGCGCCATTCTCTACAGCGTTTGGTCACCGCCGCCCGCGCTCGCAGGCGAGCGGGGACGCTCACGGGCACGGGCGCCTGGAGCCCCCGGGCCGCGCTGTGCCGTGCGATGGAAATCCATTACAATTCAGCGCGTTGTGCGACACCTGCCCGGGCACTCGGCCGGAACCCGATCCCGCGACCGAGTATGCGCGAGGGTTGGACTGAGTCGCGTGAACCGGTTCACAAATGGGGCAGAGCATTAACATAAAGAGAAGCGCGTCACAGAAATCGCTGCCGAATCCGTTCTGAGTGTCTCAGCCCGCAGACAGGCCCTTTGACATAAACCTCGTTTTTCACGCATGGCGCGCTTCCTTGTCCGGCTGCTGTACGGTTCCTATGCCTGGCTCGCGCTGCTGGCCGTCGTCGTGCCGTTCAGCGCGGCGCTGCTGCTCGCCCCCCGGCTCGAGCTGCGCCGCGCCCTGGCCCGCGGGGCGGCCCGGCTCTTCTTCCTGCTGATCGGCAGCCCGGTGCGCGTCGAGGGGAAGCCGGCCGTCGGCGAGGGGCCGTGCGTGGTGGTGGCGAACCATGCGAGCTACCTCGACGGCATCGTGCTGACCGCGGCGCTGCCGCCGAGCTTCACGTATCTCATCAAGCACGAGATGGCGCGGGTGCCCATCGCGGGCTTCGTGCTGCGGCGGCTCGGCTCCGCGTTCGTGAAGCGGGACGACGTGGCGCATCGCAAGCGCGTCGCCCGGCGCCTCGTGGAGCTCGCGCAGCGGGGCGAGGCGCTCGCGTTCTTCCCCGAGGGCACGTTCGCCCCCCACCCCGGCCTGCTGCCCTTCCAGCCGGGCGCCTTCGCCGCGGCCGCGCTGGCGGAGGTGCCCGTGGTGCCGCTCGTGATCCAGGGCTCGCGGCGCAAGCTGCCGTCCGGGCGGCTGCTGCCGGAGCCCGGGCCGTTGCGCGTGCGCGTGCTCGACCCCGTGGACCCGCGGCGGCACCGTTCGCCCCGCGAGCTCATGCTGGCCGTGCGGCGCGCGATCCTCGAGCACCTCGACGAGCCGGACCTCGCCCCGGCCGAGGCGTCGGAGCGGGCCGCCTGAGCGTGCCGGCGCGGCGGCGCGGGCCGGCCGCTCGGCTCGGGCCCGTCCGCCGCGAGGCGGCGCGAGGGCGCGCCCGCCGACACACCCGCGGCTCCGTTCATCGGAAAAGCGCCATAGGTTGACCTACGGCAAGGACGTTCGAACGCCGTTTGCGTGCCCGGCACGCGGGGGCTCGAGCCGGAGGCCGCCGGCGCACGCCCGGCCGGCGAGCCTCACATGCCGCTGTAGTTCGGGCCGCCGCCCCCTTCCGGGGGCACCCAGGTGATGTTCTGCGCCGGGTCCTTGATGTCGCAGGTCTTGCAGTGCACGCAGTTCGCGGCGTTCACCTGGAAGCGCAACCCCGAGGCCTCGCGCACCACCTCGTAGACGCCGGCCGGGCAGTAGCGCTGCGCGGGCTCGTCGTAGAGCGGCAGGTTGTCGCGCAGCGGCAAGTCCGGGTCCCCGAGCAGCAGGTGCGACGGCTGATCTTCCTCGTGCGCGACGTTCGACAGATACACCGACGAGGCGCGGTCGAACGACACGACGCCGTCGTGCTTCGGGTATTGCGGGCGCGTCGACTCCGCGGCCCGGCGCAGCGCGGCGTGGTCGGGCGTGGGGTTGCGCAGCGTGAACGGCGTCCGCCCGCGCAGCACGTTCTGCTCGAGGAAGCCGATGGCACCGCCCGCGAGCGCGCCGAGCCGCGCCACGGCCGGGGCGAAGTTGCGCCCCGCGGAAAGCTCCTCCCACACCCACGACGCGCGCACGCGCTCGACGTAGCGCTCGAGCGCGAGGCCGCCCCCCTCGCCCGCGAGCGCGTCGAACACCGCCTCCGCGGCGAGCATGCCGGTCTTCATCGCCGTGTGCGTGCCCTTGATGCGAGCGGGGTTCAGGAAGCCCGCCTCGCACCCGACGAGCAGCCCGCCCGGCACGATCAGCCGCGGCAGCGACTGGAGCCCGCCCTTGTTGACGGCCCGGGCGCCGTACGCGATGCGCTCGCCGCCGGCCAGCACCTCGCGGATGGCGGGGTGCATCTTCCAGCGCTGGAACTCCTCGTAGGGGTCGAGGTGGGGGTTGCGGTAGGCGAGCGACACGATGTAGCCCGCGTACACGCGGCGGTCCTCGGCGTGGTAGAGGAACCCGCCGCCGTCGCCGCCCGCGCCGAGCGGCCAGCCCACGGTGTGCAGGACATGCCCCGGCCGGTGGCGCTCGGACGGCACCTCCCAGATCTCCTTGAGGCCGATGGCGTAGTGCTGCGGATCGGCGCCCTCGCGCAGCCCGAACCGCGACTCGAGCGCCCGGCCGAGATTTCCGCGGCAGCCTTCCGCGAAAATCACGTACTTCGCGCGCAGCTCGTAGCCCGGCACGAACGTGGGCTTCGGGTTGCCCGCGCGGTCGATGCCGAACGCCCCGGTGCGCACGCCCGCCACGCGGCCGTCGTCGTCGTAGAGCACGTCCACGGCGGCGGTCCCGGGCAGGATGTCGCAGCCGAGCGCCTCGGCCTCGCCGCCGAGCCAGCGGCAGAGGTCGCCCAGGCTCGCGACGTAGCAGCCGTGGTTACGCAGCGCCGCGGGGACGAGGGGCTCGGGGATGCGGCGGGCGCCGCGCGCGGTGAGCCAGCAGAGCGCTTCCGAGGCCACGGCCGTGCGCAGGGGCGCGCCGCGCTCGCGCCAGTCTGGGAAGAGCTCGTCGAGCGCCCGCGGGTCGATCACGGCGCCGGAGATCACGTGCGCGCCGATCTCCGCGCCCTTCTCCACGACGCAGACGGTAAGCGGCGCGCCGCGCTCGCGGCCGAGCTGCCCGAGGCGGCACGCGGCCGCGAGGCCCGCCGGTCCGGCGCCGACGATGACGACGTCGAACTCCAGCGTTTCTGCGGCCATCGAATGGAAGCGGCTGTTCGCGGCCGTGCATTGTAACATCCCGTCCCCATGGTCCTCGGTCGAAGCGCGTCATGACGGAGCCCATCTGGCGGCCCTCGCCGGAGCGCGTTGCGCGCACGAACATGCGCCGCTTCATCGCGGAGCACCGCGCGCGCCTCGCGGGCGACGACTACGACGCGCTCTACGACTGGAGCACGAGCCGGCCGGACGAGTTCTGGCGCGCCGTGTGGGACTTCTGCGGCGTGCGCGGCACGTACGACCCGGAGCGGATCGTCGACGGCTACGACCGCATGCCGGGGGCCCGCTGGTTCGAAGGCGCCCGGCTCAACTTCGCCGAGAACCTGCTGCGGCCGGAGCATCGGGTCGGCACCGCGCTCGTGTTCACGAACGAGCGCGGCGATCGGATCGAGATCTCGCGCGCGGAGCTCGAGCGCCGCGTGGCGAGCGTCGCCCAGGCGCTGCGCGAGCTCGGCGTGGGGCGCGGCGACCGCGTGGCCGGCTTCATCGCCAACCGCCCCGAGGCCGTGATCGCCGCCCTGGCCGCCGCGAGCATCGGCGCGGTGTGGTCGTCGTGCTCGCCCGACTTCGGGCTCGACGCCGTGCTCGATCGCTTCGGGCAGATCGCGCCGAAGGTGCTGTTCGCCACCGACGGCTACTTCTATAACGGGAAGACGATCGACTCGCTGCCCGTCGTGACGGCGCTCGCCGAGCGGCTGCCGACGCTCGCGGCCGTGATCGTCGTGCCTTACTTGCGCGAGCGCCCCGATCCCGGCGCGCTGCCCGGCGCGCGGTGCTTCGCGGACGTGGCGGGCGGCGAGGACGAGCCGCTCCGTTTCGAGCGGCTGCCGTTCGACACTCCGGTCTACATCCTGTACTCCTCCGGCACGACGGGCGCGCCGAAGTGCATCGTGCACGGCGCGGGCGGCACGCTGCTGCAGCACCAGAAGGAGCACGTGCTGCACACCGACGTGAAGCCCGGCGACGTGGTGTTCTACTTCACGACCACGGGCTGGATGATGTGGCACTGGGTCGTCTCGACGCTCGCGGCCGGCGCCACCGTGGTGCTGTACGACGGCGCGCCGCTGCATCCGGACCCCGGCGTGCTGTGGCGCATGGCCGAGCGCGAGCGCGTGCGCGTGTTCGGCACGAGCGCGCGCTATCTCGCGGCGCTCGAGAAGAGCGGCTACCGACCCCGCGAGCACGTGCAGCTCGACGCGCTCGACAGCATCCTGTCCACGGGCTCGCCGCTCGCGCCCGCGAGCTTCGACTACGTGCACGCGCACGTGAAGGGCGACGTGCAGGTGGCCTCCATCTCCGGCGGCACGGACATCATCTCCTGCTTCGCGCTCGGCAACCCGCTCGCGCCGGTGTATCGCGGCGAGCTCCAGTGCCGCGGCCTCGGGATGAAGGTGGACGTGTTCGACGAGAACGGCCGGCCGCTGCGCGGCGCGCCGGGCGAGCTCGTCTGCAAGGCGCCGTTCCCGTCGATGCCGGTGGGCTTCTGGAACGACCCGGACGGCCGCAAGTACCACGCGGCTTACTTCGAGCGCTTCCCGAACGTCTGGTGGCACGGCGACTACGCCGAGCTCACGCCGCGCGGCGGACTGATCATGCACGGCCGCTCGGACGCGGTGCTGAACCCGGGCGGCGTGCGGATCGGCACCGCCGAGATCTATCGCGTCGTGGAGCAGCTCCCCGAGATCGCGGAGAGCGTGGCCGTGGGCCAGCGAATCGACAACGACGAGCGCATCGTGCTGTTCGTGCGTCTGCAGCCGGGCTTCGTGCTCGACGAGGCGCTCGTCGAGCGAATCCGAGACGCGCTGCGCCGCAAGGCGAGCCCGCGGCACGTGCCCGCGCGCATCCTCGCCGTGACCGACGTGCCGAAGACGCTGAACGGCAAGGTCTCGGAGCTCGCCGTGCGCGCCGTGATCCACGGCCGCCCCGTGGGCAACCTGGACGCCCTCGCCAACCCCGAGGCGCTCGAGCAGTACCGCAACCGCCCCGAGCTCGCCGAATGACCCCACTCGCCCAGTACGAGCGCCGCCTGGCGCGCGGCGAGATCGCGCCCGATCCGGCCCAGCGCGAGGCCGCCCAGGCCCTCGAGCGGCTGCATGCGGAGCTCGTGGCGGCCGGCGGTCGCCGGCGCCGCGTCGAGCGCGCCCTCGCGCGGCTCGCGGGCCGTCCCGTGACGCCGGTGCGCGGGCTCTACCTCTGGGGCGACGTGGGGCGCGGCAAGACGTTCCTGCTGGATCTCTTCTTCGCGAGCCTGCCGTTCGAGGAGAAGATGCGGCGGCACTTCCACCGCTTCATGGCGGGCGTGCACGAGGAGCTCAAGCGGCTGCGAGACCGCGCCGAGCCGCTCGACGCCGTGGCCGCCAAGATCGCCGCCGAGGCCCGGGTGATCTGCTTCGACGAGCTCGTGGTGAGCGACATCGCGGACGCCATGATCCTGGGGCGGCTGTTCGAGGGCCTGTTCGCGCGCGGCGTGACGCTGGTCGCCACATCGAACATCGCGCCCGACGACCTCTACCGCGGCGGCCTGCAGCGGCAGCGGTTCCTGCCCGCCATCGAGCTCATCAAGCGCCACGTCGAGGTGCTGCACGTGGCGGGGGCGGTGGACTACCGGCTGCGCGTGCTCGAGCGCGCCGACGTGTACCAGCACCCGAGCGGCCCGGAGGCCGACCGGCGCCTCGAGCAGTTCTTCGCCGAGCTCGCGCCCGACGCGGGTGCGGGCGGCGGCACGATCGCCGTGCACGGGCGCCCGATCCCGTACCGACGCGCGGCGGACGGCGTGATCTGGTTCGACTTCGACGCGGTCTGCGACGGGCCGCGCAGCCAGGACGACTACATCGAGCTATCGCGGCTCTACCAGACGGTGCTCGTGTCGAACGTCCCGCAGTTCACGCCCGCGCTCGAGGATCAGGCGCGCCGCTTCATCGCGCTCGTGGACGAGTTCTACGACCGGCGCGTGAAGCTCGTCCTGAGCGCCGCCGCACCCGTGGCCGACCTCTACCGCGGCAAGCGTCTCGTCACGGCGTTCGCCCGCACCCGCAGCCGCCTCGAGGAAATGCAGAGCCACGACTACCTCGCCGCCGCCCACCGCCCGTAGACCGCGCGCCTGGCTCTGAAGTCTCAGGACATCTTCCCTGCCGAGGGGACGTCCGTTCGGCAGCCCGACAAACGGCCCGAAAGATTGTCCGACCTCACGGCTAGCGGTCGCCGAGGCGCGTGCGGACTTCGATGAGCTCCGGGAAGAAGGTGATCTCCATCGCGCGCTGCAGGAACTTCACGCCCGACGTGCCGCCGGTGCCGGCCTTGTGGCCGATGATGCGCTCGACGGTCTTCAGGTGGTGGAAGCGCCACGTCTGGAAGTTGATCTCGAGGTCGACGAGCGCCTCGGCCACCGCGTAGGCCGCCCAGTACTCGTCCGGATGCTCGTAGATCACCTGCAACGCGTCCACGACGCCGGGGTGATAGGCATACCGCTCCGTCCAGTCCCGCTCCACGCGCTCGAGCGGCACGCGGTGCCCCACACGATAGAG
>DATCLY010000062.1:0-34033 GCA_036563665.1 Gammaproteobacteria bacterium
CCCTATTCGGTCTTGCTCGGGGTGGGGTTTGCCGTGCCGCAGCGTGTTACCACCTGCGCGGTGCGCTCTTACCGCACCTTTTCACCCTTACCGGGCCGAAGCCCGGCGGTATATTTTCTGTGGCACTTTCCGTGGGCTCACGCCCCCCAGGTGTTACCTGGCACCCTGCCCAATCGAGCCCGGACTTTCCTCCGGGAGTTGCCTCCCAGCGGCTGTCCGGCCGACTCCCCAGCGCCTTAGATTACCCGTCGCCTCAGGGAATTCCCACGGCGCCTGCGTCAACGCGGCTCCACCCGGGCCAGGCGGTACACCTTGTTGCGCGGAAGGCCGGTGATCGCGGCGGTCAGCGCCACGGCCTTGCCGGGGGGCAGCTCGGCCGCGAGCAGGCCGTACACGCGCAACGCCTCCGCGTCCTCCGCGCTGCCCGCCTCCTCGGCGCCGTGCACCAGGATCACGAACTCCCCGAGCAGCGGGATGTCCGCGCCCGCGCGCGCGGCGAGCTCCCCCAGCGTGCCCGTATAGAAGCTCTCGTGGACCTTGGTGAGCTCGCGCGCGAGCACGGCCTCCCGCTCGGCGCCGAGCCGCTCCGCCATGGCGGCGAGCGTCTCCGGGAGCCGGTGCACGGCCTCGAAGAACACCAGCGTGCGCGGCTCGCGGGCGAGCGCCGCGAGGCGCTCCGCGCGCTGCGCCGCGCGCCGCGGCAAAAATCCTTCGAACACGAAACGATCCGTGGGCAGGCCCGCGGCGCAGAGCGCAGCGATCACGGCGCTCGGCCCGGGAACGGGCACCACACGGATGCCACGCGCGCGTGCGTCGCGCACGAGCCGCCATCCCGGGTCGCTGATCAGCGGCGTGCCGGCGTCACTCACGAGCGCCACGCTTTCCCCGCGCGCCAGCGCCTCCACGAGCTCGGGCGTGCGCTCCCGCTCGTTGTGCTCGTGGAACGCGATTAGTCGCACATTCAACCCAATACGCGATAGCAATCCCTGGGTACGGCGGGTATCCTCAGCGGCGACGACGGCCGCTCGCGCGAGCACCTCGCGCGCCCTCGGCGTGAGATCGGAGAGGTTGCCGATCGGCGTGCCGACCACGTAGAGCGTTCCCGCGCCGTCGTTGCCCGGGCTGTTCATGTGGGACCCCGAGGTAAAGCGAGCCCGAGTTTACAAGCGCGCCGATGACCATCACCAGAAAACTCCCGTTCGCCGCCGCCATTCTGTGCGCGCTCGCGGCGTGCACGTCCATGGAGCCCGCCTCGCGGCCCACGGCGGACGCGCAACGCCTCGAGCAGCGCGCGGAGCGCGAGGCGGAGCGCGGCAACCTGCGCGCGGCCGCGGAAGCGTACGCCGAGCTCGCGGCCGGCACGTCCGGCCCCACGCGCAGCGGCCACGCGATCGAGGCGGCGCGGCTCTACATCGAGCTCGGCGATCTCGCCACCGCGGCTCGCCTGCTCGACCAGGCGCGCGCGAGCGCCGACCCGCTGCAGCGTCAGATGGTGACGGTGCTGCTCGCGCGCATCGAGCTCGAGCAGGGGCGGCCGCAGCAGGGGCTCGACATGATCGCCTCGCTCGGCCAGCCGCCCGTGCCCGTGCTGCGGGAGGCGGCGGCCGTGCGCGGGCTCGCGCTGTTTCGCCTGAACCGGTTCGCCGAGGCGGTGAGCACGCTGGTGGAGCGCGAGGTCTGGCTCGACGAGGGAGAGGAGATCCTCGCGAACCAGCGGCTGATCTGGCAGGGCTTGAGCCTCTATCGCGACGATGAGCCGCCGCCGCGGACGGGCGACGCCGTCGTCGACGGCTGGCTCGCGCTCGCGCCGCTCGCGCGCGCAGCGCTCGACCCGGAGACGCTGCGCCGCGAGCTCCTCGGCTGGCGGGAGGCGTACCCGAATCACCCGGCCGCCCGCGGCGTGCTCGCGGAGCAGCTCTCGGCGCAACGCGGCGCGGGCGTCTTTCCGCGGCAGGTGGCGCTGCTCCTGCCGCTCACGTCGCCGCAGCGCGAAGCGGCCATCGCCGTGCGCGACGGTTTTCTCGCCGCGCACCTCCTGAGCCCGTCCGCGGGGGCCTCGACGGTGCGCGTGTACGACACGGGGACGCTCGGCGCGGTCGAGGCGTACGCGCGCGCGCAGCGCGAAGGCGCGGAGTTCATCGTCGGTCCGCTGCTGCGTCCCGAGGTGGAGCAGGTGGCGACGCAGGCGGGGCTCGTGCCGACGCTCGCGCTCAATTTCGCGGAGCAGCAGCCGCCTTACCTCGGCAGCTTCTATCAGTTCGCGCTCTATCCGGAGGACGAGGCGCGGGCCGTGGCCCGCCACGCCTATGCGGCCGGCGCGCGCCGGGCGATCGCCCTGGTCGCGAGCACCGACTTCGGCTATCGGCTGCTCAACAGCTTCCGCGAGGAGTTCGAGCTGCTCGGCGGACGGCTGGTCGACTTCGACGGCTACGATCCGGGCGTGCAGGATTTCTCGGCGCAGATCACGTCGCTGCTGCGCCTCACCCGCAGCAGCCAGCGCCATCAGCGGCTGCAGGCGAATCTGGGCGTGCCGCTCGATTTCGAGCCGCGCCGGCGCCAGGACGTGGACATGATCTTCATCGGCGCCGACGACGCGCGGTCCGCCCGGCTGATCGTGCCGCAGCTGCGCTTCCATTTCGCGGGCGACATCCCCACCTACGCCACGTCCACGGTCTACGAGCCCGGCGATCCGGCGCGCGACAACGACCTGAACGGGCTCATCTTCACGGACGCGCCCTGGCTGCTGCGCCAGGAAGGCGTGGACGATCCGCTGCAGCGCGAGCTCGCGCGCCATTGGCCGCGCCGCGCGCAGAGCTGGCTCATCCGCTTCTACGGGATGGGCATCGACGCGTACCGGCTCGTGGAGTCGCTCTACGACTCCTCCCGGACGATCTGGCCCATGCAAGGCGTGTCGGGCCTGCTCGTGCTCGACGACGCCGGGCGCATCCACCGCGAGCTGCCGCTGGGGCAGTTCCGCGCCGGGCGGCCGGTGGCCATCGCGACGGCCTACGAGGGCGCCGAAGAGCTCGCGAGCTCGCGGCCGCGATGAGCCTGCGGCAGGGTGAGCGCTGGGAGGCGTTCGCCCGCGCCTACCTCGAGCGCCGGGGTCTCACGATCCTGAAGAGCCGCTACCGCTGCCGGCTGGGCGAGATCGACCTCGTCTGCCGCGACGGCCGCGAGATCGTGATCGTGGAGGTGCGCGCGCGGGCGGCGGGCTCGATGGTGCCCGCCGCGCACAGCATCGGCGAGCACAAGCGCCGGCGCATCGTCCTGGCGACCCGGCACCTGCTCATGCGGCACGCCCACTGGGCGCGGGCGCCGGTGCGCTTCGACGTGGTGGCCATCGACGCCATCGACACCGCGGAGCCCAAGGTCGACTGGATCAAGCACGCGTTCGAGGCCAGTTGAAGCCGCGGGGCCGAGCATGCACAGTGTGGGCTCGCTCCCAGGCGCCGCCCCTTTCTCGGGCCCCGGAGAAACATGCAGCAACGAGTCCTCGACCACTTCCGCGACAGCATCGCCCTGAAACAAGCTTCGATGGCGCTCGCGCCGCAGATCGCCGCGGCCGCCGCCGTGATGACGCGGACCCTGCTCGCGGACGGCAAGATCCTGAGCTGCGGCAACGGCGGCTCGGCGGCCGACGCGCAGCACTTCTCCGGCGAGCTCCTGAACCGCTTCGAGCTCGAGCGGCCGGGCCTGCCGGCCATCGCGCTCACGACCGACAGCTCCACGCTCACGGCGATCGCCAACGACTACGACTTCGACGACGTGTTCGCGAAGCAGGTGCGCGCGCTCGGGGCGCCGAACGACGTGCTGCTCGCGATCTCCACGTCCGGCAACTCGCCGAACGTGCTGCGCGCCATCGAGGCGGCGCACGGCCGCCAGCTCAAGGTGGTGGCGCTCACGGGCCGCGACGGCGGCGCCATCGCGGCGGCGCTCGGGCCGGAGGACATCGAGATCCGCGTGCCGGGCGAGCGCACGTGCCGCATCCAAGAGGTCCACATCCTGGTGATCCACTGCCTCTGCGACCTCATCGACGCGGAGCTCCTGGACGCGCGCTGACCGCCCCCTGCGGGAGCCGCTTTCCAGCCGCGCTGAGCAGCCAGGTAGGAGCGGCTTTCCAGCCGCGATCCCCGCTGTGGGAGCGGCTTTCTAGCCGCGATCTTCACCTGTGGGAGCGGCTTTCTAGCCGCGATTCTTCCGTCATCGCAGGCGGCGCGGCTCGCCTGTGCCTCTTCCAGCACGCTCGTGCACAGGGATGTGCGCGCTGAGCCCTCTCTCCCACCAGGAAGCTGCCTTCGCGATCGATCTCTTGAACGAGCGGGACGGCCGCTGGCGCGGCAAAGCCCCGGTCCGACCACAGGACGAATACACGGCTTGACGGAGGAGTCCATACAGGGTTCACGGCGGGGCAAGAATCGCGGCTAGAAAGCCGCTCCCACAGGTGAAGATCGCGGCTGGAAAGCCGCTCCCACAGCGGGGAATCGCGCTCCCACCCTGCCGTTGCGGCTAGCGGACGACGGTGAGCTTCGGGCGCGACAGGCGCGGGCCTTCGGGCGGGCTCGGCTCGGGCGGGCTGCGGTCAGGGCCGCCGGGGCCTTCGGGCGGCGGGTCCATGCTGAAGATCATGCCCTGGCCGGTCTCGCGCGCGTAGATGCAGAGCACGGCGTGCACGGGAATGTCGATGCGCCGCGGCACCCCGCCGAACCGCGCCTCGAACTCGATGCGCTCGTTGCCGAGCGTGAGATTGCGGGTGGCCGAGTAGCTCACGTTCAGCACGATCTTGCCGTCTTTCACGTGCTCGGCCGGAACGCCGCCGCCGGCGCGCGCCGCGTCCACGATGAGATGCGGCGTGTAGCCGTTGTCCACCATCCACTCGTGCATCGCACGAATGAGGTATGGCCGCTGGCTGGTGGGCCCCTTGCCGCTGCTCATCGGCTTTGGGTTCCGGGCGGGGAGGGGTGCCGTTTCGACCGTTCCACCGCGCACGCCCTCCGCGGGGAGGCTACTGCCGCATCTCCTGTTCGATCTCGGTGAGGCTCGCGCGGAACGAGGGCCGCGAGAACACCTCGTCCATGTAGCGATGGATCGGCCTCGCCGAGCTCGGCAGCTTGATGTTGAAGAGCGGGAGGCGCCACAAGATCGGCGCGATGGTGCAATCGACGAGCGAGAACTCGTCGCTCAGGAAGAACTTCTTCGCCGCGAAGATCTCGACGGACGACAGGATGCTTTCCTCGAGCGCCTTGATGGCGCGCGTGACGGGCTTGCGCTCCGCGCCGTCCGCGATCTCCTCGGCCAGCGAGTACCAGTCCTTCTCGATGCGGAACAGGGCCAGCCGAAACTGCGCCCGCGTGACCGGATCCACCGGCATGAGCGGCGGGTGCGGGAAGCGCTCGTCCAGGTACTCCATGATGATCCGCGAGTCGTACAGGACGAGATCGCGGTCCACCAGCGTGGGCACGCTGTTGTAGGGATTGAGGTCGAGCAGATCCTCCGGCAGATGGCCGTCGTCCACGTCCACCACGTCGATGCTGATGCCTTTCTCGGCCAGCACCAGGCGCGTGCGGTGGCTCCATGGATCCGCCGGCTTTGAAAATAACGTCATCACGGGATAGAGCGGAACCTGCTACCGCGCTCCGACACGTTGCGTGCGAGCGTACCGCATCGGACGCGCGGCGACTAAGTGACGTCCTTCCAGATTTCCCTCTTGAGCATATAAGCGATCAGCAGGAACATCAGCAGGAACGCGATCACGCGGATGCCGAGCGCCTGCCGCTCGCGCTGCATCGGCTCGCCGATGTAGTCCAGGAAGTTCACGATGTCGCGAACCACCTGGTCGAACTCGTGCTCCGACAGCTCCCCCGGGCGCACCACCTCGAACCGCTCGAACACGGGCTGGCCGCCGTGCTCCTCGTCGGTGGTGAAGACGGCCCGCCGGATGCCCTGCAGCGGCCACAGCACGTGCGGCATGGCCGTGTTCGGCAGCACCAGGTTGTCGGCCCCCGTGGGGCTCGTCGGATCGGCGTAGAAGCTGCGCAGGAACGTGTAGATGTAGTCCGTGCCCCGCGCGCGCGCGATCAGCGACAGGTCCGGGGGCGTGCGGCCGAACCACCGCTCCGAGTCCGCCGGCCGCATGGCGATGGCCATGGTGTCGTGCGGCTGCTCGCCCGTGAACATGAGGTTGTTCACGAGCTGATCCTCGGTGAGCTGCAGGTCCTGGGCGAGCCGGTTGTAACGCACGTACTGCGCCGAGTGGCAACCCAGGCAGTAGTTCACGAAGTACTTGGCGCCGCGCTGCAGCGACGCCGTGTTGGCCACGTTGTTGTTGGCGGACTCGAGCTCCACCTCGTGCTGCGCCCACGCCGGCGAGACGAGCGCGAGAGCCGCCAGCACCACCGCGGCGAGCGCGAGGCTCGCCGACCGCTTCGGCGCCGTGCACGCCGGCGCTACGGAAACTACGCTGCTCACCACGTCACCCTGGTCGGCACGGGCCGGGTCTTTTCCGTGCGCGTGTAGAACGGCATGAGCACGAAGAACGCGAAGTACAACACCGTGAAGACCCTGGACAGCACGGTGTAGACGCCCGTGGCGGGCTGCAGCCCGAGATACCCGAGCGCGAGGAAGCTCACGGCGAACACGCCGAGGGCCACCTTGTACGTCCAGCCGCGGTAGCGGATGGACTTCACGCGGCAGCGGTCGAGCCACGGCAGGAAGAACGGCAGCAGCACGGCGGAGGCCATCAGCAGCACGCCCAGCAGCTTGTCCGGCACGGCGCGCAGGATGGCGTAAAACGGCGTGAAGTACCACACCGGAGCGATGTGCTCCGGCGTCTGCAGCGGGTTGGCCGGCTCGAAGTTGGCGTGCTCCAGGAAGTACCCGCCCATCTCCGGCGCGAAGAAGACCACGCAGGAGAACAGGATCAGGAACACGACGATGATCACGAGGTCCTTGCTCGTGTGGTACGGGTGGAAAGCCACGCCGTCGATCGGCTTGCCGTCCGGCCCCTTGTAGTCCTTGATCTCGATGCCGTCGGGGTTGTTCGACCCCACGTGGTGCAGGGCCACGATGTGCAGGAACACGAGCAGCACCAGCAGCAGCGGCACGGCGATCACGTGGAACGCGAAGAAGCGGTTCAGCGTGATGTCGGAGATGTAGTAGTCGCCGCGGATCCACTCCGCGAGGCCCTCGCCCACCACGGGGATGGCGCCGAACAGCGACACGATCACCTGTGCGCCCCAGTACGACATGTTGCCCCACGGCAGCAGATAGCCGAAGAACGCCTCCGCCATGAGGGCGAGATAGATGAACATGCCGATGATCCACACGAGCTCGCGCGGCCGCTTGTAGGAGCCGTACATGAGCCCGCGGAACATGTGCAGGTACACCACGATGAAGAACGCGGACGCGCCGGTGGAGTGCAGGTAGCGGATGAGCCACCCCCACTCGACGTCGCGCATGATGTACTCCACCGAGGCGAACGCCCCCGTGTCCGACGGCTTGTAGTTCATCGTGAGAAAAATGCCGGTCACGAGCTGAATGACCAGCACAACGATGGCCAGCACGCCGAAGCCGTACCAGAAGTTGAAATTCTTGGCGGCGTAGTACTCCGTGGCGTGCGCCTTGATGGTGGCGGTGAGCGGGATGCGGTCGTCGAGCCAGGCGGTGAGCGCGCGCAGCTTGTCGCCCAGTCGATCGAAAACGTCGGCTTCGGTGGTGGCCATTACGAAGTTCCGGTGTCGGAGCCGATCAGGATGGTGTTGTCGTTGATGTAGCGGTACGGCGGCACCACGAGATTCGTGGGCGCGGGCACGCCGGCGAACACGCGGCCGGCGAGGTCGAAGCGGGAGCCGTGGCAGGGGCAGTAGAAGCCGCCCGGCCAGTCCGGCCCGAGATCGGGCGGCGCCACCTCGAACCGCGGGATGGGCGCGCACCCGAGGTGCGTGCAGACGCCCTCGACCACGAGGAAGGTCGGCCGGATGCTGCGGTGCTTGTTGGTGGCGTAGCTCGGCTGCGTGGACTCCTGGGAATCCGGATCGCGCAGCAGCGACGCGTCCTTGTCGAGCGTGGCCAGCATCTCCTGCGTGCGGTGCAGCACGTAGATGGGCCGGCCCCGCCACTCGACCTTGAGCAGCGCGCCCGGCTCGAGCTTGCTGACGTCGATTTCCACCGGCGCACCCAAGGCGCGGGCCCGGGCGCTCGGCTTCAACGACGCGATGAACGGCACGGCGGCGGCGACGACGCCGGCGCCGCCGGTGACGGCAGTCGCTACCGTGAGAAAATGTCGCCGGGTGAAACCGCCGCTCTCAGCCATGGCGCGCTCCATGGCGCACGGGGGCGAGCATCATCAGCCAACCTTCGCGAGCAGATCGTGAAATCGTCATCATGTGGAGGCGCCGCGCACGTGCGCAGCCATGCGTGGCGCCGGGGTTCGTCAGGGCGCGCCATTATACACAGCGCTGTCGCGGCTTGACCACTCGAGGCCCCGCGGAGCGCTGCTAAACTCGCCGCCATGTCGTCGCCGTGGAAGACGGTAGGGTTCGTCGCCCAATCGGCCGCCTTCGGCCTCGCCCTCGCGTTCGTCGTGGTGCTGCTCGAACCCGGCCTGCTCGGCTCGCGGGTCGAATCTGGCGTCCCGAGCTATGCGTCCGCCGTGGCGGCCAGCGCCCCCGCCGTCGTGAACATCTACACCGAGCGCACCTTGAGCCCGTACGGGCAGAGGAGCGGCATCCGGCTGCGCGGCCGGGCGCTCGGCTCGGGCGTCGTGATCGACCAGCGCGGCTACGTGGTCACGAACTGGCACGTGATCCGGGACGCGGATCAGATCCGCGTGCAGCTCGCGGACGGCCGCGTGGCGATCCCCGAGCTCGTGGGCACGGACCCGGAGACGGAGCTCGCGCTGCTCAGGATCGACCTGCCCGACCTGCCCGTGATCAAGCTCGGCCGGTCCGACCGCCTGCAAGTGGGCGAGCCCGTGCTCGCCATCGGCAACTCGCTGGGCCTGGGCCAGACCGTCACCATGGGGATCGTGAGCGCCACCGGCCGCAACCAGCTCGACCTCACGATCTTCGAGAACTTCATCCAGACGGACGCCGCCATCAACATCGGCAACTCCGGCGGCGCGCTGGTCAACACGCGCGGCGAGCTCGTCGGCATCAACACGGCCGTGGTGAGCTCCTCGCCGGGCGACCGGATCGTGCCCGAGGGCATCGGCTTCGCCATCCCCGTGAACCTCGTCCGCGGCGTCATGGACCAGCTCATCGCGAACGGCCGCGTGATCCGCGGCTATCTCGGCATCGAGTGCTGGGACCTGCCGGCGAGCGCCACCCGCGCCTTCGGGCTCGACGGTCCGGCCGTGCAGCTCGTCTACGTGGGCGGCCCCGCCGCCGCCGCGGGCCTGCAGGTCGGCGACATCATCACCCACATCAACGGCGAGCGCATGCTGAGCCAGCAGCAGGCAATGAGCCTGGTCGCGAGCTCGCAGCCCGGCGAGCGCATCCGCATCGCGGCCGTGCGGCCGGGCGGCGGCGCGTTCGAGACGGAAGCGGTGCTCGAGGAGCGCGCCGCGCAGCAGCTCATCCGCTGAAGCTTGCGCGACAAGCCTCACCTGCCGGTGGGATCTTGTATGGTTACCCGGTGCCTCAATAGGGATGATTGAAGGCGCCGGGAGGGGAGGGGGAGAAAGCCGCTGACGGACCAGGTTGGAGCGCCTTTCCAGGCGCGATCTCTTCGTTCGGCGGCGCGAAAATCGCGGCTTGAAAGCCGCTCCCACCTGGCGGTCTCCCACCTGGCGGTCTACGCCTTCACGCGGCGGATGGTGGCGCCGAGGGCGGAGAGCTTCTCCTCGATCCGCTCGTAGCCGCGGTCGAGGTGGTAGATGCGGTCGACGAGCGTCTTGCCGCGCGCCTTGAGCCCGGCGATCACGAGCGACGCCGACGCGCGCAGGTCGGTGGCCATCACCGGCGCGCCGATCAGCGTCTCGACGCCCCGGCAGATCACCGTGTTGCCTTCGATCGCGAGGTTCGCGCCGAGCCGCTGCAGCTCGAGCGCGTGCTGGAAGCGGTTCTCGAAGATCGTCTCCGTGATGGTGGCCGTGCCCTCCGCCACGGCGTTCAGCGCACAGAACTGCGCCTGCATGTCGGTGGGGAAGCCGGGGTAGGGCGCCGTGCGGACGTCCACGGCCCGCGGGCGCCGTCCGCCCATGTCGAGCTCGATCCAGCCCCGCCCGCGGGTGAGCGTGGCGCCGGCTTCCTCGAGCTTCTGCAGCACGGCGTCGAGGTGGTCGGCGTTCGCGCCGATCGCCTTCACGCGCCCGCCGGTCAGCGCCGCGGCCACGAGGAAGGTTCCGGCCTCGATGCGGTCCGGCATGATCGAGTAGGTGGCGCCGTGCAGGGCGTCCACGCCCTGGATGGCGATGGAGGCCGTTCCCGCGCCCTCGATCTTCGCGCCCATGGCGGTCAGGAAATTGGCGAGATCGACGACCTCGGGCTCGCGGGCCGCGTTCTCGATGAGGCTCTCGCCGCGGGCGCAGACGGCCGCCATCATGAGGTTCTCCGTGCCGGTGACCGTCACGGTGTCGAGCACGAGCCGCGCGCCGTGCAGCCGCTCCGCCCGGGCGCGGATGTACCCGTTCTCGATCCAGATGGCGGCACCCATCGCCCGCAAGCCCGCCACGTGCAGGTTCACCGGCCGCGCACCGATCGCGCACCCGCCCGGCAGCGACACGTCCGCGTGGCCGAACCGCCCGAGCAGCGGCCCCAGCACGAGGATGGAGGCCCGCATGGTCTTCACGAGCTCGTACGGCGCCCTGAACTCCGCGATGCGCCGCGCGTCCACGGCCACCGTGCCCTCCGCCGGCGTGGCCACCTCCACCCCCATCTGCCGCAGGAGCTTGAGCGTGGTGGCCACGTCGTTCAGCCGCGGCACGTTGTGGAGCTCGACGGGGCTGCTCGCGAGCAGCGAGGCGGCCAGGATCGGCAGCGCGGAGTTCTTGGCCCCGGAGATGCGGACCTCGCCGGAAAGCGGGGTTCCGCCGCTGATCTCTAGCTTGTCCATCCGCAAGGATCCGGCGCGGGGGTGGGCTGCCTCAGCGGCGGGCGGCGTCCCACTCGGCCGGCGTATACGTCTTGACGGCCAGCGCGTGAATCTCGCGCCCCACGCGGTCCCCCAGCGCGCCGTAAACCATCTGGTGCCGTTGCAGGGTGCGCTTGCCCTCGAACGCCTCGGACACGACCAGCGCCTCGTAGTGGCCCATGCCGTCCGTCCGCACCTCGGCCTTGGCGCCGTGGAGGTTCTGCTCGATCAGGGCGACGATGTCCTCGGGGCTCATGGTGAGTGCTGCGGCATGGAGGCGGCTAGTCTAGCTCAAGCGGCCCGCGGCTCCGACACGGGCACGGGGACCGGCCGACGCATGGCTTAGAATTCGAGGGCCCGCGCGGCGCGCTCCGCGCGAGAAAGAGGCCATGTATCGGATGGTTCGCAACCTGCTGGGCGGCCTGCTGCTGATCGTCGTTGCCGCCGGCAGCTGGTGGCTCGGCCACCCTCCCCCGGAGCCCGCGCCGCGCGCCGCCGCGGACGGACCGCCCGCGCGCGGCTTCTATATGGAGGACGCCGACATCACGGGCACGGACGAGACCGGTGCCGTGGTCTACCGCATCTCCGCCGCCCGCGTCGAGGAGCTGCCGGGCCGGGACGAGCTCGAGCTCACCGATGTGCGGGTCGAGTACCAACCCGCCGCCGGCGTGCCGTGGCGGCTCTCGGCCGCCAGCGGCCGCGTGCCGAAAGACCGCAGCGTCCTCGAGCTCGCGGGCGGCGTCCGCCTCGAGAGCGTGCCGGACGAGGGCAAGCGGCAGGTGAAGGTGGAGCTCGAGCACCTCACGGTCGACGCCGACACGTTCGTGGCCCGCTCGGACGACGTCGTGCGCATCGCCGTCGACGGCCAGAGGCTGCGCGCCCGGGGGCTGGTGGCTCACTTGAAGGACGACCGGCTGAGGCTAGAATCCGACATTCATGCTGACGTCGGCCCCTAGGCTCGCGGCGCTCGCCGCCGCGTTCGTCGTCTGTTCCGTTCCGGCGGCGCAGGAGGGCGACGCTTTAGCGCCGACCGACTCTTCGCCCTTCGACTCGCTCGAAGCCGAGTCCTTCTCGCTGGACCGGCAGAGCGAGCTGGTCGTATTCGAAGGGCTGCGCGCGCGCCACGGCCGGTTGAGCTTGCAGGCGGACCGGGCGGTGGCCACGGGGGTGGAGCTCGGCAGCGAGTGGGAGTTCACGGGCAACGTGCGCATCACCGTCGACAATGCGTTGCTCGAAGCGGACAGCGCCGTCTTCAAGTTCGACGACGGGGCGCTCGTGCTGGCGGAGCTGCGCGGCGACCCAGCCGCGTTCACCGATACCAGCCCGGAGCGCGAAGCGGAGGCGAAGGGAGGCGCCGCGTCGCTTTCCTACGACTACCGTCAGCAGACGCTGCGGCTCGCCGGCAACGCCTGGCTCAGCGTGGGGCAGAACGAGATCCGCGGCTGCGATCTGATGTACGACTTCCAGCGAGGCCGCGTGACCTCCGGCTCCTCGGCCTGCAGCGAGCGTTTCAGCATCACCATCGTCCCGCCGGCGGAAGACGCTGCGAGCGAGCCCGCCCGCTCCCCATGAGCACGCTCGAGGCGCTCGGCATCGCCAAGCGTTATCGGTCCCGGGAAGTCGTCCGCGATCTTACGCTTACAATACGCAGCGGCGAGGTCGTCGGCCTGCTCGGCCCGAACGGCGCCGGCAAAACCACGGCGTTCTACATGATCGTGGGCCTGATCGGCTGCGACCGTGGTCACATTCGGCTGAATGGCCGCGATGTCACTCGACTGCCGGTGCACCGTCGAGCGAAACTGGGCCTCGGCTACCTGCCTCAGGAGGCTTCGGTTTTTCGCCGGCTCACCGTAGCGGACAATATCCGAGCGATTCTGGAAACACGGAAAGACCTGGATCGCGCGGCCCGGCAGACGAAGCTGGAGGAGTTAATGGAAGAACTTCACATCAGCCACGTCAGGGACACGCTGGGAGTGAGCCTCTCGGGAGGCGAGCGGCGGCGCGTAGAGATCGCCCGGGCGCTCGCCGCCGAGCCCAAGTTCGTGCTGCTCGACGAGCCGTTCGCGGGCGTCGACCCGATCTCCGTGCTCGACATCCAGCGCATCATCCGGCACTTGAGCCAGCGTGACATAGGCGTGCTGATCACCGACCACAACGTGCGCGAGACACTTGGAATCTGCGGCTCCGCCTATATTCTGAACAACGGCGAGCTGATGGCCGCAGGAACCCCGAGCGAGATCCTGTCCAACAAGAGTGTGCGCGAAGTGTATCTCGGAGAAGGATTCTCGCTCTAAGACCGTCGAAAGATGTTGAAGCCGTCTCTACAACTGAAGCTCACGCAGCAGCTGACGATGACGCCGCAGCTGCAGCAGGCCATTCGGCTGCTGCAGCTGCCGATCATGGAGCTGCAGTCGCAGATTCAGGAGGCGCTCGATCAGAACGTGATGCTCGAGGTGGACGAGTCCGCCGACGACGGGCCCGATTCCCTGGAGAGCGCCGCCGAGATGGAGATCGTCGAGCCGCGCGACGACGGCCACGACGACATGGACGACTACGAGGACCTGGCGGTCGCCTCCGAAGCGGAATGGGAGGACGTGCAGCGCACGGGACCGTCGGAGGCCCCGCGCAGCTCCGATCCGCCGTCCACGTTCGAGTACGCGGACCGCTCCGAGGAGACGCTCAGAGACCACCTGCTCTGGCAGCTCGAGCTCGAGAACCTCGACCCGCGCACCACGGCGATCGGCCAGGCCATCATCGACGCCATCAACGACGACGGCTACCTCGTGGACGACCTCGAGACCATCCGGGCCACGCTCGCCCCCGACGTGCTGGCCACGGTGGAGGAGATCGAGGAGGTCCTGAAGCTCGTGCAGCAGTTCGATCCCGTGGGCGTCGCGGCGCGCTCCGTGAGCGAATGCGTGCTGCTGCAGCTCGGTCAGCTCGACCCGGCCACGCCCGGTCTCGAGCTCGCGCGCCGCATCGCGGCCGAGCATCTCGAGCTCGTGGCGGAGCACCAGTTCGGTGCACTGAAGCGACAGCTCAGGGTGAGCGACGGCGAGCTCGAGCACGCCATCGCGCTCGTGCGCTCGTGCCACCCGCGGCCCGGGTCCGCGGTGTACGCCCCGGCGCCCGAGTACGTGGTGCCGGACGTCTTCGTTCGCCGCCACGACGGCCACTGGGTGGTGGAGCTGAACAACGCCATCTCGCCGCAGCTGCGCGTGAACCAGATGTACGCCAACTCGCTCGGCCGGGGCGAGGAGTACGACGTGCTCAAGGCACAGCTCCAGGAAGCGCGCTGGCTCATCCGCAGCCTCGAGATCCGCAACGAGACGCTGCTCAAGGTGGCGCTCACCATCGTGCAGCGGCAGACGGAGTTCCTCGAGTACGGCGAGGAGTACATGAAGCCCATGGTGCTGCGCGACATCGCCGAGGCCATCAACATGCACGAGTCCACGGTGTCGCGCGTCACCACCAACAAGTACATGCACACGCCGCGCGGCGTGTTCGAATTCCGCTACTTCTTCTCGAGTCACGTGTCCGGCGAGGAGGGCGAGCAGTCGTCCACGGCGGTGCGGGCCAAGATCCGCAAGCTCGTCACCAGCGAGGATCCCGAGAGGCCGCTGTCGGACAATCAGATCGCCTCCATCCTCTCCGCGGAGGGCATCAAGGTCGCGCGCCGCACGGTCGCGAAGTATCGCGAGGCGATGCGGATCCCCTCCTCCAGCGACCGCAAGAAGAGCAGGACGGTCGGATGAGCGGCGCGAGGGCGGCGCAGCACTCGTCGTCCATCACCCGAGCTCACGCGCCGGCGGCCGGAATGCCGCTGCGCCGGTTATCACGCAGCCACCGGAAGCGAAGGAGGACACATGCAATTGAGCGTGACCGGTCATCACGTCGAGGTGACTCAGGCATTGCGCGACTACGTGCAAACGAAGCTCTCCCGCCTGGAACGCCACTTCGACAACATGACCGACATCCATTGCGTGTTGACGATCGAGAAGCTGCTCCACAAGGCCGAAGCCACGGTGCACATGGGTGGCGGAACCGTCCACGCCGACGCGGTGGACGGCGACATGTATGCGGCGATCGACGCGCTGGCGGACAAGCTCGATCGCCAGGTGAAGAAGCACAAGGAAAAGCTCACGGATCACCATGCGCGTGAGGTGGAGAAACCGCGCTTTCGCTGACGCCGCGGCGGCCGGCTCGGCGACGGCGCCCGCGCGTACCGGGGACGGCCACGAGCCGCGAGGCGGCCGCGCGTGCGACTGGTAATCATCAGCGGCCTGTCGGGCTCCGGGAAGAGCGTCGCCCTGCACGCGCTCGAGGACCTCGGCTTCTACTGCATCGACAACATCCCGGTGCCGCTGCTGCGGTCGTTCGTGGACGAGGTCCTCCCCCGCCAGGACGCCGCCTTCCAGAACGTGGGCGTAGGTCTCGACGCCCGCAACCGTCCCGCCGACATCGCGGCCATCCCGGGCCTCGTGCAGAAGCTGCGCGCCGAAGGGCTCTCCTGCGAGATCGTGTTCCTCCAGGCGCGGGACGACGTGCTGCTCGCACGCTTCCGCGAGACGCGCCGCAAGCACCCCCTCACGAACAAGGACACGAGCCTAGCGGAGGCGGTGGCGCAGGAGCGGGAGCTCTTGGGCCCCGTGATCGACACGGCCGAGCTCATCATCGACACCACCAACATGACCGTCTACGAGCTCCGCGAGCAGATCCGCGACCGGATCGGTGGGCGGGAGCCCGGCACGCTGTCGATCCTGATCGAGTCGTTCGGCTACAAGCACGGCGTGCCGCCGGACGCGGACTTCGTGTTCGACGTGCGCTGCCTGCCGAACCCGTACTGGGAGCCGCAGCTGCGGCCGCTGTCCGGCAAGGACGCCCCGGTGATCGCGTTCCTCGACGCGCAGCCGCTGGTGCAGCGCATGGTGGACGACATCACGCGGTACCTCGAGAACTGGATCCCCTGCTACCAGGACTTCCAGCGGTCGTACCTCACGGTGGCCATCGGGTGCACCGGCGGGCAGCACCGCTCGGTGTACATCGCCGAGGCCGTGGCGCGGCGTCTCGACGCGCGCTTCGGCCCGATCCGCACGCGCCACCACGAGCTGCCGTAGGCGCTTCCGATAGCCGGCTGGAAGCGACTCTCCGGCCGCGACGCTTCGGCGCCGCCAATTAGACCGCCGCCTGCCTCCGCGCGTACACTGCGCGGGCGGTTCACCCGACCGGATCTCCCCTACTCTCGCCCATGACCGCTGCCGATCTGCAGAACGACGGCTCGACGACGCCTCTCGAAGCGCTGCGCGCCGCGCTCGGCGGCGGCACGATGCGCAACGTGGCGCGGCTCCTGTCCGCGCTGAACCCCGCCGAGATCGCCGCCCTGCTCGAGTCGCTGCCGCCCGAGCAACGGCGGCTGCTGTGGCCGCTCGTGGAGCCCGCCGAGCACGGCGACGTGCTGGTGGAGCTGAACGAGGAAGTGCGCAGCCGCCTGATCGCGGACCTGCAGCCCGAGCAGCTCGTCGAGGCCGTGGCGAACCTCGAGCTCGACGACCTCGCGGACCTGGTGCGCGAGCTGCCGGAGGCGGTCAACCGCGAGGTGCTGCGCTCCCTGAACGAGAGCGACCGGCGCCGGCTCGAGGCCGTGCTCGGCTACGACGAGGACACGGCCGGCGGCCTCATGAACCCCGATACCCTGACGGTGCGGGGCGACGTCACCGTGGAGGTGGTGCTGCGCTACCTGCGCATGCGCAAGGAGCTCCCCTCGGGCGTGGACGGCGTGTTCGTCGTGAGCCGCGACGGCCACTATCGCGGCTCGCTGTCGTTCGCGAAGCTCCTGACCTCGGACCCGGACGAGCTCGTGGCCGATCTCATGAGCACCGAGCCGCCGTCCGTGCCGGCCACGATGCCGGCCACGGAGGTGGCCACGTTCTTCGAGAACTACGACCTCGTGTCCGCGCCCGTCACGGACGAGAACGGCATGCTGCTCGGGCACATCACCGTGGACGACGTGGTGGACGTGATCCGCGAGGAGGCGAGCCACTCGGTGCTCAGCATGGCGGGCCTCGACGAGGACGACGACATGTTCGCGCCGGTGACCGTGAGCGCGCGGCGCCGGTTCGTCTGGCTCGGCGTGAACCTCGCCGCGGCGTTCGTCGCGGCGCGGGTGGCCGGGCTGTTCGAGGCCACGCTCGAGGAGGTGGTGGCGCTCGCGATCCTGCTGCCCATCGTGCCGAGCATGGGCGGCGTGGCGGGCAATCAGACGATGGTGCTGATCACGCGCGGGCTCGCGCTCGGCCGCGTGGCGCGCTCGAACGCCCGCTGGCTGCTCGTCAAGGAGCTCGGCGTGGCGGTGCTGAACAGCGTGAGCTGGGCAACGGTGGTGGCGCTCGTGACGTCGTGGTGGTTCGGCACCTGGCGCGTGGGGCTCGTGATCGCGGCGGCGCTCGCCGTGAATCTCCTCTGCGCCGCGCTCGCCGGCTTCGGCGTGCCGCTCACGCTCAAGCGGCTGCGCGTGGATCCGGCGCTCGCGGGCGGCGTGGTCGTCACCACGATCACCGACGTCGTCGGCATCGCCGCCTTCCTCGGCCTCGGCACGCTGATCCTCACCTGACCGCCGCGTGGGAGCGACTTTCTAGTCGCGATCGTCATCTGTGGGAGCGACTTTCTAGTCGCGATTCTTGCGTCACGGCAGACGGCGCGGCTCGCATGTGCCCCTTCCAGCACCGCCGTGAATACATCCGTGTAGGTCGGCGCGCGCACATCCCTGTGCGCGAGCCTGCTGGAAGGGGCACATGCGATCCACGCCGCGAAGCGTCTGCGCGGAATTTGGCGTCCTGAAGATCGCGGTCACATGCGTCGTCGCGAGCAGGATGCGGCGCTAGAGATCGCGGCTGGAAAGCCGCTCCCACAGGCTCGTAGAATCTCCCGCAGGCTCGGTCAGCGCTGCTCGATGTCGGCCTTGAGGTAGGCCGGCGCGTCGAACGTGTCCATCGGCTGGTCGTAGATGAACGCGCGGATGTCCTCCTCCATCGCCATCGCGTCGCGATAGCCCATGTCGATGAGTTCCCGCGTGTAGCCCGACTCGAACAGCATGTAGCTCACGAGCTGCATGCCGTTGCGCCGCGACACGCCCACGCCGCGGAGCAGCAGCCGCACCGGCCGCGGCAGCTCGTGCAGGTGCCGCTCGGCGATGGGCCGGATGTCCTCCCTGGGCGTGACGATCAGCGTGTGGATCGGCCGCAGGTTGGCCACGGCCCCGGTCAGGCGTTCCGTGCCGGTCTGCTCGAGCAGGCGGTTGATCATCACGAGCCGCTCGACGTCGGTCTGCAGTCCGTCGAGGAACAGCGTGTCGAGCACGTAGCCCAGGAGCTGCGCGAGCGACGGCGGCTCGGCCGGCGCGCCGGGCTTGGGCTCGGGCTCGCGATGCTCGTCGCGCACGCCGATCACGAGCAGCCGGTCGCCCCCGAGGTGAATGGCGGACGAGAGCGGCGCCCGGTGCCGCATGGCGCCGTCGCCGAAGTACTCGTCGCCGATGCGCACCGGCGGGAAGAAGAACGGCACGGCGGCGCTCGCCATGAGGTGGTTCACGCCGATCAGCGCCGGACGGCCGTCCCGCCGCACCCGCGACCACGGCGGGATCTCGCGGGCCGACTGGTAGAACGTGACCGAGCGCGCCGAGGTGTATCCCGAGGCCGTCACCGCCAGCGCCTCGAGATGCCCGCGGCGCAGCGCCTTGGCGATGCCGGGGAAGCGCACGTCGCGCTCGATGAGCGCGCGCAACGGCGAGTTGTCGAGCAGCGACACCGGCTTCGGCGCGCCGAGCCCGCCGGTCACGAGGGTGACGAGCCACTGCAGGCTCGACTTGAGCATGCTCAAGCTGTCGGTCTTGAAGATCTGGCTCGCCCGGAAGTTCGCCCAGACCCGCTCCATCTCCGACACCGCGCGCTCGAAGTGCGCTGCGCGCGACGCCAGCACGGCCGCGTTGATGGCGCCCGCGGAGGTGCCCGAGATGATGGCGAAGGGATTCGGCGCGTGCCGCGGCAGTAACGACGCGATGGCCTTCAGGACGCCGACCTGATAAGCGCCGCGCGCCCCGGCGCCCGGCAGCACGAGCGCCTTGCGGATGGGCTCAGCCACTCACGCCGGGTGGGGTCCGTCCGCTCGGCTCGGGCACCGTCACGATCTTCATCGTGTTGGTGCGCCCGGCAACGCCTTCTTGGTCGCCCTTGGTGTACAGGACCAGATCGCCGGGGCTCACGGCGCCCTCGGCGATCAGCACGTCGAAGATGCGCTGCTCGGAAAGATCGTTGTTGGGGCCGACCTCGATCGGCAGCGGGTACACGCCGCGGTAGAGCGTGACGCGCCGCCGCGTGGTCTCGTGGCGCGTGACCGCGTAGATCGGGATGTCGGAACGCACCCGCGACATCCAGAGCGTCGTCGAGCCCGACTCCGTCAACGCGATGATCGCGCGCACCTTCATGTGGTTGGCCGTGTACATCACGGCCATCGCGATCGCCTCGTCCACGTGGGTGAACACGTCCTCGAGGCGGTAGTTCGCGGCCCGCCGGAACGTCTCGTGCTTCTCCGCGCCCACGCAGAGCTCCGCCATCGTGCGCACGGCCTGCACGGGGTATTTGCCGACGGCCGTCTCCGCCGACAGCATGACGGCGTCGGTGCCGTCCATCACGGCGTTCGCGACGTCCGACACCTCGGCGCGCGTGGGCGTGGGCTGATGGATCATCGACTCGAGCATCTGCGTGGCCGTGATGCAGATGCGGTTGCGCGAGCGGGCGAGGCGAATGAGGCCCTTCTGCAGGCCCGTCATCGCCGCATAACCCACCTCCACGGCGAGGTCGCCGCGCGCCACCATGATCACGTCGGTGGCTTCGATGATGGCGCGCACGTTCTGCACCGCTTCCGCGCGCTCGATCTTGGCCACGATGTGGCCGTGCCCGCCCGCCGCCCGGAGCAGCGAGCGCGCCTCCTCGATGTCTTCCGCGTCGCGCGCGAAGGACACCGACACGAAGTCGAAGCCGAGCTTGGCCGCCATCTCGATGTCGCGGCGGTCCTTGTCCGTGAGCGCGGGAGCGGACAGGCCCCCGCCCTGCTTGTTGAGCCCCTTGTGGTCCGTGAGCCGGCCGCCCTGCACGACGCGGCACTCCACCTGGGTGCCGTGCACGCCCACCACCTCGAGCACGATCTGGCCGTCGTCGAGGAGCAGCACGTCTCCGGCCACCACGTCCCGCACGAGATTGCGATAGGCGACGCCCACCGCATGCTCGTCGCCGGCGTGCGGATCCATGGCGGTGTCGAGCACGAACGGGCGGCCCTCCACGAGCGTGGCGCTGCCTTCGCGGAAGGATTCGATGCGGATCTTCGGGCCCTGCAGGTCGCCCATGATGCCGACGTAGCGGCCGAGCCGCTGCGAGATCTCGCGCACCTTGCGCACGCGCTCCGCCTGGTCCTGCTGCGTGCCGTGCGAGAAGTTGATGCGCATGACGTCCGCGCCGGCGGCGATGAGCTGCTCGAGCACGCGGGGGTCGTCGGTGGCGGGGCCGAGCGTGGCGACGATCTTGGTTCGGCGCCGCGCCTCGGGGCCGGTCCTGGTCGGCACGAGCGCCGCGGCTTCGCGGCGCGAAGTGAGTGGGCGGCTCACGGCTGGCAGAGGATCAATCGGAAGTCGTTGACATTCGTCCTGGTCGGGCCGGTGCGTAGTAGCGATTCGCACGCGTCAAAGTACCCGTAAGTGTCGTGCTGCGCCAGCATCGTCTGCAGTGACAGACCTCGCACCGCGCCCCGCTCCAGCACGTCGGGGCCGATCATCGCGCCCGCGTGGTCGCCGTGCCCGTCGATGCCGTCGGTGTCGGCGGCGAGCGCGTAGACCCCGGGCAGCCCGTCGAGCGCGAGCGCCAGGGCGGCCAGGTACTCGGTGTTCCGGCCGCCGCGCCCGCTCGCGGCGGAGCCGAGCACCACCCGCGTCTCGCCCCCCGAGAGCAGCGCCGTGGGGCGGCCGCCCGCGAGCGTTTCGCGCGCGAGCCGGGCGTGCGCGGCGCCGAGCGCCTGCGCCTCGTCGTCCAGGCGGTCGCCGAGGCAGCGTACCTCGAAGCCCGCGCGCTCGAGCACGCGCCGCGCGGCGTCGAGCGCCGTGGCCGCGGAGGCGATGGTATGCACGGCGTCGCCGGCGAAGTCGGCGTCGCTCGGCTTCGGCGTCTCGAAGCGCGGATCGTCGAGGATCGGCGCGAGCTCGGCAATGTGCGGATAGCCGTACCGCTCGAGGATGGCGCGCGCATCCGCCTGGGTGGTCGCATCCGGCACGGTGGGGCCGGAGGCGATGTCCGCGGGCGCGTCGCCCGGCACGTCGGAGATCGCGAAGGTGATCACACGGGCGGGGCGCGCGGCCCGCGCGAGCCTTCCGCCTTTCAGCGCCGACAGATGCTTGCGCACGCAGTTGATCTCGCGGATGTCCGCGCCGGCGCGGATCAGGAAGTTGGCCGCCGCCCGCTTCTGCTCGAAGCGGAGGCCCGGCAACGGCGCCGCCGCGAGCGCGGAGCCGCCGCCCGAGATGAGGCAGCAGAGCGTCTCGTCCGGGCGGACGCTCGCCGCGAGCTCGAGGAGCCGCGCGCCGGCCGCGAGGCTCGCCTCGTCCGGGGACGGGTGGCCCGCCTCCACCACCTCGATGTCGCCCGCGTCCTCGCCGGCCGCGAGCCCGTGGCCGTAGCGCGTGACAACGAAGCCGCGCACCTCGCCCGGCCAGTGCGCGCGGAACGCGGCCGCCATGGACGCGGCGGCCTTGCCGGCGCCGAGCACGACGGCCGGGCCGCCGCCGAGCCCGTCGAGGAACGGCGGCAGGCAACGGGCGGGCGCGGCCGCCTCGAGAGCGGCATCGAAGGCCTGCCGCAACAACGCGTATGGCGCCGCCGACGGGCCGGCCATGGGAGTCTCCGTCAGCCGCCCCCGCCGCGGGCGCGCTGCTCGAGGATCTCGACGGCGGGGAGCTTCTTGCCCTCCAGGAACTCGAGAAACGCGCCGCCGCCGGTGGAGATGTAGGAGATACGATCCGCGACGCCGAACTGCTCCACGGCCGCGAGCGTATCGCCGCCGCCCGCGATGGAGAAGGCCGCGCTCGCGGCCACGGCTTCCGCCACGCGGCGCGTGCCGGCCGCGAACTCGGGATGCTCGAACACGCCGAGCGGCCCGTTCCACACGATCGTGCCGGCCTTCGCGAGCCGCGCGGCATACTGCTCGGCCGTCTGCGGGCCGATGTCGAGGATCATCTCCTCGGCGCCCACCGCGTCCACCGGCTTGACCGTGCCCCGCGCGCCGGGGTCGAGGCTCGGAGCGACCACGACGTCGGTGGGCAGCGGCACGGCCGCGCGGCCGAACTTGCCGGCCAGCAGGTCCTTGCAGAAGTCGAGCATGTCGCGCTCGGCCAGCGACTTGCCCACCTCGCGGCCGGCGGCCGCGAGCACGGTGTTGGCGATGCCGCCGCCGAGGATGAGCTCGTCCACCTTGCCCGCGAGCGAGCGCAGCACCTCGAGCTTGGTCGAGACCTTGGCGCCGCCCACGATGGCGACCAGCGGCCGGCGCGGCGCTTCGAGCGCCTTCTCGAGCGCTTCGAGCTCGGCCACGAGCAACGGCCCCGCGCAGGCCACGGGCGCGAAGCGCGCGACGCCGTGGGTGCTCGCCTCGGCGCGGTGCGCCGTGCCGAACGCGTCCATCACGAACACGTCGCAGAGCGCCGCCATGCGCCGCGCGAGCGCCTCGTCGTTCTTCTTCTCGCCCTTGTTGAAGCGCACGTTCTCGCAGAGCACGATGCCGCCCGGCGGCACGTCCACGCCGTCGAGCCAGTCCTTCGCGAGCGGCACCTCGCGGCCGAGGAGCTCGCCGAGCCGCTCGGCCACCGGCGCGAGCGACAGCGCCGGGTCCGCCTCGCCCTCCTTGGGGCGCCCGAGGTGCGACATCACGAGCACGCGGGCGCCGCGCTCCGCCGCCAGGCGCAGCGTGGGCAGGGCCGCCTCGATGCGCTGCGACGCGGCCACCTTGCCGTCCTTGAGCGGCACGTTCAGGTCCTCACGGATGAGGACGCGGCGGTCGCGGAGCTCCACGTCCGCCATCTTGAGCACTGCAAGCGCCATGGCGGTGCCGTCAGAGCTTGGCGAATGCGAGCGTGGTGTCGAGCATCCGGTTCGAGAAGCCCCACTCGTTGTCGTACCAGGCGCACACCTTCACGAGGCGCTTGCCCTGCACCTTGGTGAGCGTGGCGTCGTAGATCGACGACGCGGGGTTGTGGTTGTAGTCGATGGAGACGAGCGGCTCGTCGGTGTACTCGAGGATGCCCTTGAGCTCGCCTTGCGCGGCCTTGCGCATGGCCTGGTGGATCTCCTCGGCGCTCGTGTCGCGCGAGGCCTGGAAGGTCAGGTCCACCACCGACACGTTGATGGTGGGCACGCGCATGGCGAAGCCGTCGAGGCGCCCGTCGAGCTCCGGCAGCACGAGGCCGATGGCGGCCGCGGCACCCGTCTTCGTGGGAATCATCGACTGCGTGGCCGAGCGCGCGCGGCGCAGGTCCTTGTGATAGACGTCGGTGAGCACCTGGTCGTTGGTGTACGCGTGCA
Source organism: Gammaproteobacteria bacterium (assembly GCA_036563665.1). Taxonomy (GTDB): domain Bacteria; phylum Pseudomonadota; class Gammaproteobacteria; order Steroidobacterales; family Rariloculaceae; genus FEN-1219. The sequence goes on from DATCLY010000062.1 coordinate 23,685, forward strand.
CCGTGGTCATGAGGCCGTATTCGATGCCCACCGCCTCGTGCAGCACCTTCGCGAGCGGCGCGAGACAGTTGGTGGTGCAGGACGCGTTCGAGATCACCTGGTGCGACGCCTTGAGCGTGTTGTGGTTCACGCCGTAGACGATGGTGGCGTCCACGTCGGCGCCCGCGGGCGCCGAGATCACCACCTTGCGCGCGCCGGCCGTGAGGTGCGCCGACGCCTTCTGCTTGCTGGTGAAGAGGCCGGTGCACTCGAGCACGACGTCCACGCCGAGGTCCTTCCACGGGAGCTTGGCGGGATCGCGCTCCGAGCAGACGCGGATGCGGTCGCCGTCGATGACGAGGTTGTCGCCCTCCACCTCCACCGGGAACGGGAACGGCCCGTGGGCGGTGTCGTAGCGCGTGAGATGGGCGTTGGTCTTGGCATCGCCCAAGTCGTTCACGGCAACGATCTGGAGATCGTTGCGGCGCTGCCCTTCGTACAGCGCGCGCAGCACCATGCGGCCGATTCGGCCGTAACCGTTGATTGCGATCTTGACGGGCATCGTCGCCTCCTGACTCGTCGATGACTAGACGGCGGGCCGCACGCGCGGCTCCCCCGTCACAGCAGTCGCTCGGCCGCCGCGATGACGGCCTCGACCGTGAAGCCGAAATGCTGAAAGAGCTGCTTGGCCGGCGCGGATTCGCCGAACCGGTCCATGCCGATCACGTCGCCGCGCCCGCGCACGTAGCGCCACCAGCAATCCTTGGCGCCTGCCTCGATGGCGAGCACGGCGGCGCCCGAAGGCAGCACGTGCGCGCGGTATTCCTCGGTCTGGCGGTCGAAGACGTCGGTGCTCGGCATCGACACCACCCGGACGGCCGCGCCCCGGCCGTCGAGCTCGCGCGCCGCGGCGAGCGCGAGCGCCACCTCCGAGCCCGTGGCGAGCAGCACGAGCTCGGGCTCGCGGTCGCCGTTGAAGAGCACGTAGCCGCCGCGCGCGACGGCCGCGAGCTGATCGGGCGTGCGGGCGATGTGCGGCACCGACTGCCGCGTGAGGACGAGGCACGTGGGGCCGTCGCGCCGCTCCACGGCGGCCCGCCACGCGATCGCGGTCTCCGCCGCGTCGCACGGCCGCCAGACGCTCATGTTGGGGATGGCGCGCAGGCTCGCGAGATGCTCGATGGGCTGATGCGTGGGGCCGTCCTCGCCGAGGCCGATGGAATCGTGCGTGAGCACGAAGATGCTCTGTGCGCGCATGAGCGCGGCCATGCGCAGCGCGTTGCGCGCGTAGTCCGAGAACACGAGGAACGTGCCGCCGTAGGGAATGAAGCCGCCGTGCAGCGCGAGGCCGTTCAGCATGGCCGACATGCCGAACTCGCGCACGCCGAAATACACGTAGTTGCCGGCGGCGTTCTGCCGGGTGATCGGCACCGAGCCCTTGTGCAGTGTGAGGTTCGAGCCCGTGAGGTCGGCCGAGCCGCCGATCAGCTCGGGCAAGAGCGGCGCGAACGCATCGAGCGCCACCTCCGAGGCCTTGCGGGTGGCCATGTCCTTGCCGCCCGCCGCGATCTTCTCGATGGCTTGCTGCGCGCGCTGCGGCCAGTCGGCCGGGAGCTCGCCTCGCATGCGGCGCAGGTACTCGGCCGCGAGCTCCGGATGCTCGCGGCGATACGCTTCGAAGCGCTCGTTCCACGCGGCCTCGAGCTTGCGGCCGCGCTCCCGCGCGTCCCACGCCTGGCGGATGTCGTCGGGCACCACGAACGGCGGAAACTCCCAGCCGAGCGCCTCGCGCGCCGCGGCCACCTCCGCCGCGCCGAGCGCGGCGCCGTGCGTGGCCTCCGTGCCCTGCTTGTTGGGCGCGCCGAAGCCGATGATCGTCTTGCAGCAGATGAGCGACGGGCGATCCTTCTCCGCGCGCGCGGCTTCGATGGCGGCGATGATGGCCTCCGGGTGGTGCCCGTCGACGTTCGGCACGACGTGCCAGCCGTACGCCTCGAAGCGCTTCGGCGTGTCGTCGGTGAACCAGCCCTCGGTGCGCCCGTCGATGGAGATGCCGTTGTCGTCGTAGAAGCCGATCAGCTTGCCGAGGCCGAGCGTGCCCGCGAGCGAGCATGCCTCGTGCGAGATGCCTTCCATGAGGCAGCCGTCGCCGAGAAACACGTACGTGTAGTGATCCACGATCTCGTGGCCCGGCCGGTTGAACGTGGCGGCCATGACCTTCTCGGCGAGCGCCATCCCCACCGCGTTCGCGAGGCCCTGTCCCAAGGGTCCCGTGGTGGTCTCGACGCCGATCTCGACGTCGCGCTCGGGATGACCCGGCGTGCGCGACCCGAGCTGCCGGAAGCGCTTGAGCTCCTCGAGCGCGAGCGGGTAACCGGTGAGATAGGCCAAGGCGTAGAGCAGCATCGAGCCGTGGCCGTTGGAGACTACGAAGCGGTCGCGCTCGAACCAACGGGGGTTCGTCGGGTTGAAGCGCAGGTAGTCGCACCACAGCACCTGCGCGATGTCGGCCATGCCCATCGGCATGCCCGGGTGGCCGGAATTCGCCGCCTCCACGGCATCCATGGCGAGCGCGCGGATCGCGTTGGCGAGTCGCCGGCGCGGCAGCCCTGCGGCCGCCGCCACATTCTGTCCGCTCGATGCCATGTGAAGCTTTAGGATTCGGGGCGTGTTCGGCAAGCGCCGATTTCGCGAAGATTGTCGCTTAGCGGGGACAGCTCCTGCAACACGCCGGGCGCCCGTTCTGTGAGCCAATCGTTCGGGCGGGCGGTCGAAAATTCAGTATCATCCAAGTCCCGCCGATTGCCGCCAGGAACGGCCACCAGCCCTTTCCAGCCCGAGGCTCCCGGAACACCGCCATGGCGCAACGTCTCGACGACTCGGATCGGCGGCCCGTCCGCATCCTGCACATCACGGACACTCATCTGCACGCGGCGGCGGACGGACGCATGCGCGGCGTCGCCACGTACGAGACGTTCCGTTCGACGCTCGAGCGCGCGCAGGGCGACGAGCGCTGGCCTCCGGACGCGATCGTCGCCACCGGCGACATCGTCCAGGACGAGAGCCGCGGCGGCTACGAGCGCTTTCGCGCTTCGCTCGCGCCGCTCGGCGTGCCGGTGCTCTCGATCCCCGGCAATCACGACGATCCCGCGCTCATGCAGGAGCTGCTCGACACGCCGCCGTTCCAGGTGGGCGGCGAGCGGCGGCTCGGCGGCTGGACGCTGATCCTCGTGAGCACGTTCCTGCAGGGCGAGGACGCGGGAGGTGTCGGCAAAGAGCGACTCGCGGCGCTCGACGCGGCGCTCGCGCGTCACGCGGACTCGCACGTGATGGTGTGCATGCATCACCATCCGTTGCCGATGCGAAGCGCGTGGCTCGACGGCGTGGGGCTGCGCGACGCGGCGGCGTTTCTCGCCGTCATCGACGCGCACCCGCAAGTGCGGTGCGTGCTCTGGGGTCACGTGCATCAGGCGTCGGATCGCGTGCGGCGCGGCGTGCGTTACCTGAGCACGCCGTCCACGTGCGCGCAGTTCCTGCCGGGCAGCGAGTTCTTCGCGCTGGACGAGCGGCCGCCGGGCTTCCGCTGGCTGCGCCTCGAGCCCGACGGGAGCGTGGAGACGAGCGTCGAATGGGTCGACGGCGCCGCCGTGCCGGCGCGGAGCGCCCGCTGATGCGGCGAGCGTTAGCGGCCGCGCTGCTCGCGGCCTGTGCGATCGGTCCGCTGCACGCCGATCCCGCCGCGTGGCGAGTGGTCTCCCGCGACGGCGGCGAGCTCTGGCTGCTCGGCTCCATGCATTACCTCAAGGACAGCGACTATCCGCTCCCCGCCTCCATCGACCGGCTGTTCGCCGCGGCGGAAGCGCTCGCCATGGAGCTCGATCTCGACGATCTCGACCCAGCGGCGGAGCAGGCGGCTTTGCTCGGCGCAGCCCTGCTGCCGCCGGGCGTCTCGCTGGCCGACGTGCTCGGCGAGGCGGAGCACGCCCGCGCCGCGGAGCAGGCGGCCGCGCTCGGCGTGGACCTCGCGCTGCTCGAGCGCTTCGAGCCGTGGCTCGTGGCGATCACGCTGCTCGACCGCGGCATGAGCCGGCTCGGGTACCGCGCCGACCGCGGCGTCGAGCGCTACCTCGTGGGCAAGGCGCAGGAAGCCGGCAAGGAGATCGTGGGTCTCGAGACGACGGCGGAGCAGATCGCCGTCTTCGACGCGCTGCCGCCGGAGGAGCAACGCGGCCTGCTCGAGCAGACGCTGCAGGAGCTCGCGAGGCCGGCGAGCGCCATCGAGCACCTCGCGGAGCTCTGGCGTGCGGGCGAGCTCGAAACGCTCGCGCGCGAGCTCGAAGGCGAGTTCGAAGGTTTCCCGGAGCTCTATCGGGCACTGGTCGTGGGGCGCAACGCGCGCTGGGTGCCGGCGCTCGAAGGGTTCCTGCGCGAAGGGCGCCGCTACCTCGTCGTCGTGGGCGCGCTGCACCTCGTGGGGCGCGACAGCGTGGTCGATCTCCTCGAGCGGCGCGGCTACACGGTCGAGCGCATCCCCGACGAAGCCGAAGCCTCGCAATCGCGCGCTTCGACGCCGTGAAGATCGCGGCTGGAAAGCCGCTCCCACCTGGCCGTCGAACGAAGCTCGTGGGAGCGGCTTTCCAGCCGCGATTCTGCCGTCAGGGGATCTCCACCATCTCGAAGTCCTCCTTGCCGGAGCCGCAGTCGGGGCAGCGCCAGGACAACGGAATGTCCTCCCACTTGGTGCCGGGGGGAATGCCCTCCTCCGGAAGGCCGTCGGCTTCGGAATAGACGAAGCCGCAGATCAGACACATATACTTCTTCATGCAACGATCAGCCGCGCGTCGAGCTCCGCGAGCCGCGCGCGCGCATCCTCCATCTCGAGCAAACGCTGCTTCGTCGCCACGGACAACGGCAGCACCTCGGCCAGCCGATAGCCCACCCATGTGGCGTCGTCGTAAGCGCGCTCCACCAGTTTGTAACGGTCCGCGAGCGGCGCGAGCGCGCGCTCGAGCAGCGCGGCGAGGCGCGCATGCTCGGGCGGCAGCCCCGCGCGCGGCTCCGGAGGCAAAAGCTCCGCGTCGCCCACGTAGAGCCCGTCCGGCAGCCGCCGCGTGGCGGACAGCCTGAAGCGGGCGCCGCCCCGCGCGTGGATGCCGAGCAGCCCGTCGGGCTCGCGATGCCAGTCCACGATCTCGGCCATCGTGCCCACCGAGTACGTCTCGGCCGCACCCACCTCCGATCCGCGCGCGATCGCCACCACGCCGAAGCCCACGCCGGCCTTCAAGCACCTGCCGATCATGTCGAGATAGCGCGCCTCGAACACCCGCAGCGCGAGCGGCCCGCCCGGAAAGAGCACCGTGTGCAGCGGAAACAGCGGAACCTCATGCGCCATCGTGCGCGCTCGCCGCGCTCGCGCGGGCCCGGAGCACGGTCGCCTCGCCGAGCGGGCAGTCGCCGTCAGGCCGGCTTGTCGGCGAGCTCACGGCTCTTCAACGCCTGCTGCAGCAGCCGCGGCAGCCCTTGGAAGCTGCCGTTCGACATCATCACCACGTGGTCGCCGCCGTCGAGCTCGTCGAGCAGCCGGTTGAGGAGCGCGTCCACGTCCCACGCGACCGACAGCTTGCTGCCGAGCGCGGCCAGGGCGGACTCGGGGTTCCAGTTGAGATCCTTGGACGCGAGCACGTACACGCGGTCGGCGTCGTCGAACGCCTTGCGCAGCGCGTCGCGGTGCACGCCGATCTTCATGGTGTTCGAGCGGGGCTCGACCACGGCGACGATGCGCTTGTCCGCCTGCTGGCTGCGCAACGCGCCCAGCGTGATGGCGATGGCCGTGGGGTGATGCGCGAAGTCGTCGTACAGCGTGATGCCGCGGAACACCCCGCGCTTCTCGAGCCGCCGCTTCACGCCCTTGAACTGCGCCAGCGCCTCGAGCGCCACGTCGATGCGCACGCCCGCGTGCGCGGCGGCGGAGAGCGCCGCGAGCGCGTTCTCGAGGTTGTGCTGCCCCACGAGCGACCAGCCCGTCTGGCCCACCTTCTCGCCGTGGCGGAACACGGAGAAGCGCGACTTCGCGCCGATGAGCTCGTAGGCGGCGGACCAGGTGGCCGCGCGGTCGCGGGCCGTGAAGGTCTCGACGGGCGTCCACACGCCCCGGGACAGGAGCTCGTCGATGCTCGGGTCGTGGCCGTTCACGGTGATCAGGCCGCTGCGCGGCACGGTCCTCAGGAGCTGATGGAACTGCCACAGGATCGCGTCGAGATCCTTGTAGATGTCCGCGTGATCGTACTCGAGGTTCGTGATGGCCAACGTGCGCGGGCGGTAGTGCACGAACTTGGCCCGCTTGTCGAAGAACGCCGTGTCGTACTCGTCGGCCTCCACCACGAAGTAGCGCGAGCGGCCGAGCCGGGCCGAGATGCCGAAGTTGCTCGGCACGCCGCCGACGAGGAAGCCGGGCTCGAGCCCCGCGTAGTCGAGGATCCACGCGAGCATGCTGGTGGCCGTGGTCTTGCCGTGCGTGCCGGCGACGGCGAACACCCACTTGTCCTTGAGGACGTTGTCCGCGAGCCATTCGGGTCCCGAGCAGTACGGGATGCCGGAATCGAGCAGCGCCTCGATCACCGGGTCGCCCCGACGCATCACGTTGCCCACGATCACGCAGTCGAAGCCGCCGTCGAGCTGGCGCTCGTCGTAGCCCTCGTGCAGCCGGATGCCGAGCTTGCGCAGCTGCGTGCTCATGGGCGGATAGACGTTCTTGTCGGAGCCCGACACCTGGTGGCCCGCCTCCTTGGCGAGCGCGGCGATGCCGCCCATGAAGGTGCCGCAAATGCCGAGAATGTGTACGCGCATCAACTAGCCGGCGGAAACAGCGCCGCCTCTAGGCGGAGCGTCAAAAGCAGGTACGCTACCATGATCGATAGACCAACGACATAAGGGCGCTCGATCGCCCGCGACACGACGTAGCCCGATACGTCCACCGACCAGCAGAAGAGACCGAGCAGCAGCAGGGCGCCCGCTCCTTCCGCGGGCGCGCCCGCGGCGTCCTCCGGCCGGGTGGCCACGAGCGGCACGCTCAACGCGTTGAAGAGCGCCTCCGTGCCGCAGATCGCCGTGGCAGTCTGCAGGAAGCGCGCGTCGCGGCCGAACGCCTTGAGCAGCAGCGCGAGGAAGCCGAGCATCAGCGCGGTGTCGCCGAGCACCACCACGAGGGCCCGCGACAGCGGCACCACGAGCTGCAGCGAGACGATGCCGATCAGGATGTGCACGGCCACCACGAGGCCGAACAGGAAACCGGACGCGGGCAGGTGCTGCGGCCCGCGCCGGTGCAGCGCGATGTCGACGAAAGCGAGGACCAGCGTCCACACGCAAGATGTCTTCCTGATGCCGGGCTCGCGATAATAGCGCATGGCTCGCAGGGCGACGGGTGATCGCACGGAGGCGCACGATGCGGGGCTCGTGTCGGACCCCGCCGCGCTCGCGCGCGTGGCCGAGGCGCTCGAGGCGGTGCCGCTCGTGGCGCTGGACACGGAGTTCGTGCGCGAGCGCACCTATTACCCCCAGCTCTGCCTCATCCAGGTGGCGAGCGAGCGCATCGTCGCCTGCATCGACTGCCTCGCCGGGCTCGACCTCGAGCCGCTGTTCGCGCGCCTGTTCGCGCCGGAGCGCACCTGGCTCGTGCACAGCGCGCGCCAGGATCTCGAGGTGATCTGGCACGCGGCCGGCCGGCTCCCGGCGCGGCTCATCGACACCCAGATCGCCGCCGCCCTCGTCGGCTACCCGCCCCAGGCGGGCCTCGAGGCCCTGCTCACCCGCGAGCTCGGCGTGGACCTGGGCGAGAGCTATGCCCGCACGGACTGGAGCCGCCGCCCGCTGCCCGCGGCCGCGCTCGCCTACGCGCGCGACGACGTGCTGTTCCTGCTGCCCGCCTGGGAGCGCCTCGAGCAGCGGCTCGCCGAGCTCGGCCGGCTCGCCTGGCTCGAGGAGGACGGCGCGCGGCTCCTGGCCGAGCCGCCGGTACCGGACGCGCTCGCGGTCTGGAAGCGGCTCAAGGGGGTCCAGCAGCTCGATCGCGCCCGGCAGGCCGCCGCGCTGGCGCTCGTCGAGTGGCGCGAAGCGGCCGCGCAGCGGGCGGACCGGCCGCGCCGCTGGCTGCTCGCGGACGAGACGCTGGTCGCCATCGCGGCCGCCTTGCCCACGACGGTTGCGGAGCTCGAGGCGGTACCGCAGGTGGACGCGCGGCTCGCCGCCCGCCGGGGCGCCGAGCTCGTCGCCGCGGTGGCGCGGGGCGGAAGCCCCGAGGTCCAGGCGCGCCTCGGCCGCCACGCGGCGCCGGAGCGGCCGGACAAGCAGCGCTTCAAGCGGCTGCAGCAGGCGGTGCGGGAACGGGCCGCCGAGCTCGGGCTGCACGCGGAGCTCCTCGCCACCCGCCGCGACATCGAGGCGCTCGCGGCGGGCGTCGCGCCCGAACGGGTGCTCAAGGGCTGGCGGGCGGCAGCGCTCGCGCCGGCGCTGCAGTGAAGCGAGGGGGGCGCCTGCGCGGGCTCAGCCGAGCCCCAGCGCGTCGCGCAGGCGGCGGTACACGACGTCGAAGTCGCCTTCGGCCTGCACGCGCCTGAGCAATCCCCTGCGGTCGTAGTGCTCGATCAGCGGCGCCGTCTGCTCCTGGTACACCCGAAGCCGGTTGCCGATCGTTTCCTCGTTGTCGTCGTCGCGCTTCAGGAGCTCGCCGCCGGCCGCGATGCACGCGTCGAGCTTCTCCTTCGGGGAAAAATAGATGTTCAGCACCTCGCCGGTGGCCGAGCACGTGCGTCGGCCCGTGAGCCGCTTCATGAGGATGTCGAAATCCACGTCCATGAGCACGGCCGCGTCGAGCGCGAGCCCGTGCCGGCGGAGCACGGCGTCCAAGTCCTCGGCCTGGCGGCTGTTGCGGGGGTAGCCGTCGAGCACGAAGCCGCGCGCCGCGTCCGGCCGCGAGATGCGCTCCTCGATCATGCCCAGCACCACGGCGTCGGGCACGAGCTCGCCCGCGTCCATCGCGGCCTTCGCCTGCCGGCCGAGCTCCGTGCCGTCCGCCACGGCCCGGCGCAGCAAATCCCCGGTCGAGACCTGCGGCCAGCCCTCGTCGGTCTCGAGCCGTTTCGCCTGAGTGCCCTTGCCGGAGCCCGGGGCGCCGAGCATGACGATTCGCAAGGTTCCGATCCCCGCACTGCAAAAGAAGGGGCTAAGCTAGCCCGCGCCCGCGCGATTCGTCAAATGCGCGGCGCAGCGACGATCGGGGGGTGGTGTGACTCTTGCTATGCTCGTTCGGCGCCGAGCTCTGCGCCGAAAGAGTGGGAGGCGAACGTGAAACGGAATGCGTTCTATGCTCAGTCTGGCGGCGTCACGGCGGTCATCAACGCGAGCGCCTGCGGCGTCATCGAGACGGCCCGTCAGCACCGCGACCGGATCGGCAAGGTATACGCCGGCCGCAACGGCATCATCGGCGCGCTCACGGAAGACCTGATCGACACGAGCGCGGAGTCCAAGCAGACGATCGCGGCGCTCCGCCACACGCCGGGCGGCGCCTTCGGCTCCGCCCGCTACAAGCTCAAGGGCCTCGACGAGAACCGCGCGGAGTACGAGCGCCTCATCGAGGTGTTCCGGGCCCACGACATCGGCTACTTCTTCTACAACGGCGGGGGCGACTCCATGGACACCGCGCACAAGGTGTCGCAGCTCGCGAAGCGGCTCGGGTTTCCCATCGTCTGCATCGGCATTCCCAAGACCGTCGACAACGACCTGCCCGTCACCGACAACTGCCCCGGCTTCGGCTCGGTGGCCAAGTACGTGGCCGTCTCGACGCGCGAGGCCGCGCTCGACGTGGCCTCGATGGCGAAGACGTCCACGCGCGTCTTCATCCTCGAGGTGATGGGCCGGCACGCCGGCTGGATCGCGGCCGCCGCGGGCCTCGCGGGCGAGGGGCCGGGGGAGCCGCCGCACGTCATCCTGTTCCCCGAGATCCCGTTCGACGAAGAGGCGTTCCTCGCACGCGTGAAGGAGAGCGTGGACCGCTACGAGTACTGCGTGGTGGTCGTCTCCGAGGGCGTGCGGCGGCCGGACGGCACCTTCCTTTCGGAGTCGGGCACGCGGGATGCGTTCGGCCATGCCCAGCTCGGCGGCGTGGCGCCTGCCATCGCCGCGCTCGTGCGCGACCGGCTGGGCCTCAAGTATCACTACGCGATCGCCGACTACCTGCAGCGCTCGGCGCGTCACATCGCGTCGAAGGTCGACGTCGAGCAGGCGTACGCCGTCGGCAAGGCGGCCGTCGAGCTCGCGTTGTCCGGCACGAACGCGGTGATGCCGATCATCGAGCGCAAGTCCGACCGGCCGTATCG
>DATCLY010000067.1:0-2499 GCA_036563665.1 Gammaproteobacteria bacterium
CGGCGCCGTGCTGGGCGCGATCCCCGTCACCCTGTTCGCGCTCGCCGACTCGCCCACGAAGGCGCTGCTCGCGCTGGGCATCTACATCATCGTCCAGCAGATCGAGGGCAACGTGATCATCCCGCTGATCATGGCCCAGCGCGTGAAGCTGCATCCCGCGCTGATCGCCATCGGGGTGATCCTCGTCGGTCAGCTCTTCGGCTTCATCGGCCTGTTCGTCGCCGTGCCGATCCTCTCGGCGATCGTGATCCTGGTCCAGGAGCTCTGGGTGAAGCCGATGGAGGAGGACCGCGGCGTGATGCGCGCCGACGAGCTCGAGATCCCGGCGCATGCGGGACCGCCGGACGCAAACCCGGCGAACGGCCCGTAGAGGCGACGAGCCGCTGAGGTCCTACGGAGCCTTCGGGAAGGCGGCGACCGTGTCGCCGAGCGGCAGGCTCGCGCGGCGCGGGCGCTTGCGCTTGAACCAGACCACCTCGTCGCCCGCGCCGACGCGGCCCTGCAGCGCGTAGCGGCGGTACCGATAGGGCACGCCGTCGGCACCGATCGGCGACGGGCGGTCCGTGACGTGAAAGTGCAGGTGTGGAGCGTCGGAGTTGCCCGAGCTGCCCACCCGCCCGATCACCTGGCCCGCGCGGACCCGCTCGCCGCGCTCGACCTTGACCGTGCCGGGCTTGATGTGCGCGTACAGGGCGAAGCGCCGGGGGCCGTGGCGAATGATCACGTGGTTGCCGGCGGCCCGCTTCGGCGTCACCGTGCTGTCGTCGCGTTCGAACGGCGGGGTGTCCTGGAAGCGATCGACCGCACGGACCACCCTGCCGCGGGCCGCCGCGTGGATGCGCTCGCCGTAGATGTAGTGCTGGCGGAGCTTCGTGCCGTCGCCGCGGTGCGGCAGGCCCGCCTTGCTCACCCGCACCCAGTCCACCGCGAAGCGCTGCGAGACCCACTGGTGCGCGCCGACCGCGAGCGCGGAGCGCGCGTGACGGCTGACGCAGCAGCCGCTGATCGCGACGTAGCGCCCGCCCCGCAGCGGCGAGCGCACGAGCAGCGGCGCGCGCGTGTCGACGCGCGCGCGGGGCGTGACGACGCGGCGCCCGTAGCGCAGGTCGAACTCGGCCGGATCGACGCCCGCGCCCGGCGCCACCCAGAGCACGTGCCGGATCACGCGCGGCGCGCGCTTCGCGAACGACGGGTGCAGCCACACCGTCGCCGCCTGCGCGGGCTCGAGCTCGGTCGTCTGCACGAGCGCGAACGGGTCGCCGAGGTCCATGTCGTCGGCGAGCGCCGCCCCGGACAGCGACGCCACCGTCCGGTTGCGCCGGGCGTCCACGATGTCAACGCGCTCGACCTTCACGGCGAACTGGGCCGAGAGGTTCTGGAGGCGCAGCTCGTATACGAGGTGCCGGCGCCCGTCGCTCCCCTGCACGGGCTGCATGGCGCCGCGCGTGTCGACCTGCAGCACGTCGAAGCGATCGGCGGCCTGCGCGCTCGCCGCGAAGCCGAGCCAAACGAGGGCAAGCGCCAGCGGCGCAAGCGAACCTGAGCGTTTCGGTCGTCCCCACCGAGTCATGAACACAGCGTCCTTACCGTGCTGAGCGCTGCGGAACGATAACGCCACGCTCGGCCGCTTGCACGCGCTTCGCGGAGGGGTGTCGGGCGGCTCAGGCCCGCAGGCCCTCGAGATCGCGGCGCAGCTCCTTGAGCTCGTCGCGGATGCGCGCGGCCTCCTCGAAGCGCAGGTCCTCGGCCGCCGCCATCATCTCCTCCTCGAGCTCGACGATGAGCTTCTCGAGGTCCTCGGGGCTCGAGAACTCGTCGCCGTCGGCGCCACGCACGCGGCGCCGGCGCCCGGGCGAGGTCTTCGAGTCGAGCGAGAGGAACTCGGAGATGTCGGAGATGCCCTTCTGCACGGTCTCCGGCGTGATCCCGTGCTCGGCGTTGTAGGCGAGCTGGATCTTGCGGCGGCGCTCGGTCTCCCGCAGCGCGGCGCGCATGGCCTGCGTCTCGCGATCCGCGTACATCACCACCCGGCCGTCGACGTTGCGCGCGGCCCGGCCGATCGTCTGGATCAGCGAGGTCTCACCGCGCAGGAAGCCCTCCTTGTCGGCGTCGAGGATCGCCACGAGCGAGACCTCGGGGAGGTCGAGCCCCTCGCGCAGCAGGTTGACGCCGACGAGCACGTCGTACTCGCCCAGGCGCAGGTCGCGGATGATCTGGATGCGCTCGAGCGTGTCGACCTCGGAGTGCAGGTAGCGCACGCGGAAGCCGTGCTCAAGCAGATACCCGGTGAGGTCCTCGGCCATCTTCTTGGTGAGCGTGGTGACCAGCGTGCGCTCGCCGCGACTATCGTCGCTGGTGACCATCGCTGGCCTCGCTCGCGCCATACCACTTGACGGCCAGCTCATCGAGAGTTAAATCCCTGAGGGTATGAGGTGACCCAGACAGATTGATGCTGATCTGTGTGCCGTCTGGAAGCTCGGCGAGCCGGGTGCTTGGATC
>DATCLY010000080.1:0-40652 GCA_036563665.1 Gammaproteobacteria bacterium
CCTGCTCGATCGCCCCCTGCTGGCTCGCTACCTCGAGGATTGCTTCTTCACGCTGCCGGGCCTGCCGCCGGACGGCGCCCGCCTCCGCGGGCAGCTCGAGGCGGTGCACTGGGCCAGGGGTTTCAAGCCCCGCGAGCTCCCCGGCATGCACAACGACCTCGTCGACCCGGCGGAGATGATGCGGCGCGCCTTCCATCTCTGGGGGCAGACGCGCTGGCCGGGGCGCAATGGCCGCGTCCGCTACGCCCACACGCTGTTCAACCTGTATCTGCTTCGGCAGCTCGCGCTGCTCGTCATGCGCGCGTGGGACGCAGGCCCCGGCGACGCCGGCGCCCGGCTTGCGCAAACGCAGGAAGTCCTCGACTCCCTCTGGAAGCTCGGGCCGGCCGATCAGCCGCCGCTCGTGCGCGACGCGCGCTGGCTGATCCCCGTGGCGCAGAGCCCGGGGACCGATCAGCTCCTGCCCTACTTCGAGGTGGCGGAGGAGATCGCGGCGTCATTCGCGACGGAGGATCACGTCGCCATCCAGGACGCCGTCGTGCGGCTCGCCGGCGGACACCTGCGTTCCTATCTGCACTACTACGTCACGCAGAAGGGCATGGACCTGGACGACGCCGAGCTCGTCCTCACCACCCGCAAGTCCGACGCGCTCGATTTCTCGCTGCTGATCCACGGCCTCGTGCCGCTGCTCGAGGCCTACGAGCGCGCCGTGCAAGACGGCGACGGCGAGCGCCGCCTCGCCCTCGCCGACGCCATCTGCCAGGGGGTGTCGCCCGACCCCGAGCTCTTCATCGAGCGCGCGGATCTGCTCGGCGCTTACACGATGGTCGAGCACCTGTTCGCCGCCGCCGACGGCGACGGCCGCATGAGCTACACGCCCCTGGGACGACGCCACGTTCGCCTGCTGGACGAGTACGAGGCGCGCATCGCGCGCCTCGCGAGGCCGCTGCACGAGGACTGCCGGCGCTTCGAGCCGACCGAAGGGGCCTACTCGCCCTACGGCGTGCTCTTCGGCCACGCATCGGGCCTCATCGAGCACATGGCGTTCAAGACGCTGCAACCGGATGCGGACACGCGCTTCGGCCTCGAGGATGCCTTCACCGCGGGAGACGCCGGGAAGCTCGCCTGGGTGAGCGGCTGGCGCAAGCTGCCGCACGTCGATCCGGAGGTGGCGAAGCTCTACGAGTACCCGCAACGCTTCGCCGAGGCGCTGTTCGCGCGCATCGAGCGGGCCCTGCGCCGGCGCGCCGAAGGCGCAGCGGACGGCGCTCGTCGGACCGGGCGCCTGTTCATCGTGCCGGACGACGCTTCGCAGGCCGGCCCGCAGGCCGCCGCGGCGCCGGATCTCCCGGTCCGCTACGTCGTGTCCTCCGACGAGCGCGTGGTAACCGCCGGCAAGGCCGTCGCATGCGAGCCCGCGCAGCTCGCGAGCGATCGGCAGGAAGGGATCTTCGTGGTGAGCTACGAGACGTCCGGCGGATGGGTCGGCGTGACCAAGGACTTCCTCACCGAGGTGCTGGGCGCCGGGCAGGATGCGAAGATCGTCGGGCTGCCCGAGGCCGCAGCGCAATCGTTGCGCCTGATGTGCCGCGGGCTCGTCGGCTCCGCCGATGCGTGAGGCCGCGGGCGCTCGAGCGATCAGTCGGTAGGCGTCGGCAACGTGCCTTGGCCGTGCATGGTGCTGCCGGCCACCGAATCGCAATGCTTCCCCGGCTCCGGCGGCGTGTTCTCGGGACACTTATACATTGGGCCTTCCCGGCTGCCGCCCGGGTCGCCCGACCGCAGCGGATGCAACGCCGCGCTGAAGATCGTCCCCTCCGCGAAGCTCTTCACCGTGATCCCCTCGCGGGCCGCTTGCGCCGCACCGGTGAGCTCGAGCGTCCAGATCACGGGCTCTCCCTTCTCGTCCCGGATCACGGCCTGGCGCTCCTCGTCGAGGGGAGCGAACAGAATCTGCACGTGGCTGCCGCCCGGGCTGATGCGCGTGACCACGCCCGTGAAAACGCGAACCTTGGTGCCGTCGTACATCGCGAGCGAGTGATGCGCCCGGGCCGGCGCGGCCGTCGTGACGAGGCCCATGAATGCGCCGAGCGCCGCCCAGCTCCGTACCGATTTCACGACTCTGCCCACGACGTCCTCCTTCACCCTCAGAAACCGAACAGCCGCTTGCGCTCGGGGCGTTGCATGTCCTGCTCGAACCACTCCTCCCACACGGCCGCCCACGGTCGGCCGTAGAGATCCTCGACCTTGTACTCGATGACGGTGCCCGGGGCGACGGGAATGCCGCGGCCGTTCACGAGGAAGATCGTCTGGTTGCAGCGCACGTAGGTATAGGGCGGTGCTTCGCTGAGCTCGTGCGACTTCGACAGGAACCGCACCTGACGGATGGGCTCGACGAGCGCCTCGGCGTCGTAGAACACCGTCTCGTGATCGAGGCCGATGAGCTCACCGTTCGCGTTGCGGCGCGGCGTGAAGATCTCGATGGTCTGCAGCTGGTCGCTGTTCTCGAAGCTGCCGTGCGTCATCCAGCCCTGGATGTTCGAGGTCCAGGTGATCAGGGCCTCGCCGTCCCAGAACCCGATCGACTCGCCATACCAGCTCCGCACGTCCTCGCCCAGGTACGGCACCGAGCCGTCGAGCTTGAACTGCCGGTTGAAGTGGAACACGCGGATGATGTTGTCGGTCCCCTTCGCCAGGATCGTCATGCGGTCCTGCGTGAGCGTGATGTCCATGGGCGGCCCGCCCTGCTCCATCCACTGCCGCATGAAGCCTTCGGGCCGGCAGAACATGCCCGACCACTGCGGCGCGCGGCTGTTGCCCTCGTGGTAGAGGAGCTGCACGAAGCGCTGCTGGTACTCGGGCGTGAGCAGCGACAGCGTGGTGGGGATCTGCGTGTACGGTCCCATGATCCACTGCGGCGGCTCGTCGAACTCGGGCGGCGGCTCCGGCCCGCCCGTGGTTCTTGCCACGTGCCGGATGAGCACGTTGCGCGTGTAGCGGCCGTCCCATTCGGGCAGGGTCGCCCGCGTGGGGATCGTCGGGCCGCCGTAGGAAGCCGCTTCCGCGAGCAGCGCCTCGTAGTGCTCCTGGGCGGTCTTGAACGGATAGGGCGAGACGATGTGCTCGCGGGGATAGCCCGCGGCGCAGTATCCCCAGGGCGCGAGCGCCGGGTCGCTCACCTCCGTTTGCAGGGACGCCTCCGCCTCGAGCGCCTGCGCGCTCAGGCAGCGGTAGTAGCGCGGGTCCATCCACAGGTCGCGATCCACGTAGAAGTCGTCGGACGTGAAGATGTCGCGCTCGAGCGGCTCCACGCCATCCGGGACCACGCCGCGGGGAAGAGAGGGTCCGCGGCCGCCGGGCTCGAGCCGCCAGCCTCGCGGCAAGCGGCCTTCCCACTCGGGCACCGGCCAGCCGCGGCCCACGCTCCTTGGCCGTTGCACCGCCGTGCCGGCAGCGGTGTCGACGCCGCTCGCCGCCTCGCGCGCGGGCTCGTTCCCGGGCGAGCAGGCGGCGAGGGCCACGGCGGAAATCCAGGTCGCGGCCAGCCGGCGGTGCTTACGGTCCATCGGTCTACCCCCTGTTGCAGCTCGTGTCGCGGACGGCCCCCGTCAGAGCGGCGCGGGCTCGATGCGGAGCAGCGCGCCGTCCTCGCTGTCGAGCTGATCGGTGAGCACGTACAGCAGCCCGTCCGGCCCCTGCCGAACGTTGGCGATGCGTTGCCGCAGCTCCGTGAGCAGCCGCTCGCGGCGCAGCTCGCCGAGCTCCTCGTTCACCACCACGCGCTCGAGCCCGCCGGTGCGCGGGATCTCGCCGATGCGCGCGCTGCTGACGAACAGATTGCCTTTCCACGCTGGGAAGCGGTCGCCCGTGTACACGGCGAGTCCGGACGGCGCGATGGACGGCAGCCAGACGATCAGCGGCGCCTCGATGCCGTCGCCCACCGGGCTCTCGGTCATGCGCGAGCCGTCGTAGTCGCGGCCGAAGGTGTGCGTGGGCCAGCCGTAGTTGCGGCCCGGAAGAATCAGGTTGACCTCGTCGCCGCCGTTCGGCCCGTGCTCGGCGTTCAGCACCGCGCCCGTGAGCGGATGCACGGCGAGCCCGTGGTGATCGCGATGGCCGAGCGAGAACACCTCGGGCCGCGCGGAGCGGTCGTTCACGAACGGGTTGTCGGCGGGGATGCCGCCATCGTCGCTAAGCCGCAGCACCTTGCCGTAGGGGCTGCCGCGATCCTGGGACGGCCCGTCCACGGCGGGACCGGGCGAGGTGACGTACACCGTGCCGTCGAGACCGAACGCGATGCGCGAGGCCCACGCGCTGCCGCGCGCGAACGGCGCTACGTACAGATCCTCGACCTGCCGGAGCGCATTGCCGTCCAACACGCCGCGGGCGAGCACGAGCGCGGAGGTCCGCTCCGGCCGCGGCAGCGATGCCTCGCCTTCGCCGGGCTTGTTGTACGTGAAATAGACGAAGCGGTTGTCCGCGAATCGCGGGTGGACGGCCACGTCGAGCAGCCCGATGGTCGGACGCACGAAGCCTTCCGGCGGCGTGCCGGCCACGGGCTCGGGCTCGAGCTTTGCGGGGCCGCCGTTCGCTGCGTTGCGCACGAGGCGCAGCCGCTTGCCGCGCTCCGTGATGAGCGCATCGCCGTTCGGCAGGAAGGCGAGCCCGAACGGGTGCGCGAGGCCGCGCACGACCACGCTCACGCGGATGCCATGCTGCTCCGCGGTGTCGAAGAGATAAGGCTCGTCACGCAGGACGACGGGGGCCACGCCGAGATCGACCGGCTGCGCGGCGGCGGGGACGGCAACGGCCGCCGTCAGCCATGCCGCGAGGATTCCTGCCGCCGTCGTGTGCGTGCTCGCCAAGCTAGAACTCCTTCTGCACGTGCAGCGACCACTCGCGCGGCCGGCTCGGCACGCCGCTGCGGCCGGCGGGGTTCAACGTGATCACGCCGGTGGTGCCGTCCACGCCGATCTCGGGCGAGAGCTGCTCCCAGTAGAACTTGTCGGTCACGTTCGTGCCCGCGAGCGACAGCCGCCAGTCGCCGTTCGGGGGCTCGTACGTGATCCGCGCGTTCATCACGGTGTAAGCGGGAATGCACTGCTGCGGGCAGGTGTTGGCGATCACCTCGTGGATGCCCGGCACCGCGTTCGAGGGGCCGATGTGGCGCTTGGACTGGTAGAACGCATCGATCCGCGGCGTGAGCGTGCCGCCGTTGCCGAGCGAGAGCGTGTACTGCAAGCCGAGGCTCGCGTTGTACTCCGGCTGGAACAGATACCCGGGAGCGAGATAGTCCACCGAGGTCGGATCCTGGTCGTCGTTCTCGTACTCGTTCTGGCCCAGGGAGAAGTTGATCAGCAGCGGCGCGATGGGCAGCGCGGTGAGCTCGATCTCGTAGCCGCTCAGCTTGCCCGGCAGGTTGTCGAAGTAGAACCAGTTGAGGCCGGTGGTGCCCTCGAGCGCCGTGCCCGGGGGGCAGTTGCCGCCGGCGAGGCGATAAGGCGTGGGGTTGGGGTGATCGTAGGCGTCGCATTGGGTGACGCCGTTCGCCTGCCGCACGCGCGGATCGTAGTCGCTGCGGTAGGCGGCGGCGTTCAGCCGCAGGCGGCCGTCCAGAAAATCGAACTTGCCGCCGATCTCGTAGCTGACCAGCTCCTCCCCGGGGAACTTCTGCAGCTGCCCGGGTGCGAAGATGCGCGGCGGCGCGCCTTCCGAGGTGAAGCCCGTCGCCACCTGAGTGTAGAGGAAGTAGTCATCAGTCAGCGAGTAGTCGAGGCTCAGCTTCCAGTCCGTGCGCGAGGAACCGAACAGCAGGGGCTCGTCCACCGTGAGGGTCGGCTGGTGATCGAAGGTGTTGGTCTTGTTCTCGTCCGTGACGCGCACGCCGCCCGAGAGCCTGAGCTTCTCGCTGATGTCGTAACCCAGGTGCACGAACGCGGACTTGTTCTCCGTGGTGTAGCGATCGTTGGCGACGAAGTTCTCGAGGATCCCCAGGTAGTGGAACGCCTCGAACGTCGCGACGAAATACGCCCGGCTCTTCGAGTCGAAGTAGAACAGCCCCGCCGTCCACTCCAGCCGATTGTTGGCACCGGCGGTGCCCATGAACTGCAGCTCCACCTGCTCGGATTCGTGCTCCTGGATCGTGTACGTCTGCATGAGCGCGAACGGGGTCTTGTCCGCGCCGAAGTCGTTGTTCCACTCGGTGTCGTACCGGCGCTTGGCGAGGATGAGCTTCGCGCCCACCCGGTCGCCGATGCGGTACTCGGTCACCAGCGACAGCCCGGAAGCGTCCATGCGCGTGTCGCGCGGGAAGCTCTTGCCCGAGATCACGTCGCCGAAGGTGGCGTAGTTGGTGTACGGGTCGCCCGTGAGGAAACGGTCGTCGAGGATGCTGATCCCGTACATGTTGTAGATGATGTTGTTGTTATAGGTTGCGTTGATGAAGCCGCCGGCCGGCGAAAGCAGCGACTCCACGCCCGGATCGTCGAGGCTGTTGTACATGTCGGCCGAGAAGTTGATGTCGAGCCGGTCCGTCGGCAGGTACCTCAGCATCAAGCGGCCGGCCTGCGACGACGTGCCGCCCAGCTTGCCGAGCTCGCAGCTGCCGTCCTGGGCGACGGAGCGCGACGCGGGCAGGGAGAAGGCGTTGTCGGCGTCGCTGCCCACCGGCACCTGAATCGGCGGCAGCGGATCGGGCAGGGAGTCGAAGTCCGGACCGTCCGGCGCCAGGCCGCCGAAGCCCAGGCCGTCGCCGATGCCGGCGAGCTCCGGCGTGCCCCGGCGGATCATCTCGCAGGTGAAGTCGAGCGAGGCGCCGTAGCCTTCCCGCTCCTTCGTCACGCCCACCACGCGCGCGAACAGCTTGTCCTCCACCAGGGAGAAGTCGCCGACGGCCTTGAGCTCGAGGCGATCGTAGTCGCCCACGGTGAGCTGCACGCTCCCCGAGTTGTCCCCTCGAGGCTTTCTCGAGATCAGCCGGATCGATCCGCCGATGCTGTTCTTGCCGAACAGCGTGCCCTGCGGCCCCCGCAGCACCTCGATGCGCTCGAGGTCCACGAGATCCATGTCCGAGCCCGTGATGGTGCTGTGGTAGATGTCGTCGATGTACACGCCGACCGTGGGCTCGAACGAGTAGCTCCAGTCCGTCTGGTTGAGGCCGCGCAGCCCGATCGTGTAGCTCGGGCCATAGGAGCTCGAGTTGGTGCGGAAATACGCATTCGGGACCACCGAGCCGATGTCGGCGAGGTTCTCGATGTTGCGGAACTCGAGATCCTCGCCGCTGAACGCCGAGATGGAGATGGGCGTGGTCTGTATGCTCTCCTCGCGATAGCGCGCCGTGACGATCACCTCCTCGAGCCCCGAGGGAGATTCGCCCTGCGCCCGCACGCCGTCGGCCGCGCCCCCTGCGGCCACCGCCGCGAAGAACGAGCCGAAGAAACCCCGTATGCCTTTCCGCTTCATTCTCCCCCCTTTCGTCACACGGACGACCAGTTGCCGCCCGCCTTCGAGAACGGCGGTCAAGCCCGTGCCTCGGAGGAGAATCGTCGCCGCCTCCTCGAGCTCGTATTCGCCTACGAGCCGATTGGCGGTCATCTCGCTGACCTCGTCGAACGGAAAGAGCACGACGAGGTCGGCCTGCTGCGCAAACGTCGTCAGGGCCATGTCCGCCCGCTGCTCCGGTATCTCGAAGTACCTTGCGGCGGCAATGGCCTCCGTGGCGCAGCCCGCGACCGTCAACGCGATAGTCGACGCTCGCAGCGCTACGCCCCGCACACGACGCCCCCCTTCTGCGGCCATGGGCATCAGTACGCTTGATAGACAGACGAGGCGCAAAAAAGGACCACTCGGGTTCGGAAATCTCCAGGGGACAGGCTTCGACGCGCGGGCCGTGGGGCCCGGACGCTAGTCACGGGCAGTGAGGATGATCTCGTCCCCCACCCTCTGCGGCTCGATGCCGAAGCTCTCCCGCAGGGCGATCAGCAGGGCGTCGATGTCGCCGGTCCTGAAATAGCCGCCGACGCGCTTCGCGCGGATCGAGTCGTCGGCAATGGTGAATTTCACGGTGGTATAACGGCTTACGTCCGCGAGCACCGTTTCGAGGGGGTCGCCGCGGAAGATCAGCATCCCCTGCTGCCAGGCGAGCTTCGCTTCGAGCTCGAGGGCGTCGGCGCGCCGCACGGCCTCCTGCGGGCCGCCGATCACGGCCACTTCGCCGGCGCCGACGGTCATGTCGAGGGCGGGCTCCGCGGGCGCCGCCGGCCGTCCCTCCGGGGGCGCTTCGGGCTCCGCCGACGTGACGCGCACCCGGCCCTCGGACACGGTCACCTCCACGCGGTCGGCAGCAGCGAGCACGTTGAACACGGTGCCCACCGCCTGCACGACGGCGCCGCCCGCGAGCACGCGGAACGGCCGCGCGGGCTCCGACGCCACGTTGAAGCTCGCCTCGCCGCGGCGGATGGCGACGCGCCGCTCGGCCGGCGTGTAGTCCACGTCGAGCAGCGTGTCCGTGTTCAAGGTGATGACGGATCCGTCCGGCAGCCGCGCCGAGAGCTGCTCGCCCACCGCGGTCTGATAGCTCCGCTGCGCGGCGGCGCTCGCCTCCGCCGCCACGGCGGGACCGTCGTTGCCGCGCGCGTCGGGCAATGCTACCTGGATCGGCTCCGGCGCGTCGGGCGCGACCGCGCCCGGCCGCGCATACCATGCCGCGGTCCCCAGACCCACGGCCGCCGCCAGCGCGGCGGCGAGCAGTGCCGGCTTCAGCCGCCACGTTCCGCCGTGCAGCGCGAGCCACCGCCGACGCCGCGGCGGATACTGCTCCAGCGGAAACATGCGCGCGAGCTCCGACAGCGCCTCGAACCGGTCCCACGTCTCCGCGAGCCTCAGCAGGGCCTTCGCGTGCCGCGGGTCCGCGGCGAGCCAAGCCTCGAGCTCGCGGCGCTCGTCGTCCGTGAGCCCCTCGTCGAGGGACACGATCCACGACGACGCCTCCCGCATGATCCTGCGGGGATCGGGGAACTGCAGGAGGTTGCTCATGGCGGCGCTTCGCTCACTCTGCGCTGTCGGCTCGGCGCTGCCGCGGCGACGCCGCCTGCGGATAGCCGGACTTCTCGAGGTACTCGGTGCAGAGGAGGAGACCCTTGGCGACGTGCTTCTGCACCGTGCTCTCGGTGATGTCCAGGTACTCGGCGATCTCCTTGCGGCTCAAGCCGTACACCTTTTTCAGAATGAACGCCCGGCGGCACTGCACGGGCAGCTCGTTCACGGCCCGGCAGAGCAGCAGAAACTGCTCCTGCTCCTCGGCGTCCGCCTCGAGCGGCGGCGCATACATAGGGACAGATGACTCGTCAAAAGAAGCCACTCGGTCGGCGAGCTTGTTGTCGGCCCTCACTACGTGGTTGAGGGCCAGATTCCTGGCCGTGGTGAGGAGAAACGAGCGAGGATGGCGAATATCGGTGGTCCGCGACGCCTCGTAGCAGCGGACGAAGGCCTCCTGAACGATGTCCTCGACGTCATGGGAGTGCACGATGCGACCGACGGCTCGCGCCAGCGCGGCCCGAAACTGCATGAATACGCCGAGCAGGCCTTCTCTTTCGCGCTCATCGTCGGCCGGCGTCATGCGGCAGTCCCCCCTTCAGCGTTACCGCGCTCGCAAAGGAAGCACAGCACAACGCCGAAAGAGTTTCAAATCGGGGACGACGGACGGTGCCCCACGCGAGCGCAACGCTGCAGTGCGGAACAACGGGAGGGCGGCGGCCCGCACGCCGGCAACTGGCTCGCGCCTCGGGCTCGTAACCGACCCGAGGCGCCGGGCTCAGCCGGTGTTGCGCATCCCCGCCGCGATACCGTTCACCGTGATCAGCAAGCCATCGAGCAGCCGACGATCCTCTCGCCCCTCCGCCGCCCGCAGGCGCGCGAGCAGCTCCACCTGCACGAAGTTGATGGGGTCGACGTAAGGGTTGCGCACGTCGATCGAGCGGCGCAGCACGGCGTTGTGCTCGAGCAGCCGCGCGTGCCCGGTGAGGCGGCGCACGGCGTCCGTCACCTGCTCGAGCTCCGCCCGCAACGCCGCGCCGAGCGGCCGGAGCGCCTCGGGCACGAGCCGCGCCTCGTACTGCTCCTGAACGGCCGGCGAGGCCTTGGCGAGCACCATCTCGACGAGATCCACGGTGGATTGGAAGAACGGCCAGCCGCGATACATGGCGACGAGCTCGGCGAACGCGCCCTGCGCTTCCGCGTGGGCGAACGCCGGGGCGATGCCGAGCCAGGCGGGCAGCATCAGCCGCGTCTGCGTCCAGGCGAACACCCACGGAATGGCGCGCAGGCCGGCCACGTCTCGCCCCGGTGCGCGTCGCGCCGGGCGGCTGCCCACGTTGAGGAGCCCGAGCTCGGGCTCGGGCGTGGCGGCGCGGAGGTACTCGACGAACCGCGGGTCCTCGTAGACGGTGCGGCGATAGGCGGCCCGCGACACGTCCGCGAGCCGCTCCATGCGCGAGCGCCAGGCCGGCTGGGGCTGCGGCTGGGCGAGCAGCGTCGCCTCGAGCACGGCGGTGGTGTAGAGCTCGAGCGTGCGGTGCGCGATGCCGTCGAGCCCGAACTGCGCGTCGATCATCTCGCCCTGCTCCGTCACGCGCAGCGTGCCGTTCACCGAACCCGGCGGCTGCGAGCGGATCGCCACGTGGGTGGGTCCGCCGCCGCGGCCGATGCTGCCGCCGCGGCCGTGAAAGAGCGTGAGGCGCACGCCGCGCGCGTTGCACACGCGCACGAGGTCTTCCTGCGCGCGGTACAGCGCCCACGCGGCGGCGAGCCGCCCGCCGTCCTTGGCGGAGTCGGAGTAGCCGACCATCACTTC
Source organism: Gammaproteobacteria bacterium (assembly GCA_036563665.1). Taxonomy (GTDB): domain Bacteria; phylum Pseudomonadota; class Gammaproteobacteria; order Steroidobacterales; family Rariloculaceae; genus FEN-1219. The sequence continues at coordinate 10,850 of DATCLY010000080.1, forward strand.
CTGGCGGCCGCGGATGCGCTCGCGATACCACGGCACGTCGAGCAGCTCGGCCACCGTGTCGCCGGCGCGGGCGAGATCGTCCAGCGTCTCGAACAGCGGCACCACGCGCAGCGGCGGCGTGATGCCGGCCGCGCTCTGCAGCAGCTCCACTGCGAGCACGTCGGACGGGCGTTGCGTCATCGAGATCACGAACGCGCCGAGCGACGCGCGCGGAATGCGAGCGGCGGTGCGAAACGTCTCGATCACGTCGCGCTCGGCCTCGCCGTAGCGCTCGCCGAGCACCGCGGCCACGCGTTCCGCGCCGCCGCGCAGGTGCTCGAGCAGGAAGGCGCGCCGCCCCGCCTCGTCGCGGTCGAGGTACGGCTGCCCCAGGCGGCGGGCGAGCGCGTCCACGGCCGCGCCGATCCGGGCCGCGTCTTGCCGCAGGTCCAGCCGCACGAGCGTAAGGCCGAAGCACGCGAGCCGCCGGCGCAGGTCGAGCAGCCGGCCGCGGGCGATCTCGCCGGCGCCGGTCTCCTCGAGCGAGCGGTGGCAGAGCTCGAGCGCCTCGCGCAGCTCCGCGTCGTCCACGTAGGCGGCCGCGTCCTCGGGCCCCGGCGGCTCGCCCGCGAGCCGCCGCTCGATGCTTGCGCGCGTGGCCCGCAGCCGCGCGAGCACCTCGCGCAGCAGCGCCCGATAGGGCTCCCGGACGCCGCCCGTGCGGGCCGCGAGCTCCGCGCTCCCGGCGCGCAGCGCCAGCTCCGCGCGCAGCTCCCGCACCTCGCGCTCGTAGAGATCCGCAGCCATCCAGCGCGCGAGCAGGCAGGCGCGCTCGGTCACCTCGGGCGTCACGTTCGGATTGCCGTCGCGATCGCCGCCGATCCAGGAGCCGAAGCGGATCGGCGCAGCGTCCGCCGGGAGCGGCGCGCCGCACACGCCGCGCAGCGCGCGATCGAGCGAGCGCAGATACGCGGGCACGGCGTTCCAGAGCGTCTGCTCGAACACGACCAGGCCGGCCGTCACCTCGTCGAGGGGCGTGGGCCGCTCCCGGCGCATCTCGTCGGTGAGCCATGCGGTGGCCACCTCCCGCCGCAGCGCGGCTTCGAGCTCCTCGCGCTCGAACGGCGTGAGGTCGACGTGATCGCGCGCCGCGAGCAGCGCCGCGATGCGGCGCTGCTGCCGGCGCAGCGTGCGCCGCACGATCTCCGTGGGGTGCGCCGTGAGCACGAGCTCGACCTCGAGCCGGCTCACGGCTTCGCACAGCCGCGCGGGCGGGATGCCGGCCTCGAGCAGGCGCGCGAATGTATCCGCGAACGAGGCGCGCTGCGGCGGCGCCGCGGGGTCCCGCAGGTAATCCCGCCGGCGGCGGATGCGGTGGTGCTGCTCGGCGATGTTGGCCAGCGTGAGGAACTGGGCGAACGCCCGCGCCACCGCCACGGCGCGCTCCACGTCGAGGCCTTGCAGCGTGCGCTCGAGGGCCGCGAACGCCGCACGGTCGCCCTCGCGCGCCCGCTTCGACAGCGCGCGCACCTCCTCCACCGCGGCGAACAGCGCCTCGCCCTCGAGCGCCTTCAGCGTCTCGCCGAGCAGGGCGCCGAGCACCCGCACGTCGTCGCGCAGCGGCTGATGCGGATCGGTGCGCATCGGCCTCTATCGTAGCGCGCCCCGTGCGCCCGGCGCGCCGAGCCGCGAGCGCCGGAGCTTGCCCCTCGTGCGGCGCGCGGCGGATGGTCGACGGCGCGGCCCTGCTGGTGGACGCCGTACCCCCCCGCCGAAACCGCCGGCCAATGGGCGCTGTCGCTGCCGTTCGCCCTGCAGTTCTGCACCGTCTGCACCACCGAGCCACCGCGCCCGACGGGGCGGGCCGATCATGCGGCGTGCCGTCGGCATCAAGCCTCGTTGCCGTCCGATGCGTCTCGCGCGCGGTTCCGGCACGCCAGCACCGCCGCGAGCGGGCTCAAGACCGCAGAGCCGCTGCGCTTCAGCACGTGCGTGTAAATCTGCGTCGTGCGGACGTCCTTGTGGCCGAGCTGCTCCTGCACCGTGCGGATGTCCATGCCGCGCTCGAGCAGGTGCGTCGCGAACGAGTGACGCAACGTGTGGCAGCTCGCCGGCTTCTCGATCCCTGCCTTGCGCACCGCAAGCTTGACGGCCTTCTGCAATGCGCTCTCGTCGATGTGGTGCCGACGCTCGACTCCTAAGCGCGGGTCGCTCGCGCGCCGCCGCGCAGGGAAGACGTACTGCCAGGCCCATCGACGGCCGGCGCCGGGATACTTGCGTGCAAGCGCATACGGCAGATACACATCGCCGAAGCCGGCCGCCAAGTCCCTTTCGTGCAGCAGCCGCACCGATTGCAAGTGGCGCTTCAACGGGATGATCAGCTCGTCGGCAAGCGTCACGACACGGTCCGCGCCGCCCTTGCCTTCGCGCACGAAGATGGCCCGATGCTCGAAGTCGATGTCCTTGACGCGCAAGCGGACCGTTTCCATAAGCCGTAGGCCGGCAGCCAGTGCGCGTCGTCGATGCACGCGAGCAGCCTTGCTACCTCGTCAATCGTCAGCACGACGGGTAGCCGCTCGGGCCGCTTCGCGTGGACGAGATTGTGCAGGGTTCCGAGCGGGCGGCCGAGAACGACCTTGTAGAGGAAGAGCAGCGCGTTCAGCGCCTGGTTCTGCGTGCTGGCCGCAACGCGCAGGTCGACCGCAAGATGCGAGAGAAAGGCCGCCACCTCGATGCCCCCCATATCCCGCGGGTGTCGGTTGCCGTGGAAGCGGATGAAGCGGACGATCCAGCCGACATAAGACTGCTCCGTGCGAATGCTGTAATGCCTGAGCCGAATGGCAGCGCGGACTTCCTCGAGGAACGGCGAACGTGACTTCCGGGGCGGTGCGGGCATGCGCAGGCAGTCTCGCACTCTTGCCGCGAAAAGGACCGCCTTGAAAGCCGGAACTTCGCGGCGTTTCGGCGCGGGGCTGGCCTTGGGGCGGGTCCAGATGGCCCTGATCGTGGGTTTCTTGGGTGGGCGGTGGTTGATCTGCGAGATTATTGGGCGGAAGATACTTCCGGGTTGACAAATAGACCGTGAATATGCGGACACTCACCGTGCTTAATTCTGGACGCCGTCCTTCCACTTATTGTTAGCCGCTAACACCGAACGTAACGCATGTACTTCGCGTACTTCGATGAATCGGGCGATACCGGGATGGAGGGCTCCCCGACGGCCACGTTCGCCTTATCGTGTCTTCTCCTTCACGATCGCGACTGGCTATCTGCTTTGGATCAGGTGATCGCCTTCCGTCGATATCTGAGAGACAAATTCCATATCACCCCTAGATCGGAGCTGAAGGCGGCCTGGCTCGTCCACAATCGGGGCGACATTCGCAAGAGCGGTCTTTCCTATCCGGCGAGGCTCGCTGCTTACCGTGCGGCAATGCGGTTTCAGCGGAAGGTAGGACTCTTCCGTACCTTCGCGGTCCTTATCGTCAAGACGAATATAACGAAGGTGCCGGCGGATGTCCGTGAGATCGCGTGGCGCTATGCAGTTCAGCGACTTGAGCGGTTCGGTACATCGCGAAAGGACAATATTCACGTACTACCCGACGAGGGCCACAGCGACTTCATCCGAAAGAAGATTCGGTTGATGCGGCGATTCAACCATGTTCCTTCGGCCTTTGGCGGGCCCACGCTCGAGCGCAACGCAGAAAACATCGTTGAAGATTCATCAGATCGGCGGTCTCGGGAGTCGTTCTTCATTCAGCTGGCCGACCTTAACGCATATGCTGCGTATCGCAAGGTCTTTCCAGGAGAGACGTTTGGCGCCGAGATTTGGGACGAGTTGGGAGAGAGCAGAGTCTTGGAAGTCAACTCTTTGCGCGGCGGGCCGCCGGGAATCGTCGTATGGCCTACATAGCGCTACACAGAAAAAGCCCGCCTTGCGGCGGGCGGGGGAAGTCCTACTACCGGCCAAAGGGCGCGGGTTCAGACTCCGTTGACGAGTATAGGTCAACGGCAAGCGGCTAACAACCGGATGGAGCCGACGCGGGCGAGATCGGTGGCCGCTTCGCGGGGTCGGCGTTGGCAGCGCGCGGCTCACCCGGACCGTTAGCCGGCATGATTCCGCGCATCGTACTTGCGACCATACTGAGCAGCTTCTCCGCGGCGGCATGGTCAGCCGATGACGCTACCCTTTTCGCCGTCGCGTTCCGAGGCGCTATCGCGATGGAAAAGCTGCCGCACGAACGGCCGCTGATCGTCGAAGTGGACGGCGAGGAGATCTACATTTCCTCGTGTGGATTCGCAGACATTACCTATCGCACGGGCCCAGTGCTGCGAACCCACGAGGAGTACTCCGCCGAACAGGGCCAGCCCCAATCGTTTTCGTATCTCATGGGAGAGTTCTGCGAGGTTGCCGATGCGTTATTGGAGGGCAACGTTCTAAGTCTCATCGCATACTACGAGAGGGACGGCGTCAAATACTTGACCAGCATCGGCGCCGCGGTCTATTCCGATGAAAATGGGGCGCTATACGTTGCGGACGCGGGGTTTGTCGAAGCGAATGAGCTTCAGCCTCTCGCACGTCCGATCGCCCACGGCGAGAACGATGACGGTTGCCTCGAGTCCGATGCGAGTGCTCTGACGGAGGGCCGCGTCAGAATTGAGGGCCGGTTGTGCTTCGCGGCCGGAGTGTACTTATCGGATATCGCAGAGCGATTGAGTGAGAACGACACCAACTGATCGCTCGTGTAGCGCGTACCGCCAGCCGGCTAACAAGCAGTTGCAGCGGACCGTGATACCCAATCGTTGGCGCGGCGCAAGCGCGTCATTTCATTATGCGCTCGCGCCGCGCTGGACACCTGGTCACGCGGCCGCTGAACTACGGCGTTATACTCTCTGGATACCGAGGCGCACGCCCCGGAGAAAGGCATCGCGGTCTGTCCCAGCAGCACAGGAGATCGAGCGATGAACGAGCCATGGATTCCCCAAGGGTTCCACACCATCACTCCGAACATCATCGTCAGTGATGCGGAGTCTGCCATCTCGTTCCTGAAACGGGCGTTTGGCGCCACGGAGCACTATCGGCTCACCTTGTCGAATGGCAAGGTTGCCCATTGCGAGCTCGCTTTGGGCGATTCCGTGGTAAACCTTGGCGAGTCCATGGAGGGCTTCCCTGCGCATGCCCTGGTCGCACAAATCTACGTCGAGGACTCGGACGCTTTGTTCGATCGAGCGGTTGCGGCTGGTGCGTCCGTAGTAATGCCGATGACCGATATGTTTTTCGGCTCACGGGAGGGGCGGGTGTCGGATCCCTTCGGTAACACTTGGACCATCGCCACGCTCAAGGAACGCGTGTCACCCGACGAAATGCAACGTCGAATGTCGGCCGCTGGCTACTAAGATTTTCTGTGGAGCGTCGTGCCAGCGTATAACAAGCAGTTGCAGCGGACCGTGACACGTCGTCGCGGCGACGGCGCGAGCGCGCCATTTCATTATGCGCTCGCGCCGCGCTTCATACGGCATCGCGCGGCCGCTGAACTGCGGCGTTAGGCGCCATGATCAGCGACAAGGCGCGGTTTGAGAAGTGGGTGGCTCTCTCGCGTTGCGTTCAGGGGATCGAGCCTTTCATGATGGTTGCGATTCAAGGGCTAGGGCGGCTTGATGCTGAGCTCGCAACGGCGGATCACAAGTTCCTGCAGATGAGCGAGGAGGAGCGCATCCGCTTTCAGGTCGAAAATCCCCTTGAGCTAGCAGACCGCGTCACTCGTTCCTACTTGTGGGTGCTGGGCGCATACGAGATTGTTCGTGCGCTAGATCAACGGTGTAGATCGGGCGTCATTCCTGCTACCGAGGCGCAACGCAGAAGAGCGCGTGAGGCTAAGCACCGCTTCGAGCGAATCCGGATGCCCCTCGCAAAGTTTGAGACGGCTCGGCGGCATGCCGATACTGACAGTCCGGTCGCTTTCCCAGCGCTGCACGTAACCCAAGGTGTGGCATGGCGAGTCGCCGCTGATGCCTTTGTGACTCGAGAGGAGTTGGCGCAAGATTTCCGCAGCCTGCTTGAGGAGTTCAGTGATGGCGCCTAACAGGCAGTTGCAGCCGACGGCTTCCGGCGCTTCCGTGGCGCGCCGCACGTGCGTCATTTCATTATGCACGTGCGGCGCGCTTCATGCGGCAGCACGCCGCGGCTGAACTGCGAGGTTAGGCGCCACATGAAACGTCACTGCACATCTTCGAAGCAACAGCCGGAGCGGTTCGCATGTCCGCTGTGCGGCGAGGTGCTGCGGCCGGGTCAGCTCCGAAAACACCGCATGTCCGTGCACGGAGCGAGTGACGCGTATCTGTCTCGCCGCATCGTCGAAGCGAAGGTGAATGCCGCCCTCAGCAAGAAGGGTAAGCGCAAGCGAAAGCTCAAGCGAAAACTTCAACAGAAGGCGAAGAAGCACCAATCCCCGCAGCCGAGCACGTGGGTGCGACTCTCGACGCGTACCACGAACACTAAGCCCCTCCGGGGCGGGCTTCCAGGACTCGGTAAACGGTCTTAGAGCGTGCGTCGAATGAACCTTCTACAAAGCTTCTGCCAGGCGCCTAACAAGCAGTTGCCGCCGACGGATTTTGGCGTTTGCGCGGCGCGCCGCAAGTGCGTCATTTCATTGTGCACATGCGGCAGCACGCCGCGGCTGAACTACGAGGTTATGCGGCACGGTAACCGTGGAGAAGCCTCTGAGACGTGAACGACATCGATGCGTATCGGCGCTCCCTCGTAGCCCTGCGAGCCGAACGACGCAGGCTCAAAGCTCAGCACAAGCTGGCCGGCGTTTCGCGAAGCCCGCTCTCCAAGTCTCAACGTGAGATCGTCCTCCAGAAGACTGGCGGGCGCTGTCATATCTGCGGTGGCGTTGGTCTGCTCCCCCAGATTAGTCCCGGAATGAAGTAGAGTCTGCTCATCGGGTGAGCTTGGTCCCGTTTTAGGTCAGCGCGAACGTAGAGTAAGGAAGACGCTCACGCACGGCCGCCGCTCGGGACGACGGCACAACGGCCCGCCAGCGCCTGCATTCCCGCATCGGCGCGGAGCCCGGCTGAGCGTCGCGGGGCTCGATGCCCGAGCGTCTGCACGCCGTCGGCGCGCTCAGGCCGTCGTGGACGCCGGCGCGCCGCGACGCGCCGCCGGCTCGTCGCCACGCGCGTGCACGCGCAGCGCCAAGAGCTGATAAGCAGTGCGGATCAGCGGCCTCGCCACGTTGCGCACCGGCACGCCGCCAGGCGTGATACCGCGCTCGGAGCCGTGATGGGCGTGGCCGTGCAGCGCCAGATGGCAGCCGCCCTCGTCGATGGCCTCGCCCAGGAGGTGCGAGCCGAGGAACGGATAGATCTCGAGCTTCTCGCCGAGCAGCGTGTCCTTCGTGGGCGCGTAATGGGTCAACGCCACGCGCACGTCGCACTGCAGCGCCTGGAGAGAGCGCAGGAGCGCCCGCGCCTTGTCCTTGGTGTGGCGGATGAACGCCTTCATCTCGAGCTCGCCGAACTCCGAGCCGCAGGCGCCCGCGAATCCGCCGCCGAAGCCTTTCACGCCGGCGATGCCGAGCCGCCCGCCCGGGAGCTCGAGCACCACGCCCTCGCCCTCGAGCACCGTCACGCCGGCGGCCTCGAGGTCCGCGCGCATGGCGTCCTGCGCGTCCTGGTGATAGTCGTGGTTGCCGAGCACGGCTACGGTGGGGATGCCGACGTCGGCCACCTCCTCCGCCACCAGCCGGCCTTCCTCGCGCGAGCCGTGCTGCGTGAGGTCGCCCGCGAGCAGCAGCACGTCGGCGTGCTCGCGCACGCTCGAGAAGCTGCGCCGCAGCTCGCCGCGCATGTCGAGCCCCACGTGCACGTCGCCCACGGCGGCGATGCGCACTAGCCCACCGTCTCCGGTCTGCGCGGTCCGTCGTACTTCGCGATCCATAGCTCGTCGACCAGCTCCATGCCCGGAGGCAGCACCTCGCGCGCCACCTCGTGCGCCGCCTGCCTGCGCTCCTCCGACGTCACCTCGCCCATGATGAAGGCCTTGCCGCCCACCACCTTGATGGTGATGTCGAGCACGTTGGTGCGAGGGTCCGTCGCCAGCGCCTCGCGGATGCGCCCCACCAGGTGCTTCGGTTCCATCGCGCCGATCCCCGCGCTCAGCTCTCGTAGATCTCCCGGTAGAGGTCGCGCACCACCTGATTCGGTACGGCCATGTCGAGCGAGTGCGCGTACACCAGGAGGCTCAGCACGCGCCGCGGCGCCATCCGCGCGCGGCGCCGCACGTAGTCCCAATCGAGCTCGTTCACGCCGATCACGCCGAGCGCGTCGTGCCAATGCCGCGGTCCCCGCTCGTCGTGCACGGCCGCCTTGATCACCAGCAGGTCCTCGGGCGCGATGAGCCGCACGCGGTGGCCCATGAGCTCGCGCTCCACGGAGCGCGCGATCATCTCGTCGTCCAGATAGAACCCGCCGGTGGAATGGAAGATCACGTCCACCAGCACGCCCTGCTTGAACGCCTGGAAGAGCCACACGGGATCGGTGCGCTTCGTGTCGAAGCCCGCTTGCGCGAGCGCGTCGAGCGCGGCGTCGGCCATGCCGGGCTGCACGAAGATGTCGATGTCGTGCGTCCAGCGGGGCCGGCCGAGCCGGTTGGACGCGATGCCGCCCATGAGCGCGTACACCACACCCGCCTTCTGCAGCGCGGCGACGACTTCGCCCAGCACCTGCTGGAAGACGCCGTTCTCCGTGCTGCGCAGCTCCGCCTCGCTCTCGGTGTCCCAATGCGCCAGGCGCTCCAGGGGAATGCCGACCGCGTGCTTGCGTGCCATGGCTCGTACCTCGGACGCTGGTTCTTGCAAGGCACGTGCCGGGGCGGGTCGCTAGCCGCGGATTCAATAGGTTGAAAGCGGAGCCGGGACGACAGCGTTCGCTGCAGCGGCGGTTCGACTGCGGCCAGGGCGTCGCGCCGCCCAACGACGCGCCGCCCAACGAAGAGATCGCGCCTGGAAAGGCGCTCCCACCCCGGCGACCACGCGTCCCCGCCAAGTGGGAGCGGCTTTCCAGCCGCGATCTCCGCCCGCGTCGCCGCTGCTACTTATCCAGCCGCGATCTTCGCCCGCGTCGCCGCTACCATGTACGGCGAAACGCACGCCGGCGTCTCCCGCAAAGGCAACGATGGCGATGAGCACGACACAGCAAACGGCGATCGTCGGCGTCGCGGAGCACGGCAACTCCGCCGTGCTCGTGACGGTGGCTTCCGGCGGCGAGCTGCTCGACCGCCGCCGCGTCGACCTCACCGCCGGCCTGCCCACGCAGCCGTATCACCACGAGGGCGCCTGGGCGGTCGGCCGCTATCTGAACAGCTCGTGGGCGCGGCCGATGTCGCTTCCCCGAGCCGTGGCGCTGATCGAACGCGTGCACGCCGCCGCCGCGGACGGCGCGCGTGCGGCGCTCGAGGCCCTGGCCGCGTCGGTGCCCATGCCGATCGCCGCAATGGCCATTCGCGCCTGCCCCGAGCTGCCGCCCACGATCGAGGAGCGCATCGCGGACAACCGAGCCTGCTCGGTCGCCGACTCCGTGATGTATCGCCAGGCGCTCGCAAGCGCCTCGGACGCGCGCGGCTGGCGCGTGCGCTGGTACGACCGCGAGCGCGTGTTCCGCGACGCCGCGGCCGCGGTCGGACGCGAAGACATCGACGCTGTGCTCCTCGCGATGGGCCGCGCGGTCGGGCCGCCGTGGCAGGCGAAGCACAAGCTCGCGGCCGCCGCGGCACTCGCGGCGGCGGCGGTGTCGTCCACGCCAGGCCGCTGACGCGATTGGCAACCGCTTAGACCTGCGACTGCGATCGGCAGCCGCTCAGGCCTGCGACGCCGGCGACGGCGACACCGCGGCCCGCGCGGCCCGTGCCAGCGACGCGAGGCCCTTGTCCTCGAGCACCCGCTCCAGCGCCACGAGCCAGCTCTCGTAGTAGCCGCGGCTCGGATGCAGGGGATCGTCGCGCTCCGCCTCGGCCACCGCCTCGATGAGCCGGCGCTGGAAGTCGCTCCACGGGAACATGCCCTGCTCGGCCAGGCTCACGGCGATGGCGAACGCGCGCCGCTCCCAGTCCGCGTGGAACACGAGCTCGCCGCTCTTCCTGGGCAGCCCCTGCATGTCGGCGATCTCCGCGCGGGCGCGGCGCTCGGCGGTCATGGCGCCGCCACCTTCGCCACGCCGATCATGGCGTCGCGGGTGACGAGCGCGGCGAGCTGCTCCTCGCTCATGTGCTCCGTTCCGGGCGGCCGCTCCGGAATCACCAGATAGCGCACCTCGGCGCTGCTGTCCCACACGCGCACTTCCACGTCGTCGTCGAGCGTGGTGCCGAACTCGGCCAGCACGCCGCGCGGGTCGATCACCACGCGCGAGCGGTACGCCGCGTCCTTGTACCAGCCGGGCGGCAGCCCGAGCACGGGCCACGGGTAGCAGGAGCAGAGCGTGCACACGACCACGTTGTGCACCTTGGGCGTGTTCTCCACGGCCACGAGATGCTCGCCTTGCAGGCCGCCGAAGCCGAGCTCCGCGACGGCGGCGGTGGCGTTCTCGAGCAGGCGCCGCTTGAACTCGGGGTCCACCCAGGCGCGCGCGACCACTTTCGCGCCGTTCATGGGGCCGAGGTCGTGCTCGTAGATCTCCACGAGCCGGTCGAGCGCCTTGGGGTCCACCAGCCCCTTCTCGGCGAGCAACGACTCGAGCTTCGCCACGCGCTCGGCGAGCTCGCGGTCGCGCTCGGGGCTGCGCGCGCTCTGGTGATACGGATTGGGCGGTCGGTCGTGCGGATGGTGATGGTCGCTCATGGCGCGCTCCGGGTTTCTCCGGCGGGCTCGAGGTAGTCCTCCCACAGATCGATGTGGACGCAGTCGCGCCGGGCGACGTTGTCGCCCCAGAGCTCCTTCGCCTCGAACCTCACGTTGTAGAGCGGCTGGGCGTTCTCGCCGCGATCGTGCGCCACGGTGTCGGGGAAGACGTGCGAGCCGTGATGCATCGTCACGACGCCGACCTTGCCGCGCACGTAGCGGGCGAGCCGCGTGTGGCCGGGGATGTCGAGGTTGCGGGCGCGCACTCTGTCGCCCACCCGGAACCTGGGCTCGTTGCGGCCGTCGGTGCGCGTGGCCGGCATGCCGCTGCGCACCAGCGCCTCGATCATGTCGGCCGTGGGCGGGGGGTGCGGTGGCGTCTTGCCGCCGGCGGCCCGACCGGTGCGCAGCTCCTCGTCCGTGAGGTAACCCAGGTCCTTCGCCATCGTCACGATGGCGGCCAGCCAGTGCTCGTAGTAGGGGGTGGTCAGATACTCCGCCGGATCCATGCGCTCGATGGCGTGGCGGGCGCGGTCCACGGGCCCGAGGAAAGCCATCCCCGCGAGGTTCATGGCGAACACACGCCGCTCCCAGTCCGAGTGGAACACCGGCTCGTCGGGCTCGCGCCGCACGGGGCCGAAGCAGGTCAGGCCGCCCATGTCGTGAATGCCGTTCATGCGCGCCTCCGTGTGTGAGGGTGGGCCGAGCCCCAGTATCGCGCGGGGCGGCATGCCAGGCCACCCGCGAGGATCGCCGCGTCGCGGAGGCCGCTGGCGGGCGAGCGCTAACAGTTAAGCAACCGTTGTTAACATGACGCGCGCGGGTGGCGGCGCTTAGGCTGCGAGGCTGCGGCAGCCGGAGCGCTGCCGCGGAGCTGCACGGAGGTCACGATGCACAAGAAGAACACGTCACGCCGCCGAACGGCGGCCTGGATCGCGGGCGCCGCTGCCGGCCCGCTCGCCCTGCTCGGGGTGGTTGCGGGCTCCAACGCCCAGAGCGGCGACGAGTTCCGGCCGGAGGCGACGATCGTCGACATCATGGCCGGCATGGTCATGCCGTTCGCGCAGGTGGTCTGGGACGCGGTAGTCTACGACGAGCCCATCCATGGGCCGGAGACGGAGGAAGGCTGGCAGCAAGCGCGCAACGCCGCCTTGGCGCTGGCCGAGAGCGCCAACCTGCTCATCATCCCCGGCCGCGAGGTCGCCGGCCCCGACAAGGAGGCGGCTCCGGGTGAGCTCTCGCCCGAGGAGATCCAGGCGCTCATCACCAAGAACCGGGACGCGTGGGTGGGGCATGCGCACGCGCTGCACGCGATCGCCATGCAGGCCGTGGAGGCCATCGACGCCCGCGACGTGATGAAGCTGTCGGACGTGAGCGGCTCGCTCGACGCGGTGTGCGAGGGGTGTCACGTGCAGTTCTGGTACCCCAACCAGTAAGCCCGAAGAATCGCGGCTGGAAAGCCGCTCCCACCTGGCCCAGACGGGTGGGAGCGCCTTTCCAGGCGCGATCTCTTCCGCCTTTCCGATCTCTTCCTTCTGCTGCTACACGGGCACGCCGCGGACGAGCATGGTCGCGAGCGCCACGATGATCAGGGCGATCAGCAGGTTCGTTCGCCCCATCCACCCGGCGAGCCGCCGCAGGCGCTTCGCCTCCTCGGAGCCCGGCCGCTCGCGCAGCCGCACCGTGGCCCGCGGCCCGATCAAGAAGTCGTGCACGCAGGACAGCGCGAGCGCCGCGACCACGAGCGCGAGCTTCGCGGCGAGCACGCGGCCCCACGTCGAGCCCCAGAGCTCCGCGCTCGTGAAGCGCTGCCAGTCGACGCCCCAGCGCCCGAGGTTCACGACGCCCGTCACGACCAGCAGCACGAGGCACGCCCAGCCCACGTTGCGGAAGCGCACGCCGGTGCGGTGAATCACCTCCACCATCTTCGCGCCGAGCTCGCTGCGGCGCAGCGCCGGAATCAGCACCACGCCGAGGAATACCATGCCGCCGATCCACACCACGGCGGCGAGGATGTGCAGCAGGATCGAGATGAAGTGGATGGTCTGCATCGCGCCGGGCCGCTATTCCAGCAGCTCCTTGAGCACGACGGCCTGGTTGTGCTTCTCGTCCCTGGCCGAGTACACGAGCGTCACGCGCTGGCGGCGGGCGCGCGCGCGCAGCTCCGCCAGCGCGTCGGCGGCGTACGTCTCGAGCTCGCGGCGGTAGCGCTCGCGGAAGCCGCGCCAACGCGCCGGATCGTGCCCGAACCACTTGCGCAGCTCGGTGGACGGCGCGAGCTCCTTGGCCCACTCATCGATGGCCGCCTTCTCCTTCGACACGCCGCGCGGCCACACCCGATCCACGAGCACGCGATAGCCGTCCGAGGGCTCGGGCGGCTCGTAGACTCGCTTCAGTCGAATGGCCGGCATGGTCGACGCTGATCCCTGCCTTCGATGCTAACCCGCCGCCCCCGGCGTGCGGTGTTGTGGCATCTACCTATCCGCCGGGCTCCGGCAGCCCGATGCGCTCGGCGAGCCAGCGGGCGGCGGCCTCGGGCGACAGTTTCCCTTCGTCGCGATCCACGAGCAGGTTGGCCTCGCGCATCGCCTCCACGGGGATGGCGCCCACGAGGGGCGCGAGCGCGGCCCGCAGCCGCCGGTCGGCGGCGCGGCTCGGCGCGAGCAGCACCACCGCGTCGTAGGGCGGAATCGCGCCGCGCGGGTCCGCGAGCGTGACGAGGTCCTCGGCGGCGATACGGCCGTCGCTCGAGAACGCGGTGATCACGTCAACCTCGCCGTCGACCACCGCCTTGTACATGAAGGTTGGCTGGAACTGCCGGCGGCTCGCGAACCGCAGGCCGTAGGCGTCGCGCAGCGCCGGCCACTCCGGCCGGTCGAAGAACTCGAGGTCGCCGCCGATGGCGAGCATGGGCGCGTGCCGCGCGAGGTCGTCGATCGTCTCGATGCCGAGCGCCGCCGCGCGATCGCGGCGCATGGCAAGCGTGTAGGCGTTCTCGAAGCCGAGCGCGCCGAGCAGCGTGACGCCGTGCTCGCGCCGCAGCGCCTCGCCGAGCTCTCGCAGCAGCTCGTCGCGGGGCGGCGTGTCCGTGCGTCCCAGCACGTTCGTCCAGAGCGTGCCCGAGTAGTCCACGTAGACGTCGAGCTCGTCGCGCGCGAGCGCGCGAAAGGCGATCACGGAGCCGAGCCCCACGCGCTGCTCCGCCACGGCGCCGGCACCTTCGATGCGGCTCGCGACGAGCTCCGCGAGGATGAACTGCTCGGAAAAGTTCTTGGCGCCCACGACGTAGGCGCCGCCCGCGCCCGCGTAGACGCGCGGCAGCAGCGCCGCGGCCGTGCCCGCGAGGAGCACCCCCACACCCACGGCGATGCGCAGCGGCCGGCGCTGCGCCGCGCCCGACTCGACGAGCGCGAGCAGCTGGTCCACACAGAGCGCAAGCAGCGCCGCCGCGGCGCAGCCGAACAGCACGAACACCCAGTTCTCGATCTGCAGCCCCGCGAAGATGTAGTTGCCGAGGCTCGTCTGCCCCACGGGCGTGGCGAGCGTCGCCGCGCCGATCACCCACACGGCCGCCGTGCGCACGCCCGCCATCAGCATGGGCGCGGCGAGCGGCAGCTCGATGCGCAGCAGCCGCTGGCGGTCCGTGAAGCCGACGGCGCGCGCGGCCTCGATGACGGCCGGGTTCAAGTTGAGGATCCCCGCCACGCCGTTGCGGATGATCGGCAGCATCGAGTAGAGCGTGAGCGCGAGCAGCGACGGCAGGAAACCGAGCGCCGAGAACCCCTCGCCGAAGACGCGCGCCGCCACGGCGGAGAGCGCCAACAGCAGCGGATAGAAGAGCGCGAGCAGCGCGAGGCTAGGGATGGTCTGCACCACGCTCGCGAAGGCCAGCACCGCCCAGCGCACGCGCGGCCTGCGCAGCGCGAGGATCATGAGCGGCGCGCTGATCAGCAGGCCCAGCGCGAGCGACGCCGCGGAGAGCACCACGTGCTGCCCGAGATACTCGGGCAGCACGCGCCAGGCCGCCTCGAGCCGCCCGGTCAACGCGCGCCGCCCTCCGCGTCCGCGGCCTCGAGCAGCGCGTGCACGCGCTCCGTCTGCCGGCGCGGCATGTCCATCAGCTCGGCCACGCCCGGATCGTCGCTTTGCCGGAGCAGCTCCGGCGGCGTGCCCTGCGCCACCACCTCGCCGGCCCGCATCACCACGATGCGGTCCGCGAGCAGCACGGCCTCGAGCACGTCGTGCGTGACCATGAGCGTGGTGAGGCCCATGCGCTCGTGCAGGCGCCGGTACTCCGTGGCGAGCGTGTCGCGCGTGATCGGGTCGAGCGCGCCGAACGGCTCGTCCATCAGCATGATCGCGGGCTTCGCGGCCAGCGCCCGCGCCACGCCCACGCGCTGCCGCTGACCGCCCGAGAGCTCCGCCGGCAAGCGGTCCGCGAGCCCCAGGGGCAGCTGCACGAGCTCGAGGAGCTCGCGCACGCGCGCCGCGATCTCAGCCTGCGGCCAGCCCAGGAGTCGCGGCGTGACGGCGATGTTCTCGGCCACCGTGAAATGCGGGAAGAGCCCGATGCCCTGGAACACGTAGCCGATGCGGCGACGGAGCTCATGCGGCGGCAGCGCGTCGACGGGCTGCCCGGCCACGGATACGGTGCCCGAGTCCGCCTCGATGAGCCGGTTGATCGTCTTGAGCGTGGTGGTCTTGCCGGAGCCCGACGCGCCCACGAGGGCCACGAGCTCTCCCTGGCGCACGGCGAGCGTCACCCCGCGCACGGCGAAGGTGGCTCCGCCGTCGAACGATTTCGACACGCCGTCGAGTGCGACGACCACCGGACGATCGGTCACGGCGTCTCCCGGCGAGCTGGACGAGCGTCCATTGTAGGCCGGAGAAGAGTCGCGCCTGGAAAGGCGCTCCCACCTGGCGACGACGCGTCCGGGCAAGGTGGGAGCGTCCACGCAAGGTGGGAGCGGCTCTCCAGCCGCGATTCTTCTGTTCGGGGCTGGCACGGAACGTGCTCCCTCGAGCTTCTCATGTCCGCCCTCGCACGTCCGCCTTGCGACGAAGGTGTCATTCGGGCCACGGTGCCGGAGACGGCGGGCTGCCCGGAGCGGGACAAGCCGTGGGTGCTCGCGGCCACGATCCTGGGCTCGAGCATCGCGTTCATCGACGGCTCGGTCGTGAGCGTGGCGCTGCCCGTAATGCAGGCGGAGCTCGCCACCACGGTCCGCGGCGCGCAGTGGATCGTCAACGCCTACATGCTGCTCTTGGGCGCGCTGATCCTCGTGGGCGGCGGCGCCGGCGACCGCTTCGGCCGGCGGCGCGTGTTCGTCGTGGGCCTCGTGGTGTTCGCGGCCGCGTCGGTGGGCTGCGGGCTCGCGCCGAACGTGCCGACGCTCATCGCGATGCGGGCGGCGCAAGGCGTGGGCGGGGCGCTGCTCGTGCCGTCGAGCCTCGCCATCGTGAGCGCCGCCTTCCCCGAGGGCGAGCGCGGCCGCGCCATCGGCACGTGGGCCGGCTTCTCCGCGCTCACCACCGCGCTCGGGCCCGTGCTCGGGGGCTGGCTCGTGGACACGTGGTCGTGGCGCGCCATCTTCTTCATCAACGTGCCGCTCGCGGCGCTGGCCGTGACGATCGCGCGGGCGCGCGTGCCGGAAAGCCGCGCGCCGGACGCCGGCCCCGTCGACTGGCAGGGCGGGCTGCTCGCCACGCTCGGGCTCGCCGGCCTCGCCTATGGCCTCACCGAGGCGTCCGCGCGCGGGTGGACGAACGCGGTGGTGCTCGCGTCGCTCGGCGGCGGCGTGCTCGTGCTCGCGGGCTTCGTGGCGCACGAGCGGCGCGCGGCGGCGCCGATGATGCCGCCCGCGTTGTTTCGCTCGCCTACGTTCAGCGGCGCGAACGGCATGACGCTGCTCTTGTACTTCGCGCTGGGCGGCGCCCTGTTCTTCGTGCCGTTCAATCTCATCCAGGTGCAGGGCTACTCCGCGGCGCTCGCGGGCGCGGCGCTCCTGCCGTTCACGCTGGTGATGGGCGGGCTGTCGCGCTGGTCGGGCGGCCTCATCGATCGCTACGGCGCGCGCACGCCGCTCGTTGCGGGCTCGGTGATCGCCGCCGCCGGGCTCGCGCTGCTCGCCGTCCCCGGCATCGGCGGCTCGTATTGGGTCACGTTCTTCCCGGCCACCGTCGTGCTCGGCTTCGGCATGGCCGTGGCGGTGGCGCCGCTCACCACGGCGGTGATGGGCGCCGTGGACGCGATGCACGCGGGCGTCGCCTCCGGGATCAACAACGCCGTCGCGCGGGTGGCGGGCCTGCTCGCGGTGGCGCTGCTCGGCGCCGTGGCCGTGGGCGCGTTCGGCACGGCACTCGACGAGCGCGCAGAGGCGCTCGGCGTGAGCGCCGAGCATCGCGCGGCGCTCGCGGCGCAGGCGGGAAGGCTCGCGGAAGCGGAGCCGCCTCCCGATGCCTGGGGCGCCGAGCGCGCGCGGCTCGAACGGGCCGTGGACGAGTCGTTCGTGCAGAGCTTCCGCGTGGTGATGCTGATCGCCGCGGGCGCGGCGCTCGCGGCCGCACTGTGCGCGCGGATCACGGTCGCGCCGCAGGCGCGGTGAAGATCGCGGCTCGAAAGCCGCTCCCACCTAACCATTTCGTGGCCATTTCGGGTGGGAGCGCCTTTCCAGGCGCGATTCTTCGCTCGGCGATGCTAGAGATCGCGGCTCGAAAGCCGCTCCCACAAACTTCGTTCAGCGCGGAAGGTCTTCGCCTTCCGCCAGCCAGGTGCGGACCACCTTGAGCTTGTTGTCGAGGTGGGCGGCGAGCAGCGCCTTGAGGCGCTCGCCGTCGCGCGCGAGCAGCGCCGCGAGGATCTGCTCGTGTTCCTCCATCGCCTCGTGCCAGCGCTCCTTCGAGAGGTTCGCCATGTAGCGCACGCGGCGGATGCGCACGGCGATGCGGCGGTAGGCGTCCGCGAGCTCGCGGTTGCCGGAGCAGTCGATGATCTTCTGATGGATGCGCTGGTTCACCTCGAAGTAGTCGTCGAGCGCACCTTCCGCGTGATAGACGCGCATCTGCTCGTGCAGCGCCTGGATCTCGGCCAGATCGTTGACGGACGCGCGCCGGCAGGCGAGCTCGCCGCCGAGCGCCTCGAGCGCGCTCATCACCTGGAACATGTCCTCGGCGTCCTTGCGCGTCACGGTGGCGACGATGGCGCCCCGGTTGGGCAGCAGCGTGACGAGACCTTCCGCAGACAGCACCTTCAAGGCTTCGCGGAGCGGCGTGCGCGAGATGCCGAAGCGCTCCGTCAGCGCGCGCTCGTTCAAGCGGCTGCCGGGCAGCAGCACGCCGTGGGTGATCATGTCCCGCAAGCGGCCCGCCACCTCGATGTGCAGCGGCCGCGGCGCGATGGCTTCGTAGCTCTTCATGTTCATCAGCTCGTCGGTCGCTCGAGTTTGCCGATATCGCAATCCGGACGCTCGCGGCACAGCGTCTTGAGCAGCTCCGCCGTCTCTTCGAACACGAGGATCGACGAGCCGCGCTCGTGACCGCCGGCGCGGCCCAGGGCCGCATCGACGGCCGTGCGGCCTTCCGCGTCCACGGCGTCGATCCTCGCACCATTGTCGACGAGGAACCGGACGACGTCATTCCACCCCCAGAACGCCGCGCCGAAGAGCGCCGTCTGGCCAGGCCCGCGGCCCCGCCGGCCGCCGCCCGTGGTGGCGGCGTTCACGTCGGCACCGGCTTCGATGAGCACCTTCAGCGCCTCGATGGAGGCCTGCTGCACGTCGGGCGTGAGGTAATGCGGAATGCCGGGCCCGTAGCCGCGGATGTCGCACTCCACCGAGCCGTAGCCCGCCGCCGCCATCAGCGGCGTGACGCCGTCCTGGTTCGGCAGATCGAGGCGCGCGCCGTGCGCGAGCAGCAGGCGCATGGACGCCACGTCGAAGGTCTTCGCGGCGCGCAGCAAGGGCGTGGTGCCCGTGGTCAGCATCGTGTCGCAGCCGCGGTCGCTGCTCTCGCGGAACGGCGGGAAGAGCTTGAGCTGCACGTTCGGATTGGCGCCCTTCGCGAGGATCTTCTCCACGAGGTCGAGCGCGGTGGTCTCGTCCGTGGAGCGCAGGTCCGGGCGGCCGGCGGGCGACAACGTGTTCATGTCCACGGCCATGTAGAGCGGCGTGCGCCCCCACCAGTCCCAGATGTCCAGGCTCGCGCCCGCGTCGATGAGGTACGCGGCCACGTCGAAGTGGAAGTTGTCGATGGCCATGGTTAGCGGCGTCATGTTGCGGTACCCGGAGAGGTCCGGGTCCGCGCCGCCTTCGACGAGCGCCCGCGCGCACTCGACGCAGCCCTCGCGCGCGGCGTACATGAGCGCCGTGAGCCCGCCGAACGGCCGGAACAGGCGCCTTCGCTCCTGCGACACCTGCCGCTGCCAGTCCGTGGGCCGCGAGCGGGCGTTCGGGTCCGCACCGTGCTCGACGAGCAGCTTCACCATCTCGGCCTGCCCGCGCGCCGCGGCCCAGATCACGGCCGTCTGGTCCCGCCACGTCTCGCGCGCGTTCACGTCCGCGCCGGCCTCGATGAGGATCCGCGCCGCTTCCACGCCGTTGGTCCGCGCCACCACCATCAGCGGCGTCTGACCGTCCTTGCCGCGGGCGTTCACGTCGGCGCCGGCGTCCACGAGCATGCGGACGATGTTCGCGTTGCCCGTCGAGGCGGCTTCCGCGAGCGGCGTGGAGCCGAAGTGGTTCACGGCCTCGACGTCCGCGCCGGCGGCGATCAGCCGCGCGACGAGGTCCTCGTCCTCGTGATAGGCGGCCCAGTGCAGCGCGGTGGTGCCGTCCGGGGACCGCTCGCTCGGGTCCGCGCCGCGCTCGAGCGCGGCGAGCACGGCGGCGGCATCGTGACGCTCGGCCGCGGCCACGAGCTCCGACGCGGCCGCCCGCACGCCGGCGAGCGCGCCGAGCGCCGCCACCGCGATCAGGAGCTCGAGGCGGGCAGACGCTCGCGCGCGCATGGCCGTCACACCTCCGTGAGCTCGCCGGTGCTGTCGCCCACCGACTCCACCGGCACGCCCGCGCGCAGCATCAGCGTGAACAGCAGGTTGGCGATGGGCGTGCGGTCCGGGTAACGCAGGTGCTGGTTGCCCTTGATGCCGCCGCCCTTGCCGAACACGAGCGTGGGCAACGGGAACGTGTCGTGCCGGTTGCTGTTGCTCATGTTGCTGCCGTAGAGAAAGATCGAGTTGTCGAGCATGGAGCCCGCGTCGCCGTCGGGCGTCTCGCGCATCTTGGTGAGGAAATCCGCGAACACCTGGCTGTGGTAGCGCTGCACGCGCACCAGCTTCTCCATCGACGCCTTGTTCTCGGCGTGGTGCGATAGCGGGTGGAACGCGTCCGGCACGCCGATGTGGGCGTACGACTGGTTGCTCACCTCGGCCGCCATCATGAACGTGGCGATGCGCGTCATGTTCGCCTGGTAGGCGATCGCGAGCAGATCGAACATGAGCCGCAGCCGCTCGTCGAAGCTCGGCTCCTCCACCGGGATCTCCGGCAGGTCGAGCGCCGCGAGGTCGCGCGCCTCGAGGAGCTGGATGCGCCGCTCGATCTCGCGCACGCTGCCGAGATAGTCGTCCACGAGCGCGCGGTCGGTGGGGCCGAGCTTGCGCTTCAGCGCCGCGACCTCGGCCGTGACCATGTCGAGCGCGCTCGTGAAGTCCTCCGTGATGAGCTCGCGCTCCTCGGCGCTCTTGCCGCGGCCGAACAGCGTCTCGAACACCTTGCCGGGATCCGCCTCCATCGGCAGCGGCGTGGTGGGCGTGCGGAACGAGATCGTGCGGCTGTAGCTGCAGCCGTAGGTGCCGTCGCAGCCGGAGCTGCCGCCCTTCTCCTCGGTAGCGAGCTCGAGCGACGGCAGCGGCGTTTCCTGGCCGATGTATTGCGCGGCGATCTGGTCCACCGACACGCCGCCGTTCGGCGATTGCGAGCGGGCCGGGTGCACGCAGGTGAGCCACGTGCCCGGGATGATGGCGTGCACGGCGGGGCTCTCCGCGGGCCGGTTGCCGAGCCGGCTCAGCACGGTCATGTACGCCTGGTGCGGCGCAAACGGCTCGAGGATCGGCTTCAAGTCGAAGTCGCGCCCGACCTTGTCGGGCGTCCAGTGGTTCATCGCGTTGCCGAACGTGGTGTTCTCCATGATGGCGCCGTGCGGCAGGTAGAAGAACCCGAGCCGCGGCTGCGGCGCCGCCGCCGTCTTCGCGAGCGCGGTGCCGGCCGGCACCATCGCGGAAAGCAGCGGGAGGCCGATCGATACGCCTCCGGCCCTCAAGAACGTGCGCCGCGACAGGTGCTTCTTGGTGATGAACATGACCGCCCCTCCTCAGCCCGGAGCTCCGCTCGTCGTCGCTCCGGTGCAGTTGCTCATTCGCGCGTGTCCGCCACGATCTCCGCGTCGCCGCTGTCCGGCACCCGCATGCGGAACGCCGCGCTGTTCGCCACCCCCATCACGATGGAGGCGAACGAATAGTCGTCCTCGGCCGCCTGGCGCACGATGGCGCGCACCGCGGGCATGTCGTAGTACTCGACGGTGCGGCCGAGGGCGTAGGTCATCAGGTTCTTCACGAGCGTCTGCACGAACTGCTCGGGCCGCGCCGCGAGCGCCTCGCGCAGCTCCGCGGGGCTCGACACCGGCACGCCCGCGAGCTCGCCGCTGGAATCGATGGCGACGCCGCTATCGCGCTCCTCCGTGCGCCATTCGCCGATGGCGTTGAAGTTCTCGAGCGCGTTGCCGGGCGGATCGATGATGCCGTGGCAGTTGTTGCAGGACGATAGCTTGCGGTGCTGCTCGAGCCGCTCGCGCACCGAGCGCGGCACGAGGTCGGTCTGCGCGAGATTGGTCTCGACGCCTGGCGGCGGCGGCGACGGCGGCGAGCCGAGCAGGTGCTCCATGATCCAGGCCCCGCGCAGCACGGGCGAGGTGCGGTCGGGATACGACGTGACGGTGAGCACGCTGCCCTTGCCGAGCAGGCCCCAGCGGTTCGGGTCCTTCAGCTCCACGCGGCGGAAGCGGTCGCCCACGATGCCCGGAATGCCGTAGTGCAGCGCGAGGCGCTCGTTCACGAACGTGTGCGAGGCCGTCAGGAGCTCCACGACGCTGCGGTTCTCGTCGCGCAGGATGCTGTCGAGGAAGAGCTCCATCTCGCGCTCGAACGCCCGTCGCAGGTCCTCGTCGAAGTTCGGATAGAGGCGCTCGTCCGGCGACGCGATGTCGAGGTTGCGCACGTCGAGCCACTGGAACGCGAAGTTGGTCACGAGCGACTTCGAGCGCGGGTCCGCGAGCATGCGCCGCACCTGCTGCGCGTAGATCTCGGGCTCGGAGAGGCGCTGCGCCTCGGCGAGCCCGAGCAGCTCGTCGTCCGGCCCCCGACCCCACAGGAAGAACGCGAGCCGCGACGCGAGCTCGACGTCGGAGATCTCGTACGCCTCGCCCGCCTCGAGCCCCTCGGGCGGACCGTCCCGCTCGCCGCGATAGAGGAAATTCGTGCTCGCGAGGATGGCGAAGAGCCCGCGCTGGATGCCGGCCTCGAAGCCGCCCTTGGCGTGGCCCGCGCGGTAGAAGCCGAGCAGCGTGACGAGGTCGTCCTCGGCGACGGGCCGGCGGAACGCGCGCCGCGCGAGGGTGCTCAGGATCTTCTCGGCGCACGGCAGCTCCTCGGCCGCGCTTCGCGGATAGCAGACGAAGATCCGCTCGCGCGTGCGCGTGGTCTCGCCGATGCCGGAGGGTGCGTACGGCCCGAGCACGGTCATGCCGAGCAACTGCGGCACGTCCGGCAGGAGCTCGCCGGGCGCGAAGCTCTCGAGCTCGAAGTCCGATTCCGCGTAGCTGCGCGCGATGAAGGTGGCGGCCACCTTGCGGTAACCGGCCTTGACCGGCAGACGGATGTTCTTGAACCGCTCCTTGATGGCGTTCACCGCGGCGATCTGCAGCTGGTCCACCGCGCGCAGGTCCTCCTCGCCGCCGAGCTCGCCCTGGAACACGGGCACGCCATCGATCATGAGCACCACCGTGTGGCGGTACTCGAGCCAGCCTTGCGGATAGGCGCGCAGCTCCGCGCCGGGCTCCGAGGACACGTCGAGGTTGAACACGTACTCGCCGTCCGCGGGGAAGTAGTGCTCCACGACGAAGCCGCCGCGCGTGCCGAGCGGCAGGCCCGCCACGTGCACGGTGCGGTTGCGGAGGTCGTTGCGGTACGCGGTGCGCACCGGCTCGGAGAACGGGTCGCCCACGGCCTCGATGCTGATGGCGCGCGCGGCGGCGATGTACTGATCGAGATACGTGGGCGACACGCGCAGCACCTGCGCCACGTTGTCGAAGCCGTCGCTCGTGACGTCGGGCGGCAGCAGCCGCTCGACGTCCACGTTGACGCCGAGGAGCTCCTCGACCGCCGTGGCGTACTCCACGCGGTTGAGCCGATGCAGCGCCACGCGCCCCGGATAATGGCCGCGCTGCGCGGCCGCCGCGTCGAGCACCGCCTCGACGGCCGAGACGAACGCGTCGCTGCGCCCGTTCGCGTGCGGGCTGTCGCCGCCCGGCGGCGGCATCAGCCGGCCGCGCAGCTTCGCGACTACCTTCTCCCAGAGCTCCGGGTGCTCGGCCACGTGGTCGGGCGTGAGGCCGTCGAGCGACAGGCCGCCCGTCTGGTCGTCGCGGTTGTGGCAGTCGAGGCAGTAGGTGCCGAGCATGTCCCACTCGGCCGCGAGCCGCTCCTCGGGCGACCGCGCGCACGCGGCCGCGAGCGTCACTGCTCCGAGAAGCGTCGCCGTTCTCATAGATGCTCGCATGCTCGACACCTACGCCACCGTGCCGCGGAGCCGGCCCTGCCACATGCCGTGGTAGGCGTTCGCGATGAACAGGGCCGAATCCCCGCTGAAGCGGCTGTCGAAATCCTTCGTGATGTTCGCCGCGATCATCTCGTCGATGCCGTGCCCCTCGAGCGCCATCTCCTCGATGCGCCTGCGCACGGTGGCCACCATCTCGAGCTGCGCCTCGAGATCGGCGCGCCGCTGCGGCGGTCCCGCCTCCGGCACGACGAGCGTGTCGGCGTCGCACATATCGATGAGCCGCCGCGTGACCTCCTCGAGGCCGCCGATCCAGCCGCCCGTGATGTAGTCGAGCAGCGGATAGCGGCGGGCGGTGACCGCGCCGCCGGCGACGATCACGTTGCGGTCGGGGAAGCGCACGTACACGTCGCCGTCCGTGTGCGCCTCGCGCAGGTGGCCGTATAGAACGGTGTCGCCGGCGAAAGTGGCCTCGAGCGGCTGCGGCTCGTGCGAGAAGAACGTCTTGTTCGGGTGCGCCTCGGGCGGCCGCGGCAGATAGCGGCGGTCCTCCCAGTCCACGTAGAACTTGGTGGTCATCCAGAGCCGCGTGTTCTCGTGCGCGACGATGGTGGTGCCCGGGCGCGCGAGCACCTCGTTGCCGCCCGTGTGCTCGAGGTGCCAGTGCGTGTTGAACAGAAGCTGGACGGGCGCGTCGGAGATTTCCGCCGCGATGAAGCGCTCGAGCGCCGCCGCGTGCTGCGGCGCGCCGCTGTCGACGACGAGCAGCCCGTCCGGGCCCGGCAGCACCACGACGTTCGATCCGGCGCCCGCGACGAGCAGCAGACCGTCGCGAAGCTCGGCGAGGGCGAGGGAGGGCTCGGGCTTCTGTGCGCGCAGCGGCGCGAGCGCGGACAGGCCGGCCACCGCGACGCTCCCGGCCCCGAGCGCGCGCAGGAACTGGCGCCGGCTTGCACACATAATACAATCCCCTCTCATCCGCGACGCTACCAGTTCCGGGGTCCGGAAGCAACGAATTTGGGCCCCCTGTTCGACCCCGGCCCCGTCGCGGGGGCCGGGCCCGGCTTCCGGCCGAGGCCCGGCCGCCCCAGGCCGCTCAGAACTGGAACCGCACGCCCAGATTCCACGTGCGGCCGAGCACGTCGAACAGCGGGCTCGTGTAGTTCTTCGTCGCGTTCGTCGCGCTCACCGCGCTCGGGACCATGGGCGGGTCCTTGTCGAACAGATTGCCCACGTGGAAGAACAGCTGGCTCGAGCTGCCCACCCAATCGAGGTCGTACGACAGGTTCAGATTGGTGTAGGCGCGCGAGGGGACGCTGTTGTCCTGGATGTGCACGCCCTCCACCCACAGCTTGTCGCGCACCGTGGCGTCGCGATAGCGCGTCTGCAGGCTCAGGCGGAACGGACCGTTGCGGTACGTGAGCGTGAGGTTCAGCAGCCACTCCGGGTACTCGAGCTGACCCGCCTCGTTCAACGGCTCCGAATCCGCGAAGTACGTGCCGACCTCGTCCAGATAGTTCGCGAACAGCCGGAATCCGAACGTCTCGTTGCCGTCGCCGCGGAACCAGTTCACCGGGCGCTGGTAGCTGGCCTCGATGTCCACGCCTCTGGTCACGGCTTCCGCGATGTTGATGTACAGATCGAAGATCGTGCGCAGCGGGTACGGCGGATCGCCCGCATCGCTCCGGATGAGCAGGTCGCAGGCGGTCTGCACGTGCTGGATGTAGCAGAAGTCGATGATGCGCTGCGGCCCGAGCTGGTCGATCGCGTTGCCGATCGTGATCTCGTACAGGTCCGCGGACAGATTGAAGCCTTGCGCCCGCGTGGGCTGGTACACGAAGCCCAACGTGTACGTGTCCGACTCCTCCGGCTTCACGGCCGGGTTGCCGCCGCGCGTGAGCGCCGCGATGTACGGCGCGTGGTCCGGCTCGAGGCCCGGGTCGCCGCCCTGCGGCACGCTGAAGCCGCCCGTCTGGAAGTCGAACCGCTCCGACATCGTGCCGGCGCGCGTGTCGCGTGACGCCGTGGCGCGGAAGCGCAGCGCCGGATTGATCTGCCAGTCGATGCCGAGCTTGCCGGCCACCACGCCGCCGCTGACGGCGTAGTCCGCGTAGCGCCAGGCCGCGTGCAGGTCCACGCTGCGGCGGTTCTCGCCTCTCACGAGCGGCACGATCGCTTCGGTGAACACCTCCCACACGTCCAGGTCGCCGGTGAGCGGCCCGCGGCTGTTCGGGTTGCCGGTGTAGAACACGCCGCGGTCGCGCACGAACACCGGCATGCCGCGGATCGGGATGCGGTCCGTGGGCTCGAGGAACGAGCTGAACAGCGCGAAGTCCTGCATGCGCCGCGGATCGCGGTCGCCGCCGTGCGCGTCCTGGTACAGCTCCTCCTTGCGATAGGCCGCGCCGAAGCCGACCGAGATGGGGCCGGCCCGCCGGTCCATGCCGATGTCGGTCTGCAGCGTGATGTCGATGATCTCCTGCGTGTAGTCCTGATCGTGCAGGTTCTGCCCGGTGAGGTAATCCACCACCTCCGGCGGCAGCTCGGCCGCGAACGGGTCGAACGGGATGCACTTCAGGCGGCTCTCCGGGTCGGGCCGCACCTCGCGGCCGAACGAGTTCAGGCGGCGCAGCGCGAACTCCTCTTCCTCCGTCAACGCGCCGAACGCGGGGATGTTCGCCCGGCACTCGATGCGCCCGGTGTCCGGGTTCACGGCGGAGTCGAGCGCGCGATAGATGCGGTCGGTGCGGATCAGGCGGCCGTTCGGCGCGTAGTCGAGCACCTCGTTGTTCTTGCCGTACTGGTAGTACGCGCTCAGATACCAGCGCTCGCCGATCTCACCGTCGAACCCGATCGTGGCCGCGGTGGTGGTGTCCTCGATCTCGCGATCCGGCGCGAGCTGCTCCCAGATGCGGTTGTACGGGAAGCTCTGCAGGCCCAGCTCGTCCATGCGCTGCTGGATCTCGGGCGGAATGAACGGGTTGTCCCTGAAGATCGTCATGGACCAGCCCGGCGCCATGCCCGTGAGCCCGGGCCCGAAGTTGTTCGTGTGCACGCCGCGCAGCAGCTGGACGAACGCCGTCTTGCCTTCGCCGAACTCGTGCTTGTAGTGGACGAACGCGCTCTGGCGCTTGTCGTTCGGCATCAGCACGTTCCAGTCGAGCGACAGGTCGCGCACGCCGCCGCCGCTCTGCGTGTTGCCCACGACGAGGTTGCCGGTGCCCATCGGCACGGGCTTGACGTCGATGAACTGCGTGCCGGCCAAAGGCCCGGACGGGATCACGCCGCCGGCGGTGATCGTGCGGATGTGGGCGTCCGGCGCGTAGAAGCGCATGTTCGGCACGCCGGTGACGGCGCCGGAGGCCGTGTCCGTGAGCATCGCCCAGCCGCGCTGCGCCCAGTCGCGGTCGTGCAACCCTTGCACGAGGTCGGCCTCGTAGTAGTCGACGGACGCGATGAGGTGCCCGCGCTGCCCGATGGGCGTGCCGGCGGCGAACTCCACCTGATAGTTGTCGTGATCGCGATGGCCGGTGGCGCCGGCGGAGATGCTGCCCTTCACGCCCTCGAAGTCGGTATCGAGGATGAAGTTGGTCACGCCGCTCACGGCGTCCGAGCCGTACGCCGCGGACGCGCCGCCCGTGACCACCTCCACGCGGTCGATCAGCGAGGTCGGGAAGATCGAGATGTCGATCGTGCCCGCCTGCTGCCCCGGCACCATGCGCCGGCCGTTCAGCAGCACGAGCGTGCGCTGCGAGCCGATGCCGCGCAGGTTCACCGAGTTGGCGCCGCCCGAGAGCGAGAACGGGCCGCCGATGTGCGACACGTCGTTCTGCCGGAACTGCGGCATCTGATCGAGCGCGTCCATGAGCAACGTCGGCGCCATGGTGCGCATTTCCTCGAAGGTCACCATCGTCACCGGCGTCGGCGTGGACATGCCGTCGCGGCGCAGCCGCGAGCCGGTGACCATGATCTCCTCCACGCCCGTGGCCTGCGCCATGGCGCCGTCCGTCAGCACGGTCGAGAGGGCCGCCGCGCACAGGCCTCCCAACGTCACGCGCGCGAGCCACTCCCCTCGGCTGCTGCAGGACAACGCGACGGCCTCGGCCAGCTCGGAACGTTTGCGTCTCAGCATGACGAACCCCCCCTTGTCGTTCGTTGCGGTGGCGAAAGAATTCGGCGCGACGTGGGGGGAGCGGCGGGCGGCGGGCGCGCGCGGGCGGGCGGAAGAGGACGCACCCCTTCCGAAAAGGATGACTGGCATCCTCGTGGTGTCGTGTGTCTCCCCCTCTCGAGCGACTCGGCAGCGGCCTCTCTTGCGGAAGCGCGGCCGAGTGTCGGCTAGGGTCACCTTAGCACGGTGTCCGCCGTCGGGTGAATACAGTATTCGCTCCCACCCTCAGAATCTCCTGGTGCAGAATGGGCCGTGGTACAGGGGGAGGGTGTCTCATGCGCGGCACGTTCGCTGTCGCCAGGCTGCTCGCGGTCTCGGCGCTTTCGTCTACGTTCGTCCTCGCAGGCTGCGGGTCGGGCGGCGCCCCGGACACCGCGACGCCGCCCACCGGGACGCCGGCCGCCAGCCAGCCCGCGCCGGACGTGGCCCCGCGCGCCCGCGGCGAGCGCTGGAGCTATCACGATTGGCCCACGGGCCCCTATCGCGTGGTGGAAGGCTGGCCGAAGCCGCTGCCCGACACCGATCACACCCACGACGGCTGGACGTGGGGCTCATTCGGCGGCGTCTATGCCGAGAGCCCGGATCGCATCTGGATCGCGATGCGCGGCGAGCTGCCGCTGCCCGAAGGCGCGGCGCCGTGGACGCCCTACGTGGCGCTGAACCCGTCGCGCGGCAACGCCACCGGCAATACCGACGGCCTGAGCCCCACCTGCGAGCCGGAGCCGAAGCGCGGCTGGGAGCGCCGCTTCGAGCACTCGATTTTCGTCGTGGACGGCGAAGGCAACCTCGTGGACGAGTGGCCGCACCTCGATGCGATGTTCGCGCAGCTCCCGTGCGGGCGCGGGCCGCACCAGATCAAGATCAGCCCGTACGACCCCGAGAAGCACGTCTGGATCATCGACGACCAGCTCCACGTGATATATCGCTTCACCTACGACGGCGAGCTCGTGCACACCAAGGGCGAAGTCGGCGTGCGCGGCCGCGGGCCGAACACGTTCGACCGCCCCACCGACATCGCCTGGCTGCCGGACGGCACGTATTTCATCACCGACGGCTACGGCGGCACGCGCGTGGCGAAGTACGGCCCGAACGACGAGTTCATCATGGACTGGGGGCGGCCGCCGGCCGATCCGCAGAACCCGGGCCCCGGCGAGTTCAACACCGTGCACAGCATCGCGATCAGCGCCGACCGGCGGCTGTTCGTCGTCGATCGCGGCCACGAGCGCATGCAGGTGTTCGACGAGAACGGCAACTTCCTCGACATGTGGCCGCTGCGCTCGCCGCACTGGCCCGCGAGCCAGCGCACGCTGGTGGTGAATCACTTCATCGACGACCGGGGCTTCATCTGGGCCGGCGACGCGTTCACCAACCGGCTGCTCAAGTTCGACCTGGACGGCAATTTCCTCTACAGCTGGGGCGCGCCGGGGCCGGAGCCCGGCCGGCTCGGCTGCTCGCACGGCATCACCACGGATCAGCTCGGCAACCTCTACATCGCCGACTGCTTCTACGGCCGCGTGCAGAAGTTCGAGCCGATCCCCGGCGCCGACGCGGACAAGATGGCGGGGCAGATCCTGCGCACGTGGGACACGTGGCAGCCGTGACGAATCGCGGCTGGAAAGCCGCTCCCACCCACAGGCTCCGTGGACGGCAAGTGAGCTAGGTGGGAGCGCCTCTCCAGGCGCGATGTCGCGGCTGGACAGCCGCTCCCACCCACAGGCTCCGTGGACGGCAAGTGAGCTAGGTGGGAGCGCCTTTCCAGGCGCGATGTCGCGGCTGGACAGCCGCTCCCACCCATAGGCTCCGTGGACGGCAAGTGAGCTAGGGGGGAGCGCCTTTCCAGGCGCGATGTCGCGGCTGGAAAGCCGCTTGTATGGTTACCCGGTGCCTCAATAGGGATGATTGGAGGCGCCGGGAGGGGAGGGGGAGAAAGCCGCTTCTGACCGTTAGGTACAGACTGTGGGAGACTTCACCCCCCCTCCCATCTCACCTCGAACGCC
>DATCLY010000093.1:0-236059 GCA_036563665.1 Gammaproteobacteria bacterium
CCACACGCCGCTCATGAGCGTGACCAACGCCATCTCGAGCATCATCATCATCGGCGCGTTGATCCAGATCGGCTCGCCGAACCGCACCATCGCCTGGCTCGCGGCGCTGACGGTGCTCATGACGAGCGTCAACATCGCGGGCGGCTTCGCGGTCACGCGCCGCATGCTGTCGATGTTCCGGCTGGGAACCACGGACGCGCCGAGCGCCGGCCGGTCGCATTCCTCGAAGGGCGCCTGATGCAAGCGAGCGGAGTCGTCACGGCAGCCTACGTCGCCGCCACGGTGCTCTTCATTCTTTCCCTCGGGGGCCTGAGCGATCAGGCCACGGCGCGGCGCGGCAACCTCTACGGCATGATCGGCATGGCCGTCGCGTTGCTCGCCACGATCGTCGGGGAGGTCGGCGGCAACTACCACCTGCTCGTCGGCGGGCTCGCGATCGGCGGCGTGATCGGTCTCGTGCTCGCCCGCCGCGTGCAGATGACGCAGATGCCGGAGCTGGTCGCGATCCTGCACAGTCTCGTGGGCCTCGCGGCGGTGCTCGTGGGCTTCGCGAATTTCGCCGACGAGTCCGTGCACTACGTCGGCGCCGAGCGCGTCATCCACGACGTCGAGACCTACCTCGGCGTGCTGATCGGCGCCGTCACGTTCTCGGGATCGGTGATCGCGTTCGGCAAGCTCTCGGGCAAGATCGGCGGCAAGCCGCTGATCCTGCCGGCGCGTCACTGGCTGAATCTCGCGCTGCTGCTGATCGCGGTGTGGATGGGCGTCGCGTTCGTCGCGCAGTCCGGCGCGGGCGGCGGGCTCGTGCCGCTGATCGTGATGACGGTGGTCGCGCTCTTGTTCGGCGTGCACATGGTCATGGCCATCGGCGGCGCGGACATGCCCGTGGTGATCTCGATGCTGAACAGCTACTCTGGGTGGGCGGCCTCCGCCACCGGGTTCATGCTGAGCAACGACCTGCTGATCGTGACGGGTGCGCTCGTGGGGTCGAGCGGCGCGATCCTGAGCTACATCATGTGCCGGGCGATGAACCGGCATTTCCTGTCGGTGATCGCAGGCGGCTTCGGCACGGGCGGCGGAACGGCCGCGGCCGCGACGGACGCCGGCGAGGTGCGGCCCATCGAGCCGGCCGAAGCCGCGGCGCTGCTCGGCAGCGCGAAGGAGGTGATGATCGTGCCGGGCTACGGCATGGCGGTGGCGCAGGCGCAGCACGCCGTGTTCGAGCTCACGCGCGCGTTGCAGGCGAAGGGCGTGAACGTGCGCTTCGCGATCCACCCCGTGGCGGGCCGCATGCCGGGGCACATGAACGTGCTGCTCGCGGAAGCGAACGTGCCTTACGACATCGTGTTCGAGATGGACGAGGTGAACGCCGACTTCCCGCGCGTGGACGTCACCCTCGTGATCGGCGCGAACGACATCGTGAACCCGTCCGCCCAGGAGGTGCCGGACAGCCCGATCGCGGGCATGCCGGTGCTCGAGGTGTGGAAGAGCCGCACCGTGATCGTGCTCAAGCGCAGCATGGCCACGGGCTACGCGGGCGTCGAGAACCCGCTCTTCCACAAGGAGAACACGCGCATGCTGTTCGGCGACGCGCGCGAGAGCCTCGCCGCCGTCCTCAGGGCGCTCTAGTCTCGGCGCCGCGGCTCGTCCGCCCAGGGTGGGAGCGGCTTTCCAGCCGCGATCTTCCGCTCCGCAACGCGCTCGCGAAAAGGCATCGGATGCGCGATCTTCTTGTCGCCAAACGCCGCGAGTATGTCTCGCGGCGTGGATCGCATGTGCCCCTTCCAGCAGGCTCGCGCACAGGGATGTGCGCGCGCCCGCCTACAGGGAGGTATTCACGGCGGTGCTGGAAGGGGCAAGCCGCGCCGCCTGCGGTGACGCCAGAATCGCGACTAGAAAGTCGCTCCCACAGATGAAGATCGCGGCTGGAAAGCCGCTCCCACCGACTGTCCAGGCGCAACCGCGGGGCGACGCGCAGCCGCCGCCCTCGGACGGCGGCTGCGCGCAAGCACTGCCGCCGGTCAGGCGGCGGATTCGCGGAGGCGCGGGGCGGCGGGCTGCGTCACCTCTCGCGCTTCGGCCGCTTCCGGCGGCGCGGTGTCGAGCCTCAGGAACGCGAGCGCGATGGCCGCGAGCAGCGAGCCGCAACCCATCACCACCGCCACGACGGGCACCGTGATGCCGCCTTCGAACATGAAGCCGGCGATGATCGGCGCCAGGATCGAGCCTCCGCGGCCCACGCCGATCGCGAAGCCCGTGCCGGCGGCGCGCACCTGCGTCGGGTAGGCGTGCGCGAAGATCGCGTACATGCCGTTGATCGCGGCGTTGATGAAGAAGCCGCAGGCGATGCAGATCAGCGTCATCTGCGCGAGATCCGCGCCCACGCTGCCGTAGATGGCCACCGACACCGACGACAGGATCATGGCGGCCATCGTCAGACGCTTCAGATCGTACTTGAGCGTCAGGAAGCCGAGCAGCGCGCCGCCGGTGGCGCCGCCGACGTTGACCCAGCTCAGCACGCGTCCCGCCTGCGACGGATCGAAGCCGCGATCCTGCACGATCACGCCGGTCCACTTGAGGATGAAGTAGAACGTCATGATGTGCAGGAAGTACGCCATCGTGACGATGACGGTAGTGCGCACGAGCCTGCTGGCGAAGATGCTGTGGTGCGACCGCTGCGCGAGCTCGGCGGTCACGTCCGGCAGGGCGGAGACGGCCGCATGACCCATCTTCCTGAGCGTGGCGTTGATGCGCTCGAGCGTGCCGGGCTTCTGGTTGCGCATCTGCCAGTGGACCGTCTCCGGCACGAGGAGGAACACCACGGGGATCATCGCCAGCGTCATCCAGAAGCCGAGGAGGAACACCGACCGCCAGGTGTACTCGGACAGCAGCCACGCGGCGACGAAGCCGCCGGTGAACGCGCCGACCGGATAGCCGATCGACATGAGCGCGACGTTCAAGTGCTTCTTCTTGGCATTGGAGTACTCGGCGACGACGGCGTTGATCGCGGCCAGCAGGCCGCCGATGCCGAGCCCCGTGATGACCCGCCAGATGGAGATGTGCACGAGCTCCACCGGCCAGTCCTGCAGCAGCCCGAGCGAGTCGGTGATCGACTTGAGCCCGCGCGCCATGAAACCCGGCTGCAAGGTGACCATGAACATACCGGCCGTCATCATGACGAGGCAGCCGAGCATCAGCGGCCGGCGCCCCCACGCATCCGCGCAGCGGCCGAGGAAGATCGAGCCGATGGCCATGCCGACCAGCTCCATCGAGAGCAGGAGGCCCGTCACCGCCGGGCCGATGCCGAGCTCGTCCCGGATGGAGCCGGCGGCGAGGCTGATGGAGAGCACGTCGTAGCCGTCGAGCGCGTTCAGCGCGATGGTGATCACGACGACCAGCATCTGCATGCGGGTCATCGGCGAGTTCAGGATGATGTCACGTGGGTCTTTCACAGGAAGCGCTCCCCCAGCCTGTTGCCTGCGCGAGTGATTGAAAGCCTAGCACTTTTTCCGGCGGCCATGCGCCCGATTTTCCCGTGCCGGATCATGGCGCGCCGGGCTCGGCCAGGGCCGCGCCGATGGCCGCCGAGAGCCGCTGCCACTTGCGCGTGAGCTCCTCGAGCCGCCGGCGGCCCTTGGGCGTGACCGAGTAGTAGATGCGCGGGCGGCCGTTCACCTTCTTCTGCCGGGTTTTCAACGCGCCCTTCTCCTCGAGGGCGTAAAGCGCCGGATACACGACGCCTTCGCTGAGCCCGATGGCCTCGCTCGTCGCGGCGCGGATGGCCTTCACGAGCTCGTAGCCATACATCTCCCTCCGGGACAGGAGCCGCAGCACGAGCAGCTCCGGCACTCCCGTCATGAAGGGCGGATTCGTCTGCCCCATCCCCCGCGCGCCCCCATGCCTCGAACGGCTAAATATAACGTCGCGGGTGCGGCGACGGCAATGGAACGTCGACGCTCCGTGCGCCTTCGGCTACGATCGCTGCCCGAGCTTCCGTCTTTCGGGGGAGGGTGCCATGAGGTTCGAGGCGGTCGTTCGATCCGCCGCGTGCTGCGCGGCGCTGCTCGCCGCGGGCGCGGCGAACGCGCATCATTCGTTCGCGAGCCAGTACGACGCGAACGCGCCGGTCAAGCTCGAAGGGGTGGTCACCAAGGTCGAATGGACCAACCCCCACGCGCGGTTCTACATCGACGTCGCCGACGAGGACGGCGCGGTGACCAGCTGGAACCTCGAGCTCGCGAGCCCCAACGTGCTGCGCCGCAACGGCTGGAATCGCGACTCACTGAAGGTGGGCGATCGCGTCACCGTCGAGGGATCGATGGCGCGCGATGGCTCCAAGATGGCGAACGCGCGCGTCGTGATGCTCGCCGACGGCACCCGGGTGTTCGCGCGCGACCCCGCGGACGAGCGGCGATGAGCACGCGATCCTTCATCGCGGCCGCCCTGGTGGCCGCGACCCTGGCATTCGTGCACGCGTCCGCGCAGCAGACTCCACCGGCCGCGACGTCCGCCGCGGGCAGCGGCGGCCTTTCCAACCCCGCCATCCTGCCGGAGGTGCCGGACGGTCCGCCGCCGCGCCTGCCGGACGGCACGCCCGACCTCACCGGCGTCTGGGTGGGCGGCGGCCCCATCGGCGACATCGCCGATGGCCTGCTGCCCGGCGAGGAGATCGTGCTGCTGCCGGAGGCGGAGGCGCTCATGAAGTCGCGGCTCGCGCGCGACGACCCCGAGGCCAACTGCCTGCCCACGGGCGTGCCCCGCATCGCGCCGTATCCCTGGCGCATCGTGCAGCACCCGCCGTACGGCAAGCCCACTCACCTGTTCTTCCTGTTCGAGGGCAACATCCACAGCTACCGGCAGATCTTCCTCGACGGACGCGGGCATCCCGAGGATCTGGATCCCACGTGGTACGGCCACTCGATCGGCCGGTGGGAAGGCGACACGCTGGTGGTCGAGACGGTGGGCTTCAACGACCGCTTCTGGTTCGACTTCAAGGGCCACCCGCACACCGAGCAGCTCGAGGTCATCGAGCGCTACACGCGCACGTCCTACGGCACGCTCGAGAACGTCATCACCATCATCGACCCCGGCGCGTACGCGAAACCCTTCACGGTGAAGTTTACGGCCACGCTGCGTCCCGGCTGGGAGCTCATGGAGTACATCTGCAACGAGAACAACCAGGACGTGGACCACCTGGTCGGCCCGGCCGGCCTCTGAGCGCGCGGCCGCCTACTTCGCGAGCGGGTGCGGCCGCACCTGGAAGTGCACGACCAGCGGCTTGCTGCCCTTGCCGCC
This sequence comes from Gammaproteobacteria bacterium, assembly GCA_036563665.1. GTDB lineage: Bacteria > Pseudomonadota > Gammaproteobacteria > Steroidobacterales > Rariloculaceae > FEN-1219. Next base: position 5,296 of record DATCLY010000093.1, read on the forward strand.
TTCCATGAGCCAGGGCGTGCGGTCGCCGCTCGCGACCCAGAGCCCCCGTCCCTTCCAGCCGGCGTTCGGGTCGTCGATGCGGCCGTCGAAGCCCTTGGCGTAGAAGCCGAGCGGGTAGGGGATGCGTAGCGTGACCATGCGTCCGTCGACGAGCGCGTGCACGCCGTCGAAGAGGTTCGCCGTGGACATCGGCACGTTCTCGCCGAGCCCGGCCGTGTTGTGCTGGTCGACCCAGGTGTAGTAGCTCGACTCCACGCTGAACTCTTCGAGGCCCTCGAAGCCGGGGCCGGGGTAGCGATAGAACGACCAGCCCTCGGGGCAGTGATCGCCCGTGGCCGTGGGGCCGTTCAGCGGACCGCGGCACTTGCTGCGGTCGAACGACCCGAGGTGACCGCTGCCGAGCGACACCCACACCACGCCGTTGCGATCGATGTCCGCGCCGCGAACCGCGAAGCCGGGCAGCGGCACGCGATAGATCTCCGCGAGCGCGGTGGCGGGCGGATTGGGGCCGGGGTCGAGCCGCACCACGGCGCCGGGGAATGCGAGGGTGGACCCCCAGACGGATCCATCCACCGGGTTCGGCATCACGGCATAGAAGCCCGCGTTGATGCGCTTGTCCTTGGTGGGATCGATGGGCTCGTCGGGCTCCACGTACTCGTCGCGCTTGCCGTTGCCGTTGGTGTCGAGCACGAGCGCGGTCCACCCCTGGGCCTGCGCCGCGTCGCCGGTCTCGTCGAAGAGGCGCGTGTTGAGCCAGCCCACGACGGGGCCGCCGCCGCTCGTCCACAGCGTATGGTTCCCGTCCTCCGCGAACTGCAGGTGATGCGTCGAGAAGCAGGTGTCGATGAACGTGTAGCGGCCCGTGTCCGGCTCGTACACGGCGAGGTGCCGGCCCGCCCGCTCCGTGGGGAAGAGCTTCGCCGAAGGGTGATCGGACCCTTCCTTGCAGAACGCGGGCTGGTTGTCGGGCGCCCTCACGGCCGCCGTGTACCAGACGCGACCTTTGTGATCGAACATGGGGTTGTGCGCGTTCGCGCGGCTGTCCCAGATCGCCTCGTCCCCCCAGTAGGCCGACGGCTGCAGCGGCGGCGTGCTCTTGGTGGTGGGCGTGTCGGGATCGCGCACGGGCGCATGGAACACGGTGGCCGTGTTCGTCATCGGATCGAGGATCGGAAACTCGTCGGTGGAGAGCTCCGGCGCGCCGTAGATCTTCCCGTAGGCGTTCACGGTGGGGTTGCGCCGGTCCGTCGAGATCAGATCGTGCATGTAGTGCTGCGGGCTCGACCAGTCGCGCACCGTGGCCACGACGTTGCGCTCGACGCCTTGCGGGCGCTGCGGCTTCTCACGCGGCAGCTCGCCCGCCGCGATGCGATCCGTCCACTCGCCGAAATACTTGAGCGGCACGCCCCCGAGCTGCCCGATCGCGCTCGCCACCATGTTCTGGCCGGCCTGACCCGACTGGATGCGCCGCCGCCAGGCTTCCTCGCCGGACGCGAAATGGCGGAAGGCCTCCGGCAGCGTGCGCGTGGCGCGCTGCCCGATCTGATGGCAGCCGATGCACGACAGGTTCTTGATGGCGCCGAGATACTGGTTCAGGCCGCCCGGCACGTGGCCGATCTCGCTCGCGTCCGGCAGCCGGATCATCGAGTACCAGTAGGCGGCGGGATACACCTCCGCGGCGACGGCGTCGTTCGGCGCGACGACGGCCGTCAAGTCGAGCCGCTCACCGGGCGAGGCGGTGACCTTCTCGGAATCGGCGAGGCCGTAGCCGCGCACCCAGACGCTGTACGTGGCGGGCGGCAGGTCGGGCACGACGTAGCGGCCCTGATCGTCCGTGACGACGATCTTCGCGTAGCGCGTGCCGAGCTCGTTCGTTTCCGCGATGACCCACACGCCGGCCTCGGGGCCGTTCGCGCTCGTGACGACGCCGCCGATGTCGTCGGCGTCGAGGGCGATGTCGCCCTGCGCGAGCAGCACGGCGGGGCTCGTCGACGCGACGGCCGCGGCGAGTGCGGAGAGGCGAAGCTTCGATCGGGACGCGCTCTTCATACTGATGCTCCCCCTGAAGAAACGTGTATAACCCTTATTTGTTATTGATCGTTTTCCGTCGCGAAGCCGCGCCAGGAGACGGCCGATGCGCTCTACTATCCACGGCGCACTGCCGATTGCAATACGTAAGCGCGCCTCCCGCGCGACGGATGCGCGGCGTATTCTTTCGCGGGGTTCGGGTTTTCGAGGGGGCGGCAATGATCCGTGGACTCGCCACCGCGCTCGCGCTGCTCGCCGCGGCCGCGCCGGCCGCGGGCCACCACTCCTTCGCGGCGGAGTTCGACGCCAATTTGCGCGGCGAGCTCGAGGGGACCATCACCGCGGTGCAGTTCACGAACCCCCACGTGCGCTACCGGATGCGGGTCGTGGGCGAAGACGGCGCGCCGGCGGAGTGGGAGCTGCAGATGAGCAGCGTGACCACCTTGCGGACGATGGGCTGGACCGCCGACACGCTCGCCGTGGGCGACCGCGTGCGGGCGAGCGGCGAGCTCGGCCGCAACGGGACCCGCAAGCTCTTCGTGCGCTCGCTCGTCACGGCCGAGGGCGAGGAGCTGCTCGCCAACCGCCAGGCCGCTCCGGACCGCGTGAACGCCACCGCCGGCAAGGACTACGGCTACGCGAAGATCAGGAACCAGTATCCTGTCGACATAACAGGAGCTTGGAACAATCGCTTCAAGTTCCGTCTCACCGTCGACGACCTCGAGCCCAAGCCGACGCCGTTCACTGAGGAGGGGCGGCGCGTGTTCGAGGCGACGGAGCACTACGACGACTACGCGCTGCGCTGCCTGCCGCTCGGCTTGCCGCGCATCTTCGGCTCGCCGTACCCCATGGAGATCGTGGACGCGGGCACGCACTACCTGTTCGTCTACGTGCAGAACAACACGCCGCGGCGGGTCTACATGGACGGCCGCGAGCCGCCGGCCGACCTGCCGCCGAGCTCGATGGGGTTCTCCGTGGGACGCTGGGAAGGGAAGGTGCTGATCGTCGAGACGACGCATCTCGCGCCCGGGTGGCTCGACGGGTCGGGGCTGCCGATGGCGGGCGAGGGCACGCGCATCGTGGAGCGCTACGAGCCGAGCGAGGACGGGCTCACGATGGACCGCACGATGACGATCTACGACCCGTACTACACCGCGCCGCTCGTGCGGCGCCGCGGGTCCGCACGCGACGACTCGCTCGTGCTCACCGAGCAGGACCCGTGCGATCCGACGGGCTACTACCGCGACCTCTTCGAAGCGGGCCAGCTCGAGCAGCGGCTCCGCTGACGCGGCGGCGCCCGCCGATCAGTCGTCGGCCCGGCGTACGCGGATGGCGCGGCCGCCGCGCTCCGGGACGAGGAAGTAGCTGCCGAGTGCGCCCGGGCGGATCTGCGCCGCGAACGGCGGGTCGTCGAGCAGCGCGCGGCGGCCGTCCGTCTGCCGCCACACTTCGCCGTCATCGAGCACGAACGTCACGTTCGGGCGTTCGGCGCCCAGCACTTCGACCACCATGACGTCGCGCGCGCTATTCGCGTTCTGGTCGCGGTCGTCCGCGTCCGCGCTGCTCCGGGCGGGACTCCGCAGCGGCACTTCCACGGCCGGCGGCGCGGGCTCCGCGCGACGCGCGGTGTCGGGCGGGGCGGCGGGGGGCGGCGCGGGCGGCGCAGCGCTCGCGCTGCCCCGCGCGGGTTGCCGCTCCTCCGCGGACCTGTCGACTCCGAGCGCACGGTCGTAGCAGGCGAGGCGCGCGTCGTCGTCCCGCACACCACGGCAGGCGAGCAACGCCTCGAGGTCGTTCTGCGCGAAGGCGCGGCCCGGCAGGAACATGGCGGCGCCGACCAGGAGGCCGAGCCCGGAGGCCCCGAGACGGAAATGGCGAACGAGAGTAGCCGATGTCGAGCTCATCCCCGGTTGTCCTTCTATGTCTTTGTCGGCTATGCGAGCATGCGCAAAATACCACAGTCCCTCTTCGACGGAGCCGGAAGTTGCGAAGCGATGCAGGACTGGCGGCGCTCGCCGCATGGGTTGTCTTCGGCGCCGCGGTCGGGGGCTGCAGCGATCCGGGGCCGACGGGCGATCACGGCGAGGCACAGGTGCAGAACGAGCAGACGGCCGTTCAGGGCGGCGAGCCGGTGGAGTTCAAGGTGGAAGCGGAGCGTTTCGCGGACCTGCGCATCCTGCGCTACCGCGTGCCCGGCTTCGAGAACCTGGACCTGCGGACGAAGACGCTCCTGTACTACCTCTACGAGGCGGCGCTGTCGGGCCGCGAGATCATCTACGACCAGAAATACCGCTACAACCTCGCGATCAAGCGCACGCTCGAGCAGATCGTGCGCAGCTACCCCGGTGATCGCTCGGAGCCCGCGTTCGAAGCGCTGCTCGTCTACCTGAAGCGCGTGTGGTTCTCGAACGGCATTCATCACCACTACAACAACGACAAGTTCGTGCCCGGCTTCACGTTCGACGACCTGCGCCGGTTCGTGGCGGCCACGCCGGGACCGTTCCCCGTGCGGGAAGGGCAGACGGTGGAGCAGCTGCTCGAGGAGCTCAGACCCGTGATGTTCGACCCCACGGTCGACGCGAAGCTCGTCGAGAAGAGCGGCGGCGTGGACGTCGTGGCGAGCTCCGCGGTGAACTTCTACTCCGGTGTCACGCAGGCGGAGGTCGAGGCCTTCTACGCGGCCCGCAAGGATCCGAGCGACGACACGCCCGTCTCCTTGGGCCTGAACTCGCGGCTGGTGGGCACGCCGGACGGCCCGGTCGAGCAGGTATGGCGCCTCGGCGGCCTCTACACGGAGGCGATCGAGCGCGTGGTCGAGTGGCTCGAGAAGGCGGCGGAAGTCGCCGAGAACGACGCCCAGCGCGAGGCGCTCGAGAAGCTCGTGCGCTACTACCGCAGCGGCGACCTCGAGCACTGGGACGAGTACAACGTGGCGTGGGTGCGCGACGCGGATTCGCTGGTCGACACGATCAACGGCTTCATCGAGGTGTATCACGACCCGTTGGGGATGCGCGGCTCGTACGAGGCCGTGGTGGCGTTCCGCGATCCGGTGGCCACGCGGCGCATCGAGACCATCGCCGCGAACGCCCAGTGGTTCGAGGATCACTCGCCGATCCTGCCCGAGCACAAGAAGCCGGACGTCACGGGCATCACGGGCAAGGTGATCAACGTGGTGGTGGAGGCGGGCGACGCCTCGCCCGCCACGCCCATCGGCATCAATCTGCCGAACGCCGATTGGATCCGGCGGCAGCACGGCTCGAAGTCGGTGTACCTCGCGAACATCGTCACCGCCTACAACCTCGTGCGCGGCGCCGTCGAGCAGGAGTTCGCCTGGGACGCGGACGAAGTGGCGCGCGGCGAGCGTTACGGCGAGCAGGTGGCGGCGCTCATGACCGACATGCACGAGGTCATCGGCCACGCCTCGGGGCAGCTCGAGCCCGGCGTGGGGCCGCTGCACGAGACGTTGCGCAACTACGGCTCCACGTTGGAGGAGGCGCGGGCGGACCTCGTCGCCCTCTACTACATCGTGGACCCGAAGCTCGTCGAGCTCGGCCTGCTGCCGTCGACGGAGGCCGGGCGCATCGCGTACGACCGCTACATCCGTAATGGGCTCATGGAGCAGCTCAACCGCGTGCCGCTCGGGGGCAACGTGGAGGAAGACCACATGCGCAACCGCCAGCTCGTCGCGGCGTGGGCTTACGAGCGCGGCCGGGCGGACAACGTGATCGAGCGGCGCACCCGCGACGGCAAGACCTACTTCGTGGTGCGCGACTACGAGGCGCTGCGCGAGCTCTTCGGCGAGCTCCTGCGCGAGATCCAGCGCATCAAATCGGAAGGCGACTACGCGGCCGCGCAGGCGCTCGTCGAGGCGTACGGCGTGCGCGTCGACCGCGCGCTGCACGAGGAGGTGCTGGCGCGCTACGAGCGCCTCGACATCCCGCCCTATGCAGGCTTCATCAATCCGCGGCTCGTGCCGGTGATGGAGGACGGGCGCATCGTGGACGTGCGCATCGAGTACCCCGAGGATTTCGCCGCGCAGATGCTCGAGTACGCGGAGCGCTACGCGTTCCTGCCTACGTGGAACTGACGGCGCAGGGTCGCGCGCGGCAGGGCTCTCGCGCGATCGCGCAGCGCCGGCGCTTCCGGCGCGCGGCTCGGTCACGCGGTCATTCGGGCGGCTGCGAGCCCTGGAAGAACAGCGGCCTCCCGTCCGCGAACGCCAGCGTGCGCCCCACGGCGCGGTTCGAGCCGTCGCGGGCGCGATAGCCGGACACGACGAGCTCGGAGCCGACGGGGATCGAGCTCTTCGTCACGCCTCGCTTGAAGAGCGCGTTGGGGCTGCCGCCCTCGATCATCCAGGTTTCCTTGCGGCCGTCGTCGGCCGTGACGTCGAGGTGGATCCAGGAGTGCGGATTGATGAGCTCCACCTTGGTCACGACGCCGCGGATCTCGACCGGGCTGTTCGCGTCGAACTCGGCGGCGAACGCATGATGAGCCTCGGCGTCAGCCGCCGCGAGGAACGCGAACAGCGCGAGCACCGACGAGAGCGTGGCGACCGTTCGGCGCATGCGGACCTTGATTCGCTTAGTCATTCTCGCCTCCACCCTTCCTGGCCGCCTCGGCCGCCGCGCGCTCCTCGGCGCGCGCCCCCGAGAGCGTGTTCGCGAGCCCGTAATTGCCCTCGTGACAGGCGTACTCGAACATCGGGCCCTCGATCCGCGCGAGCGGATACTCGATCGTCCACGGCACGGCCCAGTTGAACGGGTCCTCCACCGTGGCCCGGTACAGCAACCTGTCGTCGTCCACGCGCTCGAAGCGCTCGGTGACGCGCGCGTCCCTCGACAGCAGCGCGCCCGGCGGCATTCCGCGGATGTTGCTCTTGCCCGTGAAGTTCGTGGTCTCGATCACGAGCGCGTCGCCTTCGTACCGTCCGCGCGAATCGCCGAGCCACTGACGGATCGCGTCGGGCAGCGGCGGACGGCCGTCGAGCGGCACGATGCGCGCGTCCGGCATCATCTCCGTCTGGATGACGGCGTAGTCCCTCGCCTGGTAGATCTGCAGATTGCTGTTGTAGCCGACGGGGATGATCGGAATCTGGTGCGACCAGATGATGCAGCGCTCCGCCAGCGACCGGTCCTGCGCGCTGTCGAACCCGTGCTCGCGCTGATACTCCACGCGCCGGCGCGCGGCCTCCGCGGCTTCCGGCTTCAGCGGCGGCAGCCGACCGTTCGGCGGATCCACGACGAGCGACGTGCGCAGATTGGGCACGACGCCGTTCTGGCTGTGGTCGAGCCCGAAGTCCGTGAGCTGATAGTGGACGTCCTCGGCCGTGCCCGGCTCGGTCTCCTGGGGCCCGAGGCGCCGGCGGGTGAATTCCGCGGCCTCCTCCTCGGTGAAGAACGGCTTGTCGGCGAGCTCGGGCGGCCGCTCGAACGGCACCACCGTGTTGTTGGTCCAGTAGCCTTGCAGGTCCGGCTGGCCGAAAGCATTCCGGCCGTCCGCGCCGGCCGCGGCGGCGGCGCTCGTGACGGCGGCCGCCACGGCAGCCGTCGCTGCGGCCCGTTTCGTCTTGGCGTTCAGCATGTCAGTCGGTCTCCGTGCTCGCGCCCTTGCGCAGATGGTCGTACAGCAGCGCTTCCGCGAATTCGGGGCACTTGAACTCGAGGATGCGCGCCCCGGGCTCGATCCTGCGATAGAGCGGCAGGCTGATCTTCCAAGGCCGGGTGTACACCGTCGGATCCTCGATGAGCGCCTCGTAATGCAGGTGATTCGGTCCGAGCGGCGTGTAGCGCTCCACGACGCGCATGTTGGCGCTGCCGAAGTTGCCCGCTCGATCGAGCCAGGTCTGGCCGTTCTGCCCCGTCACCTCGACGACCAGGGTGTCTCCTTCCCAGCGGCCGTTCGACCACCCCATCCAGCTGTCGACGGGCGCCTCCACGTGATTGCTCATGTAGATCGTGCGCGAGGCGCCCGCGTACTCGTAGGCGATGAGGATGTCGCCCTCGGTCTGGATGATCTGGAAGGGATAGGGCATGTAGGTGGCCCGCGGCACGCCCGGCCGATAGCACTTGATCTCCGGATCGAGCGTTCCGCGGTTCGCGAAATTCGCGTCGCGTTGCGCCTTCGCCTCGGGGCGGTAGGGGATGGCGCCGCCTTCCACCACGCCCAGGCCCGGCGGGACGGCGTTCTGCGCCCCCAGGCTCGCCACCGTCCCGTGCATGGCCGCGTGCGGCTCGATGTTCCAATGCGCCTCGCCCAACGCCTGCCATACGCCGGTCAGGTCCGGCACGCCGCTCGGCATGCGCGGCAGCTCTTCGAGCGGCGCAGGCGTTTGTGCCGCCGTGCCGGCCGCAAGCAGCGCCCCGAGCCAAGCCAACGGCACGCGCACGCTCGGCCCCAGGAACCTCGGCATGCACGCTTTCCTTTCGTCGTGCGGCTTCGCCACCGCAGGTCGATTCTGCCTCCGGCGCCGGCCGGGAGGGAAGCCGCTCGGCGCGCGCTCGCGGCAGGCGGCAGGACGGCGGCCGAGTACAATGAGGGCCGTTTCCCGGGGGCGCGAATCAGGGTTTTCGAAGTCGAGCCGTCTGCCTCGCGCACGCGGGAGTCGCGGCGCGTGAGCGCCGCCGACGACGGCAGGTCGGCTGCGACAAGCAGGGGAGGGTCATTGCTATGATCGGCAGAACCGGTGTGGCGCTCGCCGCGTGCCTCGGCGCCGCGGACGCGTGGGCGCATCACGGTATCGCGAACTTCGACATGAACCGCGAGGTCGCGGTGGAAGGCGTGATCACCGACATCGCGTTCATCAATCCCCACTCGTGGCTGTACTTCGACGTGCGTGCCGAGGACGGCAGCATCCAGCACTGGAAGTGCGAGCTGCGCGGCGGCACGGTGCTGCGCCGCTCCGGATGGTCGCCGGAGATGTTCGTCATCGGCTCCACGGTGAAGGTCACGGGTGCGCCCGATCGATTCGAGCCGCATACGTGCTACACCGGCACGATCGTGCTGGCCGACGGCCGCAGCATGGATCGCTACGGCCAGCTCGCGGAGGCGCCGAAGCCGCCGCCGGTCGAGCGGCCGCTGCGCCGGCCGACCGGCGAGCCGAACCTGGCCGGCGATTGGGCGCCGGAGCAGCGCGTGATGACCGACCCGCGCGGGATCAGCGGTGCGCTGCTGCCCGTGAGCGTGGTGCGCGGGCTCGAGCCCGGCGAGCTGCCGGACGGCGTGCGGCCGTTCCCCGGCGCGCGCGGCACTCCGGAGTCGCTCGCGCCGGACGCCATCCGGGCGGCCTGGACGCGGCCGTCGCCGGTCACGCTCACGGAGGCCGGGCGGCGCGCGATCGAAGGCTTCGACCCCTCGTCGCGCGACAACCCGCGGTTGCGCTGCGAGCCCACCAACATCATCTTCGATTGGACCTTCGAGCAGCTCGTCAACCGCATCACGCAGGAGCCGGACCGCATCCGCATCCAGTACGGCGCCGTCGGCATCGATCGCACGATCCACTTGAGCATGAGCGAGCATCCCGCGGACATCGAGCCGAGCGTGACCGGGCATTCGATCGGCTGGTGGGAGGGCGACGTGCTGGTCGTGGACACGGTGGGCTTCGCGCCGGGAATCCTGTCCGCGGACGCGCGCGTGCCTCACAGCGCCGAGCTGCACGTGGTCGAGCGCTTCACGCTCTCCGAGGATGGCCGCGCCATCACGCGCGAGTACGTGGCCGAAGACCCGCTGTACTTCGAGGGGCAATATCGCGGCAGGGACACCGTCTACGTGGCGGACCTGCCGTACGAGACGCCGAGCTGCGACGACCGCAGCTACGTGACGCCCGACGACGAGAGCGCTCCCGCCTCCGCGGAGCCCGCGGCGAGCGAGCCCGCGCCGACGCCGCCGTCGAAGCCATGGTGGAAGTTCTGGGACTGACGCCGCTCGGCCGCTGACGGGCCGCGGCATGCGTCAAGGCAGCGCGTCGGCCAGCACGCGCGCGACGTGCAGGGCCTCGCGGCCCGCGCCGTCGTGGATCTGGTGGCGGCAGCTCGTGCCGTCCGCCACCACGAGCGTGTCCGCGTCGGCCGCGCGCACCGCCGGCAGCAGCGCCGCCTCGGCCATGCGCATCGACACGTCGTAGTGCTCCGCTTCGTAGCCGAACGCGCCGGCCATGCCGCAGCAGCTCGACTGGATCGTCTCGACGGCGAGGCCGGGCACGAGCCGCAGCGCGCCCGTGACGGCGCCCATCGTGCCGAACGCCTTCTGATGGCAGTGGCCGTGGACGAGCGCGCGGCGCGCCCGCGGCGCGGCGAACGGCAGGGCCCTGCCGGCGTCGTGGTCGCGCAGCACGAGCTCCTCGAGGAGCAGCGCGCGGCTCGCGACGCTGCGTGCCTCCGGGCCCGGAACCAGCACGAGATACTCGTCCCGCAGGCCGAGCAGACAGGACGGCTCGAGCCCCACGATGGCGGCGCCCCGCGCGGCGTGGGGCGCCAGCACGGCGAGCAGCTGCCGGGCCGCTGCACGCGCCTCGTCGACCATCCCATAAGCGAGATAGGTTCGTCCGCAACATAGCGGGCGGCCGTCGGGGGCGGCGGCCGCCGTCACGCGATGGCCGCCGGCCGCGAGCACCTTGAGCGCCGCGCGCAGGTTCTCGGGCTCGAAATACATATTAAATGTGTCGGCTAGCAGCACCACGTCGGGCTCGCCCTCGGCCGCCGGGATCTCGGAGAGCCGGAAATAGTCGCGCCGCCAGCGGGGCAGGCGGCGATTGCGGGCGATGCCGAGCAAGGCCGCGGACAGCGCGCGCGCCCCGGGCAGCCGGTCGCGGAGGTTCGCGGCGGGCGCGAGCTTCGCGACGCTGGCGGCGTACCGGGGCAGGTGGGCGATGAGCTTGCTGCGCAGCGAACGCGGGCGGCGCTTGTGGTACTGGTGCAGAAACTCCACTTTCATGGCCGCCATGTCCACGCCCGTGGGGCACTCGCGCTTGCACCCCTTGCACGCGACGCAGAGCTCCATCGTGCGATACATGTCGTCCGCGTAGAGCGCGTCCGGCCCGAGCTGGCCCGAGAGGGCGAGCCGCAGCGTGTTGGCGCGGCCGCGCGTGAGGTGCTGCTCGTCGAGCGTGACCCGGTACGAGGGACACATCGTGCCGGCGTCGAACTTGCGGCAGTGCCCGTTGTTGTTGCACATCTCCACCGCGGCGGCGAAGCCGCGGCCCGCGTTGGCCGCGCCTACCTCGTGCTCGGACCAGTCGAGCCCCGTGTCGAGGTGCAGCGTTTCGTAATCGGGCTTGAAGCGGAACAGCGACCGGTCGTCCATGCGCGGCGGGGAGACGATCTTGCCGGGGTTCATGAGGCCGGCGGGATCGAACGCCTGCTTGATCTCGGCGAACGCGCGCGTGAGGCGCGGGCCGTAGATCGGCTCGATCCATTCGGAGCGCACGAGGCCGTCGCCGTGCTCGCCCGAGTACGATCCCTTGTACTCGCGCACGAGCGCGCACGCCTCCTCGGCGATGGCGCGCATCTTCTGCGCCCCCTCCGCGGAGCGCATGTCGAGCACGGGGCGCACGTGCAGGCAGCCGACGGACGCGTGCGCGTAGAACGTGCCGCGCGTGCCGTGCTTCGCGAACACCTCGTTGAGCCGCGCCGTGTAGTCCGCGAGGTGCTCGAGCGGCACCGCGCAGTCCTCGATGAACGAGACGGGTTTGCCGTCGCCCTTCATCGACATCATGATGTTGAGGCCGGCCTTGCGCATCTCCCACACGTCGCGCTGCAGCGCCGCGTCCTCGATCGGGACCACGCTGCCGGGAAGCCCGAGGTCCGCCATGAGCTCGTCGAGCTGCGCGAGCTTGCGCACCTGCTCGCCGCGGTCGTCGCCGGCGAATTCCACGAGCAGGATGGCGTCGGGCTCGCCGCGCACGGCACGTTCCACGGTGGAGCGGAACGCGGCGATGCTGCGCGACAGGTCGATCATCGTGCGGTCCACGAGCTCGACGGCGGCGGGCTCGAGCGTCACGATGTGGCGCGTGAGCTCCATCGCGCGGTGGAACGTGGGGAAGTGCACCACGCCCAGCGTCCGCGCATTCGGGAGCGGCGCGAGCTTGAGCTTGATCTTCTGGAAGTAAGCGAGCGTGCCCTCCGAGCCCACGAGGATGTGCGCGAGGTTGAAGGCCCCGGCGGAGGCCATGTCCAGGTTGTAGCCGGCCACGCGCCGCTGCACCTTGGGCACGCGGGCCTCGATCTCGTCCCGCTCGCGCAAGTAGAGCGCACGGACCGTTTCGGCGAGCCGCGCGCTCGCGCCGCCGCCACCTGAAGGCGCCGCCGCGGGCACCTCGCCGAAGACGTCGGTCTCGCCCGTGGAGAGCCAGGCCTCCACCGCGAGCACGTTGTGCACCATGTTCCCGTAGCGCAGCGACCGGGCGCCGCAGCTGTTGTTGCCGGTCATGCCGCCGATGGTCGCCTGCGCCGCCGTGGACACGTCCACCGGGAACCAGAGGCCGTGCGGCTTGAGGCGCCGGTTCAGCTCGTCCAGCACGATGCCGGGCTCGACCCATGCCGTGCGCGCCTCGGTGTCGAGCTCGAGCAGTCGCGACAAGTGCTTGCTGCCGTCGACCACCAGCGCGCGGCCCACCGTCTGGCCGCACTGCGAGGTGCCGGCGCCGCGCGGCAGAATGGGCGTGCCCGTCTCCGCCGCGATCTCGAGCGCCCGCCGCGCGGCCGCCGCGGTCCTCGGCACGACCACGCCGAGCGGCTCGATCTGATAGATCGAGGCGTCCGTCGAGTAGCGGCCGCGGGTGAAGGCATCGAAGAGCACCTCGCCTTCGACTTCGCGCTCGAGCCGCCTACGCAGCTCCGTGTGCAGTTGGGTCATTGCCGGGAACGGTGTCCTGCGCCCTGCCGCGGCGCGGTGGCGAATGGTAACCCGAAGCGGCCCGATTCATGCTTTACCGCACCGAATGCGACATCCGCACGGTGTCGAGCAGGGCCCGCCCGCCGAGCCGCGTCCGGCAATCGCGGAGCCGGAGGCCGGCAATGCCGCGCGGGGCCCGCTCTCGCCGACATCCCACCGGAGCCGGAGGCCCCGCTCCTGGAGAACTGCATGGCGACATCGAAGATTCCAGAAATTGTGAGGAAACACGAGGCGCAGATTCTCGAGGAGTGGCTCGCGCTGCAGCAATCGTCGTCGGGCGGCGCCGGCAGCGCCGAGCGGCGCAACAGCTCCGCGAGCTTCCTGCGGCACTTCACGGCCGCGCTGCAGCACGGGACCACCAATGTCGGCGACAGGGCCTGGGCGGACACGCGCGAATTCCTCGGTCACCTGTCGCGTTCGCAAGCGCGGCTCGGTGCGAAGCCCACGGAAACCGCCTGGTTCGTGCTGTCGCTGAAGCAGCCGATCTTCGGCCGTCTGCGCGCCGAGATCCTGGAGCCGGCCGTGCTCGGCGAGGAGATCTGGACGGCCACCCGGCTGCTCGATGCCCTCGGTCTCTACACGAGCGAGGTGTATCAGCGCAGCCGCGAGGAAGTCATCGCGCGTCAGCAGCAGGAGCTGATGGAGCTCTCGACGCCGGTCACCCGGCTCTGGGAGGGCGTGCTCGCCGTGCCCCTGATCGGGACGCTCGACAGCGCGCGCACCCAGGTGGTGATGGAGTCGCTGCTCGAGGAAGTGGTCCGATCCGGCGCGTCGATCGCCGTCATCGACATCACGGGCGTGCCCGCCGTGGACACGCTGGTGGCGCAGCACCTGCTGAAGACCGTCTCCGCCGCGAAGCTCATGGGCGCGGAGTGCGTGATCAGCGGCATCCGGCCGCAGATCGCGCAGACCGTCGTGCATCTCGGCGTGGATCTGGGCGGCGTGGTGACGAAGGCCACGCTCGCCGATGCGTTCCGCTACGCGCTCTGGCGCCTCGGCCTCCGGGTGGTGCCGGCCGAGCGCGCCCACGACGAGCGGAGGCCTTGAGGATGGACAAGATTCCGATTCTCCGGATGGGAGAGCTGTTGCTCGTCACCATCCAGGTGGATCTGCACGACCGCATGGCGGTGCAGCTGCAGGACGACCTCACCGATCGCATCGTGCAAACGGGCGCCAAGGGAGTGCTGATCGACATCTCGGCGCTCGAGGTCGTCGACTCGTTCATAGGCCGGATGCTGGGCAACCTCGCCGCGGTGTCGAGGGTGCTCGACGCGGAAACCGTGGTCGTCGGCATGCGGCCGGCCGTGGCAATCACGCTGGTGGAGCTCGGCCTCGAGTTGCCCGGCGTGCGCACCGCCTTGAACGTGGAGAGAGGCATGGAGCTCCTGGGAGGCGGGCACGTTGGACGTGCGCAAGGATGAGACGTACGAGCTACGCGCGTCGGAGGACATCGTGCGCATTCGCCAGCGGGCCCGGGCGTGGGCCGTCGAGATCGGCTTCAGCCTCGTCGACCAGACGAAGATCGTGACCGCGGCGAGCGAGCTCGCCCGTAACACGATCGACCACGGCAAGGGCGGAACGGCGCGTTTCCGTTACCTCGTGAACGGCGCGCGCAAGGGCTTGCGCCTCGACTTCACGGACCAAGGGCCCGGCATCCCCGACCTGCAGCTCGCGCTGCGCGACGGCTACACGACCGGCACCGGGCTCGGTCTCGGGCTCTCCGGCTCGCGGCGTCTCATGAGCGAGTTCGAGATCGAATCGGCGCCGGGGAAGGGCACGCGGGTCAGCGTGACGCGCTGGACATGATGCATTCCTCGGCTTTCCGGCTGGGCGACCGTTCCAACGTCGCCGAGGTGCGCCGCGCGGTGCGGGAGCACGCCGCGCGTCTGGGCTGGGGCGAGAAGCCGCGCGCCGACGCGGAGATCGTGGCGACCGAGCTCGCCACCAACCTGTTGAAGCACGCGCGCGACGGTGTCATCGCGATCACGAGCCATCCGGACGGGCGCAACGGCGTGCTGGCGCTCGTGTCCGTGGACCGCGGGCCGGGTATGAGCGACGTCGAGCAATGCCTGCGGGACGGATTCTCCACGCGGGGCTCGCCGGGCACGGGCTTGGGCGCCGTGCGCCGCCTGTCGCAACGCTTCGATGTCTTCTCCGACCCTTCGGGCACCGTCGTGGCGGCGGAGCTCGAGCATACCTCGGGCACGGCCGGCGCGGACGCGCAGCCCCTGCCGTTCCGGGTGGGGGCCCTGTCGCTCGCGAAGGAGGGGGAGCCGGTGAGCGGCGACGGCTGGGCGTGCCGCGCGCATCGGCGCGGCCTCGCGGTGCTGGTGTGCGACGGCCTGGGCCACGGCGTCGAGGCCTGCGCGGCGACGGCGCGCGCCATCGACGAGTTCCTGGACGGCGGCTGGGACACGCCGAAGGAGGCGCTCGCGGGCATCGACGCCACGCTCAAGAGCTCCCGGGGCGCCGCGGCGGCCGTGGCGCTGGTCGATCCCGAGGCGAAATCGGTGACCTACTGCGGGATCGGCAACATCGCCGCGGGCATTTTCGGCGCCGGGCGCGACCGGCGCCTCGTGTCCATGAACGGCATCCTGGGCGGCGGGTCGCATCGGCTGACGGAGTTCCAGTACGAGTGGAGCGAGGGTTCCGTGCTGCTCGTGCACAGCGACGGAGTGAGCGCGCGCTGGCAGGCGCGTCGCTGGCCGGCGCTGTGGTCGCGGCACCCGGCCGCCATTGCGGGCGTCGTCTACCGCGACTGCGCCCGCGGCACGGACGATGCAGTGATCGTGGCGGTGACGGGCAAATGAGTTGCCTACTGAGCCTCCGTCTGGGCGACGAGCCGAACATCGTCGCGGTTCGCCAGGCCGTGCGCCGCCTCACCGTCCTGCTGTCGCTCGACCACCACGACGAGGTCCGCATCACGACCGCCGTGTCGGAGCTCGTGCGCGCCGTTGCGCTGCCCGGGGCCGGCGGCCTGCTCGAGCTGTCGGTGCTCGACCGCGGGGCGACGCGACTGCTCTGCGTGACGGCGCAAGGGGCGGGCCTCGGCCGCGACGCGCCGGAGGAGTGCCGGCGCGCGGCCGCGGCGGCGACGAAGCTCTTGCAGCCGCTCGGCGGCGCGCCGGCCGAGCCCGCGCCGACGCTCAGGCTGTGCCGAGCGCTGCCGCCGGGCACTCCCGCCCTCACGCCGGCCCGCGTTCGCCTCATCGCCCGCGAGGTGGAGCGCGCTTACGCGAGCAGCGAGCGGACGTGGCGCGAAGAGCTCGCCGAGCAGGCCCACGAGCTCTCCACCACGCTGCTCGAGCTCGAGCGCAAGCAGGAGGAGATCGCCACGCTCAACGTCGAGCTCGGCGACACCAATCGCGGCGTCATGGCGCTCTACGCCGAGCTCGACGAGCGCGCGAACCAGCTGCGCCGGGTGGACGAGGCCAAGACGCGGTTCTTCTCGCACGTGAGCCACGAGTTTCGGACGCCGCTGAACTCCATCGTGGCGCTGTCGCGGCTGCTGCTCGAGGAGCGCGACGGCCCGCTCACGGCGGAGCAGGCGAAACAGGTGCGGCTCATCCGCGACGGCGCGGTCGAGCTGCTCGAGCTCGTGAGCGACGTGCTCGACCTCGCCAAGGTGGAGGCGGGCAAGAGCCAGGTGGTTGCTACACCGTTCTCCGTGCCCGCGTTGTTCGGCGCGCTGCGCGGGATGATGCGACCGCTGCTCGCCGCCTCGCCCGTGCGGCTCGAGTTCGACACGGCGGCGGCGCTGCCGCCGCTCGTGACCGACGAAGCCAAGGTGACGCAGATCCTGCGCAACCTGCTCTCGAATGCCGTGAAGTTCACGGAGCAGGGCTCCATCACCGTGAGCGCGCGGCTGCTGCCGGGCGGCGCCACGCTGCCGGCCCCGGGCGGCACGGTGGCCGAGGACAGCGTGCTGTTCTGCGTGCGGGACACGGGTATCGGCATCAGCGCGGCGGACCAGGACCTGATCTTCGAGGAGTTCTCCCAGGTGCGGCACGCCCTCCAGCGCAGAGTGCGCGGCACCGGCCTGGGCTTGCCGCTGTGCCGGCGGCTGGCGTCGCTGCTCGGCGGCAACGTGTGGGTGGAAAGCGAGCTCGGCCACGGGTCCACGTTCTATCTGCTGCTGCCTCGCGTGCACCGCGATGCGCCGCCCGAAGCACTGCCGAGCGAGAACGTCGCGTCGGAGGAACCTTTGCTGATCGTGAGCGACCGTGCGGAGGAACGTGCGGCGTTCGAGGATGCGTTCGTCGACAGCGCCTTCACGCCCGTGCCGGCGAGCGTCGCGGACGTCACGCCCGACCTCGTCGCGGCCGTGCGTCCCGCGCTCGCCGTGGTCGACGCGGCGGCAAAGGAGCCCGCGCACGACGCCTTGACGCAGGCGGGCGTGCCGCTGCTCGTCGTGGGCGACGCGGCGCCCGCGGCAGCCGCGCGGCGTGCGCGCCGCGACCGGGACCTCGTCGAAGCCGCCTGTCGCACGCTGCTCCGCGCGCAGCTCGAGGCGGTGCTCGTGATCGACGACGACCCGCGCTTCCGGACGGTGCTGAGCAGGCACCTCGAGCCGTTGTGCGGACGGGTCGTCGCCGCTGGCGATCCGCGCGCGGTCCTGCCGACGGCGGCGAGCGGCGGGATCGATTGCGTGGTGCTCGATCTGCTGATGCCGGAGATCGACGGCATGACGCTCCTCGAGGAGCTGCGCCGCGACGGCGCCACCGCGGCGCTGCCGGTGCTCGTGTGCAGCTCGAAGTCGCTGGCGCCGGAGGAACGCGCGTCGCTGCGCGGCATGCGCGCGGCGTTCCTGCCGAAGGACGACTTCGACTCGGAGCGGCTCGCGCATGGCCTGCTCGAGGCGCTGCGCGCGGCGCGGCAGGGGGCCGGCGGGCGCCGAACGCGCGCCGAGGAGCATGCGTGACCAGGTTCACCCGCAACCTGGTGCTGATCGTCGACGACAACGAGGCGTCGCGTTACGTCAACGCGCGCGTTCTCAGGGACGCGGGCTTCGACATCCTCGAGACCGCTTCCGGGGAACGAGCCGTGGAGCTCGCGCAGCGGGACCGGCCGGAGCTCGTGCTGCTCGACATCAATCTGCCCGATATCGACGGCTTCGAGGTGTGCCGCAGGCTGCGCGCCGATCCGCGCACCGCCTCGATGGCGATCGTGCAGATCTCCGCGACGTTCGAAGCTGCCGAGTACCAGGTACGGGGGCTCGAAGGAGGGGCGGACACGTTCCTCGTGTCGCCCATCGAGCCCACCGTGCTCGTCGCCACCGTGCGGGCCATGCTGCGCTTGCGGCGCGCCGAAGGCGTGCTGCGCGAGTTCGATCGGCGCAAGGACGAGTTCCTCGCCACGGTGGCGCACGAGCTACGCAATCCGCTGGCGCCGCTGCGCTACTGCCTGGACTCGCTCGAATCGGCACCGCAGCCGGATCCGGCCCTGCTCGCGCGCTGCCTGCGCATCATGCGGCGCCAGCTCAAGCACCTGATGCGCCTCGTCGACGACCTGTCCGACATGAGCCGGATCGCCGAGAACAAGCTGACGCTCAGGCTCGCGCGGGTGAATCTGGAGCGCGCGCTCGAGACCGCGATCGAAGCGCTCCGCCACGATCTCGAGGAGCGCGGCCACCACCTGGTCGTCGACCTGCCCGAGGAGGCGATCGAGGTGATGGGGGACCCCGTTCGGCTCGCCCAGGTGTTCGGCAACCTGCTCTCGAACGCGATCAAGTACACGCCGAACGGCGGACGCATCGAGGTGACCGCGCGGCCGGACCGTGACGGCTGCGCGACGGTGTCCGTGGCGGACACGGGCGTGGGGATCCGGCCCGAGGACATCGATCGCATCTTCGACCTGTTCGTGCAGGTGGGCCAACGGGGAACCGGCCTAGGCATCGGGCTCGCGCTCGTGAACCGGATCGTGGCCATGCACGGCGGCACGGTGACGGCGTGGAGTGGCGGTCCGGGCCGAGGCAGCACGTTCACCGTGCGCCTGCCGCTCGCGGCGCCGCGCGCGGCCGGGGTGCCTCCCGAACGCGCCGCCGAGCCGCAACCGCGGGCCGCGGCGGGCCGCGCCGGCGGGTCCGCGCCCGGGCCCTTACGTCCACGGGTGCTGGTGGTGGACGACAACGCCGACGCCGCGGACGCCATGACCACGTTGCTCCACGGGCTCGGCTGCGAGGTGCGGGCCTGCTACGGCGGCGAGGAAGCGCTGACGGGCGCCCGGGCGCTGCGCCCCGACGTGGTGTTCGTGGATATCACCATGCCGGATCTCGACGGCCTCGCGGTGATCGCGCAGATGCGGCGGGAGCCCTGGGGCGAGCGGGCCTGGATCTGCACGGTGAGCGGTCACGGGCAGGCGTATCGCGCTCGGGCGCTCGAGGCCGGGGCGGACGAGCACCTGGTGAAGCCGATCGGGGTGGGCGAGCTTCGCAGGGCGCTCGAGCACGCGGCCGAGCGGCGGGCGGACGGCGCCGGCCGTCGGGACGACGCCGCGGGCTGAAGCCCGCCGGCGCGTCGGCGCGAGAGGCGTCGCCAAATGCCGACTGTTCGACAGACGTACGCCGGCTTCCGACACTACCGGCACGGACCACTCACGTCGAGGAGACTCGTCCCACATCTGCAAGAATCTGCTAGAATCGCGCGCCAACGATAAACCGGGCTCCCGCCCATCGGGTGACCGCAGCCCGAGGCTTGCGCGTCGCCCGTCCATCTCCCGCCGGGGAATATCAACCGTAATGCGTTGTCTCAAGCTGGGACGAAGTCCGAGCCCGATGGGGTCGCCCCTGAAATGAACGCGCGTTCATGTTTCGCGGCGTGGTACGGTTCTTGCTTTTTCCGCTGGCGTCCCGCGCCCGGGTTTCCACGACCATGACTTTCCTCAGGACAGCCCTCTGCGCTTTCCTGTGCCTCTGCGCAGCGGTGCGTCTCGGGCACGCGCAGGAAGACCGGCCGGCGACCCCGTTCGATCGCGAGGTGTTGATTGCCGAAGCGAAACGTCTGTCCGAGCGCGAGTACGTGCAGCCGCGGCTGCCGGCCGAGTACGTGCGCAGCATCGGGTTGGACGAATACCGCGACATCCGCTTTCAGACGGCCGCGTCGATCTGGCGAGGGCAGAATCGCAACTTCACCCTGGATCTGTTCCATCCGGGCTTCATTTACGACACGCCGGTGGACATCTTCCTCGTGGTGAACGGCTACGCGCGGCAGGTGTTCTTCACCAACGAAGTGTTCGAATACGGTCCCGCGGCGAAGGACGTGGCGCCGCCCGCGCAGCTCGGCTACTCCGGGTTTCGCGTGCGCCACCCCATCAACGACCCGAACACTCTCGACGGCTTTCTCACGTTTCAGGGCGCGAGCTACTTTCGCGCCGTGGGCAGCGGGCAGGTGTACGGCCTGTCGGCGCGCGGGCTCGCGATCAGGACCGCCCGCCCCGAGGGAGAGGAGTTTCCGGTCTTCACCGACTTCTGGGTGGAGCGCCCGCCCGAGCACGCCTCGGAGATCAAGATCCACGCGCTGCTGCAGAGCGACTCGCTCACCGGCGCCTACACGTTCACCGTCAAGCCGGGCCCGGAGACGGTCATGGACGTGGAGGTCGCCCTGTTCCCGCGCGTGGACGTGGCCGCGTTCGGCGTGGCGCCCCTCACCTCGATGTTCCTGTACGACGGCACGAACCGCACGCGTTTCGACGACGTGCGACGCGCCGTGCACGACTCCGACGGCCTGCGGATGGTGAACGGCAACGGCGAGCACATCTGGCGGCCGCTCGCGAACCCGCGCACGCTGCAGGTCTCGGCGTTTCTCGGCAACAATCCGCGCGGCTTCGGGCTCATGCAGCGCAAGCGCGACTTCGAGGACTACGGCGATTCGGAGGCGCGCTTCGAGCTGCGCCCCTCGGCGTGGGTGGAGCCGGTGGGTGACTGGGGCGCCGGTCACGTCGAGCTCGTGGAGATTCCGAGCGAGCGGGACATTCACGACAACATCGTGGCGTACTGGCAGCCGGCGGAGCCCTTGCGGGCCAATCAGCGGGCCGACTTCGCCTATCGGCTGCGCTGGGGCGGCGAGAGCCTCGAGGATGCGCCCGTGGCGCGGGTGATCGAGACGAGGACCGGCAAGGCCGGCCAATCCAACAACCGCATTTTCACCGTCGACTTCGCATCCCCGGAGCCGGTGCCGGAGGGGCTCGCGCTCGATGTGTCGAGCTCGGCCGGCACGGTGACGAACGCGCGCGGCGAGCTCGTCGAGCCCACCGGCACGTACCGGGTCAGCTTCGAGCTCGAACCCGGCGACGCCGACATCGCCGAGCTCAGGCTGGTGGTCAAGGAGGACGACCGACCGTGGAGCGAAACTTGGCTGTATCGCTGGAGCCGGTAACGTTTCGACGCGGTCCGGCGCCACCGCCGGCACCGCTCGAGATGCCGCCGCAGGACCTGCGTCGCCACGTCAAGGTGCGCACGGCGCGGACCCGGCTCAAGACGCGCGTCGCGCGCCTCCTGACGTTCGGCGGCGCCGCGGCGCTCACGGCCTACGCCAGTCACGAGATGTACGCGGTCGTGTCGGTGTTCGGCATGACGGCGCTGCAGGCCGTGATGCTCGGGTTCTTCACGCTCACGTTCGGCTGGATCGCGTTGTCCGCGAGCGCGGCCGTCGCGGGCGTGCTGTTCGGCGGCACCCGCCGGCGCGCGCGCGACGACACGCCCATCACCCACCGCACGGCGCTCGTCATGCCGATCTGCAACGAGGAGCCGTGGCCGAGCTTCGCCGCGCTCTATGCGATGGCGGAGGCGCTCGCCGAGCGCGGCGCCGCCGAGCACTTCGAGATCTTCGTGCTCTCCGACACCCGCAATCCGGACATCTGGGTCAAGGAGACGGCGGCTTTCCAGGCGCTGCGAGCGGCGGTGGGCGACCGCATGCACGTCTGGTATCGCCGGCGACAGGAGAACGTGGGTCGCAAGGCCGGCAACATCGAGGACTTCGTGAAGCGCTGGGGCGGGCGCTACGAGTGCATGGTCGTGCTCGACGCGGACAGCATCATGGCGCCCGACACGCTGCTCGCGCTCGCGCGGGAGATGGCGGCCGATCCCAAGCTCGGAATCCTGCAGACGGTGCCGCGCCTCGCGGGCGGCACGACGCTGCTCGCGAGGCTGCAGCAGTTCGCCGGCACCGTGTACGGCCCGATCGTGGCGCGCGGCATCGCGGCCTGGCAGGGTGACGACGGCAACTACTGGGGGCACAACGCCATCATCCGTGTGCGGGCGTTCGCGGCGGCCGCCGGGCTGCCCGAGCTGCCGGGCAGGAAGCCCTTCGGCGGCACGATCATGTCGCACGACTTCGTGGAGGCGGCGCTCGTGCGCCGCGCGGGCTGGTCGGTGCGCATGCTGCCGACGCTCGGCGGGTCGTGGGAGGCGAGCCCGCCCACGCTGCTGGACGTGGCGGCGCGCGACCGGCGCTGGGCGCAGGGCAACATACAGCACCTCGCCGTGATACGCGCCAAGGGCCTGCGCTGGCCGAACCGCATGCACATGCTGATCGGCGTGATGAGCTACGTGGCCTCGCCGTTCTGGCTCGCCTTCATCCTCGTGGGTCTCGCCGTCACCGCGCAGGTGGCGACGATGCAGTTCGAGTACTTCACGGACGAGCCGTCGCTGTTCCCGCGCTGGCCGCGGTTCGACACCGAGCGCATGATCGCGCTGTTCGTCTTCGCCATGGGGGTGCTGCTCCTGCCCAAGGCGCTCGGCGTGGTGCGCGCGCTTTTCGATCGCGAGCTGCGCAAGGCGTGCGGCATCGTGCGGCTCGCGCTGTCGGTCGTGATCGAGACGGTGCTGTCCGCGCTGTATGCGCCCATCTCGATGATGATGCAGAGCCGGCAGGTGTGGGAGGTGCTGCGCGGCCAGGACTCCGGCTGGGGCACGCAGCAGCGCGCGCTCAAGCGCACGCCGTGGAGCACGCTGCTGCGCCGCCATTGGCTGCAGACCGCGTTCGGCCTGCTGCTCACGGGGGCGCTCGCGTACGTCGCGCTGCCGCTGCTGCCGTGGATGTCGCCGACATTGCTCGGTCTCGGTCTCGCCTTGCCGCTGTCGGCCGCGAGCGGCAGCGTGCTGCTCGGCAAGCTGCTGCGCGCGCTCGGTCTGCTGAAGGTGCCGGAGGAGCACCGCCTCCCGGACGTGATGGCGCGACGCGACGCGTTCGAAGCGCGCCTCGTCGCGGAGCTCGGCGACGTCACGCTGGAGCGGCTCGCGGCCGACGACCGGCTGCGCCGGCGCCATTTCGCGGCGGTGCTGCCGCCCGAGTCGCCCCGCGGGAAGCCCGACCTGGCGCTGCTCGCCGCGCGGGCGAAGGTGGCCGATGCCCGCAGCATGGAGGAAGCGCTCGAGTGGCTGTCGCCTCCCGAGCGGCTCGCGTTGCTCACGGACGAGGACCTGTTCGACGACCTCGTGAGCCTGCGCCCGGCGCCGCGCCCGGCCGACTCCTATGGGCAACACGTCTCCTAGGAGCGGCGCGACGGGCGATCGAACGGCGGACGGCGCGGCGAGCTCGGGAGAGCGGCGGCGGGCGCTGACGGACCGGCTGTGGTACGAGTACTGGATGCTGCGCTGCACGGCGCGCATTCAGGTGACCGATCCCGCCCTGCGCCAGGCCGTGGCCGAGTCCTTCGCGCTGCACGTGCGCAACGTCGTCGATTTTCTGTACCCGCCCGAGCCCGGCGGGGACGGGCTCTCGCCGGAGCTCTGGCTCGGCGAGCGCTGGCGCGCGCTGTGCCCGCCGCTGTCGCCCGTCGTGGCCGAGGCGCGGCGCCGCGCGGCGGAGGTGCTGGCCGACCTCGGGCGGAGCGCGGAGGCGGCCGCGGACGGTGCGCTCGGCGCCCCGCGGCTCGCGATCTCCCACGAGATCCAGAAGGTCATGGACCTCTTCATCTCGCACCTGCCCCGGGCGGAGCTCGGCGAGCGTTGGCAGATCGTCTATCCGGAGGAGTGAAGCCCGGTTGCCGGGCGTCCGGCTAGAATCGGCCGGGGGAGGGTGTCTCCGGACGATAACGCATGATCCCGCGCCTGGCCTTGTCGCTCGCCGTCCTCGTGCTCGCGCTGCCGCGGGCGCAGGCACAGGTCGCCGGGCCGAACGTGCGCGGCTACGTCACGCTCGCGAACGATTACTTCAATCGCGGCCTGTCCCAGGCCGACGGCGACGGCTCGGTGCAGCTCGGCATCGACTACCGTCACGACAGCGGCTTCTTCGCGGGCGGCTGGGCGGGCAACATCGAGTACGCGGCGGACGAGGGGCGCGACGGCGTGCGCGGCCACGAGGTCGACTACTACGTCGGCTACGACCGACGCGTGCACGACGTCCGCTTCACCTTCACGCTGTCGCGCTACACCTATCCGGGCACGCACCTCGACTACGACTACGGCGAGGTGGCCGGCAACGTGTGGTTCCACGACCGCGTGTTCCTGAGCGTCTCCTACACGGACGATCTGCTCGGAAGCGGGCGATCGGCCACGCATCACGAGGCGGGCCTGGCGTGGCCGCTCGCGTGGAACCTGGAGCTCGGTGCGTCGGTGGGGCGGGTGCGCTTCGCGTACGCGCCCGGCGGCGGTTACGATCACTGGAACGTGGGCGTCTCGAAGCTCGCGGGTCGCTTCGCCGTGGATTTGCGCTACCACGACAGCGACCACCCGTACGTGTCTTACCTCGGCAGCGGCGCCGGTCGCTGGGTGCTGTCGATCTCTTACAGCATTCAGGCGCCTAGAACCTGACCGGACGCGGCACCGGCACCGGATCGGCGCGGAGCGCAACGAGCTGCTCGAGGGCCCGTCCCGCGTTGACGCAGGCCTTGCCGTCGGCCACCGAGCCCGACGTGGCCGTGAGCAGGTCCACGATGCGTTCCACCCCGAGGCTCCCGTCGGACTCGAGCAGCAGGGCGATCACGCCCGTGACGTGGGCGGCGGCGAGCGAGTTGCCGGACAGGAACGCGTAACCCCCGTGCGGGGTGGTGGTGAGGATCTCCTCGGCGGGCGCGGCCACGGCGTAGCGTGCGTGGGGCGCCTCGCGGTCTCCCGAGGCGCCCGCGACGATCACGCGCTCGTGGGAGGCGGGGAAGGCGTTCGGCGCCCATTCGTCGGGCTCGGCCGCCACCACGACGACGCCGCGCCCGATGAGCTCGTCGAGCAGCCGCTCGAGCAACGGGTCGGCCGGCCCTGCGAGGCTCAGGTTCACGACCTCCGGCTCGAGCTCGATCGCGAGCTCGAGCGCCTGCGCGAGCGAGAAGCTCGAGCACTGCGACTCCGGGCTGTCCGGCGCCACGGGCCAGCAGGCACGCAGCGACGCGATGGACACGTCGGGCGCTACGCCGACGATGCCTTCCGAGTTGTTGGCGGCGGAGGCGATCACGCCCGCCACTGCCGTCCCGTGCACCTCGGCGAATCGCGACGTGGGCACGCCGCCCACGAAGTTGCGGGCGATGCGGACGCGGCCGCGCAGCTCCGGATGGCGGGCGTCCACGCCGGAGTCGACGACGGCCACTGTCACGCCTTTGCCGGTGGCGAGCCGGTGCGCCGTCTCGATCCCGAGCAGGGCCACGGCCGGCTGGAGCGGTGCGTAGGGATCGTCGTAGTCCGTGACGAGGGTGCGGAACAGATTGACGCGCTGCGCGAGATCCACGCGCGGATCCGCGGAGAGGGCCTCGATCACGTCGTCCACGGACTTGTCGGGCGGCACCTCGAACACTTCGCAGTAGACGTCGAGCGAGGCGACCGGCCAGCCCTCCACGCGCTCGAGCCCGTGCTCGTGGGCGATCTGGTTCAACAGGCGCTCGACCGCGGGCGTGGGCCCGTAGCCGCGGCGGCGCAGATAGCGGCTCTTGGTCTCGCCGGCGAGGCCGAGCGCGGTGCTCGCCGGTTGGCGTACGGTGAGCAGGATGCGCCGCTCGATGCCGTCGGCGTGCACGCGCGACGCCGGGGCGACGGGCGCCGGCGGCGAGCTGCCGCAGCCCGCGAGGACCGCCGCGAGCAGCGCGATGCCGGCGGCGAGCGCAAGCTTCACGGCCCCGCGTCCCCCTCGAAGGAGCGCGCGGCGAACCGCACGCGCTCGTCGGCGCGCAGCCGCGCGATGGCGGCGTCCACGTCGCGCGCGTCGCCGTCGAGCTGCACCGTGTAACGGCCGAGCTCGGTCGGTCCGGCCACGATCGTGCCGCCGATCTCGCGCAGGAGCCCGCGCACGTCGGCCTCGCTCGCGTCCGGTGCGAAGATCACGTCGAGGCGGCGCGCGTCTGCGCGCGCATGGGTCGTGAGCGTGGCGAACTCGCCCCGATCGCCCGCATCCGGCAGCCCCACCCAGGCGATCACCGCCGCGGCGGCGACGCCGGCCGCGAGGAGGGCGGCGTGGCGCGGCGCGACGCCGAGGCGGCGGCGCGGGGCGGGCTGCTCCACTTGCGCCAGCAGCTCCTCGAAGCCGCGCTCGGCCGACAGGCGCACGGTGGGCTGCGCCTGCACCAGGGCCGCGAGCCGCTGCTCGGTTCTCCGGGCGGCGCGGCACGGCAGGCACGAGCGCACGTGGCGCTCGACGCGCTCACGCTCGGCGTCGCTCAACGTGCCGTTCACGAGCCACGGGAGGAGCTCGATCACGTCTTCGTGCGCCGGCTCGCGCAGGCGCGCGTTGCGTTCGTCCGCTGCCATGATTCAGGGCTCGTCTTTCGCGAGCTGCGGCAAGAGCTCCTTCAGCCGTGCCCGGGCGTGGAACATTCTCGTCTTGACGGTGTTCACGGGGCAATCGGCGATGGCGGCGATCTCCTCGTAGGAATAGCCGTAGTAATACGTGAGCTCGACCACGGCCCGGTGCTTGGGCGACAGCGCCTGGAGCCCCCGAGCCAGCAGGTCCTCGAGGTCGAGGCTGCTCGTGGGTTCCATGGCCTGGGCCGAAAGTTCACGGTCGTCCCAGACCCCGCGATCCGGCTCGATCCGGTCCGACCAGCGCTTGGACCGCTCGAGCAGCTTCAGCGCCTTGCGGTAGGCGATGCCCATGATCCAGGTGCGCACCAGCGAGCGGCCGCCGAACGAGTCCCCGTTGCGCCACACGACCAGCATCACGTCGTTCACGCCTTCCTTCGCGAGCTCGAGCTGGCCGGTGATGCGGTAGATGAAGCGGAGCAGCGCGTGGTAGTAGCGCCCGTACAGCTCTCGCAGGGCTTCGCGATCGCCGCGCTTGATGCGCTCGAGCAACGCGAGCTCGAGCGCGTTGTCATCCTCGCTCCGCAGACGCGGGGAGCGGTGGGGCTCGTCGAGCATCGGGGTTCTCGGTCGCCGGAGCCGACGCGTCCGAGTTTACGCGCAAGCCGTCGTCGTTGTCTCTCCCCGCTCCGGCGGTGCGCGCTGAACCTTCCGCGCCGCGGAACGGACTCATTGGCGTCTCGCGATTCGAGGCGAGTCATGCACAACCGCTCGAAGCACATTCGGTCGTTGGCCGGGGCCGTGGCGCTCGCCGGCCTTGCCCTCGTCGCCGCGTGCGGCTCCGGCTCTGGCACGGTGGCCATGGAAGGGGGCGCAGGGGGGGCGCTCGAGGCGGACTTCGCCTCGATTCAAGCCAACGTCTTCACGCCCATCTGCACGGCCTGTCACGTAGGCGCCTCGGCACCCGCGGGTCTGCGTTTGGACGAGGCGAACAGCTACGGCCTGCTCGTCGGCGTGCCGAGCGCCGAGCAGGCGCATCTGCTGCGCGTCGCCCCCGGCAATCCCGACCAGAGCTATCTGATCCAGAAGCTCGAAGGCACCGCGGCGGTCGGCGGCCGCATGCCGCTCGGCGGCGCGCCGCTGCCGCAGGCCGACATCGACGTCATCCGCCAGTGGATCCTCGAAGGCGCACAGCCGAGCGCGCCGTCCGCGCCGCCGACGACCCCGATCCGGGTGAGCGGCCTGTCGCCGCTGCCGGGGTCCACGGTGAGCGCGCTGCCGGCGTCGATCATCGTGATGTTCGATCGCGAGCCGAACGCGTCCACCGTGAACGGGGCCACCTTCCTGGTGGATCGCAGCGGCGGCGACGGCTCGTTCGCGGAGGGGAACGAGGTGCCGGTCGCGGCCGCGAGCGTGACCGTGCCCCTCGCGAACCCGCGTTCCGCGGTGCTCGACCTCACCGGCGCGCCTTCGGCGGAGGACACGTACCGGGTCCGGCTGCTCGGCTCGGGCCCCTCGGTGATCCTCGATCTGGACGGCCAAGCGCTCGACGGCGAGCTCGG
Organism: Gammaproteobacteria bacterium; assembly: GCA_036563665.1. GTDB lineage: Bacteria > Pseudomonadota > Gammaproteobacteria > Steroidobacterales > Rariloculaceae > FEN-1219. The sequence goes on from DATCLY010000093.1 coordinate 33,433, forward strand.
CGCGGCGTTGCCGTCGGGCGACGGCGTGGCGGGCGGCGACTTCGTCGCCACGTTCGTGGTGGAGGGCATCCAGCCCACGCTCGCGTCGATTCAGGCACGGGTGTTCGGCCCGATCTGCTCGGCGTGCCACACGGGCCCGGCGTCGAACGCCTTGCCGCAAGGCATGGATCTCACGAGCGAGCAGGCGTCTTTCGCGAGCCTCGTGGGCGTCGCGAGCGTCGAGCGGCCCGCGCTGCAGCGCGTGGCGCCGGGCGATCCCGACGCGAGCTACCTCGTGCACAAGATCGAAGGCGCTCCGACCATCGGGGGTGACCCGATGCCGCTCGGCGGCCCACCGCTCGACGCCGCCACGATCGCGGCCATCCGCCAGTGGATCGCGAACGGCGCGCCACCCTGACCGCCGCGTGACGCATCGTCGCAGTGTGGGAGCGGCTTTCCAGCCGCGACCTTGTGCGCCGCACCCACTCGCGACTTGCGACGCGGTGTCGGGCCCCTGCGCGGACGTTCAAGCTCGCGATCTTCGGCGGCACCGCAAGCGGTGCGGCTCGCATGTGCCCCTTCCAGCACCGGCGTGAATACTTCCCTGTAGCCTCGCGCGCGCACCTCCCTGTGCGCGAGCGTGCTGGAAGGGGCACATGCGATCCACGCCGCGAGACGTCCGCGCGGCGTTTGGCGACGAGAAGACCGCGGCCTGACGAGTCGTCGCGAGAGTTGGCGGCGGCGAAGATCGGGGCCTGATGAGTCGTCGCGAGAGCTGGCGGCGGCGAAGACCGCAGCTCGACGCGTCGTCACGCGCGAGTGCGCGCGGCGCCGCCGGCCGCGGTCAGACGGGCTGGAGCGTGTAGGTGCGGAGCTGGCGCGCGAACTCCGTGAGCGCGCGGATGCCGCTCGCTTCCGCTTCGGCGCACCAGGCTTGCAGGCGCTTCAGGCGGTCGACGTCGGTCTTTTCCGACTGGCCGGCCAGCGCGACGAGCCGCTGCTTGAAGTGATAGACCGTCTGCAGCGCGTTGTAACGGCCGAGCATTTCCTCGAGCCACCGCCGCGCGTCCGGGTCGGCGGCTGCCGTGTGGTCGCGCACCATGAGGCGGCGCAGTCGGGCGAGCTGGGCGCGGCGCGCGCCCGCGAGCTGCTCGCGCAGCACCGGCGCGATCACCTTGCGGCCGTAGAGCTTCAAGATGTGGAAGCGGTTGGCGATGATGGCCTGCACGGTCTCGAGGTCCACGCCCTTCTTGTCGCTGGCGAACACCGTGCGGGGCGCCCGGCGCTTCACGGTGGCGAGGCCGAGCGCCTCGAGGATGCGGATGTAGAGCCAGCCGACGTCGAGCTCCCACCATTTGTTGGATAGCCGCGCCGAGTATTGGTACGCGTGGTGGTTGTTGTGCAGCTCCTCCCCGCCGATCAGGATGCCGAACGGCACGATGTTGCGCGACGCGTCCTGCGTCTCGAAGTTGCGGTAGCCGAGATAATGGCCCACGCCGTTGATCACGCCGGCCGCCCAGAACGGAATCCACACCATCTGCACGGCGTAGATCGCGAGCCCGGGCAGCCCGAAGAGGGCGATGTCGACGACGAGCATGAGCACGATGCCGAGATGGCGATGCTTGGTGTAGAGCGCGCGCTCGATCCAGTCGTCGGGCGCGCCGCGCCCGTAGACGTCGAGCGTGAAGGGGTCGGCCGCTTCCTTCTGGTAGAGCCGCACGCCTGCGAAGAGGACGCGCCAGATGCCGAACACTTGCGGGCTGTGCGGGTCGTCCGGCGTCTCGCACTTCGCATGGTGCTTGCGGTGCACCGCGATCCATTCGCGCGTGATCATGCCGGTGGTGAGCCACAGCCAGAAGCGGAAGAAGTGGCTCACGACGGGGCTCAGGCTCAAGGCGCGGTGGGCCTGGTGCCGATGCAGGAAGATCGTGACGCTCGCAATGGTGATGTGGGTGAGGCCGAGCGCCACCGCGACGTAACCCCACCAGGACAGATCGATCAAGCCGTCTAACACCGTACCGTCTGTTTCGGAAAAGAGCCTGCACTATGCATTGCGCTCGAAGCGCTTTGCAAGGATCGGGCCGCAGCGGCCGCTACGGCTTGGGGGGTGGCTTCACGATCACGAGATCGCACGGCAGCCGGTCCAGGATCTGCTCGGCGGTGCTGCCGATGAACCAGCGGCTCAAGCCTCGCCGCGACACGGCGCCCATGACGACGAAGTCCGCGGCCTGCTCCTCGGCGAAGGCGGGCAGCGATTCCGCGGGCGGCTCCGCGAGCAGGTGAGCGCGCTCCGGCGGAACGGGGTGGGTCGCGACGAACGAGGCGAGCGCCTCCCGGTGTTGCGCGGCGATCAGCAGCGCCGCGTCGGGCGGCAGCTCGAGGCCCATGGGCGGCGAGAACGCATGCACGACGTGCAGCTCGCCCCCCACCGCGTCCGCGAGCGACGCGGCGACGGCGAAAATCGCGTCGTCGAGGTGGCCCGGCTTGTCGTGCTCGTGCAGGGGATCCACGGCCGCGAGCACCTTGGGGCGCGCCGCGAGCGTGCGCGGCTTCACCAGCAGCAGCGGCGCCGGGCTCCCGCGGATCAGCTCCCAATCCGTGTTCGTGAAAATGGTGCGCTTGGGGACGCTGTGATAGTGCGTGTCCTTGGCCACCAGCCACGGCTGGCCGGCCTTGATCTTGCGCACCAGCGCCTCGCCCAGCGGATGGTCCCAGACGACGTCGGTGGTGACCGTGAGACCGCGGCGCCTCAGGCTTTCCGCGATCGACTCGAGGGTCGCCCGATGGCGTTCCAGGAGGCGGTCCTTGCCGCGGCGCAGGCTCTCCTCCTGCGCGTCGCCCGGGTCGAGCTCCGCGTCGTAGTCGACGATGCAGAGCTCGAGGGCCGCCGACACCCGGGGCGCGAGCCACGCCGCGCGCGACACCACGGGCTGCTCGGGCGGGGCGGTCGGGTCGACGACCACGAGGATGACTTTGTCGGTCATGGAGCGGCCTCTGCGCGGCGTGCCGCACAAATAGCCCGCGGCCGCTCGGCCTGTCAAATGGCGTCACGCGCGTCGCTTGCGTTCCGCCTCGACGGGGGATGCGGCGGATAGCATGATGCGTCGGCGCCGGCGTGCCGACCGGCCGGGGGACGGACCGCATGATCAGAGCATTCGTGAGCGATCGCGGGCGCCTGCTGGCCGCCGCCGACTCGCGGGAGGCGTTGCCTGCCGCGGTTTGGACCGACCTCGTCGAGCCGACCGCCGAGGAGCGCGCCGCGCTCGAATCCATGCTCCAGGTCGCGCTGCCGACGCGCGAGGAGATGGAGGAGATCGAGCTCTCGAGCCGGCTGTATCAGGAAAACGACGCCGCGTTCATGACGGCGCTATTCCCGTCGCGCACGGATACCGACGATCTGCTCATGGGGCCGGTCACGTTCGTGCTCGCGGGCGGGAAGCTCGTGACCGTGCGGCATCACACGCCGCGCGTGTTCGAGGTGTTCCCACGGCGCGCCGAGAAGGTCAATCTCGGCTGCAGCAACGCCGAAGCGGTGCTGCTGTCGCTGCTCGAGGCGATGGTGGACCGGCTGGCCGACGTGCTCGAGCGGGGCCAGCGCGAGGTGGACCGGCTGTCGAACGAGATCTTCCGCACCTCCACGACACCCGGGGACGAGATCAGGCCGCTGCGCCACGTGCTCGAGGAGGTGGGCCGCAAGGGGACGCTGATCTCCAACCTGGGCAACAGCCTGCTCACGTTCCGCCGGGTGGCGGGCTTCCTGCGGCAAGTGATGTTGCAGCGGGGCAGCAATGCCGAGATGCGCGAGCGGGTGGCCACGCTCGCGCGCGACATCCAGTCGCTCAGCGATCACGACGAGTTCCTGTCACAGAAGGTGACGTTCCTGCTGGACGCGACGCTCGGCATGATCAACATCGAGCAGAACGGCATCATCCGCATCTTCACGGTCGCGGCCGCCATGTTCCTGCCGCCCACGCTGGTCGCTTCCGTCTACGGCATGAACTTCGCGCACATGCCGGAGCTCGGCTGGGTGTTCGGCTATCCGTTCGCCCTCTCGCTCATGGTGCTTTCCGCCGTGCTGCCGTACTGGTTCTTCAAGCGCCGCGGCTGGCTGTGACGGCGTGCGTCGGCGTCAGGGCGCGTCCGGCCAGCGCGCCGTGAAGGCGGGGCTCGCCCATTCCTCGAGCGACTCGTCCACGGCGGTGAAGAGCAGCGCGGCGACGTTGGCGCGCGTGGCGGCCGCCCGCGCCTCGGCCGGGCCGAGGCAGAGCAGGGCGGTGGACCAGGCGTCCGCCAGGGCGGGGTCGCGGTGCAGCACGGTGACGGACACGAGCGCGTGGTCCACGGGCGCCCCGGTGCGAGGGTCGAGCACGTGGCTGTAGCGCCGGCCGTCCGCCGTGAAGAAGTGCCGGTAGCTCCCGCTCGTGGCCAACGCCGTCGGCTCCGCCGGCAGCGTGAGCACGCGGGCGATCGCCGCCCCCGACGGCGCCGGGGCTTCGACGGCCACGCGCCAGCCCGAGCCGTCGGGCCGGCGCCCGCGGGCGAGGAGCTCTCCGCCGATCTCGACGAGATAGTCGCGCACTCCCCGGTCCTCGAGCACGCGCGCGAGGCGGCCGGCGGTGTAGCCCTGCGCGATGCCCGACACGTCGATCTCGGCGTCGGGGATGCGCTTGCGCAGGTGCCCGTCATCCAGGCGCTCCAGCGTGCCGAGGCCCACGCGCCGCCGCGCGGCCGCGAGCGCGTCCGGCGCAGGCACCCGCGGCGCGTCGCCGTCGAAGCCCCAGAGCGCGACGAGGGGGCGCACGGTGGGGTCGAAGCACCCGGCGCTCGCCGCGTGGACCTCGCGGGCTCGATCGAGCAGCTCCAGGAGCTCGGCCGGCGCCGCGAGCGGCTCCGTGGTGCGCGCGGCATTGATGCGCTCCACGGCGGAGTCCGGTCGATAGTTCGACAGGAGGGCGTCGATGCGGTCGAGCTCCGCCGCGACCGCGGCCTCGAGCGCCTTCTCGTCCACGCCGGCGGGTCGCCGCCACTGCACGCTGTAGGTCGTGCCCTGGGCGAAGCCGGTGAAGCCGACCAGCTCGGGTTGTGGCGCGCAGGCTTCGAGGGCGGCCGCGCACACGAGCACCGCGGGGACGAGCGCCCGCGCATGGAGCATCCTGCGCCGCACCGCGCTCACCCGGCTGGCTCGCGTCGTGGGCAGGCGCGCGCGCGCCCGCTCAAACCGATCTGTTCGGTTCGCCGCAACGCCAGTGGGATCGCCGCAACCGAAGGCCATGGCGAGGCCGCGAACGCCATCGCGCGGCCGCGCGGGGGTGACGGCAACGGGACCGTGCGGGGCGCATCCCGCGTTCGCATCCGCTCGCCTTCGTCGGCGATCGTGCGGGTGACGTCCGGCGCGCATACGGCGAGCGCCGCGCCGCTGTCGCGCGGGCGTTGCAGGCGCTCGCGTGCGCGATCCATCATCTTCGATGACTACTTCGTACCGGCCGAGGGAACATCATACGTAAGGTGGGTGAGCCGCTTTGCGGCGGGAGGCGGCGTTCACGAACATGCGGGCAAATGACGATTTCTGGTGTAAAGTCAGCCGGCCGTTGAAGGGTTTCGGCGGATGACGTATAAAATCTCGCGAAGAGCACACCGCTGCCTTATAATACTTTATAGTTAAAGGCGTCGAGCTGGGCTGCAGGGATTGCGGCTTGGAAGCCGAGCGCCATGGGGGAGTCGCCATATGGCTTTCCTGTGCGACGGCCGGTCGAGCGAATGGATTTCCAGCGCGCAACAGTGCACTCTGGCCCGATCGAGACACGGCAGGGCCGCGCGGTGCGCGGAGCCCGCAGGTGTGCGAGGGTGGAACTACTGATCAAGCATAGGAGCAGGGGAGGCGTCGAGTTGTCATGACCCGTACCAATTCCACGCAAGTCACGCGCGAGGTGCGCCGGGCGCTGCCGGTCGCGGCCGTGGTTTGCGCGACCATCGCCGCGCTTGGCGCGGCAGGACCCGCCGCGGCGCAGCTCGACCGGGCCGTGACCGCTCAGGCGCAGGTCGACAGTGCAGCCGCGCAAACGCAGCGGAACATCAACGCCACGCGCGACCGCATCGCCGATGCGGCTCACCGGTACGCCCAGGCGCTCGCGGACGCCGAAAGCCTGGAGCAGTACAACGAGCAGCTGCAGGCGCAGGTCGAGTCGCAGCAGGAAGAGATCGCCTCGATCGAGAGGCAGCTCGCCGAGATCGAAACCACGAACCGCGAGATCCAGCCGCTCATGGAGCGGATGGTGGACGCCCTCGCGCAGTTCGTGGAGCTCGACGTGCCCTTCCTGCTCGAGGAGCGCCGCAACCGCGTGAACAACCTGAAGGATCTGCTCGGGCGCGCGGATGTGTCGATCTCCGAGAAGTATCGCCGCATCCTCGAGGCCTACCAGATCGAGCTCGAGTACGGCCGCACGCTGGAGGCCTACGAAGGCGTCCTCGACGACGGCAACGGCGAGCCGCGCACCGTCGAGTTCGTGCAGCTCGGGCGCGTGGCGCTCATGTATCAGACGCTGGACGGCAGCGAGACCGGGTACTGGGACCATCAGCAGAAGCGCTGGGTGGTGGACAACAGCTACGCCGACGAGGTGGAAGAGGCGATCCGCATTGCGCGTCAAGAGGTCGCCCCGGACCTGCTGATCGTGCCCGTGCCGGCTCCTGAAGAGGTGCGCTCGTGAGCAGAACCCGCACGCTACTGGCAGGCTTCGCGATCCTCGGGCTGTTCACGTTGCCCGCGGCGGCACAGAGCCCCGCCAACACTTCGTCCCCTCGCGCCGGCTCGCCCGAGGACCTGCTCCGGCAGATCCAGATGGCTCGCGACGAGCAGACGCGTAAATTCCAAGCGAACGTCGATGCCTTCAACGCCACGCCGGAAGCCGAGCGCGACGCCAAGCTGCAGGGCGCGGAGGCAGCGCGCAACTCGCTCGCCTCGCAATCGGAGATGTTGTCCGCGCAGTATCAGGCGAACGAGACGCGCATCCTCGAGCTCAACCGGCAGCTGAACGAGAAGGCGGCCCAGCTCGGTCTCTCCGAGGTGTTTGGCCTTTCGCGCCAGGTGGCGGGCGACGTGGCCAGCATCCTCCAGCAGTCGCTCATCACGGCGCAGCTCAAGGATACGAACGGCCCGCCGCGCGATCAGGTGCTGCGCAACTTCGCCGCTTCGCGGGCCACGCCGGTCATCGCCGATCTCGAGCGCCTGTGGCTCGAGGTCCAGCGCGAGATGACGGCGAGCGGGCAGGTGGCGCGGTTCCGCGCCCCGGTCGTGCAGCCCACGGGCGAAGCGGTGGAAGCGGAAGTGATCCGTATCGGTCCGTTCACGGCGATGTCGGACGATCGCTTCCTGCAGTACCTGCCGACCCTGCGCAGCTTGAGCGTGCTGCCGCGGCAGCTGCCCGGGGAGTTCATGAGCATCGCCCGGGACTACCTGCGCAACCAGGACGGCTATGCGGAGGCGGTGGTGGATCCGTTCCGCGGGGTGACGCTCGGTCTGTACGTTCAGCGGCCCACGTTCATCGAGCGCATCCAGCTCGGCGAGGCCGTGGGTTACGTCATCATCGCGGTCGGTATCGCCGGCGCCGCGGCGTTCATCTTCCAGCTCTTCTATCTGGTCTTCGTGCGCATCGCGGTGGCGCGGCAGCTCAAGAACCTCGAGCAGCCGCGGCGCGACAACCCGCTCGGGCGCGTGCTGCTCGCCTTCCGCGGCGACCCGAACCGGATCGAGGAGGACGCCGACATCGCGGAGCTGCGCATCGCCGAGGCGGTGCTGCGCGAGGTGCCGAAGCTCGAGCGCTTCCAGGCGTTCCTGCGCCTCGCGGTCGCAGCCGGTCCGCTGCTCGGCCTGATCGGCACGGTGGTGGGCATGATCATCACCTTCCAGAGCATCACGGAGTCGGGCTCGAGCGACCCGCGCCTCATGGCCACCGGTATCGGCCAGGCCATGATCGCCACGGTGCTGGGCCTCGGCATCGCCATTCCGTTGCTGTTCGCCAACGCTCTGTTGAACTCGCTGTCGCGTAACGTCGTCCAAATCCTCGACGAACAGAGCGCCGGCATGCTGGCCGAGAGCCTGGAGAAGAAACGCGGTGTTTAACGACATCCCGCTCATTCAGGGCATCGTCGAGCTCGCCAACGACGGCGGCCCGTGGGTCATATGGATCTTCCTCTGCGGGGTGCTGATGTGGGCGCTCATCATCGAGCGGTGGTGGTACTTCAGCCGTGTGCTTCCCAAGGACGCGGCCCGCATGAAGGAGCAGTGGCAGGCGCGCAAGGACAAGACGTCCTGGTGCGCCCGCCAGATCCGCGCCGCGATGATCTCGCGGCTCAACGTAGCCATGACCAGCGGCTTCCCCGTGCTGCAGGTTCTCGTGCCGATGTCGCCGTTGCTCGGCCTCATCGGCACGGTGAGCGGCATGCTCGAGGTGTTCGACTCGATGGCGCTGCGCGGCAACGCCGACGCGCGCAGCATGGCGAGCGGCGTGTCCGAAGCCATGATCTGCACGATGAGCGGCCTCGCCGTCAGCATCACGGGTCTCTATCCGGTCCACTATTTCCGCACCAGGGCCCGACGCGAGACGGAGCTGCTCGCGGATGAGTTCGAGCTGTAACCATGAGACTGCGTAAACGCCGACTGTCGGAAGGGCTCGAGGCGCAGACCGGCATCGATCTGGCGCCGATGCTCGACTTCGTGATCAACCTCCTGATCTTCTTCATCATCACCGCGGTGTTCGTGAAGGAGGCGGGACTCGTCGTCCAGCGTCCCACCGGCTTCGAGCAGCCCAGCGAAGCAGACGCGGAGAGCATCAACATCCAGATCCTCGACAACGGCGAGATCTGGGTGGACAACCGAGCCGTGGACGTGCGGGCCGTCCGGGCGAACGTAGAGCGCCTGAGCGCGATCAACCCCGACAGCGGCGTGCTCATCATCGCGAGTGAGCGGGCTCCCACCGGCACCGTGGTGGAAGTGGTGGACCAGGTCCACCTGGGCGGGATCTACAACATCACCTTCAGCACGAACTGAGCCGGCGCGCAAGGAGGGGGAATGGCTTCGAGAACACACGCACCCGAGCAGGAAGAGACCGGCATCGACCTTGCGCCGATGCTGGACTTCACGATCAATCTGCTCATCTTCTTCATCATCACCACCTCGTTCATCAAGGAAGCGGGCGTCACGGTCACCAAGCCGGAGGCCGTCACCGCGGAGCACCGCGAATCCGGCAACCTGCTGATCGCGGTGCGCGAGAACGGCGAGATCTGGATGGACCGCCAGCCCGTGGAGCTGCGGGACCTGCGGGCGATGATCGAGCGCCTGCACATCGAGCGCCCCGACGACACCGTCGTGATCATCGCCGATCGGAACTCGCAGGCGGGTGTGGTCGCCCAGGTGATGGACGAGGTTCGGGCGGGCGGCATCCGCGAGATCTCGATCGCGGCCGACCCGAACACCGGCGGTTGAGCGGAAGAAGCGAAGGAGAGATGCAGGCATGATGGCGATCCGACTTCCGCTGGCAGCCCTGCTCGGCGGCACGTTCACGCTGTCGATGTTCTGGCTGCTCTGGCACCTGATCAGCGGTCCGCTCCCGGAGGCGCAGACGACCGAGGCGCGACGCATCGAGTTCACGCGCATGCGGCGCGATACCGAGGTCCAGACGCGGCGCGAGGAGAAGGTCGAGCGGGAGCAGCCGCCCCCGGCGCCCGAGGTACCCCGCATGGCCATCTCCACCGGCGGCGTCGAGAACAACGTGGCGCAGCTCACTCCGGTGGTGGACGCACGGTCGGCCATGCAGCGGCTGACGTTGAGCGCCGGCTCCGATACGGACGTCATCCCGCTCGTCCGGGTCGCCCCCGAGTACCCCCCGCGGGCATTGAGCCGCGGCATAGAAGGATGGGTGCAGGTGCAGTTCACGATCACGCCGACGGGCACCGTGAAAGACCCGGTCGTGGTGAACGCGGAGCCGAAGGGCATCTTCGAGGACGCGGCGCTCCGGGCCATCTCGCGGTGGCGCTACAACCCCAAGATCGAGGGCGGCGTCGCCGTCGAGCGCGTGGGTGTGCAGACCATCATTCGCTTCCAGCTGGAGCAGTGAGCCATGTTGCGTAACGCTTTCCGTCGGAGCGGCCGCCTCGAGAAGGCGCTCGCCGCCGGCATCGCGTTGTTGCTGATCGGGAACGGTGCGTTCGCCCAGCGGGCGGGCGGCGATGGCGAGGAGCAGCGCTCTTCGGGCCCCACGATCGACCCCACCACGGGCACCAAGCTCAACGAGGCGATCGAGCTCCTCAACCAGGAGAACTACGCCGCGGCCCGGGCCAAGATCGGCGAGCTCCGCATGGATCGCCTGAGCCCGTACGAGCGCAGCCGCGTGGAGCAGATCCTCTTCAGCATCGCCTACCAAGAAGAGAACTACGACGACGCCCGTTCCCACCTCGAGCAGGCCATCGCAGCGGGCGGCCTGAACGAGCAGGAGATCTCCCAGGCGCGCTATCAGATCGCACAGATCTTCATGGCCGAGGAGCGCTGGGCGGAGGGTGCGCAGGCGCTCGAGAACTGGTTCCAGAGCGCGGCCAATCCCAACTCGGCTGCCTACTACCTGCTCGCGGTGGCGTACTACCAGCTCGAGCAGTACGACAAGGCGCTCCCGGCGGCCGAGAAGGCCGTCGAGCTCGCGGAGAACCCGCAGGAGAGCTGGCTGCAGCTCGTGCTGGCGCTCTACATCCAGGACGAGCGCTTCCGCGACGCGCTGCCGTTGCTCGAGCGCCTGGTCGCCATGGCGCCGGACCGCAAGACGTACTGGGTGCAGCTCTCGTCGATCTACGGCCAGCTCGAGGATTACCCGAAGGCGCTCGCGACGATGCAGCTCGCCTATAACGCGGGGCTGCTGACCGAGGACTCCGAGTACCGCCGACTCGCGGATCTGCTGATGTTCAACGAGGTGCCTTATCGCGGCGGCCAGATCCTCGAGAAGGCCATCGCGGAGGGCAAGGTCAACGGCGACGCCCAGGCCTACGAGAAGCTCGCCAACTGCTGGATCGCGGCGCGGGAGTTCGACAAGGCCATCGCGCCGCTCGAGCGTGCGGCCAGCATGAGCCAGAACGGCGACCTGTACGTGCGGCTCGGCGAAGTGCACATCCAGCGGGAGAACTGGGACGCCGCGGTGGACGCCTTGCAGCGCGGCCTCGACAAGGGCGGGCTGCGCGACACGTCCAACGCCGAGCTGCTCATGGGTATTTCCCTCTACAGCCAGGAGCGCTATCGGGACGCGCGGCCGTGGTTCGAGCGCGCGGCGCGGTCCGAGGCGCGTCGCCAGACGGCCCGCGGATATCTCCAGCTGATCGAGGCCAAACTCTCTTCCTGACGCGCTAGGACTTCGCCGATGACGCCCACCCGTTGGATTCTCCTGATCGCCTTGGCGCTGCCGCTCGTTGCGACCGCGCAGGGACGCCGCGGACAGCAGCAACAGCAGCAACAGCAGCAGCCCGCGCAACAGCAACAGCAGCAACAAGAGCAGCGGCCGCGCCTCAGCTTCGATCAGCTGCTGCGGCAGGTCGAGCAGCTTCGGGAGGAGGAGCGGCGCCTGGCGCAGCAGCGCGAGGCCGCCGTGCGCGCGGAGCTGGAGCGTCAGGAGGCGGCCGCGCGCGAGCAGGAGCAGCGCCGCAACCGCGCGGAGGCGCGCAGTAACGAGCTCAACCGGCAGTGGGACGCGAACGAGGCGCGCATCAACGAGCTGAACGAGCTGCTGGCGCAGAGCCAGGGCTATCTCGGCGAGCTGTTCGGCGTCACGCGTCAGGTGGCGGGCGATGCCGCGAACGTGCTGTCGCAGTCGATGCTGACGGCGCAGTACGCCGCCACCGATGAGGGCGAGGAACGGGTCGAGTTCCTGCGCCGCATCGCCGGCGCCCGGGCGTTGCCGTCCATCACCGAGCTCGAGCGCATGTGGTTCGAGCTCATGCGGGAGATGGTGGACGCCGCCAAGGTGCAGCGCTTCACGGTCAACATCCTGCAGAACGACCTCAACACGTCCGAGCAGGCCGAGGTGGTCCGCGTGGGGCCCTTCACGGCGGTGAGCAACGGCGAGTTCCTGGGCTACCTGCCGAGCCGCAAGGCGTTCACCGTGCTCCAGGGCCGGCTGCCGCCCGAGTTCCGTCGCATCGCGCGCGATCTGCAGAACACGCCCGCGGGCTCCGGGCACGTGGCGGCCGTGGCCGATCCCGCGCGCGGCTCGCTGCTCGGCCTGTACGTGGAGCGGCCGAACTGGATCGAGCGCATCGAGCGCGGCGAGGCGGTCGGCTACGTGATCATCGCCGTGGGCCTGATCGGCCTCGTGGTCGCCTTGATCCAGTACGCCTACCTGATCTTCACGCGGCTCGCGGTCGCGCGGCAGCTGCGCAACATGAGCACGCCGCGCTCGGACAATCCGCTCGGGCGCGTGATGATCGCGTTCCGTAGCGGCGTGAAGCCGGGCGAGAGCCGCGAGCTCGCGGAGCTGCGGCTGTCCGAGGCCGTGCTGCGGGAGATGCCGAAGCTCGAGCGGTTCCAGTCCTTCCTGCGCCTCGCCGTGGCGGCGGGTCCGCTGCTCGGCCTCATCGGCACGGTCATCGGCATGATCATCACGTTCAAGGCCATCACGGCCGCGGGGTCGAGCGATCCCAGGCTCATGGCGCAAGGCATCGGCCAGGCCATGATCGCTACGGTGCTCGGCTTAGGGATAGCCATCCCGCTGCTCTTCATCAATGCGGGCCTGACGGCGCTGTCGCGAGGCATCACGCACATCCTCGACGAGTACAGTCACGAGCTGCTCGCCGAGCAGGGGCGGAACGCGAGCTGAGGGACCGGATCGGCGCCGGGCTCGGGCCCGGCGCCGGCTGCGGTCGCTTCCGCGTCGGGCCCGGGCGGCGGCCGGGACCGCCTCGCGGCCGAGGACGGAGTGCGTGTCCGGCAGCCGTGTCCCTTCATGATCCGCAGGCAACCGGACCGGACTTCGGAGCTCCTGTTCGCGCTCGCCCACGAAGCCGGCGAGCGCGTGTCGTTCGCGGAAATCCTGCACGGCCTGCGGCATCGGGCCTTCGGCTTCACGCTGCTGCTGTTCGCGCTGCCGTGCACATTGCCGATGCCGCCCGGCATCCCCACCGTGTGCGGCATCGCGCTCGCGCTCGTAGCGCTCAACATGCTGGCCGGCCGGCAATATCTCTGGCTGCCGCGCGCGATCACCCGCCGCACGGTGGAGCGCTCGGATCTGCGACGCATCGTCGAACGCGTGCACCCGCATCTGCAGCGGCTCGAGCGCATCTGCCGGCCCCGCATCGCGCCGCTCACCGAGGGTCTGGGCAAGCAGCTCCTCGGCGCCGTGGTGTTCGTGCTCGGCGTGCTGCTGATCCTGCCGATCCCGTTCCTCGGCAACATCCCGCCGGCCATCGCGACCGTGGTCATCGCCATCGGCATCGCCGAGCGCGACGGCGTGATCGTGCTGATCGGCCTGTTCTGCGCCGCCGTCGCCATCGCGCTCGCGGGCGGGGCGGCGTGGGCGGTGGTGCGCGGGATCGAAGGGATCTTCTGACGAATCGGTGCAACGCGGCGCGCGGCTCCGGGCGACGAGGCGCCGGGCGGGCCGTCACCTCGCGGGCAGGGGAGCGCGCGCTCGGCGTCGTGGCTGTTCGGCGCCGATGCGCTTGCAGTACATGACCTTGTCGTCGCCCGCGGCGTAGAAGTCCGCGAGCCGCGCCACCTCGTCGTAGCCCGCGCTGTGGTAGAAGCGTCGCGTGCGGTCGTAGGCGCCCCGCGACGAGGTCTCGATGTACAGCCGGCCGCCGCCCCGGCGCGCGACGTCGCGCTCCGTCTCCGCGAGCAACGCGCGGCCTACACCCGAGCCCTGATGGGTGGGTGCGACCGCGATCCAGTACAGGTCGTAGCTCGCGCGCGTGAGGGGGATGGGTCCCCACGCCGTATAGCCTACGAGCTCGCCCGCGGCTTCGGCGAAGACGAACTGGTAGCCGCTGCGGCGCCCGCGCTCGAGCCGCTCCTTCACGAGCTCGACGGCGACCGCCTGCTCCTCCGCGTGGAACACACCGGTCGCGGCGACGAGCCGCCGCACGGCCGGGACGTCGCGAGGCACGGGTCGGCGACGAAAGACGATGCGCGGCGCGCGGTCGTTGCGCGCTGCGTTCCGGCGTCCCGTGTCAGCGGCCATTGTGGACGCTCCTCCACAGACCCTGGAAGAAGTTGCGCGCGTTCACGCCCAGCGTGCGCGTGCGGTAGCCGCCTTCCTGCACGACGAGCGTCGGCAGCCCCAGCGCGCCGATCAGCTCGCCGTTCTGCTGCAGGTCGCGCGATACCAGCGACCAGGAGCCCGTGGGATCGCCCCGCACCACGTCGAGGCCGAGCGACACCACGAGGAACGCGGGGCCGAACTTGTCGATGCGCGCGAGCGCGCGCACGAGCGCGTCACGATACGTCGGGCCGTCCATGCGCTCGGGAAGCGGGATGTTGACGTTGAAGCCGAGGCCGGCGCCGGTGCCCCGCTCGTCCTCGAAGCCCGAGAAGTACGGGTAGCTGAACCGGGGATGGCCGTGCAGCGATATCGTGAGCACGTCGTTGCGCTCATAGAAGATGTCCTGCGTGCCGTTGCCGTGGTGGTAGTCCACGTCGAGCACGGCCACCCTGCCGAGCGCGCTCAGAAAATGGGCGGCGATCGCCGCGGAGTTGAAGTAGCAGAACCCGCCGAACGCGCGGCGCTCGGCGTGGTGCCCCGGCGGCCGCACGAGCGCGTAAGCGAGGCGGCGGCCGTCGAGCAGCGCCTGGGCGCCGGTGAGCGCGCAGTCCACGGCGCGGATCGCCGCGCGGTAGGCATTGCCGTTCAAGGGCGTGAACGTGTCGATGCAGTAGTAGCCGGCCCGGAGCGGCAGGTCCGCCGGCGGCCGCGCCGGGTTGCGGATCGGGAAGACGTACGGATAGACGGACTTGCCCTCGGGCACGCTCGCCGACGCGTTGCGCAGGAAGCGTACGAAGTCGCGGTCGTGGACGGCCTCCACGTGCTTCAGCGGGAACGCTTCGATCTTGCGCTCCTCGAACAGGCTCGTGCGGCCGAGCTCCTCCATGATCGAGCGGATGCGCACCGGCGCCTCGACGTAGCCGCGCTCGCGCACGTGATGGATCTGGTGCGCGTCGCTCACGATCAGCGCGACCTTCTTCTCGCGAGGCTGCGGCGAGGGCACGTCCTGCGCGGAGCTCCCCACGTAACGCGGCGGACGAAGCCGCACGGGGTCGTCGCGGAACGATTCGACCACGCGGTCGATGTAGCCGGGCGGGCAGCGGTCGCCGTAACGCCGCTCGAGGATGGCGCGGACGATGCGCCGCGCGTGATCGCGGCCGAGCGGCCGCTCGACCCCGAGCGAGTCGAGCACGAGATACGGCGGGTCGGTGTCGCCGGGCGAGAGCGGCGTCTCGTACTCGGTGCCCACGATGGGCCGGGCGCCGTAACGCTCGTAGAACCTGAGCCGCTTGGCGTTCTGCGCGCGGATCTTCGGATCCGGCGACAAGGCCGGATCGTCGGGCAGGCACTCGAAGAAGAGTCCGATGACCCCGAGCGCCGCGGCCTCTTCACGCACGCGTTCGTACAGCGCGCCGCCGATGCCGCGCCCCGCCTCGCCCGGGTTGATCGAGATCAGATCCAGGTAGCAGAAGTCGAGGTCGGGCGCGTGCAGCAGCAGCGCGAACCCGCGCACGCCGCCGGCCTGATCCTCGGCCACGAACAGCACCGGCCGGAAGCGGTGCTTCACGGGATTCATGAGCTGCTCCGGCAGGCGGCGGATCTGCGTCTCCTTGATGCCGGGGAACTGCGCGCGCAGGATCGCCTGCACCTGCGCGAGGCGTTCGCGGTTCTGCGGTGTGACGGCGTCGTAGACCTGCCGGATGCTGAACATCGCGACGCTCAAGCCTCGCCGGCGCGGCGCAAGGCGTCGTCGACGAGGCGGCGCATCGCGTCGGGAAACGCGATGCCGGCCTCGGCCAGCATGGCGGCGAAGCCCGCGTCGGCGGACAGGCACGGGTTCGCGTTCACCTCGAGCACCCACGGGCGGCCCGCGTCGTCCACGCGGAAATCCACGCGGGCGTAGCCGTCGAGCTCGAAGAGCCGCCAGCAGTGGAGCGCGATGCGGACGAGCTCGGCCGCGAGCGGAGGTTCCACGCCGAAGCGGCGCACCGTGCGCGAATACTCGAAGCTGTCGGCGTGCCACTTCGCGGCGAAGCCCACGATACGCGGCTTGTCGGCCGGGTAACCCTCGAACACGATCTCGGCCACGGGCAGCGCGACGGGCCCGTCGTCTCCGACGAGGAGCCCCACGTTGAGCTCGCGGCCGGGCACGAACGCCTCGGCGAACCAGCGGCCGCCGTACTCGCGCCGGCGCGCTTCGAGCAACGCCGCCACCGCCGCGTCGGAGCGAACCACCGACGCGTCGTCGAGGCCGAGCGAGGCGTGCTCCCAGACGGACTTCACGATCCACCGGCCGTCGCCCGCGCCCGGCGCCCACGTCGGCGGCGTCGCGATCCCCGCCCGCTCGAGCGCGCGCTTCGCGAGGAGCTTGTTCGACGTGAGCCGCTGCGCATCGGCCGAGCAGCCCGTGAACGGCACGCGGAGCGCCTCGAGCAGCGCGGGCACCATATGGATCAGCTCGCCGCGGCCGCCGATCGATTCCACGAGGTTGAATGCCACCAGCGGCCGGGGAAGCTCGGCGAGCGCGCGCTCGAGCGCCGCGAGGTCGAGCGACACGGGCAGCCGCGTGGTCGCGTAGCCTTCGCCTTCGAGCGCCCGGGTGACGTGCGCGGCCTCCGCGAGCACGTCGCTCGCGTCCGGACGCCCCTGCTCGGCATGCGCGTCATGGAGGAAGACGACGTTGGGCAGCATCTGTCGGGACGAGCCGATCGCGGCGCCGCGACGGGGACGCTTTCGCCTCGGCGACGGCGCGCCGCCGCATCATGCCGCGTGGGCGGCGAGCCGGCGGCCGGCGAGCCTCCGCAGTGTGCTTGCCACGATCTCCGCGATCAAGCGCTCGTACGGCATTCCTGCGAGCTCGGCCATGATCGGCAAGTCCGAGTGCCCGGGCGTGAGCCCGGCGAGCGGGTTCACCTCGAGCAGGTGCGGCTTGCCGTGCTCGTCGAGGCGCACGTCCACGCGGCCCGCATCGCGGCAGCCGAGGCAGCGCCACGTGGCGAGCGCGAGCCGCTCGACGTCGTCCCGTAGCGGACCGGGCGCGAGCAGCCGATACTCGACGAGACGCTGCCACTCGGCTTTGTTGCGATACGAGTACACGTCGGCATCGGCATCCTCGCGGAGCACGATCTCGAGCGTGGCGAGCGCGCGCGCCTCCGCGCCCGTGCCCAGGATGCCCACCGTGAACTCCCGCCCCGGCAGGAAGCGCTCCACGAGCACGGGCTGGCGATGGGCGGCGAGCAGCTCCGCGCACACCTTGCGCAGCTCGGCTCGCGAGCTCACGAGGGAGGCTGCCGTGATCCCCTTGCTCGTGCCCTCCGCCACGGGCTTCACGAACACGGGCAGCGGCAGGTCGACCGCCGCCGCCTCGGCCGCCGTGGCGACGAGCGCAAAGTCCGGCGTCGCGATGCCGTTGCCGCGCGCGACGTGCTTGGCCATCGCCTTGTGCAGCGTGAGCGCGCAGACGAGCGGATCGGAGAACGTGTAGGGGATGTCGTATGCCTCGAGCAGGGCGGGCACCTGTGACTCGCGGCCGTATCCGGCCACGCCCTCGCAGATGTTGAAGACGAGATCCCACCGCTCGCCCGCCACGAGCCGCGCCGCGAGCGCCTTCACGTGACCGATGCGGACCACCTCGTGACCGAGCGCGGCGAGCGCGTCGGCGATGGCGTCCACGGTGACGCGCGAGTCGAACTCGGCGACCTCGAGCTCGGAGAAGCCGAGCCTCAGGTAATCGTCCTTCAGGTCGTAGGTGAACCCCACCCGCAGCGGCGCGGCCGGGGAGGCGCCGCCGTCCCTGTGCCGCGCGCCGCGTCGCGATGCGCTCATCCTGCGCGTCGACCGGCGCCGAGCGTGCCGTCCGGGTCCGGATAGCGGCACGTGTCGCCCCTGAAGTTGCGCAGCAGCAGGTCGTCGCCGTCGCGGCCGACGACCGCATCCGGCAACAGCGCGATCTTGCCGCCGCCGCCCGGCGCGTCCACCACGAACGTCGGCACGGCGTAGCCGGTGGTGTGCCCGCGCAGGCCCTCGATGAGCTCGAGGCCCTTGTCCACCGTGGTGCGGAAGTGGCTCGACCCGCTGATCGGATCGCACTGGTAGAGGTAGTAGGGCCGGACGCGGATCTTGAGCAGGCCGTGGAAGAGCTGCTTGAGCGTGGTCACGTCGTCGTTGACGCCCTTGAGCAACACCGTCTGGCTCCCGAGCGGGATGCCCGCGTCGGCCAGCCGTCCGCAAGCCTCCGCCACCTCGGGCGTGAGCTCAGCCGGGTGCGTGAAATGCAGGCTCATCCAGAGCGGATGGTAGCGGCGCAGCATGCGCGTGAGCGTGGGCGTCACGCGCATGGGCTGCACGACGGGCTGCTTGGAGCCGATGCGGATGAACTCGACGTGCTTGATCGGGCGCAGCTTGCTCAGGATGTACTCGAGCCGCTCCTCGTCGAGCGACAGCGGGTCGCCGCCCGAGATCAGCACGTCGCGGATCGCAGGCGTGGCCGCGATGTAGTCGATGGCGCGGTCCACGTCGGCCTTCTTGAGCGCGCGCTCGCCGCTCGCGCCGACCAGACGGGCGCGCGTGCAGTAGCGGCAGTAGACCGAGCAGAAGTTGGTCACGAGCAGCAGCACGCGGTCCGGGTAGCGGTGCACGAGCCCCGGCACCACGCTGTGGCCGTCTTCGCCGAGCGGGTCGTCGTCCTCGCCGCGCGTGTGCGTGAACTCATCGAGCGTCGGCACGACCGTGCGGCGCAGCGGCTGCGACGGATCGTCCGGATCGATGAGGCTCATGTAGTACGGCGTCACGCCCACCGGCAACGGGCCGGCGTGGCGTTGGATGGCCGCCCGCTCCTCCGGCGTGACTCGAATCATCGTCTCGAGCTGAGCGAGCGTGCGGATGCGGTTGCGATTCTGCCAACGCCAGTCGTTCCACTCCGTGACTTTGACGCCGGGGAAGTGGCGCTTACGGAACGCGTCGGCCCTGGCGCTGACGGTGATTCGGGCGATGGCGGTCGGCAGGCGCGCCGGCGCCGGTTTTGCCGCTGGGGGCTTGGTGGGAGGGGGAAGGTCGGTGAGGAGGCGAGATCGTCGAGAAGGGCGGGAAGGATGGGTGGCTGCGACAGCCGAACTCGGAGGTTCTTCCTCCAAGGACAACAGGTTTTTCACCTTCAGGGATATCCAGGCCGGGTGGCCGTAGGTTGGTGACGCACCAGTTAGACCCCGTTGCTAGCTGGTTGGGCAGACCATCTGCCGACGAAAAACGGCGCAACTATAAACGGACGCAACAGGAATGCAAGAGATTTTTGCGAGATTCGAAACATATCTCACGGTACGATTCGCGGCCGGCGGCGAGCGCGGCGCTGCGCGTTCGATTCGTTCGAATTCGCGGGTCTTTTGCTCGTCGCGCCGGGGTCGTCGCGATGCACGCGGGCGTCGCTCTGTCGTCGGCAGACGACAGCTTGTGGACGGCGGGGGTGCGTGCTAGAGAGCGCGGCGGCCGACAGGCGTTCCGCTCTTCGTCGGTTTCGGCGGGTCTCGGCGAGCGTGGCGGCAGTCGGGGCGACCGAAGCGAAACGAGACCGAAAAGCTTGACGCGTTCGGCACCTGTACTACATTACGGGTGTCTACAGTGACTCTCGGCCGAGCAGCACTACATCGAGCCTCCGCTCCGGCGTATCTGCTCCGCACATCGTCGTTTTCACGCACACACACGTGGGGGTTTCTATGTTCGACTTGGGTAAGAAAAGCGGGTCCGACAAGGTCCAGGACGACTCGACGCGGCAGCAGGACCGGCCGGAGATCCGCAACGAGGCCGCTCCTACGCCCCGGCGGCCGGCAGGCGCCCGGGAGGCGGCCGTCATCGGGCCGTCCATTCACATCGACGGCGACCTTCGCGGCGAGGAAGACTTGCTCATCGAGGGCGAGGTCAACGGCACCGTCGAGCTGAAGCACAACATTCTTACGATCGGGCCCCAGGGCAAGGTTCGGGCCGACGTCTACGCCCGCGCCGTCTACGTCGAGGGCTACGTCGAGGGCGATCTGTACGGGGCCGAACGCGTCGGCATCCGCAAGAGCGCCCAGGTGCGGGGCAACATCACGTCGCCCAGCGTCTCGCTCGAGGACGGGGCGAAGTTCAAGGGCTCCATCGAGATGGATCCGAAGGCCGTCGAATCGGCGCTCGGATCGGGCCGCGGCGGGCTCGAGTCGCAGAAGTCGGCGCAGCCGCAGCAGGCCGCCGCGAAGCCTGCGACGAACGTCTCGCCGAAGCCGGTGGAGCCGGCCGCCAAGAGCGGCGCCGCGAGCTGAGACCCGAGCGCTACATGGAGGGGGCCTCGCCCCGAGCCACGCGCACTGCCGAACCGGCCGGGCGCCGGGCAGCCCCGTCCGCCGCCGGACAGCCGCTCAACGCGCCGTTGTTTAGCACGCTCATCGAGCGGCTCGACGAGAGCCGCCGATGGGTCGTGTTCGACCTCGGCCGGGCCCGCACCGAGACCATCGCTCTGCTCGGACGGGTCCGCTGCCGGCTCCAGGTGGTGGATCTCGTGGACGACGCCGAGCGCCTGAACGCGCTCGCCGCCGATCCGCGGGAGCTGCAGGCCGCCGTGGAAGCCCTGCTGCCGAGGCGCGGCGAGCCCGCGGACGCCGTGCTCTGCTGGGACCTGCTGAACTACCTGCAGCGCCCGGCGCTCACGGCCGTCATGGAGGCCATCGCCGCGCGCGGCCGGCCGGGCATGCTCGCGCACGCGCTCATCTACTACGCCGCGCCGCGCATGCCCATGCGGCCCGCGCTGTTCGTGCCGCTGCCGGACCGCCGGCTCGTGGACCTGGCGCCGCCCGTGGCGGAGCGCGCCGCTCCGCGCTACTCGCCGGAGGACCTCGGGCGCTGCATGCCGCGTTACCGGGTGGAGCGCGCGCGCCTGCTGCGCAACGGCATGCAGGAGTACCTGCTGCAGCTCTGATCCGCCCGGCGTCCGGGCCGGGCGGCGAAGCGCCGAGCGCACGCTGCTAGAATCGACTCGATCCTGCTGCGGCTCCGGGGAGCGGTGGGCGCGAGAGTCAGATTCGGCATGGTCGGCGGCGGCGAGGGCGCCTTCATCGGCGCGGTGCATCGCCAGGCCGCGCGCCTCGACGGCGAGATCGAGCTCGTCTGCGGCGCATTCTCGAGCGATCCGGAGCGCAGCGCGGCCACCGGCCGCGCGCTGTCGCTGCCCGCCGCGCGTTGCTATCCGGACTACCTCACGATGTTCCGGGCCGAAGCCGGCCTGCCGGCGGACGAGCGCATGCAGTTCGTCGCGATCGTCACGCCCAATCACTTGCATCTGCCGGTGGCGCTGGCCGCGCTGGAGCACGGCTTCCACGTGCTGTCCGACAAGCCGGCCACGGTGAGCCTCGAGGAGTGCCGCCGGCTCGCGGCGGCGCTGCGCGCGAGCGGGCGGCTGTACGCGCTCACGCATCCGTATGCCGCCTATCCGCTCGTGCGCGAGGCGGCGGCGCGCATCGCCGCGGGCGAGCTCGGCACCATCCGCAAGGTGGTGGTCGAGTACGTTCAGGGCTGGCTCGCGACGCCGCTCGAGCGCACGGGCCACAAGCAGGCGAGCTGGCGGCTCGATCCCGCGCGGGCCGGCCCGAGCGGCTGCTTCGGCGACATCGGCGTGCACGCGTTCCAGCTCGCCGAGCACGTCACGGGGCTCGAGGTGACGGAGATCTGCTGCGAGCTCAACCGCGTGGTGCCGGGCCGCGCGCTCGACGACGACGGCACGGCGCTCCTGCGCTTCGACAACGGCGCGCACGGCGTGCTGCTCGCGAGCCAGATCAGCGTGGGCGAGGAGAACGCGCTCACCTTGCGCGTCTACGGCGAGGCCGCGGGCCTCGAGTGGCGGCAGGAGGAGCCGAACACGCTGCTCGTCAAGCGCGACGGCCGGCCCGCCGAGCGCATCCGGGCCGGCAACGCCTACCTGGGACCGGCGGCGCAGCAGGCGACGCGCCTGCCCGCGGGCCATCCGGAGGGCTACATCGAGGCGTTCGCCAACCTGTACCGGGAGTTCGCGGCCGCGGTGCGGGCGTTCGAGGCGGGCGAGCGGACGGCGCCGGCGCTGCCCGGCATTCGGGAGGCGCTGCGCGGCATGGCGTTCCTCGAGACGGCGCTCGCCGCGAGCGCTTCGCCCGCGAAGTGGCACCGGCTCGAGGCGCCGGCATGAGCCGCGCGCACGCGCGCGCGGAGAGATCGCGGCGCGCGCCTTCAGGCGCGGTCGCTGCCGAGTTAGAGTAGGCCCAATGAAAGGCCCCGGCATCTTCCTCGCGCAATTCGCGGGCGACAGGCCGCCGTTCGACACGCTCGAGGGCATGGGCCGCTGGGCGGCCTCGCTCGGCTACGTCGGCGTGCAGGTGCCGACCAACGACCCGCGCCTGTTCGATCTCGAGCTCGCCGCGGGGAGCGCCACCTACTGCGACGAGGTGGCGGGGCGGCTGCGCGACGCGGGCGTCGTCATCACGGAGCTCTCGACGCACCTGCAGGGGCAGCTCGTCGCCGTCCATCCCGCCTATCAGCCCCTGTTCGCGGCGTTCGCGGCGCCCGAGGTGCGCGACAAGCCGAGCGCCTGGCAGGACTGGGCCACCACCCAGCTCCGCCGCGCGGCGAAAGCGAGCGAGCGGCTGGGGCTCTCCGCCTGCGCGACCTTCTCGGGCGCGCTGCTCTGGCACACCGTGTATCCGTGGCCGCAGCGGCCCGCGGGGCTCGTGGAGGAGGGGTTCGCGGAGCTCGCACGGCGCTGGCGACCGATCCTCGACGCGTTCGATGCCGCGGGCGTCGACGTCTGCTTCGAGATCCATCCCGGCGAGGACCTGCACGACGGCGTGACCTTCGAGCGGTTCCTCGACGCCATGGACGGCCACCGGCGCGCGAACATCCTCTACGACCCGAGCCACCTGCTGCTCCAGGCGCTCGACTACTCGGCGTTCATCGACCACTACCACGAGCGCATCAAGGCGTTCCACGTGAAGGACGCGGAGCTCAGGCCCGACGGGCGCTCGGGCGTCTACGGCGGCTACCAGGCCTGGATCGATCGTCCCGGCCGGTTCCGCTCGCTCGGTGACGGGCAGATCGACTTCCGCCGCATCTTCAGCCAGCTCACGCGCTACGGCTACGACGGCTGGGCCGTGCTCGAGTGGGAGTGCTGCCTGAAGCACCCCGAGGACGGGGCACGAGAGGGGGCGCCCTTCATCCGCGCGCACATGATCCGCACCACGGACAAGCAGTTCGACGACTTCGCGGGCGGGGGCGGCGATCGCGACACGAACCGCCGCGTGCTGGGCCTGTAGGCGTGGCGGCGGCGAGCGACGGCGGCGCCCCCGGGCTCGACGCCCGGCGGCTGTTCGTCATCGCGAACCTGTCGATCCTCATGATCGGCCTCGGGTTCGCCGTCCGCGCGAACGTCGCCGGCGACATCCAGGAGCGGATCTTCGCCGCCGTCGATCTCGCGAGCTCCGGCAACATGATCGGCGGCGTGCTCGGCGCCACGTTCACGGGGTTCGCGTTGACGCTGCTCTTCGGCAGCGCGCTCGTCGATCACCTCGGCATGAAGCGGATGCTGCTGTTCGCCGCGTTCGGCTTCATCGCCGGCAGCCTCGTCGTCATCGCGACCTCGCTCGCGCCGCCGAGCGGCTCGAGCTATCCGCTCATCTTCGCCGGCTTCCTGCTGACGGGGCTGGGCTGGGGCGCGGTGGAGGCCGCGAGCAACCCGTTGGTGACGGCGCTCTTCCCCGAGGAGAAGACGCACCGGCTCAACGTGCTCCACGCCTGGTGGCCCGCAGGGATCGTGATCGGCGGCCTGCTGGGCGTCGGCCTCGGCGCGCTCGGCGTGCCGTGGCAATGGAACCTCGCGATGCTCATCGTGCCGGCGGCCGTGCTCGCGCTGCTCGCGGCGCGCACGCCGTTCCCGGTGACGGAGCGCGTGGCGGCGGGGGTGAGCCATCGCGACATGTACGCGGAGGTGATCCGCTCGCCGGGCTGCTTCGTGTGGTTCGGCTGCATGATGCTCACCGCCACGACGGAGCTCGCGCCGGGCCAGTGGGTGGAGGTGGCGCTCACGAACATGGTGGGCATGCCGGGCATTCTCGTGCTGGTGTACGTGAGCGCGCTCATGTTCGTGCTGCGGCATTTCGCCGGCCGCATCGTGCAGCACCTCGCCCCCGTGGGGCTCCTGTGGTTCAGCAGCCTCACGGCGGCCATCGGCCTCTACCTCCTGAGCGTGGCCGAGTCGCCGGTGCCCGTCTTCCTGGCGGCCACTGTCTGGGGCGCCGGCGTCTGCTATATGTATCCCACGATGGTCGCCTCCGTCGCGGAGCGCTATCCGCGGGGCGGCGCATTCGTCATGGGCATCATGGGCTTCGCGGCCGGCATGGCGAATCAGGTGATGCTGCCGATCATGGGCTCGATCTTCGACCGGGCGCGCATCGAGGCCGCGGGCGGCGAGGAACGCCTCGCGGAGCTCGCCGGCCCCGCGCTCGATCAGGTGATCCGGCTCGCATCCATCGAATCGTTCCGGGCCGTCGCGGTGATCCCACTGCTGCTCCTGCCCGTGTTCGGCCTGATCTGGCTCAACGACCGTCGCAGGCGAGCCGCCGAGGCGCGCGTGGGCGCGCCGCTCGAAGGGTGATGGACCGGCGAGCGTTCCTGCGGCGAGCGGCGGTGGCGGCGGCGGCCGTGGCCGGCGGCCACGGGCCGTGGAGCGGGCGGGCGTCCGCGCAGGACTGCGGCAGCGTGGCGCCGCCGGGCGTGCAGCTCTACACGCTGCGCGCGGAGCTCGCGAGCGACGTGCGCGGCACGCTCGCCGCGCTCGGGGCGCTCGGCATCCGCGAGGTGGAGGCCTTCGGTCTCGACGGCGACGACGACACGCTCTTCGGCCTGACGCCCGCGGAGCTCAAGGCCGCGCTGGACGAGGCCGGGCTCGCCATGCCGCTCGCGCACGTGGGCGATCGGCTGGACGACGACGCGGTGCTCCGGCGGGCGGTCGAGCGCGCGCAGGCGCTCGGCGTCGGGACGCTCGTCATCGCGCTGCCGCGCGAGTTCACCGAATCGCGTTTCGGCCGCTTTCGGATGGTGCCGGCGCCCAACGTCGAGGCGCTCGACGAGCTCGTCGAGCGCTTCGAGCGCGCGGCGACGGCGCTCGCCCGCGAGGGGCTCGGCTTCGGCTATCACAACCATCACGTCGAGCTCCTGCCCGTGCCCGACGGCAAGGGCGGCGAGATCGTGCCGTTCGAGCACGTGACGGCGAACACCGATCCGGCGCTCGTGCGCCTCGAGCTCGACCTGGGCTGGCTCGCGGCGGCGGGCCGCGACCCCGTCGGGATGCTCGAGCGGCACGCGGGGCGCGTGCTGGCCTGCCACCTCAAGGACTACGTGGGCGAGCCGCGCGCGCTCGACGGCGACGTGGGCGATCTGCAGGAGCGGCTCGTGGAGCCGGGCGCGGGCGGCATCGACTTCGCGGCCGTGCTGGCCGCCATGGCGGCCACCGGCGTGCGGCACGGCTTCATCGAGATCGACGTGAGCGCGGATCCGATGGGCGCCGTCGAGCGCGGTCACGCGCACCTCCGGGCCCTGCGTCCCTGCTGAACGGCGGCGCGAGCGCGCACGCGCCGCGTCACAGGCTGCCGTCGCGGAGCCGCTGCACCGCGTAGTCGACGGCGCGGGCGGTGAGCGCCATGTAGGTGATCGACGGGTTCACGCACGAGGAGGACGCCATGCAGGCGCCGTCCGTCACGAACAGGTTCGACACCTCGTGGCACTGGTTGAAGCCGTTCAGCACCGACTCGCGCGGATCGCGTCCCATGCGGGCGGTGCCCATCTCGTGGATGGCCGCGCCGCCCCAGGCGTTGAAGTCGCCGCCTTCGATGTCGCGCGCGCCGGCCGCCGCGAGCATCGCCCGGGCCTGCTCCAGCATGTCGCGCCGCTGCGCGAGCTCGTTCGCTCCCCACTCGAAGTGGAAGCGCACCTGCGGGATGCCGTAGCGGTCCACCGCCGTCGGGTGCAGCTCCACGTAGTTGGTTGCGTACGGCAGGCACTCGCCGAAGCCCATGAGCCGCAGGTACCACGGCCCGGGCCGCCGCAGCGAGCGCTTGAAGTCGGCGCCGAAGCCGGGTTGCCGCGACATCTGCCGCCAGTCGGCCCGCCAGGCCTCGCCCTGGAAACCGTAGCCGCGCACGAAAGGCAACGCCTCGTCCGGCCGCAGGTTACGGAACCGCGGGATGTAGATGCCGTTCGGGCGGTAGCCGGTGGGGTAGTACTCGTCGAAGCCGTCGAAGCGGCCCGTCACGTGGACGAGCGAGGTGTGGTCCATGAGGTAGCGGCCGAGCGCGCCGCTGCCGTTGCCGAGCCCGTTCGGGAAGCGTTCCGAGCGCGAGTTCAGCAGTATCTGCGTGCTGCCCACCGTGCCGCCGCACAGGAACACGAGCCGGGCCGTGAAGCGCAGCCGCGCCTTGGCGTCCGCGTCGACCACGCGCACGGCCGTGACGCGCCCCGTGTGCGGATCGTGCTCGAGGCTGTCGACCACGCTGCGCGGACGCAGCGTGAGATTGCCGGTGGCCTGCGCCGCCGGCAGCGTGGCGCTCAGGCTCGAGAAGTAGGCGCCCACGGAGCAGCCGCGGTGACACGGCCCGCAGTAGTGGCACACGCCGCGGTCCTGACCCGGCAACGGCTCTGTCAGGACCGCCACGCGGCCGATGGTGCAGACGCGGCCGGGAAAATGCTCCTTGAGGGCGCGTGCGAACGCGCGCTCCACGACGTTGAGCTCCATCGGCCGCAGGAACTCGCCGTCCGGCAGCTGCGGCAGCCCGAGCTTCTCCCCGGACACGCCCACGAAGCGCTCCACGTGCGCGTACCACGGGGCGAGGTCCGCGTAGCGGATCGGCCAGTCCACGCCGTGGCCGTCGGCCCGGTTCGCCGTGAAGTCGAGATCGCTCCAGCGGTACACCTGCCGGCCCCAGAGCAGCGAGCGGCCGCCGACCACGTCCGCGCGCATCCAGTCGAACGGCGCCTCCTCGTCCTGCTGGTAGGGATTTTCGCGATCGTTGTTCCAGAAGTGCCGCGTGTTCTCGTCGAACGCGTAGCTCTTGCTCTGCACGGGGTAGTCGTGCGCGTAGAGCTCGCGCAGCGGCAGCCCGCGGAAAGGCACCTCCCACGGAGGGCGGTGCTCGCCGACGTAGTCGCGGCCGTGCACCAGCGGCTTGCCGCGCTCGAGCACGAGCGTCTTCAGGCCCCGCTCGGTGAGCTCCTTCGCCGCCCAGCCGCCGGTGATGCCGGAGCCGACGACGATGGCGTCGAATTCCGTGCCCGTCACGTCACCGCGCGCCGCCACGACATCGAACCGTCAGTACGTCCGCTGCCGGTCGTGCGCGTGGAACAACGCGTCGCCGTGATACTCGCCGGGGACGGGCAGATAGACGAGCTCCGTGCGGCAACCGACCTCGGAGGTGTAGTAGCCGAGCACCGTGAGCTCCTTGAGCATCGCGAAGAACTGCCCACCCGCCCGCGGGCGGCCCGAGAGCGCCTCGGCTTCGAACGCCTCGAGCAGCGCGGTCTGCTCGCGCTCGTCGGCGCTGAGGAAGTCCGTGCCGTAGCGCCGCCGCGCCTCGCGGTCGAGCGCGTCGAGCCCGTCGAGGAAGCGCGCGCGCTCCTCGCGCGTGTACCAGTCCGCGACCACGTGGTGAATGAAGTCCGGCACGCCGGCGGCGATCGCGCCGGGCGTGTCGGTGGTGGGGATGATGAGTTCCGCGGCGCGCGCCACGGCGTCGAGCTGCGCCGCATCGAGCGCCGGCCGCGCCGGGGCGCCCGTGAGCGGCGCGCCCGACAGCAGCGCCCGCGTGCAGGAGGCGCCGAGCGAGCCGCCGAGCAGCGCCGCGGCCGTTTGCAGCCATTCGCGTCGGTTCATCGTGCGCACCGAAGCCCCACGAAGCGCCGAAGATTACCGCGCGAGGCCCGGCGAGGCGAACGCCGCGCGCCCAAGTCATTGAAAGATATCGGTGGCATGGTCCGTGCATAAGGCTCGTGGAGGCAAGAGAGGGGAGACAGACGATGCGCCACGCCATCTACGGATCGCTGCCTCTTGTCGGTCTGCTGGTCGCGAGCGTCGCCTGGGGCGACGAGCCCCCCAAGGTGCAGGGCGACCGCAATCTCGAGCAGGCCGTCCGCGACGCCTGGATCGACGGGAAGCTCGAGTCGGCATACGCTTTCAATCGGCACTTGAGCGCCTTCGCCATCCACACCGACGTGCAGAACGGTGTCGTCACCTTGACGGGCACGGTGGAAAGCGACATCGATCGCGATCTCGCGGAGGCGATCGCCCAAGGGCTCGAAGGCGTCACGGCCGTCGACAACCGCCTCGCCGTGGACAGCGATTACGATTACGACGGCGAGCAACGGGCGGCCGGCGAGCAGCGCTCGTTCGGTCAGTGGGTGAACGACGCGACCACCTCGGCCGCCGTCAAGGCCGCGCTCGTGCGCAACGACAACATCAGGGCGCGTTACATCGACGTGGAGACGCGCGACGACGTCGTCACGCTCCGCGGCGAGGTGGAGACGGAGGAGCAGAAGGCGCTGGCGGAGCAGCTCGCGAAGAACACGCGCGACGTGAGCGAGGTACGCAACGAGCTGACGGTGCGCAGCGGGGGCTGAACCGGCGCCGCACGGCGGTCGGGTGCCCGGTGCGGCGCTCGGCACGCCGAACGAAAACAGCGCGCCTCGAACGGCGCTCCTGGTTCAGATGGCGCCCCCGGCGCGAGAGGAGCGGCTCGGCCCCATGGGACTGCGCATCGAAGACTACGGCCTCATCGGCGACACGCACACCGCCGCGCTCGTGGGCTGCAACGGCTCCATCGATTGGTTCTGCGCGCCGCGGTTCGATTCCCCCGCATGCTTCGCCGCGCTGCTCGGCGACGCGCGGCACGGCCGCTGGCTCATCGCGCCGGCCGCCGAGGTGGTGGAGACGTCGCGGCGTTACCTCGGCGACACGCTGATCCTGCAAACCGAGTTCGCCACCGCGACCGGGCGCGTTCGCCTGACCGACTTCATGCCCGTCCACAACGACGACACGGACATCGTGCGCGTGGTCGAGGGTCTCGCGGGCGAGGTCGAGATGCGCATGGAGCTCGTCGTGCGCTTCGACTACGGCGCGGTGGTGCCCTGGGTGCGGCGCATCGACGGCACGCTGCTCGCCATCGCGGGCCCCGATGCGCTCGCGCTCTGGTCGCCGGTGGAGACGCACGGCGCCGGTCTCACCACGCAGGCGCGGTTCACGGTGCGCGCGGGCGAGCGGCTGCCGTTCCTGCTCGCCTGGCACCCCTCGCACCAGACGCCGCGCTCGGGTCTCGACCCGTTGGCGGCGCTCGAGGCGACGAGGCGCTGGTGGCAGAAGTGGGTCGGGGATTGCAGCTACCAGGGCCCGTGGCGCGACGCCGTGGTCCGTTCGCTCATCACGCTCAAGGCGCTGACCTACGCGCCCACGGGCGGCATCGTGGCGGCGCCGACGACGTCGCTGCCCGAGCAGATCGGCGGCGTGCGCAACTGGGACTACCGCTACTGCTGGCTGCGGGACTCGACTCTCACGCTCTACGCCCTCCTCTCGAGCGGCTACACGGCGGAAGCCGCGGCCTGGCGGGACTGGCTGCTGCGCGCCGTGGCGGGCGACGCCTCGCAGCTGCAGGTGATGTACGGGCCGGCCGGCGAGCGGCGGCTGCCCGAGCAGGAGCTGCCGTGGCTGCCGGGCTACGAGCGCTCCGCGCCGGTGCGCATCGGCAATGCCGCCGTCGATCAGCTGCAGCTCGACGTGTTCGGCGAGGTGTTCGACACGTTGCACGTGGCGCGCCGGGCCGGCGTGCCGCCGTACGCCGAGGCGTGGAGCATGCAGAAGGCCATGCTGCGGCACCTCGAGCGCAACTGGCAGCAGCCCGACGAAGGCATCTGGGAGGTGCGCGGGCCGCGGCGGCATTTCACGCACTCGAAGGTCATGTGCTGGGTGGCGTTCGATCGCGCGATCGCCGCGGTGGAATGCTTCGGCGCACCGGGGCCGGTGGAGGACTGGCGGCACGTGCGCGACGCGATTCACGACGAGGTGTGCCGCGAAGGCTACGATCGCGAGCGGCGCACCTTCACGCAGTTCTACGGCGGGACGGAGCTCGACGCGAGCCTCCTGCTGATTCCCCTCGTCGGCTTCCTGCCGCCGCACGACAAGCGGGTCGAAGGCACCGTGGCCGCGATCGAGCGGGCGCTCTTGGAGGACGGCTTCGTGCACCGCTACGCGATGGATTCGGACTCCGCGGAGATCGACGGCCTGCCGCCGGGCGAAGGTGCGTTCCTCGCCTGCACGTTCTGGCTCGCGGACAACTACGTCCTGCTCGGCCGCCGCGACGACGCCGCCGCGCTGTTCGAGCGGCTGTTGTCCCTGCGTAACGATCTCGGGCTGCTGGCCGAGGAGTACGACCCGCGAGCCGGGCGGCAGCTCGGCAACTTCCCGCAGGCGTTCTCGCACGTGGCGCTCGTCAACACGGCCTTGAACCTCGCGCGGGCCCACGGGCCCGCGGAGGATCGGGGGCGTCCGACCGACCCGGCACGCGCGGCGAGCCCGTGAAGCGCCGGCCGCGCGGGCGCGGCTCGCCCTCGCGCGAAGCATCGCCGCCGGGCGCCGCTTTTCCGTACACTGCGCACATGAGCTCCGAGCGCACGATCGACGCGCGGGCGGCGGAGGAGATGGTGGCGACGCTGTTCGCCGAGTCCATCGTCCCCACGCTCGTCGAGTACATCAAGATCCCGAACAAATCGCCGGCCTTCGATCCCGATTGGGAGCGCAACGGCCACATGGCGCGCGCCATGGACCTGATCGTCGACTGGTGCCGCGCGCAGCCCATCGCGGGCATGCGTCTCGAGGTGGTGCGCCTGCCCGGCCGGACGCCGCTGCTCCTGATCGAGGTGCCGGGCGAGGTCGACGACACCGTGCTGCTCTACGGTCACATGGACAAGCAGCCCGAGATGACCGGCTGGAGCGAAGGCCTCGGGCCCTGGCAGCCGGTGCTGCGCGGCGACCGGCTCTATGGGCGCGGCGGAGCCGACGACGGCTATTCCACGTTCGCCTCGCTCGCGGCGCTGCGGGTGCTCGGCGAGCAGCGTGTGCCGCACGCCCGCTGCGTCGTGCTCATCGAAGGCTGCGAGGAGAGCGGCAGCTTCGATCTGCCGCACTACATCGATCACCTGCGCGACCGTATCGGCTCCCCGAGCCTCGTCGTGTGCCTCGACTCCGGCGCCGGGGACTACGAGCGGCTCTGGTGCACCACCTCGCTGCGGGGGCTCGTGAACGGCAATCTGCACGTCGACGTGCTCCGCGACGGCGTGCACTCGGGCGAGGCGAGCGGCGTCGTGCCGTCGAGCTTCCGCGTGCTGCGCATGCTGCTGTCGCGGCTCGAGGACGAAGCCACCGGCGAGATCCGTCCCGAGTGGCTCTACGCGCCGATCCCCGAGCAGCGCATCGCGCAGGCCCGCGAGATGGCGCGGGTGCTCGGCGCCGGCGTGTGGGATCACTATCCCTGGGTGGCGGGTGCCCGGCCGGTGACGGACGACCCCGTGGAGCTGATCCTGAATCGCACCTGGCGCCCGCAGCTCGCGATCACGGGCGCCGCGGGCCTTCCCGATCTCGGCGGCGCCGGGAACGTGCTGCGGGCGGGCACGGCGGCGCGCGTGAGCGTGCGGCTGCCGCCGGGGGTGAACGCCGCGGAGGCGCAACGCCGGCTCCGGGAGCTCTTGACCGCGGACCCGCCCTACGGCGCGCGGGTGCGGTTCGAGTCGAGCGAGGCGAGCGACGGCTGGAACGCCCCGCCGCTCGCGCCGTGGCTCGAGGCGGCGCTGAACGAGGCGTCGCAGACCTACTTCGGCAAGCCCGCCGTGCACATGGGTGAGGGCGGCACCATTCCGTTCATGGCGATGCTCGGCGCGCGCTTCCCGGACGCGCAGTTCATGATCACCGGCGTGCTGGGCCCGGAGTCGAACGCCCACGGGCCCAACGAGTTCCTGCACCTGCCCACGGCCCGCAGGCTCGCGTGCTGCGTGGCCGAGACGCTGCGGCGGCATGCCCTGCGTCCGCGCGCCTAGGCGGGGTCCGCCGCAAGACGGTCCGCCACCGGAAAATATCCCGCGCGGGGAGCAGGCGCGACCCGGGGCGGTTCGCCCGGTCAGCGGCGCGGCGTGCGGCCGCTCTGCCGGTTGCGCCGGTAGAACCGCGGTGTATGCTGCCTGTCCAACCACGCTGCGCGTGGTGACACCCCGAGCTGCGTCCCCCGCGCAGCGACAAGTAGAAGGAGGAACTACCCATGGGACTGCACATTGGAGACACCGCTCCGGACTTCACCGCCGAGACGACACAGGGGCGGATCAACTTCCATGAGTGGATCGGCGATAGCTGGGCGATCCTCTTCTCGCACCCCAAGGACTTCACGCCGGTCTGCACCACCGAGCTCGGCTACATGGCACGGCTGCAGCCCGAGTTCGAGAAGCGTAATTGCAAGATCATCGGCCTGTCCGTGGACTCGGTGGACGACCACAAGCGGTGGTCGAAGGACATCGAGGAGACGGGCGGCGCGCCGGTGAACTACCCGATCATCGACGGCAGCGATCTGAGCGTCGCCAAGGCGTACGACATGCTGCACCCGAACGCGAGCGGCGATGCGAAGGCGAGGACCGCCGCCGACAACCAGACCGTGCGGTCGGTGTTCATCATCGGGCCGGACAAGAAGATCAAGGCCATCCTCACCTACCCGATGTCGAGCGGGCGCAACTTCGACGAGGTGCTGCGGCTGCTCGACTCGATCCAGCTCACCGCCAAGCACCAGGTGGCGACGCCGGTGAACTGGAAGCAGGGCGAGGAAGTGATCATCGCGCCGTCCGTGCCGGACGAGGTGGCGCGGCAGAAGTTCCCGCAAGGCTGGAAGCAGCCGAAGCCGTACATGCGCATCGTGCCGCAGCCGCGCTGAGCGGCCGGCCTACGCGGCTCGCGCGGCCGGTGCCGCCGCGGCCGAAGCGCGCCCTCCGGCTCGAGACTGGGCGGGCGCCGCGCGGATCCATGACCTCGGAGGTCATGGAGCCGCGCGGCACCCCGCGTATGATCGGCGTCATGCAGACCGCCGCCGACAATGCTCACGGACGCCGCCCGGTGGGCGCGCTGTTGCGCGAGTGGCGCATGCGGCGCCGGCTGAGTCAGCTCGACCTCGCGCTCGAGGCCGACATCTCGCCCCGGCACCTGAGCTTCCTCGAGACGGGGCGCTCGCGGCCGAGCCGCGAGATGGTGCTGCGCCTGGCGGAGCGGCTGGACGTGCCGCTCAGGGAGCGCAACGAGCTCCTCGTCGCCGCCGGCTTCGCGCCGTCCTTTCCCGAGCGCGCCCTCGACGACACCGCGCTCGCCGCGGCGCGGCGGGCCATGGAGCTCGTGCTGCGCGGCCACGAGCCGTACCCGGCCCTCGCCGTGGATCGTCACTGGACGCTCGTGGCGGCCAATGCGGCCGTTCCGCCGCTGCTCGCGGGCGTCCGCACCGAGCTCCTCGCGCCGCCCGTGAACGTGCTACGCCTGAGCCTCCACCCGGACGGGCTCGCGCCGCGCATCGCGAACCTGCGCGAGTGGCGCGACCATCTCCTCGAGCGGCTGCGGCGCCAGGTGGAGCTCACGGCCGACGCGCGGCTAGCCGCCCTGCTCGAGGAGCTGCGCGGCTATCCGGCCGGCGACGAGCCGCCGCGGGCGCGCGCGGACTATGGCGGCGTGGCCGTGCCGTTCCGGCTGCGCACGCCGCGCGGCGAGCTCGCCTTCCTGAGCACGACCACGGTGTTCGGCACGCCCATCGACGTCACGCTGGCCGAGCTCGCCATCGAGGCATTCTTCCCCGCCGACGAGCGCACGGCCCAGGCGCTGCGGCAGCCGGCGGCCTGATCGCCCGGCGGGCGGCCGCGCGTCGTGCCGTGCAGCGGACGCCGTGCTAAGTTCGACGGCGGGAGGTGAGGACGTATGCGATCGACGACGTTGCGGATGCTGGGCCTCGCGGCGGTCGCCGCCCTCGCGGCGTGCGAACCCGACCGCGAGTCCGACGAGGTGGAGCCGATTCCCGCCGAGCCGCGCGCGGCGCAACCCGTGCCCGCGCACGCCGCCGACGCGCCCGCGGGGATCGCCTGGTTCGAGGGCGCCGTGGAACAGGCGTTCGAGCGGGCTCGAGCCCAGGGCAAGCCCGTGTTCCTGTTCTGGGGCGCCGCCTGGTGCCCGTACTGCGCGGATCTCAAGGCACACGTCTTCACGCGACGCGACGTGCAGGAGCGCCTGCAGCTCTTCGTGCCCGTGTACCTCGATGGCGACGATCCGGGCGCGCAGCGGTGGGGCGAGGAGCTCGGCGTCGCGGGCTACCCGACCGTGCTCGCGCTCAGGGCCGATCGCACCGAGCTCGCCCGCATCGCAGGCGGCATGGACCTCGAGCTCTACGACGACATGCTCGACCTCGTGCTCGGCGACGTCCGGCCCATCGACGCGCTGCTCGAGGCCGCCACGCACGACGGGGCGGCGCTCGCGCGCGACGACTGCAAGCGCTTGGCTTACAACGGCTGGGGGCTCGAGGACGATCCGCCGCCCGCAGAGGGGATCGCCCGCGCCGAGGCGTTGGCCGCGGCGGCCGCCGCGTGCCCCGCGGACGCGCGGGTGGAGCGCGCGCGGCTGCTCGCCGTCGCGGCCGCCTATGCGGTGGACGCCGAGGGCGCCGCGGACGAGGGCGCGCAGCCGAGCGAGCGGCTCGCGCGCCTGGTCGGCGAGGTGCGCGACGTCGTGGCCGACCGACCGACGGCCGCGGCGGCGGCCGACGCGCTGCAGTCGCTCGACGGCGATTTCTTCGCCGTCGCGAAGCGGCTCGACCCGGAGGGCGCGGAGGGGCTGCTCGCCGACTGGTCCGCCGTCATGGACCTGGCCACGGACGATCCGCGCTATACCGAAGGCGACCGGCTGGCCGCGGTGCGGAGCAAGCTCGAGGCCGTGAAGGCGTTTCGCGGCGACATTCCCCCCGCGTTGGCGGACGCGGCGCGCACACGGGCGCACGAGGCACTCGAGCGCACGCGCGGCACGCCGGCCCGGCCCGGCGTCGTGAACGCCGCGGTGAACCTGCTCGTCACGCTCGACGACTTCGGCGCCGCGTATGCCGTGGCGGAAGCGGCGCTCGCGGAGTCGAAGACGCCGTACTACCAGATGGCCGATCTCGCCGCGCTCGAGGAGCGCATGGGCAACCCGGAGGGCGCGATCGCATGGCTCGAGCGCGCTTATCGCGAGTCGCAGGGGGCGGCCACCCGGTTCCAGTGGGGCACGAACTACGTGCGGGGGTTGATCCGCATGCGGCCCGACGACGAAGCGGCCGTGCGCGACGCCGCCGTGGCCGTTCTGGGCGAGCTCGATGGGCCGGAGCGGCTCTACCGGCGCACGCGCGCGCGGCTCGAGTCGCTGGAGGCGGCGCTGCGCCAGTGGAGCGAGCACGGCCAGCACGAGGCCGCCCTCGCGGCCATTCGCGGCCGGATGGCGGAGATCTGCGCCGGCATGCCTCCCACGGAAGCGGAGGCGCTCGCCCGCTGCAGGGCGTTCCTCGCGCCCGCGACGGAGGGCGCCTGACGGTCGCTCAGAGGCCCAGCGTGTACAACAAGGTGTCGTTGTACATGATCATGCGGCCGAAGAAGATCACGCCGAACCAGGCGACCAGCGACACGGCCGCCACCGCCTTGGCCGAGCCCGCCGCGTCTCCTTCGGCGCCGACGGCGTCGGCGGCCCGCGCGATGCCGAAGAAGTAGAAGACGAACACATTGATGCCGGCGATCAGCACGAGCAGCATCTTGAGCTGAAACGACAGGTTCGTCAGATACTCCATCGGGCCGCCGACGGGGTTGCCGGCCACGAAGATGAAGCCGCTGATCGTGTTCATTAGGAACCCCGCCACGCCGAGCGGAATGAGGCGCTCGAGCTGGTTGATGGGAATGCCCTTGCCGATCCCGAGGATGCGCAGGTCCGTGAGGCCCACCGTGCCGATCAGCAAGCCCATGCCGATGAAGTGACAGATCTCACAGACGGGCCACACCCAGCTGTAGCCGTTCACGAAGTTGACCAGACCAGTGGCCGCCAGGACGTCGGAAAGCCATTGCAGCATGGCGCGCCTCCTACTAATCGAGACCCAGCAGGTGGGAGAGGAAGTTGGGATAGGCGGTCAACCGCCCCGCGATGATCACGCCGGCCCAAACCACGAGGGTGGCCACACCCAGGACCCGGGCCTGGCCCGACGTCGCCGAGCCGGGGTTGTCGTGCACGCCCTCCACCGCGATGCGGTGCCGCATCAGCTCCATGACCACCATCGCTACGACGATGAGGCCCATTTTCACGATGAACGCGCTGTTCGTGAGCATCCCGCTCGCGTTCGCGGCGAGCAGCAGGAGCCCGGAGATCGCGTTTACCGTGAACCCTACCCACATGATGGGGTAGAGCTTGAGCAGCTGGCTCAGAGGGATGCCTCGGGCGAACCCGAGCAGCCGCAGGGCGATGACGGCGCTCGTTCCCACGACGACGGCAAGCCCCATCGCGTGCAGCGCCAGCACGCTGGTATACGCGAAGATCGACGGCGACTCGCGCACCCAGGTCGCTATGCCGCTGCCCTCGATGGTCGCAAGGAAATCCTGCATGGAACGGTCCGCCCCCACGTTTTGAGACGCGCAAAGTATAAGGAAATGAGCGCAGCGATGCTCATGCGGGTTTCCGCAGGGCTGCACCGCAGCGAGTCGCGGCGGCCTCGTCCGTGTACCGCCGCGGTGCAGTCCGCGGGCGCCCGCGCGCCGTGCGCGCCTCCCGCGGCGCGGAATTCGGTTGCTGCGTCAATGATCTAGCCGTTGTGGGGCGAGCAGCGCGGCCGCTGGCACGAGGCTTGTAAAGTCCGCTGTGACGCTGGCGATGCGCTGGTGGGGCCCTTCGGCCCGCCGTGGTCGGGCCGTTCGAAGGCCGCCGGACTCGTCTCGAGACCTCGAGCCCGTTCCGGCGGCTTCTTTTTGCCTCGTGCCACGTCCGATTGTTTTGCGGCTGCAATCGTCCCACGCTACATTACGAACCGCGGGTCGGGCGCGGCCGGCGCCCGGCGGGGGCGCGCATGACGATCAAGCATCGGCCGCGGGCTGGGCTCGTGCAGGGGATCACCCGGTCGTGGGCTTGGCTCGCGCTGGCCGTCGCGGCCGCCTGCGGCGGCGGGGGCGGCGATGGCCCGCCGGCGCCCCAGCCGCAGGGTCCGTCCAACGCGCCCGGCGCCCCCGGGACGAACGGCGGCTGGTCGCCCGGGCTCTTTCTGCCCTCCGCCTCCTTCGCCGGGCAATGCGCGGCGCCCCGCCCGGGCACCGGCGATCTCCAGGGCAGCGTGCTCACGGAGAACAACTGGCTCCGCTCCTGGAGCAACGAGCTCTATCTCTGGTACGACGAGATCGAGGACCGCAACCCTGCGTTGTACTCGACACCGCAGTACTTCGATCTCCTCAAAACCTTCCAGCTGGTGAACGGCAAGCCCAAGGATCGCTTCCACTTCATGCTGCCGACGGAGGAGTGGGAGCGGTTCACGCAGTCGGGTAGCGACACGAGCTACGGCGTCCAATGGGTGATCGTGCGCAACGACCCGCCGCGCCGCGTCGTGGCGGGCTACACGCAGCCCCAGTCGCCCGCGGCGAACGCGGGGATCGAGCGGGGCGCCGAGGTGCTCGAGGTGGACGGCGTGGACCTCGCCACCGCGATCACGCCGGCGGAGGTGGACGCGCTGAACCGCGGTCTCTTCCCCGCCGCGCCGGGGGAGACGCATCGGCTGCTGATCCGCGACCGCGACGCGCAGGCGCCGCGCGAGGTGGAGCTCACGTCGGCGGTCGTGACGACCGTCCCCGTGCAGGATGTCAAAACGGTGACGACGGCGACCGGGGAGCGTGTGGGCTACCTGCACTTCACCGATCACATCGCGATCGCCGAGCGGCTGCTGGTCGAGGCCGTCACGACGCTGCACGACGAAGGCGTGACCGACCTCGTGCTCGATCTGCGCTACAACGGCGGCGGATTGCTGGCGATCGCGAGCGAGCTCGCCTTCATGATCGCCGGGCCCGGGCCCACGGCCGGCCGCGCCTTCGAGCTCAGCCGCTTCAACGACAAGCACACGGCCACGAATCCCGTGACGGGGCTACCGCTCGCACCCACGCCGTTCTTCGACCGGGCGATCGGCTTCTCCGCCGTGCCCGGCGCGCCGCTGCCCACCCTGAATCTGAGCCGCGTGTACGTCATCACCGGCGCCACCACGTGCTCGGCCAGCGAATCCATCATCAACGGCTTGCGCGGCGTGGGCG
The DNA here is from genome assembly GCA_036563665.1 of Gammaproteobacteria bacterium. Lineage (GTDB taxonomy): Bacteria > Pseudomonadota > Gammaproteobacteria > Steroidobacterales > Rariloculaceae > FEN-1219. Next base: position 72,015 of record DATCLY010000093.1, read on the forward strand.
TCGAGGTCATACAGATCGGCGGCACGACGTGCGGCAAGCCCTATGGCTACTATCCGCGCGACAATTGCGGCACCACTTATTTTTCCATCCAGCTGCAGGCCGTGAACGAGCAAGGCTTCGGGGATTACCAGGACGGCTTCTCGCCGCAGAACACGCTCGGTGCCGACGGCGTGCTCCTGCCGGGTTGCTCCGTGGCCGACGATTTCTCGAAGGCGCTCGGCGATCCCGAAGAGGCCCGCTTCGCCGCCGCGCTCGACCACCGCGCGAGCGGCACCTGCCCGGCGCCGGCCGCCGGCGTCGGCCCGTCCGGTCTGTTCAAGCCGCTCGATGCGGCCTCCGTCGTCGACGGCGTCGCCCCGAAGTCGCCATGGCTCGAGAGTCGGATCCTCGTCGAGCCCTGAACGGTCTCGCGGCCGCGTTCGGCATCGCGGGCGCCGTCGCGGCCTGCGCGAACGGGCCGGCCTCCGCTGAGCCCGAGGTGCCGGCCGTGATCGTCGATCCCACTCCGCAGACCCGCGCGGAGCTCGCGGGCGTGATCAGCGCCGCGCTCGGCGCGCCCGTCACGCTGGCGGACGACGCGCTGGCGGGCGGCAGCGTGCTCGTGGTGGAACGGCGCGAGCCCCGCGACGCGCAAGGACGGCCGCTCTCCGGCCGCTCCCTCGAGGCGCCGGAGCGCTTTCGCCTCGTGCTGGACCGCGGGCGCTGCGTGCTCGTGCGCGAGGCCACGGACGAGCGTTTCCCGCTCGCCGCCACCTGTGCCCCCGCCGACGGCTAGCCGGCCGGTCGGACGCGCGGTCGGTCAGACCCGGAAAGCCGCCGCGAGCGCCGCGTTGCGCTCCGCGAGGAAACGCCGGGTGATCGCCGCGTCGGGGGCGAACGCGTCGATCGCGTGACAGGCGCGCGGGTAGACGTGGAGCTCCGTGGGCACGCCGGCCGCGGTGAGCCGGCGCGCGTACTCGATGCACTCGTCGAGGAACATGTCGAGCTCGCCGACGGCGATGTACGCGGGCGGCAGCCCGCTCAAGTCGCGGGCGCGCGCCGGCGCCGCGGTGGGCGGCACGTCCGCCGTGCCGAAGCGCGCGCCGAGATAGGCGCGCCAGCCCTTGGCCGAGTTGTCCCGGGACCAGAACGGGTTCTCGGGCACGGCGTCGCTCGCCGGCGCGACGTTCGTGTCGTCGAGCGCGGGGTAGATCAGGAGCTGGTACGCGATACGGGGGCCGCCGCGCTCGCCGGCGAGCAGGGCCAACGACGCGGCCAGGTTGCCGCCCGCGCTGCCGCCGCCGACGGCGATGCGGTTCGCGTCGATCCCGAGCGACCCGGCCTCGCGCACGAGCCAGTCGAGCGCGGCGTAGCAGTCCTCGAGCGGCGCGGGATAGGGATGCTCGGGCGCGAGCCGATAGTCGACGGACGCGGCCACGCAGCCCACGTCCTTCGCGAGCTGCGCGACATCGAAATGATCCATGTCCGGGTTGCCGAGCACCCAGCCGCCCGGGTGCATCCAGAGCAGGGCCGGGAGCGCGTCCGACCGGCCGACGGGACGAAAGAGCCGCACGGGCACGTCCGGCGCGCCGTTGCGCCCCGGTGCGCGCCGCTCCTCGATCGCGATGCCCTCGATGGGCGGCGCCTCCGCCTTCCTCGCGGCGAACATGCCCGCGAGCGCGGCGCGCGTGGCGGCCAGATTGTCGAGGTCGAAGCCTCCGGCCTCCGTGACGACGGCGAGGCCGGGAACGAGCTCGGGGTCGAGTCGGTGATCCAACGTAGCTGTCATCGTGAGGCCCTCGATCGTGCGCTCCGCGGATACTAGCATCCGCGAATGGCCCACGTTTCCCGTTCCCGATCCGCCGTGGCTGCCCGCCGGGGCGTGCGGCCATGCCCATGAAGCGTCGCCTCCGTGAGCGACCCGCCGCGGCGGCCGGCCCGGAGCGCCGTCGGCGGCGCGCCGCGGCGGGCTGGGCGCTCGTCGTCCACGGCGGCGCCGGCGAGCCGGGGCAGGGCGCGTCGGAGGAGCGCCACGAGCGTGCGGTGCGCGAGGCGCTCGCGCGCGTGCTCGAGGAAGGCGGTGCCGCGCTCGCGGCGGGGGCATCGAGCCTCGACGTGGTGGAGCAGGCCGTCCGCGCGCTCGAGGATTCGCCGCTGTTCAATGCGGGTCGTGGCGCGGTGTTCAACGCCCACGGCGAGCACGAGCTCGAGGCGTCGATCATGGACGGGCGAACGCTGCGCGCCGGGGCGGTCGCCAACCTGCGCGGCATCAAGAACCCCGTCACCCTGGCGCGGTGGGTGATGGAGCGCACGCCGCACGTCTGTCTCGAAGGCGAAGGGGCGGTGGCGTTCGCGCGAGCGCAGGGGATGGAGCTCGTGGGGCCCGACTACTTCTGGACGGAGCATCGCTGGAAGGCGCTGAAGGCGGCCCGGCTGCACACGCAGGAGGAGCCCGGCGCAACGCCCGAGCACGGCACGGTCGGCGCCGTGGCGCTCGACCGGCGCGGCGATCTCGCGGCCGCCACGTCGACGGGCGGCAGAACGAACAAGCTCGCCGGGCGGGTGGGCGACTCCTCGATCATCGGCGCCGGCACCTATGCGAGCAACGCGTCGTGCGCCGTGTCGTGCACGGGCCACGGCGAGTATTTCATTCGTGTCGCGGCCGCCCGCGACGTCTGCGCGCTCATGGAATACGCGGGCGAAGACGTCCGTTCCGCCGCCGCGCGCGTCGTGCATCGGCGGCTCGGCCGTCTCGGCGGCAAGGGCGGCCTGATCGCGGTGGATCGGGGCGGCGAGATCGCGTGCGTGTTCAACACGGCCACGATGTATCGCGGCGCCGTGACCCGCGACAGCGACGTGCGGGTGGCCGTGCGGCGCGGCCAGGGCCTGTAGGCCTATGCCTTTCGGCGGCCGCGGCCGCGCGTCTTGCGTTTCGTCGCCCCGCGCTTCTTCGTCGTGCGCTTCGCCCGGGTGCTCTTTTTCCGGGTGGCTCGCTTCGTCTGCGTGCGCTTCTTCGCGGCGGTGCGCCTCGTCGCGCGCTTCTTCTGCGTAGCCTTCTTCTTGCCCTTCTTCTTGCCGCGCGGCGCCGGCGGCGGCGGGACGTCCTCGCCCGCGCGCCGCGCCTCCGACAGCCCGATCGCGATCGCCTGCTTGCGGCTCGTGACCTTCTTGCGCGACCGGCCGCTCCGCAGTTGCCCGCGCTTGCGCTCGCGCATGGCACGCTCGACTTTCTTCGAGGCCTTCTTGCTGTACTTTCTCGCCATGGGTAGTACCGTCCGGGTGGTGCGTTGATTCGCGGAGCGAGCACGATCCGTGCCAACTCCGAGACTTGCTTGACGCTTCGGTGACGGCGCTCGAAGATGGGTTCGAGTCGCATGGAGCGCACACGGAGGTAACGGCATGATCGCGCACACTTCCCTCCCGGTGAGCGACTACGCCACCGCCAAGCGGTTCTACGAGAGGGCGCTCGCGCCGCTCGGCTATCGCAACAACATGGAGTTCGGCGAGGCGGCGGGCTTCAACGACGGCAAGAACACGGACTTCTGGATCGACAAGCGGGACACGGTGGTGCCGACGCACGTGGCCTTCGAAGCGAAGAGCCGCGACGAGGTGCACGCGTTCTACGAGGCGGCGCTCGCGGCCGGCGGCAAGGACAACGGCGCGCCGGGCTACCGCCGCGACTATTGGCCGGGCTATTACGCCGCGTTCGTGTACGACCCGGACGGCCACAACATCGAGGCCGTCTGGTACGACTACAGCGCCGCGGAGTAGCGCTGCGCTCGACGACGGCCGGGTAGGGCGGCTTTAGAGCGCGCTCTTCGCGCCGTCGATCGAGACGTTGCGCCTGAAAAGGCGCTCCTTTGCCGTGACGGGAAAGGCCGGCGTGCTCCGGGGTTGCCTCGCTGCGGCCGGCCTCGCCGCGGCCGTCTGCGGCTGCCGCGGCACGCTCGACTCGCCCCGCAAGCCCTATTGGCTTCCTCCGGCCGCGGCGGTTGCGGCCGAGCCACCCGAAAGCGGCGACGAGCCGGGGACGTTCCGTTCGCTCGAGGGTTGGATCTGGTCGCAGGCAGTCGATGCCCCGGAGCGCTTCCCGGCGGCGAGCGGGGCGCTGCGGGAGCGCGTGCTCGGCCTCTATCCGACACGCGATTTTCGGCTCGTCGGCGGGGAGTGCCGCGACTGCGCGCCGCCCGCTGCGCTCGCGCGGCTGCGCGGCGAGATCGTCGCCGTTCCGGATCCGGCCGACGCGCGCGCGGCGGCGACGGGCGGCACGGCAGACTCGCCGCCGATGGCGCCCTTGCCGCCGCTCGTGTGGATGGGGGCGCCGCAGCTCATCGAGCACGCGGCGCTCGCGCCCGACGGGCACGCGCTCACCGTGGACGGCGCGACGATTCCGCTGCTCGTGACGCCGAAGCTTCCGACCAACGCGGCGTGGGCCGACGCATCCACCGTGAGCTTCTTCACGCAGCGTCCGCTCCGCGTGCGCGGCGCGACGCACGTGGAGGGGGACCGCGCGGTGTTCGTGGCGCGCACGCTCTGGCCCGAGGACATGCGCCTCGCGCCCGACGGCCTGCGGCTCGAGCCGCTGCGGCGCGGGGAGACGCTCGGCACGCTGATCGAGGCGCAGGCCACCGCGGAGGGCGCGTTCGCCGTGCGGCTGCTGTTCGAGCGTGCGCCGGGCACGCGCGGCGCCGCCGGCAAGCCGGTGATCGCCTTCGTGCTGAGCGGCGCGCAGGCCGACGACGACGGATCGCGCGGCGGGCACCTCGCCGTCGGCACGGGAATTGTCGGCCCGCGCGGCGAATGGGCGGACCTGCTCGTCGACAACTTCTACCCGCTCCGCGAGCCGAACGCGAAAGGCATCGTTCCGGCGCCGGTGCCGATGGACAACTACCTGCTGGATCTCAACAGCGGCCAGCTCTACTACCGCCCGGCGTACCTGCTCGTGGCCGTGCTGGCGCGGCCGCGCGCTGCCGAGGCCGTGCAAGCGGCGCTGCAGGACACGATGCTGCGGCTCTACTGCGGAGAGATCGAGTTCGACCTCGCGACCATGAACAGCACGGCGCTCACGATCGACCCGATCCGCGCGCTCGGATGGCGCATTCCGCGAACCGGGCCCACGAGCCGCATGGCGGGCGTGATCGCAGCGCCGCTGGCTGGGATCGTGAGGCGCCGCTTCGCGAGCGCGAGAGACGCGTTCGCGATGTTCACCGAGGAGAAGACCCGGCTCCTGCCGCGCGTGGCCTTCGAGGTGGCGGGACACGACCTGCTGTATCTCGTGGGCCGCGGGAATTCGGACGACGCCGACGACCTCACGCCTTTCGAGCGCCACCTCGTGGAGGACGTGGATGCGATCCTGTTCGCGCGCTTGCCGCAGGTGCCGTCGTCGCGGCGCTTCGGCACGCATCCGGTCCGCTCGCTGTTCGTGTATGGCGCGGAGGTGCTCGCGGACCCGCTGGACTTCGAGAGCGCGCCGGTGCGCGAAACCTCGGAGGGCGCCGCGGGGGCGGCCGCAACCTGCACGCCGTGACGCGGCGGAGGCGCAAGCGGCGGATTGCATTCGGCGGGCGCACCGTGCAACGTTAGGCACGAAGCTTGCTTGACGGGCATCGTGTCCGACGCACGACCAGCGGCTGGCGGTCCCGCACCGCTCGACGCCGTATCACTCTACCGGCGCTGCGATCCGGCGCTCGTTCCGTTCGCCACCACGGCGGAAGTGGGCGGCGCCGTGGACAGCGTGGGTCAGGCCCGCGCGCTCGATGCGCTGGCCTTCGGCGTACGCACCCAGGCGTTCGGCTACAACCTGTTCGTCCTCGGACCTTCCGGCAGCGGCCGCCACGAGATCACCCGGGACTTCCTCGAGCGGGAAGCCGCCAAGCGGCCGCCGCCGCCCGACTGGTGCTACCTGCACAACTTCGAGGAAGAGCGTAAGCCCATCGCTGTGCGCCTGCCCGCGGGGCTCGGCGCGGAGCTGCGCGCCGACATGGCGCGGCTCGTGGAGGAGCTGCGCGGCGCGATCCCGGCCGCGTTCGAGAGCGAGCAATACCGCGCCGCGCTGGGCGACATCAATCAGGAGTTCGACGATCGCGCGCGTGCGTCGGTGGAGAAGCTGCAGCAGGAAGCGCAGGCGCGCGAGCTCTCGGTGCTGCAGACGCCCCAAGGGTTCGCCATCGCCCCGATGCGCGGCGGCGAGGTGCTCGGCAAGGAGGAATACGACCGTCTGCCGGAGGAGGACAAGCGCCGCACCGACGAGGCGATCGCGCAGCTGTCCGCGTTGCTGCGCGAGCACCTCGAGACGCTGCCGAAGCTGCAGAAGGAACGCCGCGACCGTATCAAGGCGCTCAATCGCCAGGTGACCGAACGCGCGGCCGCGCAGCCGATCGGCCAGCTCGAGCAGAAGTATCGCGACTTCCCCACGCTCTTGCGCTACTTCGCCGCCGTGCGGGAGGACGTGCTCGAGAACGCCCGCGACTTCCAGCCGCCCGAGGCGCAGCCGCCGCAGATGCTCGGTCTCCCCGGCATGCTGGTCGGCGCAGGGGGGCCGCGGGCGCTCACGCGCTACGAGGTCAACGTGCTCGTCGGTCACACCGCGGACGGGCATCCGCCGGTGGTCTACGAGACGCATCCCACGCTGCCGAACCTGCTCGGGCGCATCGACCACCTCGCGCAGTTCGGCGCGCTGGTCACGGATTTCACGATGATCCGGCCGGGGGCGCTGCATCGCGCTTACGGCGGCTACCTGATCCTGGATGCGGACCGCGTGCTGACGGAGCCGTACGCGTGGAGCGCGCTGAAGCGCGCGCTCTATGCGCGCGAGATCCGCATCGAATCGTTGGGGCAGCTGCTCTCCCTCGTGAGCACGGTGTCGCTCGAGCCCGAGCCGATCCCGCTCGATGTCAAGGTGATCCTGGTGGGCGAGCGGCGCATCTACTATCTGCTCTGCGCGCTAGACCCCGACTTCCCGCAGCTCTTCCGCGTGGCCGCGGACTTCGAGGACCGCGTCGATCGCTCGGACGAGAACACGGCGCAGTACGCGCTTCTGATCGCCGGCATGGCCCGGGAGGAGGGCTTGCGGCCGCTGGACCGCGAGGCGGTGGCGCGGGTGATCGAGCACGCCGCCCGCTTGCTCGGGGACTCCGAGAAGCTCACGACGCGGCTGCGCGACGTGCGCGACCTGCTGCACGAGGCGGACTACTGGGCCGCGGCCGAGTCCTCGGACACCATTCGCGCGGCGCACGTGCGCCGCGCCGTGGAATCGCAGACGCGCCGCGCGGACCGCGTGCGCAGCGAGATCCAGGAGGAGATCCAGCGCAACACGATCCTCATCGACACGAGCGGGGCGCGGGTCGGGCAGATCAACGGCCTGTCGGTGCGGGAGCTCGGCGGCTTCGTCTTCGGCCACCCCGTGCGCATCACGGCCAACGTGCGGCTCGGCGACGGCAAGATCGTCGACATCGAGCGCGAGACCGAGCTCGGCGGCCCCATCCATTCGAAGGGCGTGCTGATCCTGTCGTCGTATCTCACCGCCCGCTACGCCATCGACAAGCCGCTGTCGTTCGCCGCGAGCCTCGTCTTCGAGCAGAGCTACGGCGGCGTGGAAGGCGACAGCGCCTCGGTGGCCGAGACGTGCGCGCTGCTCTCCGCGCTCGCGGAGCTGCCGATCTCGCAGTCGTTCGCCGTGACGGGCTCCGTGAACCAGCACGGGCAGGTGCAGGTGATCGGCGGCGTGAACGAGAAGATCGAGGGGTTCTTCGACGTCTGCAACCGGCGCGGCCTCACGGGCGATCAAGGCGTGCTGATCCCGCGGGACAACGTGAAGCACCTCATGCTGCGCGACGACGTGGTCGAGGCGGTGCGCGCGGGCCGTTTCGCGATCTATCCGATCGCGCACGTGGACGAGGCCATCGCGCTCCTGACCGGCGTGCCGGCCGGCGAGCGCGACGCCGAGGGGAACTTCCCCGCCGACACGGTGAACTTCCGCGTGGAGCAGAAGCTGCGCAAGCTCGCGGATCTGCGGCAAGCGGCGGCGGAGCGCGTGTTCGGCGCGGCCGGAAGGGCGGCCACCGAAGCGGCGGCCGGCGTTCGGGAAGCGCGCGATGAGCGAGAGGACGACTCGTAGCCGCCGGCTGGTGGTGGCGCTCGACGCCTCGCCGCCGGAGCCCGTGCTCGAGCTCGCGCTGCTCGCGGGCGGGCCGGCCGCGGAGCTGCTCGGCGTGTTCGTGGAGGACGTGCGCCTGCTCGAGCATGCGCGCTCGCAGCTCGCGCGCGAGGTGCTGCTCGCGGGCGGCGAGCGGCCGCTGGAGCTCGCGGCGGTGGAGCGTCAGCTGCAGGCCCAGTCGGCGCGCGTGCGGCGCCTGTTCGAAGCGGCCGCGGCTCGCCGCGGCATCACGCCGACGTTCGAGATCGCGCGCGGGCATCTGGCCGCGGAACTCGCGCGCCTAGCCGCAGAGGCCGATGCGCTCGTCGTGGCGCTGGCGGGGGCGGGGCGTCCGCTCTGGGACCGCCTCGCCATCCGCGAGCTGCTGCGCGCGCCGCTGCGCACGCTGCTGCTCGCGCGGGAGGGCTGGGCGAGCGGCGGCACGATCATGGTGGTGATCGACGATCCGGATCGCGCGTCCCAGGCGCTCGCGGCGGCGAGGCGCCTGGCCGCGGCCAGCGGGTCGGCGCTCGACGTGCTGCTCGTGGGCCCCGCGCGGCGCGACCGGGCGCGGCTCGAGGCGTTGCTCGCCGGAGCGGAGCGGCCGGCCGTCACGCTCGTCGAGGTGGGCGCCGCGGTGCTCGATCCCGTGGCGCTCGCACGGGCGGCCCGCAGCCGCGACGTGCGGCTGCTCGTGATCCCGGCCGGGCGGGTGGACGTGGAGGACCTCGCCTGCGAGCTGCTCGCGCGCGCGCCGAGCGCGCTGCTGCTCGTGCGGGACTAGCGGACGGAAGCAGCGCCCACGTGCGCCCGCTCGCTTTCCGGCTGCGGCGGCGCTAGGCTGATCGTGTCCCGCAGTCCTTCGCGTCCTTTCGATGTCCTCGACGTTGCCGACCTATTTCATCTCCCACGGAGGCGGGCCGTGGCCGTTCCTGCACGACGACTACGGGGCGGCTTACGCTCGCCTCGGCGAGGCGCTCGCCGCGATCCCGGCCGCGCTGCCGGATGCGCCGCGCGCGGTGCTCGTCGTCTCGGGGCATTGGGAGGAGCCGGAGCTCGCGGTGATGGCGCACTCGGCGCCGCCGATGCTCTACGACTACTACGGATTCCCGCCGCACACCTACGACGTGAAGTACCCCGCGCCCGGGGAGCCCGAGCTCGCGCGGCGCGTGCAGGCGTTGCTCGAGCGCGCGGGCTTCGCCGCCCGGCTCGACGCCGAGCGTGGCTACGACCACGGCGCGTTCGTGCCGCTCGCCGTGATGTACCCGCGCGCCGACGTGCCGGTGATCCAGCTATCGCTGCACACGAGCCTCGATCCGGCGGCGCACTTGCTGATCGGCGCCGCGCTCGCGCCGCTGCGCGCGGAGGGCGTGCTGATCCTGGGCAGCGGCATGAGCTACCACAACCTGCGGCTGATGGGTCCCGGCGCCGCGGCGCCGTCCCGGCTCTTCGACGCCTGGCTCGAAGAGACGCTCGCTGCGCCGGCCTCCGAGCGCTGCCGGAGGCTCTTGCGCTGGCAAGAGGCGCCCGCGGCCCGCATCGCGCACCCTCGCGAGGAGCACCTGCTGCCGCTGCACGTCGCCGTGGGCGCCGCCGGCGTCGACGCGGCGTCGTTGATCTATCACGAGGACGATCTGCTCGGCACGATGGCCGTGTCGAGCTACCGGTTCGGCTAGGCTCGAGAGCTCCGAATCTCGAGACAGGGCGCCTCTCCGAGCAGCACCCTCACCGTGCGAGGCAGGGTGTTTCAGCCCGTCTCGCGATGCGGGCTGTCGAACCTGAAGAAGTTGCTCTGTTGGCCCGACTTGAGGTGCTCCTGGTACAGGAACACCAGATCGCGCTCGTCGAACGCGCGATACCAGGCTTCCCAGCTCACCTCTTCGAGCCGATCGTCGTAGCCCGGGAAGTCGAAGCGCAGCACGCGGGGCTGCTCCGTATTGCCGCCGGGCGTGGTGGCCGGCTTCGCTCCGCGTTCCTTTGCCCAGTGCTCGATCACTTCGCGGCTGCGGGTGGCCAGCGTCTGGCCGGGATGGTCTTCGCCCTCGTCGGGGCTGCTGATCCACTTCGCCCGTCGCGTGGAAGGGGAGAGGGCTTCGCCGTGCGTCTCGAGGAACTCGTCGTCGTCCTTGCGCGAGCGAGGTTTCGCTTGTTTGCTCATGACTGGGTCCGTTGTCCGACCGATCGCTGGTGAGTGCAAGCGACATGCCAGCGCGCGCGAGGAGGGACGGAGCTCTGCACGAACGTCCTCGAACGTACAATGAGCTCGAGAAGGCCGACGACGACGCGTGGCATGCCGCGTGCCGCACGCGCCTGATCTCTTCGTCAAAGGAGACGCGATCGTGATTCGACACTGCGCACAGTGCGGGGCAAGCAACCGCGTACCCGCGCGACACCTCGCCGACACCGGCCGCTGCGGGCGGTGCAAGCAGCCGTTGCCGCCCGTTGCGGAGCCGATCGACGCCGACGCGGCGCTGTTCGACGAAATCGTCCGCGAGGCCACGGTGCCGGTGCTCGTCGACTTCTGGGCGGCCTGGTGCGGCCCGTGCCGCATGGCGGCGCCGCACGTCGCGCGGGCGGCCGCCGATCTCGCCGGGCAGGCGATCGTCCTCAAGGTGGATACCGACAGCCACCCGGCGCTGGCCGCGCGCTACGGCGTGCGGAGCATTCCCAACTTCGCATTGTTCGTCGGCGGTGCGCTCCGGTGGCAGCAACCCGGCGTGCTGAGCCACCGCGATCTCGAACGCATCGTGCTGGAGGCGGCATGAGGGTGGCGCGCTTCGAGTCCCGTTGCGCGCATCCGTAGTTTCCACACTGCTGCCGACGAGGACGCGATGCGAGCATTTCGTCACGGTTGGGCACCATGGCGATTCCGCGGCGATGAACGGTTCTAACGAAGTCAGCGCGGAGCGGCGCCGGCAGATGATTGCGGAGGCGGCATACTTCCGCGCGCAGCGGCGGGGCTTCGGCGGAGACGAAGGAGACGCGCTTCGCGATTGGCTCGAGGCGGAACGGGAGGTCGACGAGCAGTTGCGCCGTCTCGAGATCGAACGGTTCGTCGAGCGGCTGGAGGAGGTGCTGCTCGCGGCGAACAAGAAGCTCTCGACGCTCAAGCGCAAGGTGGCGGGAAAGAAAGAGGAAGCCCGCGCGGAATGGCAGGAAGACATCGAGAAGCTCACGGCGCTGCGCGACGCACTGCGGCCGAAGCTCGAGCGGCTCCGGGCGGAAGGCGAGCGAGCCGGCCGGCAGCTGCGGGAGCAGGCGGAGAAAATGCTGGAAGACATCGGCAGGATCGCGCAGCGGCGCGTAGGGCGCGGCTAGCTTCCGCCGGACGGCTTGGGTACGATCCCTCGGTAGCCCGGCGAGAGGGAGTCTTAGCTCGTAAAGCCAATTTTCGATATCCGCTCGATTGCTCATGAAATGGGCGCGTTTCTTGAGCGTCGTCGCTGCGGGGAGGAGGGACGCCATGAACACGCGGACGCCGAAGGCAGAGTGGGAGCGGGAGCGGCGGATGGAGCTCGTCGCGCAACCGCCGCGAAAGCCGACCCAGCGTCGCCCGCGTAAGCATGTGCCGCAAGCGGCCGGCGATCCGGCCTATGGGTGCGTCGACTGGTTCGAGTATCGGGCGGCGGAAGCGCTCGAAGGGGAAGAAGACGCACAGGTGCGCTGCGTTCCGCATTAGCGGCGGCCCGGGAGCGCGGGGACAAGCCGCGGCGATCGCCGGGAGGTCACGTTTCTCGCCGCTGATCGCGAGAGAGCGCGCCGCGGTGGGCCGAGGCGCCGAGGGCGTGCCTACGTGCCTATGTGTGCAGATCCGTGCGATCGTGACGGCGCGCTCGTAATCGACGGTTCGGCCGGGGAGGGCGGCGGTCAGCTCCTGCGCAGCGCACTCGCGTTGTCCGTGTGCCGACGGCAGCTGTTTCGCATCGTCGATATTCGCGGACGGCGACCGAAACCCGGGCTTCGTCCACAGCATCTCGCAGCAGTACGGGCGGCTGCCGCAATTTCCGGGGCGCGTGTCGAGGGCGCGGCCATCGATGCGCGGGAGATCGCGTTCGTGCCCGGGCCAGTGGCGGGCGGCGCCTATCGTTTCGCCGTAGGGACCGCGGGCAGCACGGGCCTCGTGCTGCAAACGGTGCTGCCGGCCCTGGTCACCGCCGACCGCCCGTCGGAGCTCGTCCTCGAAGGCGGGACTCACAATCCGCGCGCGCCCACCTTCGAATTCCTCGCGCGGGCGTACTTGCCGCTGATCGAGCGCATGGGGCCGCGAGTCGCGATCGGCCTCGAGCGGGCCGGCTTCGAGCCGGCGGGCGGCGGGCGCGTGCGAGTGCGCGTGGAGCCCGTCGCGCGGCTCGAGCCGCTGCGCCTCGAGACGCGCGGGGCGCTGCAAGCCCTCGAGGCGGAGGTGATGGTGAGCAAGCTTTCCCGGCACATCGCCGAGCGCGAGGCGGCGGTGCTTGCGGCTGGGTTGAGCGTCCCGCCGGCGTCCGCGCGGATTCGAGTCATCGACGATAGCCCGGGCCCGGGCAACGTCGTCAGCGTGTTCGCCGTGTCGGAGAACGTCACCGAGGTGTTCACCGGCTTCGGCCGACGCGGCGTGCCGGCAGAGCGAGTGGCGGAAGGCGTCGTGGAGAGCGTGCAGCGGTATCTTTCGGCGGACGTGCCGGTTGGCGTGCATCTCGCGGATCAGCTGCTCCTCCCGTTGGCGCTCGCCGGCGGCGGGAGCTTTGTCACCTGTGCGCCGAGCGCGCACACGCTGAGCAACATCGACGTGATCGAGCGCTTCCTGCCCGTGGCGATCCGCTGTGCGCCGGTCGCGGGCGCGGATCGGTGGCGGATCGAGATCGGCGGGGCGGCGTCCTGAGCGGGTGAGTTGCCGGGTGCGAAGGAAACACGCCGATCAAGCTGAGCTGCGGGAGCGCCGCGCATAAGGAGCGGCTTCGCGAAGACGGCCGACGGTTCTATCGCGAATGCGAGGGCTGCGGCACGTCGACGCTCTTCTACGAGAACCCCGAGAGGCGGCCCACGCGGGCACGCGCGAAGTAGAGAAGGGCGAGGCCGAGCGTCGGGGCCGCGAGCTGCGTCGGATCACGCCGCGAGGGCCTCGCGGAGGAATGCCTCGACGCGCTCTATCCGGCGGTCGACCGTTCGCGGAGCGCGGAAGAGCGTCCGATACATCGTCGGAAGCTCCACGTCGAAGCGGACGAGGTCGGCCTCGTCATCCGGCTTCACCATCGTCTCGAACAACGGGACGATCCCCACGCCCTGCTTCGCCAGATCCTTGGCGACCGCGATGAACTGCGCGCGTGCCGCCACGTTGCGGCATGCGATCCCCGCGTCCAGCAGCGCGCCGAGTATCGTATTGCAGGCCTCGGAGCCCTCGGGCGGCAGCACGAAGGGCAGGGCGGCAAGCTCGGCCGGGGAGGCGTGCCGTGCGGCCGCGAGCTCGCCTCCGGCATAGAGCCCGAAACGGACTGGGCGAAGTATCTCGGAGTGCAGCCGATGGTAGCCGTCGGGCTTGCGAACCGTGAACACGAGGATGTCCTTCTTGCCGTCCCTGACGAGCTGCACGCCGCGGTCCAGCGTGTCGACGTAATCGCATTCGAGCTCTACGTCGCGATGTGCGCTGTAGAAGCTCGATAGCCGCGTCTTGATGCAATCGTCCAGCAGATGGCGGCCGGCGCACAGGCGCACGGATTTGCGCCGCTTGTCCCGACTGGCTGTCAATTCGCGGATCTTGCGCGCTTCGGTCAGGATCGCTTTCGCTTCGTGAAGCAGCGCGAAACCAGAGCTCGAAAGCACGGGCTTGGCTCCGCGCCGACGGATGAACAGGCTCTTGCCGAGGTGTCTCTCCAACGCCGCGATGTGCGTGGAGACCGCTGCCTGCGAGATGCCGAGGCGGTTCGCAGTGCGAACGAAGTGGCAATCCTCGGCCGCCTCAATGAAGACCTCGAGTTGACGCAACGTGCATGGAATCATGGCGAACGAGATCACCCCAACTCCGCCGCTGCGCATCGGCGAGCCGGGCGCCCGCGCCTGATTCGGGATCTCCCCCAGCCGTCCTTCGGCGATCGGCTTCCGTTGCCGCGGCCGCCATCATGCTGCTTGGTCGAAGCGCGCTTTCACGAAACGAAGCGCCGCTACTCGTCCGGCGATTGTAGTCGTCGTCGCTTTTCACGCAACAGTGCGCCCTCCCCGCTGGTTGCGCGGGCGAGCGTGATGTGTCGTCTTTCGCTCGCGCGTCACTGCAAGCCGAGTTGGTACTGCGTCAGCGACCGACGTGCGACGTGACCACGCATTGTTATCACGTCGAATCAAATCGATTACGCATCGGCCCGACGTGTATCAGCGACCGCTTATAACATCCGATAAGCACTTGATCCATTGCAACTCGGTCCCCTGTGCCCGGACGATGAGGGCGGCCGAAAGCCGGCGCTCGCAATGCTGATGAGGCGACACTCTTGCGACAGGACGCCATGCTGCGACGGATCGAAATCGCCGCCGTGATCCTCGTCAGCACATGGCTGACGAGCCAGGCGAGCGTTGCGGCTGAAGAGGCCGACGATTTCGGTGATCGCCCGAACGTCCTGCTGATCATCGGGGACGATATCGGGACCGACGTGACCTCGTCGATGCAGCCGGGGCTCATCGCAGAGCTCGTCGAGACGTATGGTCCCAGGGGGCACGGCCATCCCGAGTACCTCTCGATACGAGGTCGGCCCGCCTCCACGCCCACGCTGGATCGGCTCGCCAGAGAAGGCATGTTGTTCACCCACGTGTGGGCGCAGCCGTTCTGCTCCCCCACGCGGGCGTCGATCCTCACGGGGCTGTTCGCGGCGAAGACGCACGTCGCGACCTACGCCGATCCGCTGGCTCAGGGTCACACGAGCTTCGTGGAGCGTCTGCGAGACGAAGTCGGTTACCGGACCGCCGTCTTCGGCAAGTGGCACATGGCCGGTTTGCCTGGGAATCCGGTCAGCTACCCGGGCATGAAGCCGAAGGAAGCGGGCTTCGATGTCTTCAAAGGAAACCTCCATGCCGCGCTCCAGACCTATTGGGAGTACGACTATCACGTGCAGGACGCCGACACGCCTGCCGACACGTGGCGCACGGAAGCTCCGCCGGTTCGATCGCTGCCAGGCATCGCACCGACGACCTACGCGCCGGTGGTGAAAGCGGCGGACGCGATCGAGTGGATCGAGGCGCAGGAGGCGACGGAGCCCGACCGCCCATGGTTCGTCTGGCTCGCGTTCAACTTGTCCCACGCGACGGCGCAGCGGGCACCGAGCTCGATGGTGGTTCCGAACGCCGACACGCTGGATGCAGCGACCTACGCGGAGATGCGCGAATGCGGGGGGAAGTTCGGCTCTGCCGAGGTGGGATCCTGCACCGGTGAGCAGCTCATGAGGGCGATGACGAACTCCATGGATACGATCATCGGCAAGGTGCTGGAGGCCGTGGAGGCGCTCGATCCGAACACCTATGTCGTCTACATCGGAGACAACGGCACGCCGATGTACGGGAGGCCGAACCTCGATTTCATCGACAACATGTACATCACGAGGAGCGGCCGCGGGAAGGGAACGGCCTACGAGAGTGGAGCGCGCGTCCCCCTTGTCGTGCGCGGGCCGGGTATAACTCCGAATGAGCGGAGTGACGAGTTCGCGCATGCCGCGGATCTGTTCCCTACGATCCTGGAGCTCGCCGGGCTCGAGGTGCCGCGCGAAGTCTCCGATGCTTCGGGGAACGGCACGACTACGCTCGACGGTGTGTCGCTGGCACCCTTGCTCGTGGGCAAGGCCGATTCGGTTCGCGATGCCAACAACGGCTACATCCTCACGGAAACCAAAAACCTGCTGCGCAACGGCATGCGCCAGGTGGGCGCACGCAACGAGACGTACAAGGTCATCTGCACGCAACGAGCCGACAGCAGGGATTGCGAATTCTACGACTTGCGAGCGGATCCGCTGGAGGAGTTCCCGCTCGACGAGCCCGGAAGCTGCGACGGCTACGAGACGCTCGGCTTCGCGGATCCGCGCTGGCATTACTGCCGCCTCGTAGGGATCGTGGAGACTCGTTCGATCCTCTAGCGATCCTGCAACTCATCGTTCACGGAGGTATTCGCCCGATTGCTCGCAGGCAATCGTGTCGTCCGGTTCTTGTAAGGGGGAGGTAGGAGATGAGGGGAATGCTCCAGGGGAAGCAGTGGACGCGTGCCGATCAGTTGCGCCCGGCCGGGCTTGCAGCGGCGATTGCCACGGCTCTCGCGGGCGGGACCGCCTCGCGTCCCGCGTCGGCGCAGGAGGACACTTCGGCCCTGGAGGAAGTGGTCGTCACGGGCTCCCGCATCGTGCGCAGAGACCTCGAGGCGGCGAGCCCCATCGCGACCGTGGACGCCGAGATGTTCGAGGAATCGAGCACCCTCGCCGTGGAGAGCGTGCTGAATCAGCTGCCGCAGTTCGTGCCGGGGCAGACGCAGTTCAACACGTCCAACGTGTTTCCGAGCGCTACGAGCACTCCCGGAATTTCCACCGTCGACCTGCGCGGCCTCGGTGCACAGCGTACCCTGGTGCTGATCGACGGGCGGCGCGCCCAGCCCATCAACTCCACTCTCGTCATCGACGTGAACTCCATTCCGGCCTCTGCCATCGAGAGCGTGGAAGTCATCTCGGGCGGCGCATCGGCCGTGTACGGCGCGGATGCCTTGGGAGGAGTCACGAACTTCAGGCTCAGAGACAACTTCGAGGGTGTCGACCTGCAGGCGCGTACGAGCACGACGGAGCACGGCGGCGGTCAGGAGACGAACATCAGTCTGCTGCTCGGTAGCGGGCTCGGGGACGGTCGCGGCGACGCCATGCTGGCCGTGGAGTGGGCGGAGCGCGACGAGGTGCTGGCCTACGATCGGCCGTTCATGCAGAAAGCGCTGAAGGACTCGAACACGAACGCGGGGACTGCGGCGCGGATGCCTGGATTCAGTTATCAGCCGTCGGCGACGAACCGTCCTTCGGCGGATGCCGTGAGGGCGCTCTATCCGGACCTTCCCGCGGACATGGACATCACGCCGCTTCTCGGCTCCGCTTTTCTGTTCAATGACGACAACACGCTCTACAAGGTGGAGCGGGGAGGGCTGGGTTTCGCCGGGGACGTCGTCAACGACCCCGAGTATCGGATCGCGCCCAACGGGCAGCTCGTGCGGAACAACTTCGATCTGCGCTACTCGAGCCCGATGGAGCGCCACTCTCTCTTCGGCAAAGCGCATTACGCCTTGACGGACACGCTGGAAGCCTTCTCCCAGGTAATGTTCGTCAACACCACCAATCTGCAGGTGCTGCAGCCCACCGGAGCGATTGGCGGCTTCGGGGCGACCATTCCCTACGGCGACGGCATCTATGCGCCGTCATTGGCCGAGGACGGAGTCACGACGTTGCCCGAGTATCGCGAGGGAGGCGCATACGGGCTGAATTGCCCGGCTACCGGCGGATGCACGAATTCGCAGGCCTTCCCGGTGCCGGAGCAGCTGCGTGCATTGCTCGATTCGCGCGGCCCGGACGTGCTCAGCACCACCGAGTTCGATCCCAACACGGGCCAGCCGCTCGTCGTTCAGGGCAGAAACTCTCCATGGGGAATCGGCGGTGTCTTCGATTTCCTGCCGCCGCGGTCGATGGAGAACACCAGCAACCTCTATCAGGTGCTGGCCGGCTTCCGCGGGGACCTTCCGCTCCGGGACTGGAGCTGGGAGGCGTACTACTCGCACGGCGAGACGCGAGTCGACCTCGACTACATCGGCTGGGTGTCGACGGCTCGCTGGCAGGAGATAGTGTCCTCTCCGAATTACGGCCGGGGCCTACAGCTTGCCGGCTCGGGATCGACCTCGCTCACCTGCACGAGCGGTCTGCCGGTCTTCGAACGATTCGAGATCAGCCCCGATTGCATCGAGGCGCTGGCGCCTTCGTACACCGACCGAACGAGGTTGACCCAGGACGTCATTGAGGCCACCGCGCAAGGCGGTATCGGCGAGCTGCCGGCCGGCGAGCTCCGGGTGGCAGTCGGCGTCAGCCAACGGAAGAACGATTTCGAGTACTTGCCGGACGCGACCCGCGAGACCAATTCGGTCGTAGACATCCCGGTGGGCACGTTCGGGCAGGCGAACGTCGTCGGCTCCACCGAGGTGAACGAGATCTTCGGCGAGCTGCTCATTCCCCTGCTCCGCGACAAGCGGCTCGCGCGTGAGCTCGAGCTGGAGCTCGGCTACCGGTATTCGGACTATGGCGATACCGGGGGAGAAGTGCCGACCTACAAAGCTCTGTTCAGCTGGCGCCCGATCGAGTTGGTGCGTTTTCGCGGCGGCTATCAGCTCGCGAACCGGGCGCCGAACATCAACGAGCTCTTTCTCGAGGCCAGCAGCCAGGCCGTGACGATGCGCAGCCCCGATTACTGCCGGGCGGATACGCGGGAGCGAACGGGCAACCATCCGGAGAACCCGAGCCGAGCGGCCGCCCAGGCGCTGTGCGAGGCGCTGATCGGCAACCAGACGTCGGAGTTCTCCGCCGACCCGGACAACTATGTGGGCGGCCGCGGTGACGGCGTCACTCTGCAGATCAACAGCGGCAACCGCGACTTGCGGAGCGAGGAGGCGAAGACCTGGACCTTCGGGGCGGTCGTCGAATCGCCGTTCGATCGTCCGGCCGTGGACGATATGACCTTCACGGTCGACTGGTATCGGATCGAGATCGACGACGCGATCGCCACGGTGTCGGCCCAGCTCGCCTACGACTTGTGCTTCAACCGCGATGGCAGGAGCAACCCTACGTATTCCATCAACGACCCCAACGGAGTCTGCGCCAACATCGAACGGGACGAGGTGACCGGCGCGGCCATGTTCGTGAACTCGCAGTTCCAGAACCTCGGCATTCTGAAGACGTCCGGAGTCGACGCCGATTTCAGCTGGCGTGCCTCGCTCGCGGATCTGGGAATGGAGCGCGCTCCGGGGAGTCTCGCGCTGAACATCTCGTTCTCGAAGCTCTTCGAGTTCAAAGCGCAGGAGTACGCCACGGCGACGCCGCTCGAGAACGCGGGCACGCTGGCGAGAGGCGGGCTCTTCGATTGGCGCTTGCTGACAACGCTGCGATATACGTCGAACGGCAGGTGGAGCGCGGCGCTCACCTGGCGCCATCTCCCGAGCGTCAAATCGGCTCAGTACGTCACCGATCCGGAGACGTCGATCCAAGGCGCGGGCTCGTACGATGTGGTCCGCTTGACGGGGAACTGGAACCTCTCCGACACGTTGTCGCTCAGCGCCGGCATAGACAACCTGTTCGACCGCGAGCCCGAGCGCGTCGGAGCGGGGCAGATCCAGAACATCGCGGCCGTCAACGGCGGCGGTCGGACGGTGCTGAACGGATCCGGCTCGACGTCGCCGGGGCACTACGACGTGCTGGGACGGCGCTACTTCGTCAGCTTGAGGGCACGATTCTGATCGCCGTCACGAAACCCGTTTCGCGCCGGCAGCACCTCAACCATCCCGGTACGCTTCGGCGGCGCGGACCTGCACATTCGGCAGAACCATGCCTGCCAATCGCCGTCGGGCTTCTTCCAGGTCGCGATGTGCTCTTCGCCCCGTAGCCAGCGGAATGCGTCGTTCGCAACGACGACCACGGCGACTCCATTGCTGCCCGTGAACCGTCGACAGATCGAGCAGTGACAGACGAAGACTCCGGAAGGATCGGCGGTCGGCTCGAACGCGACCGCGCCACAGTTGCATTCTCCGCGCCTCAGCGATCTTGCTCGGCTGGCGTTCCCCGCTTCTCTGCATTCTATTGGACGGTTCTATAGCGCAGAAATCCTTGCTCGTCTCTGATCCTGTCATGATCCTTCGCTCAACGTCCCGTCGCTCTCGCTAGGTCTGTCGAGTCATGGTGGATGAGCGAGCGGCCCGTTTTTGAGCAAGGCATCCAGCAGCCGTAGCGCTTTCTCCCTCGTCAGGGCCAAAGAAGAAACCTTGCCCGTCAACGTGATGGGAGCCGAGCGCCCGCGCTCCTGGAACCTGCCGGACCACCGAGCGAGCTCGCAGGCAATCCGATCCGCTAGACGCGTCCTGGCAACGTGCCGTCTAGAAACGTCTTGAGATCAGTGGCCTTCGTGCGGCCCGCTCAACCTCGTCGGGGGTCGGGTCCTTGCGCGGACACAGAGCGACATGGGACCCGGGCAGCTGCGATTTATGAATTGGGGACGATCTGCGGTTGTGGTCATTCTGCGGTCACTCCCTTGCAACAAGCTGGGAGGCGATGCCGCCCGAATGCACACCGATTGCACACCCGAGTCGCGGCGTGGCCGCGACGTGGCTAAGTGTATGAACTAGAAGGGAATGATGGTCGGGGTGATAGGATTTGAACCTACGGCCCCTGCGTCCCGAACGCAGTGCTCTACCAGGCTGAGCTACACCCCGACGGCCGCGTATTTTGGCATAACCCCGTCGGACGAGGCACCCCGGTGCCGGCCCGGAAGGGCGGGCGCATAATTCCACGCCCCATGGGCCTTGGCGCTATCCGTTGACCTCGCTCGCCTCGCTCGGCTTCGACGAGTTCTTCGCCGCGCAGCTCCGGCGGCTCGATCCGGCCTGGGTGCCGGCGCGGATCGCCTCGGAGGGCCGTAACACCTTCCGGCTGCTGGGCTGCCGCGCCGAGATCGGGGAGCTCACGGGGCGGCTGCGGCGCTCGCTCGCGCCGGAGGAACGGCCGGTCTGCGGCGACTGGGTGGCTGTCGCGGACGGGGAGGAGCGGGCCGTCATCCACCATGTGCTGGACCGGCGCACGGCGCTGGTCCGCCGCGCGCCGGGCCGGGAGGACGCGCGGCCGCAGGTGCTGGCCGCCAACGTGGACGTGTTCTTCGTCGTCACCTCCGCCAACCAGGACCTCAACGAGCGGCGGCTCGAGCGCTATCTCGCGGCCGTCTGGAACAGCGGCGCGTCGCCCGTCATCGTGCTGAACAAGGTGGACCTCGTGAAGGACCCCGCGCCCCTGCTCGGGGCGATCGAGCGGGTCGCGCTCGGCGTGCCGGTGCTGCAGGCGAGCGCGAAGTCAGGCGTGGGGCTCGAGGCGCTCCGCGGCTATCTGGCGCCCGGGCGAACCGTCGCGTTCGTGGGCTCCTCGGGCGTGGGCAAGTCGTCGCTCGCGAACCGGCTGCTCGGCCGCGAGGTGCAGCAGGTCGGGGAGCTCCGGGCGGACGAGAGGGGGCGGCATACCACCACGGCCCGGCAGCTCATGGAGCTCCCGCACGGCGGCTTGCTCATCGATACGCCGGGCCTGCGCGAGCTCGGGCTCATCGACGACGCCGGCGGCCTGGACGTGAGCTTCCCGGACGTGGCGGCCTTCGCGGAGCAGTGCCGGTTCCGCGACTGCCGCCATGCGGGGGAGCCGGGCTGCGCCGTCGTCGAGGCCGTGGAGCGCGGCGAGCTCGCCCCGGAGCGGCTCGCGAGCTACCGCAAGCTCGTCGAGGAGCTCGAGGCCGCCGAGCGGAGGCGGGACCCGGCAGAGGCGGCGAAGGCTCGGCAGCGCTGGAAGGTCATTCACAAGGGGCTGCGGGCACGCGCCAAGATCGACCCGAAGCTCAAGCGCTGACACACGACCGGCGCCGGGACCGAGCGCGCGGAGCTACCGCCTGCGTGCCTCGATCTCGATCAGGATCTCGACCTCGTCGCCCACCCAGCCGTTGTCGAGCGCGTAGGTCATGCCGTAATCGCTGCGCTTCACCACGCCGCGTGCGGAGGCGCCGGTGACATACGCCCGATTGCCGATGGGGTAGTCCGCGCTCTTGTTCCACGTGGCGTGCAGCGTCAGGGGACGCGTCACGCCGCGAAGCTCGAGCTCGCCCTCGATGTCGAACGTGCGCTCGCCGGTGCGGCGGGCGCTCGCGGCCACGAAGCGCATGCGCGGGAAGCGGTCGCTGTCGAGGAAATCGGCGCTGCGCAGGTGCCGATCGCGGCCCTCGTGCCCGGTGGTCACGCTCTCGGTCTGCACGACGATCTCGATGTCCGAGAGCTCCCCGGCGGCCTCGTCGAAGCGGAACGAGCCCTCCACCTCGCGAAATTGACCGAGCACCTTGGCGAAGCCGATGTGCGGCACGAGGAAGGCCACCGTCGCGTGCTCGGGGTCGAGCGCATAGGTGGCGGCCTCGCCGAAGGACGGGCGCGCGGCGGCCGCGAGCGACGCGCCGAGCACGGCGGCGGCGACGGCTGGGGCGATGCGCGACCGGGGCGTCATGGGCCCATGTTGCCACAGGCCCGCGAGGAGCGCCGCCCGCGCCGCGGGAACGCGTGTTAGCGCCGATCGCGCTCGCTGCGCGGCGGCGCCGGATCCCGCTGCTGCGAGCGGCGGTAGCGGTCGTGATCCATGACGACGGTCTTCTCGGGGTCGACCATGGTGTCCCCGGCGGCGTCGTCGAGGACCTGCGTCTCCGCGAGATCGTCTTCCCGGTTCGGTCGCTGCATGTCCGCTCTCCGGATTGGGACGGCGCTACGGTACGGCCGCCAGCCCGCCGAAAACAGGGCAGGGATCACATGGAACATAACGTGCCGGCGGGACGGGCCGGCAAGAAGCCCGCGCGGGCAGCGCGGCTCGCGTCAGCGCTCTTCGCGGGCGGGGATCAGCATTTTCGCGAAGGTGCCGTCCTGGTTGAACGCGGCGTGCTTGTAGACGCCGCCCAAGTGCAGGATGGTGGCCACGATGATCACGCGCGCGCTCCACACGTGCACTGTGTGCATCGCCTCGAGCATCCCGAGGCTCGTGGGCAAAGGGCTCGGGATGGTGAACCAGTCGAACACGTAGATCGCATTGCCGCCCGACCACACCATCAAGGGCCCCGAGATCAGCTGGAGGGCGATGGCGATCAGCAGCGCGAAGTGCACGTACTTGCCGATCAGGAAAAACGGCCCCCTCTGCTTCGGCAGCGGCCCCGGGTGGCCCTTCGCGAAGCGCCACACGATGCGTGCCCAGAGGAAGAGGTACGCGCAGATCGCGATGGACGTGTGCAGCCGCACCATGCGCTGGTAGTCGGCGCCCTCCTCGGTGCCGATGGTGCTGCCGATGAACCACAGCGTCAGCACGACGATCGCCGTGATCCAGTGAAACGCAATCGAGAGCCAGCCGTAGCCGGTGCGTGTGTCTGCTATCGCCATGCCGTCGGGCGGCCCCGCGGCCTTCCTGGCCTCGCTCCGCCGCGGGCATAGCGGCGGGCGCGGCGCCCGTAAGCCCCAGTACCGCTGGAAATCAACGCAGCAAAAAGGTCAGCAAGAATAGCACGAGCTTGAAGTTGAGGAGCTTGAGCCCCTTGCGCGCCTCCGCGGGAGTGAGACGCGCCGTCATCGGCATGGTTCCGAACACCTTGCCCTTGATGAGCAGCTCGTTGCCGCGACGCTCGAGGCCGCTCACCTGCATGAGCGGGGTGTTGTCGGTGGAGTAGAGCGTCATCATGGGCGGCGCTCCCCGTCCTGGCGAATGGCGTCTTCCCTCACGTGCGCGATCCCACCTTCTCGAAATCGAGCCCCAGATCGTCGAACAGCCGGACGGCCGCCGCGCGGCCCGCGCCGAACACGCCGCCGCCGGGATGCTGGAACGGCCCCACGAGATAGAGCCGCTCGCAGCCCGGCACCACGTTGAACCCGAGATCCGGGGTGGGGCGGTGCGCGCCGTATTGATAGGTGACGGAGGCGATGCCGTGCAAGTCGCCCCGGCGGAAGGAGGACGACGTGCGCTCCATGTCCACGGGGCTGTCGCAGTGGTAGGCGATCACGTTGCCTTCCACGTTATCCACGAATTTCTCCATGTGGGAGAGCATCCGCTTCGCATACTCGTGCTTGACGTCGTCCCAGTGGCGTCCGTCGGCGCGCTCGTAAGGCACGTAGTCCCACACGTGCATGGTGGCCTTGCCGGGGGGCGCCCGCGAGGGATCGAACATCGTGAGCGAGCCCAGGCCCACGAGCGGGTAGTCGGAGAGCTCGCCGTAGCGCAGGTTGTCGAACGACTTGCGCAGCGTGTCGTAGCGGGTGGGCAGGAGCTCGATCATCACGGCGCGCACGTGATCGCCCGCACGGAACTTGAGCGGCGCCTCGAGCGCGGCATGCACGGTGATGCAGGCGATGTCCGAGATCTGGGTGCGCTCGGCGTCTTGCACGATCTGCGGGTCCAGGCCCTCCACCATATTGCCGATGTCGTGCGGGTGAATCGCCGCGATCACGGCGTCCTTGGCCTCGAAATCGCGCCCGTCCTTGGTGTGCACGCCCACGGCGCGGCCGTTCTTCACGAGGATGCGGTCGACGTCCGTCTCGCCCCGCACCTCGCCGCCGTGGCTCATGATGCACGCGATGAGCGCGTCCGTGAGCTTGCCAGACCCGCCAACCGGCACGCCGATGCCGTAGGCCTCGAGGAAGCCCACGAACACGAAGAGCCCCATGCCGGTGGCCTTCTCGTCGGGCGACACTAGGTTCTCGCCGGCCACGCGGGCGAAATGCATGCGCACGCGGTCGTGCTCGAACAGGCTGCACAGGAGGTCGTGCGAGCTCATCTGCATGTAGCGCCAGAGCTCGCGGCCCTCGCGGCTCTGATCGAGCATGGCGTAAGTCGCGCCGAGCGGCGTGGGCTGCGTGTAGAGCGACGCCGCGATCATGGGCAAGTAGCCCGCGGCCTTGTCCGCCACCCAGCGATAGGCTTCGGCGTCCTTCTTCGAGAAGCGGGCGATCTCGGCGCACGTGCGCTCGCGGTCGCGGTAGAGGCCCAAGGTCGCGCCGTCCTCGAACACCGACATCATCGGCAGCTCGGGAAAGACGTATTTCAAACCGTGCTTCGACTTGAGCCCGAGCTCGTCGTTCTTCAGCAGCGGATTGGCCTGGATGAAGATGTGCGCCATCGAGTGCTGGTCGTGGCGGAACCCGGGCACGGTGAGCTCGCGAGTGACCACGCCGCCGCCGAACCAGGGGTTGCGCTCGAGCACGAGCACCTTCTTGCCGGCCGCGGCGGCGTAGGCCGCCGCCACCAGGCCGTTGTGGCCGGAGCCCACGGCCACGATGTCGTAGCTGCCGTCCTTCATCTTTCGCCTCGTCGACCGCGCGATGCGCGTCAGAGCTTCATGTCGAGCTGCTTGAGAATGTAGCCCGTGTCCATGTACTCCCGCAGCGCGTAGATCTTGTCGTCGCGGATCTCGATGATCCACGCGTACCGGTTGTGGTACTCCTTGCCGTTCGCGAGCTGGCCGTGCGCCTCCGTCTCGGCCGCCACCCATTCGTCCTTGCCGAAGATGCGCAGGATCTCGATCTTCGGGTCGCCGGGCACGAAGAGCCCCCGCACGGGCTTCAGAAACTCGTCGATGATCTTGTCCCGCCCGCGCGTGATGCCGGCGCCGGGGATGGAGCGCCCCGTCGCCTCCCAGCTCCCGTCGGGATGGATCAGCGGCCGGAGCGCCTCGAGGTCGCCGGTGGAGAGCGTCTCGAAGAACTGTCTCGCGAGGAATTCGTTGCGCGTCTCTGCCATGGCTCGTCGGCGATTCGTGACTCGCGGGTAGCATACCATCGGTTCACTCCGCCGCCGCCGTCCGCTAGACTTCCGCGTCCCGGCGAGCGCGCGGCTCGCCGATTTTTTTATCGGCCGCCGTCCGTCGCGGCCGAGGGGGATTTGGAGCTTCACGGTGAACGTCGAGGCCGGAACCGAGCAAGGCGTCGCGGCGCGAGGGCGCTTTCGGCGCGGCTGGTCGCTCGTGCGCGAGGCGCTCGCCGGGCACGAGCGCGACTACACGCA
This sequence comes from Gammaproteobacteria bacterium, assembly GCA_036563665.1. Lineage (GTDB taxonomy): Bacteria > Pseudomonadota > Gammaproteobacteria > Steroidobacterales > Rariloculaceae > FEN-1219. The sequence continues at coordinate 97,908 of DATCLY010000093.1, forward strand.
GGGCGGCGTGGGCCGGGCCGTGCTGCTCCTCGCCATCCCGATGATGCTCGAGATGGCGATGGAGTCGCTGTTCGCCATCGTCGACATCTTCTTCGTGTCGAGCCTCGGGGCCGACGCCATCGCCGCGGTGGGGCTCACGGAGGCCGTGCTCACGCTGCTCTACGCCGTGGCCGTGGGGTTGAGCATGGGCGTGACGGCGCTCGTCGCCCGCCGCATCGGCGAGGGGGACCCGGACGCGGCCGCGCGCGTGGCGGGGCAGACGATCTGGGTGGGCGTGCTCGCGAGCGCCGTCATCGGCGTGGCCGGCGTGGTCTACGCGGAGGAGCTCCTGGTGCTCATGGGCGCGACGCCTTCGGTGGTGGAGCAGGGCACCGCGTTCACGGCGCTCATGCTGGGCGGCTCCGCCACGATCCTGTTGCTGTTCCTGCTGAACGCCATCTTCCGCGGCGCCGGCAACGCGGCGCTCGCGATGCGCGTGCTGTGGCTCGCGAACGGCATCAACATCGTGCTCGATCCGTGCCTGATCTACGGCTGGGGGCCGTTCCCGGAGCTCGGCCTCACGGGCGCCGCGGTGGCTACCAACATCGGTCGCGGCATCGGCGTGCTGTACGCCTTCTACTATCTGATCGTCGGCGCCGGCAAGCTGGATCTCGAGCTCAAGCACCTCGCGCTCGCCGTGCGCGTGATGCTGAGGCTCCTGCGCGTGTCCGCGGGCGGTGTGCTGCAGTTCGTCATCGCCACCTCGAGCTACATCGTGCTCATGCGCATCGTGTCCGATTACGGCAGCGCCGCGGTGGCCGGCTACACGGTGGCGATCCGGGTGGTGATGTTCACGTTCCTTCCGGCCTGGGGCCTCTCCAACGCCACGGCCACGCTCGTGGGGCAGAACCTGGGCGCCGCCCGCCCGCAGCGCGCCGAGGAATCCGTGTGGTGCGCGGCGAAGTACAACGTCTTGTTCATGGTGGCGATCGCCGTCGTGTTCATCGCCGCGCCGGAGCCGGTGATCCGCATCTTCAGCGACGAGCCGGGGGTGCTCGAGCACGGCGCGGAGTGCCTGCGCATCGTCGCGTACGGCTACGGCTTCTACGCGGTGGGCATGATCGTCATCCAGGCGTTCAACGGCGCGGGCGACACCGACACTCCCACGTGGGTGAACCTGGGCTGCTTCTGGTTCTTCCAGCTGCCGCTCGCGTACCTGCTCGCGGAGCACCTAGGGCTCGGGCCGAGCGGCGTCTTCTGGGCGGTGGCGATCGCCGAGTCCACCATGGCCGTCGTCGCCGTCGTGCTGTTCCGCCGCGGGCGCTGGAAGCTCAAGGTCGTTTGAGGCCGCGGCGGCGGCGGCCGAGGCGGGCGACGGCGCCTCTTCGTCCTCGTCGCCCACGAATTCCTCCTGGGCCATGTGCCACACGCTCAGGAAGAACGCGGCGATGATGGGGCCGATGATGATGCCGGCGAGGCCGAACGCGGCGAGGCCGCCGAGCGTCGCGAGCAGGATCAGGTAATCCGGCATGCGCGTGTCGCGCCCCACGAGAATGGGGCGCAGCACGTTATCCACCAGGCCGATGCCGAGCACGCCCACGGCGAGCAGGATCACGGCCGACAGGATCTGGCCGTTAACGAACAGGTAGATCGTGGCCGGCACCCACACGAGCCCCGGACCGATGGCGGGCAGGATGGACAAGATCGTCATCACCACGCCCCAGAGCAGCGCGCCGCCGATCCCGAGGAAGGCGAAGGTGACGCCGCCGATCGTGCCCTGGACGATCCCCACCACGAGCGTGCCCTTGATCGTCGCGCGCGACACCTCCGCGAAGCGCTGCAGCAGGTGTCGCTCGCGCGCGTCGCCGAGCGGCAGCGCGCGCACGAGGCCCTCGAGCAGCCCCGGGCCGTCGCGCAGGAAGAAGAACAGCAGATAGAGCATCAGGAAGAAGAACACGGTGATCCGCAGCGTGTCCTGGCCGATCGCGAGCGCACGCGACGCGATGAGCCTGGAGAGCTGCACCGCGCCGGCGGCGAGCTGGCTCTCGAGGCGCTCTGGATCGAGCCCCGCGCGCTCGAGCAGGCTCGCCACGAGCGGCAGGCGCTGCTGCAGGCCGCGGTAGATCTCGTTCACGCCGAGATCCCCGGTGTCGATACGCGCGAAGAGCGCGGTCGCCTCGGCCGTCACGGCCGTGGCGATGCCGATGAGCGGCAGGATCACGATCACCACCACGAGCAGCACGCTGGTCAGCGCCGCGAGCGACGAGCGTCCCCGCATCCAGCGCTCGATCCGCGCGTGGACCGGAAACACCACGATCCCGAGCGCCACGGCCCAGAACACGGGCTGGAGAAAGCCGCGCACGAGCCACAGGAAGGCGCCGGTGATCCCGACCAGCAAGGCGAAGAAGAACGCTTTCTGCACGGTGGTGGGATTCATGGCTCTTCTCATAGATAGAGCGCGGGCAGCACGACCGAGAGCACGGCCCAGAGGATGATCTGGAGGGGGATGCCCGCGCGGAAGAAGTCCGCGAACTTGTAGCCGCCGGCGCTGAACACGAGCAGGTTGGTCTGATAGCCGATGGGCGTGAGGTAGCTCATGTTCGAGCCGAACATGACGGCGAGCACGAAGGGCATGGCCGGCAGCCCGAGCTGATTCGCCACGCTGATGGCGATGGGCGTGGAGATGATGGCGACGGCGTTGTTGGTCACCACCTCCGTGAGCAGCGCGGTCACGAGCAGCAGGCCGCTCACCACGGCGGCGGGCGGCAGGTCCTCCACGGCCGAGACGAACGCGTAGGCGATGAAGTCGGCGGCGCCCGTGGTCTGCAGCGCGAGGCCGAGCCCCAAGCTCGTTACGATGATCAGCACCAGCCGCGTGTCGAGCGCGCCCCACGCCTCGTCCCAGGCCACCACGCGGCCCACCAGCATGAGCGCCGCGCCGACCAGCGCGCTCACGCTGATCGGCACGAAGCCGAACGCCGCCACGAGCACCACGCCGAGCAGAATGCCCACGGCGAGCGGCGCCTTCGCCGTGCGCGGCACCTGGATGTTGCGGTCGAGGATCAGCAGGTGCTCGTGCTCGCGCAGCTCCTGGATGTCCTGCTTGCGGCCCTGCACGAGCAGCACGTCGCCCGTCTCGAGCACCGGGTCGCCCGCGTCCTCGATGGACATCATCGTCTGCCGTCCGTGCTGATGGAGGCCCACGGGGAAGAGCTTGCCGAGCGTCGCGTTCCTGAGCTCCGAGAGCCGCCTCCGATGCAGCGGCGACGTCTGCGTGACGACGATCTCCACGAGCCGCTGGTCCGGCGCGCGCAGCAGGTCGGACTCCTCGAACCCGCCGCCGAAGGAATCCTGCAGGCGCTTGATGGCTTCCGGCGTGCCCCGCACGTACACGCGGTCCCCCGGCCGCAGCGTCAGCGAGGGCAGGCGCACGAGGTCCACGTTGCCGCGCTGCACGCGGTCGATGCGGATCTCGCGATCGAGGAGCTTCATCACGGCGGCGAGCGTCTGACCGGCGAAGGGGCTGCCATCGGTGACGTCGACGATCGACTGGAACACGCGCGGGGAGGTGCCCGCGAGCGGCGACGGGCGGTCGGGCAGGAGCCGCGGGGCGAGCAGCCACAGATAGAGGATCCCGGCCGCGGCCGCGATGCTCGCGGGCAGCACGAAGTCGAAGATGGCGAACGACGGGCCGCCGAGCTGCGCGGACAGGGTGGCCACGAGCAGATTGGTGGACGTGCCGATCGTCGTGCTCATGCCGCCGATGATCGTCGCGAACCCCACGGGCAGCAGCATGCGGGACGGCGGCATGCCGATGCGGTGCGCCATGCCCACGAGGATCGGCAGCAGCATCACCACGATCGGCGTGTTGTTCGCGAACGCGCTGATGAACGCCGCCACCAGCAGCGTCGCGAGCAGCGCGAGCCCGCGATTGAAGAGCCAGAGCCGCGCGAGCAGCCGGCCGAGCGGGCGCAGCGCTCCGCTCGCCTCCACGCCCTTGGCGATGACCAGGAGCAGGCAGATCGTGATCAGCGCCTCGTTGCCGAACGCCCGCATGAAATCGGTGCCGTCGAGCTCGAGGCTGCCGCGTTCGCTGGGGCTCGTGTAGGGGAACACGGTGAAGCCGAGCACGAGGATGAAGAGCACGGCGAGACACGTGTACTCGATCGGTACCCGTTCGCGCGTGAACATCAGCAACGCGCCGAACGTCACCAGCAGGGTGGTCAGACCTTGGGGTTCGAGCTCCACGCGATGCCTACAGATAAAGGATCGACAGCGCGGCCGAGAGCGTCAGCCACATCACGACCAAGAGCGGCGCGCCCACGCGGAAGAAGTCGCCGAACTTGTAGCCGCCGGCCGTGAACACCAGCAGGTTCGTCTGGTAGCCGATAGGCGTGATGAATCCCACGTTGGCGCCGAACAGCACGGCGATCACGAACGGGAACGCGGGCACGCCGAGCTGCTCGGCGATGCCGATGCCGATGGGCGTGCAGATCACCGCCACCGCATTGTTGCTGATGAGCTCGTTCAGGAGCGCCATCATGAGCAGGAAGGCGCTGAGAATGATCGGCGGCGACAGGTCGTGCGCCATCGCGACGAAGCGCTCCGCGATCCAGGTGGTGGCGCCCGTGCCGGAGAGCATCGTGCCGAGCCCGAGGCTCGTCACGATCACGAGCACGAGCCGCGTGTCGATGGCGGACCACGCCTCGTCCCAGTGGAGGCAGCGCGTGGCGAGCATGGCCACCACGCCGGCGAGGGCGGCCACGAGGATCGGCACCACGTCGAAGGCCGCCGCGAGCACCACGCCCGCGAGGATGGCCGTCGCGAACGGCGCCTGGGCCGTGCGGGGCACGTTGATCGTGCGGTCGAGCACCAGCACGTTGTGCGCCTGCTTCAGGCGCTGGATGTCGCGCGCGTGCCCCTGCATGAGCAGCACGTCGCCGGTGTCGAGCACGGGATCGCCCGCCTCCTCGATGGGGATCATCTCGCGCGGGCCCGGCCGCTGGATGGCAACGGGGTAGAGATCGCCGAGCACGCCGCGCTGCAGCTCGGAGAGCCGCTTGCCGAGCAGGGGCGAGGTGTTCGTCACGACGATCTCCGCGAGCCGCTGATCCCGCCCGCGGCGCATGTGCCCGGTGGGGAAGCTGCCCCCAGCGGCATCCTGGATGCGCTTGATGGACTCCGCCGAGCCGCGGATGTGGAGCTTGTCGCCCGGGCGCAAGGTGAGCGACGGCAGGCGCACGATCTCGAGCCCGCGCCGCTGGACGCGCTCGAGGCGCGTGGGGCCCTCCATGAGGCGCGTCACTTCCGACAGCGGCCGGCCGACGAGCTTGCTGTCGTCGTTGACCTCCACCACGGCGTAGAAGACGCGCGGCGCGCCGGCCGCGAGCGGCGACGGCCGATCCTGCAGCAGCCGCGGCGCCACGAGCCACAGATAGGTGAGGCCCACCGCGGCGCCGATGGCGGCCGGCAGCAGGAAGTCGAACATGCCGATCGGCGGCAGGCCCATGTCCGCGGCGACGCCCGCCACGAGCAGATTGGTCGACGAGCCGATCGTGGTCGTCATGCCGCCGATCGTGGTGGCGAAGCAGAACGGCATGAGCACGCGCGACGGCGCCAAGCCCACGCGATGCGCCACGCCCACGAGCATCGGCAGCAGCATCACGACGATCGGCGTGTTGTTCATGAACGCGCTGATCGTGGCGGTGACGCCGAGCGTGAAGAGCATCGCGAGCGTGCGGTTGCGCGACCAGAGCCGCACCAGCAGCCGGCCCAAGGGGCGCAGCACGCCGCTCACCTCCACGCCCTTCGCCACGATGAGCAGCAGGCAGATGGTGATCAGCGCCTCGTTGCCGAAGGCGAGCAGGAAGTCCGTGCCGCGCAGGGTGGGCTCCGCAGGGCCGAGCTCCACCTCGCCCGGCACGTCCTGCAGCAGCGGCGACTCGTGCGCTACGGGCGAGTAATACGGGAAGAGCTCGAACCCGAGCACCATGACGACGAGCACGGCGAGGCACGAGTACTCGAGCGGGATGCGCTCGCGCGTGAAGAGGAACAGCGCGCCAAGCGTGAGCAGCATGGCGGCCATCCCGTGGGGCTCAAGCGGCACTCAGCGGTTGCTCCCTCTTCTCTTCGCCAACCATTCGAGCCGCTCGGCGATCGTCTTCTCGTAGCCGGCGCCCGCGGGGCTGTACCAGCGCGCTCCGCGCAGGGGCTCGGGCAGGTACTCCTGCCCGGCGGCGTGGCCGCCCTCGGCGTGATCGTAGCGGTAACCCTCCCCGAACTTAAGCTCTTTCATGAGTCGGGTGGGAGCGTTGCGCAGGTGGAGCGGCACGGGCTCGGCCGGATAGTCGCGGGCCGCCTGCTGGGCGGCGCCCCAGGCGACGTACACGGCGTTCGACTTCGGCGCCGTGGCGAGGTAGATCACGGCCTCGCAGATCGCGAGCTCCCCTTCGGGGGAGCCCAGGAACTCGTAGGCCTCTTTGGCCGCGAGCGCGATGGAGAGCGCCCGGGGGTCCGCGAGGCCGATGTCCTCGGTGGCCATGCGCACCACGCGGCGCGCGATGTAGAGCGGATCCTCGCCGCCGTCGATCATGCGGGCGAGCCAGTAGAGCGCACCCTCCACGTCGCTGCCGCGCACGGCCTTGTGCAGGGCGGAGATCAGGTTGTAGTGCTGCTCGCCGCTCTTGTCGTAGAGCGCGATGCGCCGCTCGAGCACGTTCTGCACGAGCTCGGCCGACACCGGCTCGTCGGGCTCCGGGCGCGAGCGGGCGTAGTCCCACACCGCTTCGAGCGCGTTCAGGGCGCGGCGCGCGTCGCCGTTCGCATGCAGCGCGAGGAGCTCGAGCGCGGCGCCGGCGAATTCCACCTCGCTCTTCGCCTCGCGGTTCAGCAGCGCCACGGCGCGGTCGAGGATCGTGCGGATGTGCTCCGGGCCGAGCGGCTCGAGCACGAACACGCGCACGCGGGAGAGCAGCGCGGAGTTCAGCTCGAAGGAGGGGTTCTCCGTAGTGGCGCCGATCAGCGTGATGACGCCCGCCTCCACCGAGGGCAGGAACGCGTCCTGCTGCGCCTTGTTGAAGCGGTGGATCTCGTCGCAGAAGAGAATGGTGCCGCGGCCTTCGGCCTCGCGCCGCTTCTGCGCCTCGCGGATGATCTCGCGCACGCGCGGCACGCCTTCGGTCACGGCGCTGAACACCACGAAGGCCTTGTCCGTGTGCCTGGCGATGAGCCGGGCGAGCGTGGTCTTGCCGCAGCCCGGCGGCCCCCAGAAGACGAGGCTGCCGAGCGCGCCGCGCTCGATGGCTTGCCGCAGCGGCTTGCCCGGCCCGAGCAGATGCTCCTGCCCTACGAAGTCCTCGAGGCGCTGGGGCCGCATGCGGTCGGCGAGGGGCTGTCCCACGGCCTCGTCCGCTGCGAACAGCGGCAGGTCATCCGTCACGAAGGCGGTCCCGTTCCGTGCGCATGCGGGCATTCTAGCGGCACCCCAGGTGATACACTCGGCCCCATGACGCTTCGAGGGTCGAGGAGCCGCCGCGTACGGCCGGTTCTGCGGGCCGCCGCCTGGCTCGCTTGCGCGCTGTCCGTCGTCGCCGTGCCCGCGGGCGGGCAGGAGGCGCGGGAAACCCACAAGCCCGCGCTCCACGGCAAGCACTGGGTCGCCATCGCGGGGAAGCCGCTCGCGGCCGCCGCGGGCGCGCTCATCTTCGCGCGCGGCGGCAACGCCGTGGACGCCGCGTGCGCCATGCTCGCCGCCTCCGCCACGATGTGGGACACGATGAGCTGGGGCGGGGAGACCCAGGCGCTGATCCACGATCCGCGCACCGGCGAGGTCAAGGCCATCAACGCGCTCGGGGTCGCGCCCACGGGCGCCACGCCCGAATACTTCGCGAACCTCGGCATGCGGCAGCCTCCCGAGTACGGGCCGCTGGCCGCGGTCACGCCCGGCACGCCCGGCGGCCTCATCGTCATGCTGGCCGAGTTCGGCACCATGAGCCTGGCCGAGGTGCTCGCGCCGGCCATGGAGATGGCGCGCGGCTATCCCATGGAGCAGACGCAGAGCGTGAACATCCAGGCCAACAAGGACTGGATCGCGAGCTGGCCGGATTCGCGCCGCGTGCTGCTGCCGCATTTCGACCCGGCCAACCCGAAGGCCTGGGCGGCGCCGCGGCCGGGCGAGATCTTCCGCCAGCCGGAGCTGCTCGCCACGCTCGAGAAGCTCGTGCAGGCGGAGCGCCAGGCGCTCGACAAGGGGCACGACCGCAAGACCGCGCTCATGGCGGCGTACGACCGCTTCTATCGGGGCGACATCGCCCGCGAGCTCGTGGCCGCCACCCAGGCGGCGGGTGGCCTCATCACGCTCGAGGACCTCGACCGCTGGCAGGTGTACGTGGAGGAGCCCGCGCACACCAACTACAAAGGCATCGACGTCTACAAGCTCACCCACTGGGTGCAGGGCCCGGTCATGCTCCAGGCGCTCAACATCCTGGAGAACATCGACCTGAAGGCGCTCGGCTACAACAGCGCGCGCTACATCCACGCGCTCTATCAGGCCATGAACCTGGCGTTCGCCGACCGCGACTTCTACTACGGCGACCCGTACTTCCCGCCGGAGGAGCCGATCGAGGGGCTGCTCTCCAAGGAGTACGCCAAGCAGCGCTTCAATCAGATCAACTGGCAGCGGAACAACCCGTTCATCGGGCCGGGCGACCCGTATCCCTTTCAGGGCGAGACCAATCCGTTCGCGGACCTGCTCCGGCGCTGGCGCCCGCGCATCGCGCGCGGCGACGAGGCCGCGGGCGTGCTGAGCCACGACGAGGCGTTCCGCGTGGGTACCACGTCGCTGCAAGCGGCGGACGCGAACGGCTGGGTGGTGTCGATCACGCCGAGCGGCGGGTGGATCCCCGCGTTCATCGCGGGGCGCACGGGTATCGGGCTCTCGCAGCGCATGCAGAGCTTCGTGATGGATCCCGCCATGAACCCGTTCAACGTGCTCGAGCCCGGCAAGCGGCCGCGTGCCACGCTGAGCCCCGGCATGGCGCTCAAGGACGGCAAGCCGTTCCTGTCGTTCGCCGTGCAGGGCGGCGACAGCCAGGACCAGAACCTGCTGCAGTTCTTCCTGAACGTGGTCGAGTTCGGCATGAGCGTGCAGCAGGCGGTGGAAGCGGCGAACATCAACAGCTACCAGATGCACAGCTCCTTCGGCGCGCACACGAGCGAGCCCGGCCGCCTCGTCGTGCGCAGCGACCTGCCCGCATGGGTGCGGGCGGAGCTCACCCTCATGGGCTATCAGGTCGAGGCGTGGGAGCGCACGTCGGGGCCGATCAACGCCATCTATCTCGACCACCGGCACGGCACGCTGTGGGGCGGATCGAGCGACTACGGCGAGGACTACGGCATCGCGTGGTAGTGCCGCGCGCGGGGCGGGGGCGCGCGCAATCCCGATAGAACGCTCGCGCCGTGCCGCCGCACGGCCGGCATAACGACGAGGATCGGCGAAGGTCGGTGAACGGCCTCGAGCCGTGCTCGGCGCGGGCGGAGGCTCGCGCCGCGAGTGGGGGACGGATGGGCTTCTTGAACTGGCTGCAGCAGAGCTGGCTCGGGCGCCTCGTGGCCGAGTCGCTCTGGGGCTACCCGCTCCTCGAAACCCTGCATACGCTCGGCATGGCGCTCCTGATCGGGGCGCTCGGCCTCGTGAACCTGCGCGTGCTCGGCTACAAGCCGGAGCTGCCGATGCTCGGCATGCGCGACCTGCTGCCGCTCGCGTGGCTCGGCTTCACGATCAACGCGCTCTCGGGCATCGCGCTCTTCACGTCCGACGCGGTGTACTTCTTCGAGAGCTGGACGTTCCGCACCAAGATGGCGCTGATCGCGCTCGGCGGCATCAACGCCGCGCTGCTCGGCGCGCGCGTCTTCCGCGAGGCCGCCGACTCCGCCGAAGCGCCGGCCCCGGCGGCCGCGCGGTGGATCGCCGTGTCGTCGCTCGTCTTCTGGGTGGGCGCGATCGTCGCCGGCCGGCTGATCGCCTACGCGCCCTGACGCTCGGGGCAGGATCGCGAGGTCGAACGAGATGGAAGTGCTGAGCTGGCTCGAGACCACGGCCGTGGCCGGCTGGATCCGCACGACGGTGTGGGCTTATCCCGCCATCGAGACCGCGCACTACATCGGTCTCGCGATGCTGGTCGGCGGCATCATGCTGATCGACCTGCGGGTGCTCGGTTTCCCCCGCCGGCTGCCCCTCGCGTCGATGATCGGCCTGCTGCCGTGGGTGTGGGCAGGCTTCGCGATCAACGTGGCGAGCGGCTCGCTGCTCTTCACCTACGGCGCCACGAACTTCGGCACGAGCGTCGCGTTCCAGCTCAAGATGGCGCTCATGGCGCTCGCGGGCCTGAACGCGCTCGCGTTCGATGTCGCCGTGCGCCGCTCGCGCGAGGACTGGGTGGCGGCGGACCGCCCGCCCGCGCTCGTGAAAGGGTTCGCGACGCTGTCCTTCGCGCTCTGGATCGGCGTCGTGGCCACGGGCCGGTGGATGGCGTACATCTGAGGGATCGCGGCTGGAAAGCCGCTCCCAGCCGGCGATGGGTGTGGGAGCGCCTTTCCAGGCGCGATCCTCGGCGGCGCGGATCGCGATGCCGGCCGCGGATGCCGCATACTTCGCGCCATGCGCAGACCGAAGTACGTATCGCACGACGGGTTCCTGATGCCGCTGGGGTTTCCGCTCGAGGGCTTCGCGTCGGGGCTCTCGTACCGGCCGCTCGACACGGACGTTTTCGTCGCGAGCTACCCGAAGTGCGGCACCACCTGGACGCAGTATCTCGTCTACCTGCTGCTCGGCGGCGAGCCGCTCGGCGAGGGGCAGCGCCTCGACCAGGTGTTTCCGCATCTCGAGGAGGTGGGGCGGGAGGCGGTGGAGCGCCTGCCCGAGCCCAGGCTCGTGAAGACGCACCTGCCGTTCGGGCGCACGCCGTTCAACCCGCGCACGAAGTACGTGTACGTGGCGCGCAATCCGTTCGACTGCGCCGTCTCCTTCTATCACCACACCCGCGGATTCGTGCACCACTACGACTTCGCGGACGGCACCTTCGCGGAGTTCTTCGAGTGCTTCGTCGCGGGCGAGGTGGACTTCGGCGACTACTTCGCGAACCTGTCGTCCTGGTACGCGGAGCGCAGCCGCCCCAACCTGCTGTTCGTGCGCTACGAGGACCTCGCGCGCGACGCCCGCGGCGAGGCCGTGCGCATCGCCGAGTTCCTGGGCGGCGCCGCCGCGCGCACGGCCCGCGACCCCGCGGCGCTCGAGGCCATCCTGGCCGAGACGCGCTTCGATAACATGAGCAAGCGCCAGTCGCGCTGGTCCAGCGCGCGGCCCGCCGGCATGCCGCCGTTCGTGCGCAAGGGCGTGGTCGGCGACTGGCGGAATCACTTCACGGCGGAGCAGGCCGCGCGGCTGCTCGAGCGCTTCGACGCGGCGGCGGCCGGCACCGGGCTCGAGCGGCTCTGGCCCGACGTGCTCGAGGCCGCCCGGTCGTTCGCGAGCGGCCGCGAAGCGCCCCGCCGCGTCACGGAGGAGAACGCATGAACCCATCACAGGAAATCGAGCTCGAGGCGGCCGTGTTCCGGCGGCTCCTGAAGCACTTCGACGAGCACAAGGAGGTGCAGAACATCGAGCTCATGATCCTCGCCGGCTTCTGCCGCAACTGCCTCTCGAAATGGCTCGTCGAGGAGGCGAAGGCGCGCGGCATCGAGGCCGACCTCGGCTGGGCGCAGCAGAAGGTCTACGGGATGCCGTACGAGCAATGGAAGCGCCGCTATCAGAAGCCGGCTACCGAGGAGCAGCTCGCGCGCTTCGAGGCCGCGCAGAAGGCCCGCGAGGCGAAAGGGTAGAGCGTCGACTCAGTAGCGGCGGTCCACCGCGAAGCGCGCGAGCGTCACGAGGCCGTCGCGGTACTTCGACGGCGGCAGCGGGGCGAGCGCGGCGATGGCCGCCTCCGCCTCCATGCGGGCCTTCTCCTCGGTGTACCGCAGCCCGCCCGAGCTCTCGATGGCGAGCTGGATGGACTTCAGATTGCGCGTGCCGCCGGTCTCGATGGCCTCACGGATCATGTGCCGCTCGGCGGCGCTGCCGTGGAGCATGGCGTAGATCAGCGGCAGCGTGGGCTTGCCCTCGGCGAGATCGTCGCCGATGTTCTTGCCGAGCTCCTCGGGCGTGGCGTCGTAGTCGAGCGCGTCGTCGATGAGCTGGAAGGCCTGGCCGAGATGCCGGCCGTAGGCTGTCAGCGCCTGCTCGTGGACCTCGTCGCGACCCGCGAGGATCGCCCCGATGCGCGTGCCCGCCTCGAACAGCTTCGCCGTCTTGCGGTAGATCACTTCCATGTAGTCCGCCTCGCCGATGTCGGGGTTGTTGCAGTTCATGAGCTGCAGCACCTCGCCCTCGGCGATGGTGTTGGTGGCGTTGGCGAGCACGTCGAGCACGCGCATCTCGTTGAGCTCCACCATCATCTGGAAGGCGCGAGAATAGAGAAAATCGCCCACCAGCACGCTCGCCTCGTTGCCGAAGAGCGCGTTGGCGGTCTGGCGCCCGCGCCGCAGCCCCGAGCTGTCGACGACGTCGTCGTGCAGCAGGGTGGCCGTGTGGATGAACTCGATGATGGCCGCTGCGGGCACCTGGGCGCCCGAGGAGCAGCCGCAGGCGCGCGCCGCGAGCAGCACGGCCAGCGGCCGCAGCCGCTTGCCGCCGTTCTGAATGATGTGGTGGGCCACCTGGTTGACGAGCGCCACGTCGCTGCCCAGGCGGCGGACGATGACCCGATTGACCTCGCCCCAGTCCTCCGCGACCAGGGCTCTCAGCGCGTCTAGCGATGGAGGCTGCGGTCGCGTCTCGGCGAGAGGCATAGAACGAGATAATGCCTCAGAGGGGGGTGGGTTGGCGAGGTTCGCGACTCCGGGACGATTTGCCCCGCCTCCCCGCGCGCGTTGACCCCCCGCCACCGACTCACTAGAATCTCGGCCCTCCCCACGGTCCCAGCCGACAGCGCGAGCGCGCGAGGAGTCACTATCGTGTATGCGGTGTTTCGTACAGGCGGCAAGCAGTATCGGGCGCGGCCCGGCGATCGCCTGCGCGTGGAGCGCCTGGACGCGGCCGTGGGCGACGAGGTCGAGTTCGACGAGGTGCTCGCGGTAGGCGAGGGCGCTGCCATCCAGGTGGGCGCGCCGCTGGTGGCGGGCTCCAAGGTGCAAGGGAAGGTCACTGCCCAGGGCCGGTATCCGAAGATCGACGTCGTGAAGTTCAAGCGGCGCGTGGGCTACAAGCGCCTGCACGGTCACCGCCAGCACTACACGGAGGTGGAGATCACCTCTATCACGGGCGCGGACGGCGCGGTGGCGGCCGAGGCCGGCGAGGCCAAGGAGTAAGCACATGGCACACAAGAAGGCAGGCGGCAGCTCGAAGAACGGCCGCGATTCCGAGTCGAAGCGGCTCGGCGTCAAGCGCTTCGGCGGCGAGCAGGTGGTCGCGGGCAACATCATCGTGCGGCAGCGCGGCACGCGCTTCCATGCCGGCCCGAACGTGCGCGTGGGCCGGGACCACACGCTGTTCGCCACCGCGAACGGCCGGGTGGCCTTCACCACCAAAGGGCCGAAGAGCCGCACGTACGTCAGCGTGCTGACGGACTAGCCGCCGCCCGAGGCGCACCGAGGAAAGCCCCGCTCGCGGGGCTTTTTCGTTCATGAAGTTCGTCGACGAAGCGGACATTCACGTCCACGCCGGCAACGGCGGGGACGGATGCGTGAGCTTCCGGCGCGAGAAGTTCATTCCCCGAGGCGGCCCGGACGGGGGCGACGGCGGGGACGGCGGCAGCGTCTATCTCGTGGCCCGGGAGGGCATCAACACGCTCGCCGACTTCCGCGTGAACCGGCGCTTCCGCGCGGCGAACGGCCGCGGCGGCTCGGGCAACAACAAGACCGGCCAGTCGGGCGAGGACCTCTACATCGAGGTGCCCCGCGGCACCGTCGTGGAGGACGTGGACACGGGCGAGGTGCTCGGCGATCTCGCCAACGACGGCGACACGTTGCTCGTCGCGCGCGGCGGCCGCGGCGGCAAGGGCAACACGCACTTCAAGAGCAGCGTCAATCGCGCGCCCCGCAAGGCGACGCCGGGGCAGCCCGGCGAGTCGCGACACCTCAAGCTCGCGCTCAAGGTGCTGGCCGACGTGGGGCTGCTCGGCACGCCGAACGCCGGCAAGTCCACGCTCACGCGCGCGTTGTCGGCGGCTCGGCCGAAAGTGGCGGATTATCCGTTCACCACGCTGCATCCCCATCTCGGCGTGGTGCGCGTGGGCCCCGAGCGCAGCTTCGTCGTTGCGGACATTCCCGGCCTTATCGAGGGCGCGGCGGAAGGGGCGGGCCTCGGCATCCGCTTCCTCAAGCACCTCGAGCGCACGCGGCTCCTGCTGCACGTGGCGGACGCGTGCCCGCAGGGCGAGGGCACGGACCCGGTCGCGGACGTGGTCGCCGACATACGGGCGGTGGAAGCGGAGCTCATCAGCTACTCGCCCACGCTGGCCGCGCGGCCCCGCTGGCTCGTGTTGAACAAGCTCGATCTGCTGCCGCCGGGGGAGCGCACCGCTCGCGTCGAGCGCATCGTGCAGGAGCTCAACTGGGCGGGGCCGGCGTTCGGCATCAGCGCGCTCACGGGGGAGGGCACGGAGCGCCTCGCCCAGGAAGCGATGGCGTTCCTCGAGCGCCTCGAGGAGCAGGAGCAAGGCAAGCCGGCCTGACGGGTGGGAGCGGCTTTCCAGCCGCGATCTTCGGCGCCGCCTGCGGAGACGCATGACAAGCGACCAATCGAATCGCGGCTAGAAAGCTGCTCCCACAACTCAAGAGCGCGGCTGGAAAGCCGCTCCCACAGGCTTCGTTCGGGGGTAGGTGCGCCTGCCGGCGCGATGCCTACATCGCGCGCAGGCGGGCGTTCAGCTTGCTCTTGTAGTGGGCGGCGCGGTTCTTGGCGATGATGCCCTTGTTGACCATGCGGTCGATCTCGGGCACCGCCGCGCGGAACGACTGCGTCGCCGCCTCCTTGTCGCCCGACTGAATGGCTTTCAGCACCTTCTTGATGGCGGTGCGCAGCCGCGAGCGCAGCGCGGCGTTGTGGGCGCGGCGCTTCTCGTTCTGGCGAGCGCGCTTCTTCGCGGATTGAGTGTTGGCCACTGTCTCGTTGCGTTGCACCCCGGTGCGCGTCGCGCGACCGCGGGCGAAGTCCGGGTAAGGTCTCGCGGAAGGGCGGTATTATTCGAACCGCCCTAACCCAAGTCAAGCCGAATGCAGACCCAACGAGACTGCCGCCGCGCGGCTTCTGCACCGCGCCGCTGCCGCCCGTCTCCGGAGCGGGGCTGATCGATGCGGGCGGCGGAAGACCGCGTGGCGCCGCGTCCCGAGCGGCTGCTCGAGTCCACCTCGGTGATCGGCTCCATGACCCTCCTTTCGAGGGTGTTCGGGCTCGTGCGCGACAAGGTGTTCTCGTACGCGTTCGGCGCGAGCCCCGTCATGGACGCCTTCATCGTGGCGTTCAAGATCCCGAACCTGTTGCGGCGCTTCTTCGCGGAGGGGGCGTTCTCGGCCGCCTTCGTGCCCATGCTCGCCGAGTATCGCAGCGAGCGCACGCCCGAGGAGATGCGGCAGCTCGTGGATCGCATCGCCGGCACGCTCACCGTGTTCCTGTTCGCGATCACCGCCGTGGGCGTGATCGCGGCGCCCGCGCTGATCGCCGTGTTCGCCCCCGGCTTCCTGGACGAGGCCGACGGGCGCTTCGAGCTCGCGACGGCAATGCTGCGGCTCACGTTCCCCTATCTCTTCTTCATCTCGCTCACGGCGCTCGCGGGCGGAATCCTGAACACTTTCCGCCGCTTCGCGGTGCCGGCGTTCACGCCGCTGCTGCTGAACCTCGTGCTGATCCTGTTCGCCCTGGCCGTGGCGCCGGCGCTCGCGCAGCCCGGTCTCGCGCTCGCGCTCGGCGTGCTGGTTGCCGGGTGCGTGCAGCTCGCGTTCCAGCTGCCGTTCCTCGCGCGTCTCGGGCTCCTGCCGAGGCCGCGCTGGGGGCTCGGGCACCCGGGCGTGCGCCGCATCCTCGCGCTCATGACGCCCGTGCTGTTCGGGTCCTCGGTGGCGCAGGTGAACATCCTGTTCGACACGTTGATCGCGTCGTTCCTCGCCGCGGGCAGCATCAGCTGGCTCTACTATTCGGACCGCCTGCTCGAGTTCCCCGTGGGCGTGTTCGGCATCGCGCTCGCGACCGCCATCCTGCCGAGCCTCTCCGAGCAGCATGCGCGGCGCTCCGGCGACTCGTTCGCGGCCACGCTGGATTGGGCGCTGCGGCTCGTGCTCGTGATCGCCTTGCCGGCAGCGGTCGGGCTCGCCGTGCTGGCGGAGCCGCTGCTCGCCACGATCTTCCTGGGCGGCGAGTTCGGCCCGATCGACGTCGCCATGTCCGCCGCGAGCCTCAGAGCGTACGCCCCGGGGCTCCTGGGCTTCATCGCCGTGAAGGTGCTGTCGCCCGGTTACTTCGCCCGCCACGACACGCGCACGCCGGTCAGAGTGGGCGTGCAGTCGCTGCTCGTGTCGTTCGGCCTGAACGTGGTTTTCGTGCTCGCGCTCGTCGCTACGGGGTGGGCTCCGGCGCACGCCGGGCTTGCGGCCGCGACGAGCTGCGCGGGGCTCTACAATGCGGCGCTGCTGCTGCGCGGGTTGGCCGCGGCCCGCGTGCTCCGGCCCGCGCCCGGATGGCGACGGCTCGCGGCGCAGGTGATCGGCGCCTGCGCCGCGATGATCGTCTTTCTGCTCTGGGGGCTCGATCGGGCCGGCGACTGGGCGGCGATGAGCGGCTGGCAGCGAGCGGGTATGCTCGCGCTGTTGGTGGTGGGGGGCGCGGCCGTTTACGCAGGCGCTGCGTACGCGCTCGGCTTGCGGCCCCGCGAGCTGCGGGGCGCGCGAGGGGGATAACACGTCACGATGAAGCTGTACCGGTCCGTCGAGCAGCTCGGCCGCTGCGCCGAACGCGTCCCGCGCGTCGTCGCCATCGGCGTGTTCGACGGCCTGCACCTGGGCCATCAGGAGATCCTGGGCTGCGCGAAGCGGCTCGCCGAGGCGCACGGCTGGCGGACGGCCGTGAGCTCGTTCGAACCCATGCCGGCCGAGTTCTTCGCGCCCGACGATCCCCCCGCGCGCCTCACGCGGTTTCGCGAGCGCTTCGAAGGGCTCGAGAAGCTCGGCGTGGACGATCTTTTCTGCCCCCGGTTCGCGAAGATCCGGCTGCTGTCGCACGAGGAGTACGTGGAGCGGATCCTGGTCCACGGGCTCGCAGCGCGGCACGTGGTGGTCGGCGACGACTTTCGCTTCGGGGCCGGGCGCCGTGGCACGCTCGAGGACCTGCGCTCCGCCGGCGCGCGGCACGGCTTCGGCGTGACGGTGGTGCCGCCGGTGTACCGGCAAGGCGTGCGCATCAGCAGCACCGCCATCCGCGAGGCGCTGCGCGCGGGCGACCTCGATACCGCCAGGGCGATGCTCGGCCGCGACTATTCGATGTCGGGCCGCGTCGTGCGCGGCCTCGGGCTCGGCAAGCGGCTCGGCTTCCCCACGGCCAACGTGAACCTCAAGCGCCGGCAGGCGCCCATCGACGGCATCTTCGCCGCCCGCGTGACCGGGCTCGGCGAGCGGCCCCTCGACGGCGTCGCGAGCGTGGGCACGCGTCCCACCATCGGCGGCGGGCGGCCGCTGCTCGAGGTGCTGATCTTCGACTTCGACGCCGACATCTACGACCGCTACATCACCGTGCATTTCGTGAAGCGGCTGCGCGAGGAACGCCGGTTCCCCGATCTCGAGTCGCTGCAGCGCCAGATGCGCCGCGACGTCGAGGAGGCGCGGGCTGCGCTGGCCGCTTGAATGGCGTAAACTGCCCGTCCCTAAACGCGAGGATGGGGACGAGTAGCCGGCCCGCGGCGGGCCGAGCGAGCGGGGGACGGTGTGAGCCCCGCGCCGCCGAGCCGGTGAAGATCACCCCGGAGCGGCCGCCCGAAAGGGCTCGTCCCGAGTAGGCTCGGCCGGTTGGCTCCCGTCATCGAGCCGGGCTGGCGCTCGCCAGCTACCGAGGTCGCGGCCGCGAGGCCGCGGCGAACGCCGGGTGGTACCGCGACGCCATTCGCCCCGGCGCCCGCGGGCGCGAAGAGCGCCCCCGCGCGGCGGCATGATTCCCGACAACGCATCGGTGGGAGCGGCTTCCCAGCCGCGATCTTTGCGCGAAGGAAAGATCGCGCCTGGAAAGGCGCTCCCACCCGCGAACGCAGGGCGAGACGGCGATGTTCGAAGCAGTTGGCGCGCGTTACGACGGGCCGGCGCTCGAGAAGGAGATCCTCGAGCTCTGGCGCCGCCACGACGTGTTCAAGCAAACGCTCGCGCAGAGCGCGGGCCGCGAGAAATTCGTGTTCTACGAAGGCCCGCCCACGGCCAACGGGCGGCCCGGCATCCATCACGTGCTCGCGCGCACGTTCAAGGACCTGTACCCGCGCTACAAGACCATGCGCGGCTTCCACTGTCCTCGCAAGGCTGGCTGGGACACGCACGGCCTGCCCGTCGAGCACGAGATCGAGAAAGAGCTCGGTATCTTCGACAAGAAGCGCATCGAGCAGGAGGTCGGTATCGCCCGGTTCACCGAGCTCTGCCGCGCCTCGGTCATGCGCTACGTCGGCGATTGGGAAGCGATGACCGAGCGCATGGGCTTCTGGGTGGACTTCGAGGACGCCTACTTCACGCTCGACAACCGCTACATCGAGAGCGTGTGGCACCTGCTCAAGACGATCTGGGACCGCGGGCTCATCTATCAGGGCTACAAGGTGGTGCCCTACGACCCGCGGATCGGCGCCACGCTGTCCTCGCACGAGGTGGCGCAGGGTTATCGCGAGGTGGACGACCCCTCGGTGTTCGTGCGCTTCCGGGCGCTCGACGAGGAGAAGACGTTCTTCCTCGTGTGGACCACCACGCCCTGGACGCTGCCGGCCAACCTGCTGCTCGCCGTGCATCCGGACGTGGACTACGCGTGGGTGCGCCACGGCGACGAGACGCTGATCCTCGCCCGCGACCTCGTGCCGGCCGTGCTGGGCGACGAGGCGGGCGAGGTGCTCAAGGTCGCGAAGGGCCGGGAGCTCGACGGGCGCCGCTACGAGCGGCTGTTCGACTATCTCGCCGTGGAAGGCGACATCTGCCGCGTGCGCACGGCCGAGTTCGTCACCACCGAGGACGGCACCGGCATCGTGCACATCGCGCCGCCGTACGGCGAGGACGACCTGAAGCTCGGCCAGAGCCACGGGCTGCCGGTGGTTCACGCGGTCGGCGAGGACGGCTGCTTCCTGCCGGCCGTCACGCCCGTGGCCGGGAAGTTCTTCAAGGACGCGGACCCGGTGATCATCGAGCTGCTGAAGAGCCGGGGGCTGCTCTACCGCGAGGCCAAGTACCGCCACAACTACCCGTTCGGCTGGCGCACGGGCGACCCGCTCATCTACTACGCCAAGAACGCCTGGTACATCCGCACCACGGCCGTGCGCGACCGCATGGTGGCGCTCAACCGCGGCATCAACTGGGTGCCGGAGAACATCCGCGACGGGCGCTTCGGCAACTGGCTCGAGAACAACATCGACTGGGCGTTGTCGCGGGAGCGCTTCTGGGGCACGCCGCTGCCGCTCTGGACGGACGGGCAGGGCGACTACATCTGCATCGGCTCGGTAGCGGAGCTCGAGCGGCGCGCGGGCCGCAGCCTCAAAGGGCTCGACCTGCACCGCCCCGCCATCGACGAGGTGACCTTCGTGCACGAAGGCCGCGAGTACCGCCGCGTGGCCGAGGTCATCGACTGCTGGTTCGACTCGGGTGCGATGCCGTACGCGCAGTGGCACTACCCGTTCGAGAACCGCGACGTGTTCGAGACGAGCTTTCCGGCCGACTTCATCTGCGAGGCCATCGACCAGACCCGCGGCTGGTTCTACACGCTGCACGCCGTCGCCACGATGGTGTCGGACCAGGCGGCGTACCGCAACGTCGTCTGCCTGAGCCACATCGTGGATCAGGACGGCAAGAAGATGTCGAAGTCGCTCGGCAACATCCTCGACCCGTACGAGGTGTTCGACCGGGTGGGCGCGGACGCGCTGCGCTGGCATTTCCTCGCGCGCGTGGCGCCCGACGTGCAGAAGCGCGTGTCGGTGGACATCGTGGCGGACGTGGCCTCGAGCTTCATCAACACGCTGTGGAACACGTATGCGTTCCTCGTGATGTACGCGCGGCTCGACGGCGTCGATCCGCGTGTCGCGGTGCCCTACGACCGGCGGCCCGAGATCGACCGCTGGATCGTGTCGCTGCTCGAGCGCACGGTGAAGGAGGCGACCGAGGCGCTCGACGCATACGACGCGCTGCGCGCGGGCACGGCCATCGAGCGCTTCGTGGACCAGCTCTCCAACTGGTACGTGCGGCGCAACCGCCGGCGGTTCTGGAAAGCCGCCACGGGCGAAGACAAGCAGGCCGCGTACGCCACGCTGTACGAGTGCCTGACGACGGTCACGCGCCTGATCGCGCCGTTCGTGCCGTTCCTCGCCGAGGCGCTCTACCAGAACCTCGTGCGCGGCATCGACCCGGAGGCGCCGCTCAGCGTGCACATGACGGAGTGGCCGGACTTCGACCCCGCGCGGCTCGACGAGCGGCTGCTCGCCGAGATCGAGGTCGTGCAGCGCGTGGTGGGGCTGGGGCGCGCGGCGCGCAACGAGTCGCGTCTCAAGGTGCGTCAGCCGCTCAAGCGGCTGCTGGTGCGAGTGCCGGACGACGCGGCGGCCGCGGCCGTGCGCCGCCACGAGGAGCAGATCCTGGACGAGCTCAACGTGAAGTCGCTCGAGCTGCTGCCGCCCGATGCGCGGCTGGTGAGCTACCGCATCAAGCCCAACCTGCCCGTGGTGGGCAAGCGCTACGGCAAGCTCGTTCCCGCCATCCGCAAGGCGCTGGCCGAGGCGGACGGGGCCGCCGTGGCCGCGGCCGCGGCGCGCGGCGAGCCGCAGCGCTTCACGGTGGAGGGCGTCGAGGTCGAGCTCGGCCCCGGCGACCTGCTCATCGAGACGTCGTCGGCGGAAGGGTTCGCCTGCGCGGAGGACGGCGGCTACCTCGCGGGCCTCGACACCACGCTCGACGAGGAGCTCCGCCGCGAGGGGCTCGCGCGCGAGCTCGTGCGGTCCGTGCAGGACGCCCGCAAGCAGGCGGGCCTCGAGGTGTCCGACCGCATCGTGCTGATGGTGGAAGGCGACGCCGCCGTGCAGGACGCGCTCGAGCGCTACCGCGATTACCTCATGAGCGAGACGCTCGCGAGCGAATGGCGCGAGCCCGAGAAGCCGTTCGTGGTGACGGAGGAGGGCGAGCCGCGGTGGCAGATCCGCCTCGCCCGGGACGAGCGCGCATGACCGCGCGCCGCTGGTTCTCGCTGCGGGCCGGCGCGTCGAACTGGCTGTGGGTCTCGCTGGTCGTGATCGTCCTCGACCAGTGGACGAAGCACCTGATCACGAGCACCTTCCTCGAGTACGAGCAGGTGGCCGTGCTGCCCGTGCTCGACATCACGCGCCTGCACAACGAGGGCGCCGCGTTCAGCTTCCTGGACGACGCGTCGGGCTGGCAGCGGTGGCTGTTCACGGGACTCGGTCTCGCCGTGAGCGTGGGCATCCTCGTCTGGCTGCGGCGGCTGCCGCCGCGCGGGCAGAACCTGCTCGCGGCGGGGCTCGCGCTCGTGCTGGGCGGCGCGCTCGGCAACGTGATCGACCGCGTGCTCTGGGGCCACGTGATCGACTTCATCCACGTGCACTGGGGAGACGCCTACTTCCCGGCCTTCAACGTGGCCGACTCGGCCATCACGGTGGGCGCGGCGCTCCTGATCCTCGACAATCTGCTCGACCTGAAGCGCGGCAAGACGCTCGCGCCGCGCGACGAACGGTAGCTCCTACCAGCACCGCCCGCTCGGATCGGGCGCGGCCCAGCGCGCGCCCGTCGAGGCGATCGCGAACGTGCGGCATTCCTCGTCGGCGGCCATCTCGTTCACGGCCGTGGCCTCGATCGTGAAGGCGTCGGCCGTCGCCGCCGTCACGTTCAGCACGTAGCGGCCGCTCTCCGTGGGCGCGTTCGCCGCCGCGCCGAAGCCGAGCAGCGTGAGATCCGCCGTGTAGCGGTGGTGCTGGAGGTGGAACCGTTCCTGATTCGCCGCGGCGAGCAGCAGGGCCGTCTTCGCCTCCGTGCGCTGCGCGCGCTGCACGTGGCGCCGGTAGCCCGGCACGGCGATCAGGCCGAGGATCGCCACCACGGCGACCACCGCCATGAGCTCGAGCAACGTGACGCCGAGGACCCGCTTGCGGCTGCGCATCAGTCGAGGCTCTCGCGGACCCAATACGTGCGTATCGGCCGGTTGCGATAGCCCGTCGGGAAGCAGGCCAGACCCACGCAGACGAGGGGCTCCGGAAGGCACGCTTCCCCCGCGCAGCCGCCCGCCGCCGCCGTGCAGCCCGCCTCCGCGCACGGGGCCGGGGCGGGCGCGTCGGGCGGCGGGAACAGGAACCGCGGTGCGGCCGCGACCGGGGCGGCGAGCTCGATGAAGCCGGCCTCGTCGTTCGCGACGACGGGCGCAAGCGCCGGTGCGCCGTCGATCACGTCCAGCGCGTACAGGCGGCTCGTGCCGAGCGCGGGCACGCAAGGGTCGGCGTCGGACGGCGTGCCGGGCGTGTACGTGGTGAAGAACACCCGGCCGTCGAACGTGCGCGACTCGGCCAGCACCTTCTCCCCGGGCGAGCGCAGCGAGTGGCGCCAGCCGGGAGCCGTCGACGGAACGACTGCCGCGTGACGATCCGTCACGTCCACGAGGTCCTCGTCGGTGACGGGGACCGCGCGGTCGTACTCGTCCTGCGTGCGGCGCCGGAACGGGACGCGATCGCGAAGCGCGTAGAAGCGATCGTCGTTGCCGACCGCGTTCGGCCGGGCGCGGTGGCCCGACCCGAGGCCCACGTGGAGATACGCGCCGCCCGCGCTCTGCACGAGCGCGACGTCGGGCGCGTGATAGAACCGCCGCGTGTCGGCCCCGGTGGGCGCCGCCGCGGCGGCCGCGCCCAGCGAGGCGATCACGCCGCCGGTCGCGAGGCTCGCCGCGTCCCGCCCGTTCCACAGATCGAAGCGCCACACTTGTCCGCCCACGTCGGCCGCGTACAGCCGGTCGGCGAAGCCGTCGGTGTCGAGGTCGAGCACCTTGACGCCGCCGGGCAGCGAGTAGCGCATGGCGCCGTTCGGGGCGGCGAAGCGTTGCGTCGCGTCCGCGACGCCCGCCCACCAGAGCAGCTCGCCGTTCACGGCGTCGACGATGTAGAGCGCGTTGCCCACGTCGTCGGTGCGCGGTTCGGGCGCGTCCTGACCCGGGTCGTAGCCGCCGGTCATCACGACCACGAGCCGCTCGGGATTGTCGGGCGCGTAGGGTGCGCCCGCGATGTCGATGCGCGCGGGCACCGGCGCGGCCCACGTCTGCCCGAGGCGCGGCAACGTCTCGTGGTCGTGACGCCAGAGGAGCACCGGCGCGTCGGGACGAGTGACGTCGAGCGCGTAGTACGCGCGCCCGCCGCGCCGCATGCCGAAGTAGAGATACACCCGCTCGCCGTCGTCGGGCTCGATCACGCCGTCGCCGTCGTGCACGGCATGCAGACGCAACGGGCCGTCGAGGCCGTAGGCCTTGGACGAAGGGCCGTCCGCGAGCCGCGCCGCCTGCCGGGGCAGGAGCCCCGGCGGCACGAACGCCCAACGCTCCGTGCCGCTCTCGCCGTCGATCGCGTGCAGATAACCGTCGTTCGTGGCGGCGTAGACCGTGACGTCGTCCGCGCCCGGCCCGTACGCCATCGCGACGGGCGCGGAGTGCAGCGAGTCGCCCAAGGCGCCGCGGCGGTCGGGCACGCCGTCGCCGTTGCGATCGAAAGCGTCGTTCATGAAGTCGATGACGTCCTCGCGCGCGGGTCTGCCTGCGTGCGCGCCGAGCAGCGGGCCGGTGAGGGCGTCGTTCGCGGCGTCCACGCGGTTGCCGGGAGCCATGAGGTCGCGATCGCCGAGCCCCGTGAGGACCGTGCGCGGCGCCGGGATGTGCTGCGCCGCGCCGCCCGCCTCGACGTCGTGCCCGTCGGGCTGCGCCGACCAGAGGCTGCGCGCGCCCGGCGCGAAGAAGCCCGTGGCGCGTTCCACGGCGGGCACCCCGTCCGCATCCACGATGCCGGCCGAGGCGAGCCGGTATTTCTTCACGTTGCCGGGCCAATGCGCCGTGGCGGACGGCCGAAACACGCTGACGTAGACATCGAGCCCATGCTGCGTGCGATTGAAGGCGTCCACGGGCACGGCCGGCGGCACGGCGCTCGACGGCGCGGCCAGGATCTCCGCGGCGACGGCGGACAGCGCCGTCGCGAGCCCGGCGGCATCGTCCGCCGTGCGGTGCTCGCCGCCCCCCCGCGCCGCCGTCCGCGCGAGCAGCGGCTCCAGTGCCGCGCTCACCACGTGCGTGATCACGTTCTGCCGCCCGGGCAGCGGCGAGAGGTCCGCACGGCGCAGGAACTCCGCGAGGTCGTCGAGACAGGCGCCGCCGCTGCGTGCCGGTTGCGCGTCGCACGCGCCCCCGTCCACGAGGCTCGCGAACGCCTCGCCGGTTGCGTCCGCGAGCGCCGCGATCTTGTCGTCCGCCTCGTCGCCGCCGCTCCCGCCGCCCATCAGCAGCACGACGTGGTTGCGTTGGCAGGCGAGCTCGATCGGCGACGCGTAGCGAGCCGCATCGTCGGTGCGGCGCGCAGCCGCGTCTCCGCGCGTGCCGTAGTCCACCGGCGCGCCGAGCCAGTAGCGCGCCGCCTCGTACAACGCGGCGGCCGGCGTGTACGGCTGCTCGGGCACGAGGCCCGCGATGGCGGCGTGCAGCGCCGCGCGGCGCGCCTCGCCGTCGCCCATCGCAACGTCGACTGCGCCACCGCCGGCATCGAAGCTCATGAGGCCGACGTTCGCGTCTCCGAGCGCGTCGATCAGCGCGTGCGCCGCGTCCGCGAGCGCTCGCAGGCGCTCGGTCGCCGCCGCGTGCTCCTCGGCCGTGGCTCCGTCGCCCGGTCCCGAGTCGTCGATGAGCAGCAACACGTTGGGCCGCACGCTCGGGCTCGGGGTGCCGAGGAAGAGATCCGCATCGTCGGCTCGGGCGCACGCGCACGCCGCGAGCGCCCAAGCGCTGCCCGCGAGCGCCGAGAGCGAACGCCGCGCGCCGCGCGTCATCGCCGCACCTCGAAGGCGCCGTGGCCGCTCGCGAGCGCCGGGTGCGGCGCCGCGACGATCACGCGCGTGACGCGGCCGGTCGCGAGCTCGTAATAAATGAATGCGACGGCCTCGGGAGACGCGGCCCGCGCGGCTTCGGCCGCCGCCGGGAACGTCTCGGCGTCGACCGCGCGGCCGTGCACGAAGTAGCGGGTGGCGGGCGTGAGCGGCAGCGCAACGCTCGCACAGCGCGGGCTCGGCCGCACGGCGAGCGCGCTCGCGGGCGGCGCGGGCCACGCGAGATCCTCCAGCGCGACGGCGTGGCGGCCCTCGACGGGCTCCTCCGGGCGGGGCGCCGCGGCGGCGCCGGCCGCGACCAACACCGGCCAGCCGAGTCGGACGAATCGGATCATGGACATCCCTGTCACCGAGCCGTCACGGGCCGCCCGGCCCGATGACGTAGAAGCCCTGCCGGTGCGCGGCCGCGGCGTGGCGCGGCGCACGGCCCAAGGCCTCGATCTCGAAGTGAAACGCGGCGAGCCCGTCCGCGCCCATGCTGAAGGCGCCCAGCGGCACCGGCGTCACGGCCACGAACGAGGCCGTGGCTTCGGTCTGCGCGGAGCCGTCGCCCGCGGGCATCGCGGGCAATGCGACGGGGCCGCTCGTGGAGAACGCCCGGCGGGCGAGGGCGATCTCGATGCCGGCCTCGGCCGCGTCGAACGCCGCCCGCTGGTACTGCGCGTTGCCGGCCATGGCCACCTCGTACGTGGCGGTGCTCGCGGCCGACACCGCGAGCGCCGTGAGCACGGCGAGCAGCACGAGCGCCACCACGAGCGCGGCGCCGTCTTGCACCGCTCGGCCGGCCCGTCGCATGCGGCCCGTCGCGCACATCACCGCGGCCCTCGCGCGTTGCGCAGCTGGACGGTCCGCGACACCACCACGCGCCGGAAGCCGTCGTTGAGCGGCCCGACGTCCTGATCCGCGTAGACGTAGCGCGCGGTGTCCGTGAACCCGGTCTCGGGCCGTTCCGCGCGCGCCCGCAGCCAGATCCGAACCGTTAACACTCTCGCCTCCGGAACGAAATCCGGATGCCGCGAATCGAGCAGGGGATCGCCCGCCTGCACGTAGCGGTCCACGGCGCCGCCGCCGGCTTCGTCCTCGGAATCCGTGTCCACGCCGAGCTCCACCTGCAGGTCCTCGACGCCGGGCAGCACTTCCTCGTCGACGATCGCGGGTCCCGTGCGGAGCGTCTTCCTGCGCAGCGACGGCACGGGGTTGCCCGGCGCGTCGAGCGTCGACCGCGGGCTCACGTAGTAGCCGTTGACGCTGAGCGTGTGGGTTTGCGACGACGCCGCGTCGAACCCGGCCGGGAGCGCGGCGCCGGCAAAGAGCGCCGACTCGCCGAAGCGCACCGACTGCACGTGTAACGCGCCCGCGGCCGGCACCACCGGCTCCGGCTCCGCGCGACGCACGACCAGCGTGTCCGCCCAGGGAGCGACGCCGTAGGAGGCCGCGCACGCCCAGCGATAGCCGTTGGCGGCCTCCACCGGCCGATCGAGATCGACGGCCCAATTGTTCCCGCAGGCGGCAGGACCGGGCCCGGGCGGCGCGTCGGGCCCCGCGCGTCCCGCGATGACGCCGGCGTGCGCCGCGAGGCCGAAGTAGCCGGCCATCTGCACGTCGCTCTCCAGCACGTCGAGCGCGAAGCGGGCGTTCTCGTGCAGGCGCGCGACGGACTCGGTCACGCGAAACGCGCGCAGCCCCTGCACGAATAGCTCCGCGGCGCCGAGCATGAGCAGCGTGCCCACCGCGAGCGCCACCATGAGCTCGACGAGCGTGAGCCCCGTTCTCCGCAGGCCGAATGCACGAAGCGCTCGGTGCAGCCGCGCGTGCATGCGACGTTATCCTGCCGGCACGCGCACGGCGGCGCGGTGCGTGAGCACGCCCGCGTTCGGCTCGTGCCAGCTCACGCGGATCGTGACCGTGCGCGGCGCGTCGCCGTCCACGCCGACGACGGCGTCGCCGTTCGGCAGCCGGGCGCGCACGAGCCGGCGCCACAGCAGCACGTCGTGCGCGGCCATCTCCGTGGGGGAGCACGAAGCGCCGCCGGTGCCGCAGCCCCGGTCGGCGCCCGCGCCGGCGTAGGCCGCCGCGCCGCGGCCGTTGGCCCGAATCCGGTCGGCGAGGTCCGCGGCGAGATCCACGGCCGCCGCGCGATGCAGCGCGCTGCGGGCCGCGCCGAGCGCCTGCGCGTGCAGCGCGGCGATGCCGATCAGGCCCACGGAGACGACCACGAGCGCCACCAGCGCCTCCACGAGCCCGAAGCCGCGCGGGTCGCGTGCCGATCGGCCCATCACGGACATGGCAGCGGCTCGCCGGGCGCGGGCTCGGCGACGCGCGGCCGGCCCGTGTAGCTCACGACCACGGCGCGGGCGTAACGGCCGCCCCGCGCGTCGCAGAAAGTGACGGTGCCGTTCGTGCTGCGCCGGGCGAACGGACGGAACTCGAACACCGCCCGGTTCGACGACACGGCGACTCCGCGCGCCGGCCGGTGGACGAAGAGCAGCGGCTCCGCCGCGGCGCGCGCAGGCGGGTGCGCGCCGTCTTCGTCGACGAACACGATCCAGCCCGCCTCGTACCGCTCGCCGCAGGCCGTGAGGTCCGCCGAGCCGCAGAGCACCACGGTGCGGCCCCGCTTCGCGGCCTCGCTGCGCGCGAGCTGCACGGCCGTGACGAACGCGTCGACGTCCGCCGAGCGCCGCGCGTTGCGGAGCGCGTCCTGGAAGCTCGGGGCCGCGATGCCCACCACGATGCCGGCGACTGCCAGCGTGCAGAGCAGCTCCCAGAGCGTGAACCCGTGGGCTGGGCGAGCGGTCGAAGCAGGCGTAAGGTTCATCGTTGACCCGATGCGCCGGAGGGTGGTGCCACCGAGGCAGGCCTCCGACGCTCGCCAATTAAGGCCCCGCCAAGGGCGGCCGCACTAGCGCGAAAACCGGCCAGAATGAGCAACTTAGCGGGGTCGGGGACGGTCGATCGCGCGGTTGAGAATGAGTCGCATCAGCGGGTATACTTGCCAAGTCTCTGATTTTTCAGGGGACTCGCTACGATGACGCGAGACCAGCTCGTCGAGCTGCTTGAATCACACGACGTGATGCCGACCGCGCAGCGGTTGGATGTCGCGGCCGTGATCCTGTCGAAGCCGCAGCA
The DNA here is from genome assembly GCA_036563665.1 of Gammaproteobacteria bacterium. Taxonomy (GTDB): domain Bacteria; phylum Pseudomonadota; class Gammaproteobacteria; order Steroidobacterales; family Rariloculaceae; genus FEN-1219. Next base: position 126,393 of record DATCLY010000093.1, read on the forward strand.
CCTGTCCGCGGAGCAGATCATCGCCGGCATCCGGGCGATGGGCTCGCGCGTCTCGAAGGCCACGGTCTACAACACGCTGAACCTCTTTTGCGACCGGGGGTTGCTGCGCACGGTGGACGTCGATCCCACGCGCCAGTACTACGACTCCACCATTCACCCGCATCATCACTTCTACAACGAGGACACGGGCGAGCTCATCGACATCCCGAGCGATGCCGTCACGGTGGACGTGCGCACGGCGCTGCCGCCGGGCACGCGGCAGGCCGCCGTGGAGGTCGTGATCCGGGTGCGCTCGAGCGACGCCCAGGCGTAACGCCCGCGCGGTCCGCGCACACGCCGGTCCGCAAATCAAGAAGTGCAGGCGCGCGCGGCCTCAGGCAGAATAGCGCCTCCGCCGAATCCCGTGCCGGTGTAGCTCAGCGGTAGAGCAGTCGCTTCGTAAGCGAGAGGTCGGGGGTTCAAGTCCCTCCACCGGCACCAGCTTCGGGTCTCCCCGCACACCGCATCACTGCAGGCGCACCGCCCGCGGCGCTCGTCGAGTAATCGCGCGAAGCGTTGCCGCGGACGGTCGTCACGATTGAGCACCGAGGCTACCCAATCGCCGCTGGTCTTGTGCTAACGTGCGCACCGTTGCGCCTGGCACTGTGGGGGACGGTATGCCCGTGCGTCGGGGGTTAGCGTGCATCGTCGGACTGCTGGCGGCGGCCTGCTCGCCGTCCGAGCCGGAGTCGGCCGGCGGCGGCGCGGCGCCCGACGGGACGACGACTTACGGGGCGGCGGATCTCCTCGCCTGGCGGCGCGTCGGCGACGCGAACTGGCGCGAGGCCGACGGCGGTGCCGTGCAGGCGGATTCGGGCAACGGGTTCCTCGTGAGCCCCACGAGCTTCCGCGACTTCGACCTGAGCGTGGAGTTCTGGGTGTCGCCGGATGCGAACAGCGGGGTGTTCGTGCGTTGCGTCGACGCCGATGCTCCCGGCGCCGAGACTTGCTATGAGGTCAACATATTCGACCAGCGGCCGGACCCCACGTATCGCACGGGCAGCATCGTCGACGTGGCGCCGCCGTCGAGCACGATCTACACGGGCGGCCGCTGGAATCGCTTCGAGATCACGGCTCGCGGCCCGCGTCTGCAGGTAGTGCTGAACGATCGGCCCATGGTGGACGTGAGCGACGAGCGCTTCGCGGAGGGGCCGGTCGCGCTGCAGTACGGGGCGGGCACGGTGCTGTTCCGCAACCTTCGAATCACGACGCATTAGGCAAGCCGCTTGCGGTTTCTCCGGTTCAACCGTCCGAGTCCCCGCGGGGGCGCCGGGCAACTCCGTGAGGTCGTCGGATGAGCAGCGTCCTCGAGCAGTCGCGCTCGGACTACTTCGCCCGATTCTTCCGTAGCTGGGTGCGCGATCCGTTCACGATCGGCGCCGTCGCGCCGAGCGGCCGCTTGCTCGCGAGGCTCATGGCGCAGAACGTGACCGCGGGCGCGCGCGTCATCGAGCTCGGGGCGGGCACGGGTACCGTCACGCGCGCCATCCTCGAGCGCGGCGTGCGCCCCGAGAACCTGGTCGTGGTGGAGCAGAACGCCGATTTCGCGCGGATCCTCACGCAGCGCTTTCCGCACTGCCGCGTGCTGCAGGCCGACGCGTTGTCGCTCGCGAGCTACCGGGACGAGCTCGCGGGCGGCGGCTTCGACTTCGTCATCAGCGGCCTGCCGCTGTTGCTCTTCTCGCGGCGCGAGAAGCTGCGCGTGCTGTCGCAGGCGTTCGAGATGCTCGGGCCCGACGGGTGCTTCCATCAGTTCACGTACGGCGGCCGCTGTCCCGTGGGGCGCGAGCTGCGGGCGAGGCTCAGGCTGCGCAGCTCGCTGATCGGCTTCACGCCGCTCAACCTGCCGCCGGCCTTCGTCTATCGCTTCGCCCGCGTGTTCTGATACCGTCCTACGGGTGTCGACGCAGCCCTCGGTGTCCGCCGGCGCCCCATTCGCAGTGATGGTGGCGGCCGCTTGCGCCGCGCTCGCGGCGTGCGGCGAGCGCGGGGGGCCGCCGACTGCCGTTTCCACGCCCACGGTCGTGGACGTGCCGGCGGCGCCGGGCAGCGGCGAGCCCCGGCTCGCGGCGGGGCCGGACGGCTCGGCCGTGCTGAGCTGGGTGGAGCCTGAAGGGGAGGGCTACGCGCTGCGCTACGCGCGCTGGTCGGGCGGCGCCTTCGGCGGGCCGGCCACGGTCGCCCGGGGCACGGACTGGATGGTGAACCCCGCGGATCTGCCGTCGGTCGTGCCGATCACGCGCGACGTCTGGGCCGCGCACTGGCTGGTGACCTCGCCGGGCAGCCTGTTCGCCTACGACGTGGTCGTCGCGCACTCGCACGACGGCGGCCGGTCGTGGAGCGAGCCCGTGCTGCTGAACGACGACGGCACGACCACCGAGCACGGCTTCGCGACCCTGTTCGAATGGGACGGCGCCGTCGGCGCGGTGTGGCTCGACGGTCGGAACTTCGCGCTCGCGGAGGGCGACGAGGCCGCCGTTGTCGGCACCAGCCTGCGCGCCGCACGGCTGTCGTTCGACGGCACGAAGCTCTCCGACGACGCCGTCGACGACGTGGTGTGCGACTGCTGCCGCACCGATGTCGCCGCCGCGCGCGGCGCGCTGGTCGTGGTGTACCGCGACCGCACGCCGGAGGAGCGCCGCGACGTCGTCGTGCGCCGCTTCGCGGACGGCCGCTGGACGGAGCCCGTCGAGCTCGGCCCGGACGGGTGGATCATCGAGGGCTGTCCCGTGAACGGACCCGCCCTCGACGCGCGCGGCGACGACGTGGTCGCGGCGTGGTTCACGGCGGCGAGCGGCGCGCCGCGCGTGCGCTTCGCGCGCTCGCGCGACGGCGGCGCCACGTTCGCGCCCGCGGTCGACATCGACGGGGCGGGCGCGCTGGGTCAGGTGGGCGTGGCGCTGCTCGACGACGGCGCGGCCGCCGTGAGCTGGTGGCGCAACGACGCCCACGGTGGCACCGAGCTCGCCGTGCGCCGCGTGGAGCGCGATGGCACGCTCGGCCCGGCGTTCGCGGCCGCGCGCGTCGACACGCCGCGCCCGAGCGATGTGCCGCAGATGCTCGCGACCGAGGGCGGGCTGCTGTTCGCCTGGACCGACGCGGGAGGGGTGAAAGCCGCCTTCGTGGAGCGGCCGTAGTCCCCGCCGGCATCCTAGGCGGCGCGCGCCGGCGCCGCTAGAATCGAACGCATGCCCCGTTGCTGGTCACTGCCCGCGCGGCGTTCGTCGGGCGTGCGCGCAGTTCTACGATTTTGCGCCGTGGCGGCGCTCGCCGCCCTCACGGGCTGCGCGGTGACGCATGTGCCGCTCTCGGATCGCTATCCCGGCCCACGCGAGCTACCGCCCGATCTCGCGGAGCGCTTCCACTACACGGCGGCGACGCCGAGCGGCGCCGAGGAGGCGTTGCGGCGGCGCGCGAACTTCACCGTGCGCCAGGTCCTGCTCGAGTCCAGCACGGGATGCGAGCCGATCGAGCTCGAGTACTGCGACACGGAAGGCGACGCGCGAACGCCGGTGGTGGTGCTGCTGCCCATCTTCAACGGCCATCTCGTCGTCACGCGCTACTTCGCCAAGTATTTCGCGCAGCGGGGCTGGGCGGCCGTGGTCGTGGGCGTGAACCGCGAGCGCATGCAGACCATCGATGAGCTCGGCGAAGCGCTGCATGCCACGCTCGCGGACTATCGCCGGGCGCTCGACTGGATCGAGCAGCAGCCCGAGCTCGACTCGGAGCGCATCGGGCTGTTCGGCATCAGCTTCGGGGGCAGCGACGCCGTCATGCTGGCCGCGCTCGATCCGCGCGTGGACGCGCTCGTGGCCGCGATGGCGGGCGGCGACTTCCCGTACATGGCGATGAACACGCGCTATCGGCCCGTGGCGCGGGTGATCGACGAGGTCGTCGAGGAGAACGGCCTGACGGAGAGCGCGCTCGAGCGGCTGCTCAAGGAAGAGATCCCGTTCGATCCTCTCACGCTCGCCCCCTATGTGGACGCGCAGCGCGCGCTGCTCGTGCTCGCGCGCTCCGACGTCATCGTGCCGTTCGAGGCCCAGCAGCGCCTCTGGCTCACGATGGGCCGCCCCGAGGCCCTGTACCTGCCCACGGGCCACCGCACGTCCGTGGTGTACTTCCCGAAGTTGCGCGAGAGCGCCTACGAGTTCTTCGCGCGGCAATTCGGGATGCCGGACGGCGTAGCGCACAACTAACCGCCCCGCGACTACCGGCGTCTCGCCAACCGCGACCTTCACCGCCGCCGGCCCTTGCGACGAGACGTCAGACCGCGATCTTCAGCGCCGCACACTCTCGCGACGACGCGTCAGGGTCGTCCATGCAGACCCCCTTCCAGGACGCTCGCGCGCAGGATGCGCGCGCGAGGCTACAGGGATGTATCCACGCCGTTCGGAAGGGGGTCCGCATGGACAGGTCCCTGCGCGGACGCCGGAGCCGGCGATCTTCATCCGCGAGCGCCTCTGAAGATCGCGACGATGCGAGCGCGCCTTGAGATACCTGGAAGGGCGAGGTAAACTGAGCTCTCGAGTCTTCGGCGGAGCGCCATGAGCCAGACGAATCCTCCGTTCATGAGCGGCGTGCCGGAGTTGCTCGTCCTGCGACTCCTGGCCCGAGGCGAGATGTACGGGTACGAGCTGGTCAAGGCCGTGCGCCTCGTCACCGGCGAAGCCATCGCGCTCGGCGAAGGGGTGATCTACCCCGTCCTCCACGCCCTCGAGCGCAACGGCGCGCTCAAGGCGCGGCGCAAGGCCGTGAACGGACGCACACGCGTCTACTACACGCTGACCGCGAAGGGACAGCGGCGACTGGAACGATTGGGACAGGAATGGAAGCGCGTGAGCTCGGGTGTGAATGCCGCACTCGGAGACGCGGAGCATGCCTAGCCCGGGGTTCGAAGGCCTGAAGATTGCCTTATCGAAGGCAGGCGTCTCCCCCGTCTACATCCAGCGCACCATCCTCGAGCTCGGCGAGCACTGGGAAGACCTCATGCAGGATGCGGTCGCCGCCGGCATGACGGCGGAAGAGGCCGCGCGCTGGGCGGATGCCGCGCTCGGCACGGAGGAGACCATCGCCGCTGCCGTGCTCTCCCGCCCCGAGCTTCGCGGCTGGACCTACCGCTGGCCGTGGCTGGCCGTCTGCCTGCGCTGCCTCGCGCAGTGCGCCGCGTTGCCGCTCGTGCCGGTGACGGTCTGCTGGAACCGCGGCGCGCTCATCGCCCGCTGGGCGGTGTCCGTCATGCTCGCGCTGGTCCTCACGAGCTCGTTATTTTTCTATCTCAACTCTTTGATAATTCTGCCCTAGCTGACTAGGTCCGCCACGCGCTCGGCGATCGCGAGCGAGGCAGTCAGCCCCGGCGACTCGATGCCGAAGAGCTCGATCAGCACGGCGTCCGACCCGGTCGGCGCGCGCTCTATGGCGAAATCGCTGGCAGGCTCGCCGGGCGCCGCCGTCTTGGGCCGGATCCCCGAGTAGCCGGGGCTCAGGCTGCCGTCCGGCAGCCCTGGCCAGTAGGTGCGGATGGCCGCGTAGAAGCGCGTCGCCCGCGAGGGGTCGACGGCATAATCGAGCCGGTCCACCCATTCGACGTCCGGCCCGAACCGTAGCCGCCCCGCGAGGTCCAGGGTGGCGTGGATGCCGAGCCCGCCGGGCTCCGGCAGCGGATACACGAGATGCGTGAACGGGCTCTTGCCGGCGTAGACGAAGTAGTTGCCCTTGGCGTAGCGCGTCTCCGGGATCTCCCGCGCCGGAAACCCGTGCAGCGCGCGCGCGACCCTCGTCGCGTGCAGCCCGGCGGCGTTCACGACGACGCGCGCCGCCACCTCCTGGATCTCGTCGTCCGCCGAGTAACGCAGGCGAATGCGATCGCCCTCGAGATGACCCTCCAGGAATCGCGACAGCACGGCCACGGCCCCGCCGTGCGCCTCGAGGTCCCCCTGGTAGGCCAGCATGAGCGCATGGCTGTCCACGATGCCCGTGGACGGCGACCAGAGGGCGGCGGCCCCCGTGACCTCCGGCTCGAGCGCGTGCAGCTCCGCGCGAGTCAGCCGGCGCAGGTCGGCCGCGCCGTTCTCCATGCCCTTCGCCCACAGCGCCTCGAGCGCGGTCTCCTGCTCCGCGTGGACGGCGACGATCACCTTGCCGCAGCGGCGGTAGGGAACGCCTTTTGCTTCGCAATACTCATAGAGCTTGCGGGCGCCGGCGACGCAGAGCTCGGCCTTGAGGCTGCCGGTAGGGTAGTAGATCCCGGCGTGGATCACCTCGGAGTTCCGGGCGGACGTTTCCTCGCCGACGCGCGCGTGCTGCTCGAGCACCACGACCTCCCGGCCGCGCATGGCGAGCGCGCGTGCGGCGGCGAGGCCCACGACGCCCGCTCCGATCACGACGGCGTCCACGGTGTCGGTCATGGCAGGGTGCTCCGGCGGCTCTCGGGGCGGCCGATTGTCCGGGCCCGTCGGCCGACCGGTCAAGGAATCAGGTCGCGGTGCCGGCCGGGCGCACTGCCCAGGCGCCGGCGTGCTATGTTGTCTCTACCGGCTCTTTTGGGCGTTCGACAGGAGGGATCGATGGTGAGTGGTATGGCGGCATCTCGGGCGTTCGAAGCGTCGGCGCTCGCCGATCTGATTCGCAGCCGCCGCTCCATCGACCTGTTCGACCCCACGCCGGTGGGCGTCGACGTGCTGCTCGAAGGCATCGAGCTCGCGCGCTGGGCGCCGAACCACCGCCTGACTCAACCCTGGAAGTTCTATATCGTCGGCCCGGAGACCAAGGAGGCGCTCGCGCGGTTCGCGGCCGAGTTCGACACGAAGGTCAAAGGAGAGCGCGCGGGCGTGGCGCGTTACGCCCGGCTCAGCGCCATTCCGGCGATGTTCGTGCTCACGTCCCGGCGCAGCGCCGACGAGCTCACGGACCGGGAAGACTACGCCGCTTGCTGCTGCGCGGCTCAGAACCTCATGCTGTATCTGTGGCAGCGCGGGGTAGGCGTCAAGTGGACGACCGGCGCCTTCACCCGGGAGCAGAAATTTTACGAGCTGCTCGGCATCGATCCCGAGCACGAGCGTGTGGTCGGCTTGTTCTGGTATGGACGCCCGCAAGTCGTTCCGGCGCAGAAGCGCCGAGAGGTGCAGGAGATAGTGGTCGAACGTCCGTAACGGCGGTCGCGCACGAATCGGGGAATCGGGGGTCGGAACGCGGAGACGAGCGGCAGAGTTTACGAACAGCACTCACTGGAAGGAGTTTCGCAGTGACTCGTATTGCCGGCATGCAAGGATTAGCGGCCGAGCCCCAGTCCGCTCGCGGACGGGAGCGCCTGGCAAGGATGTTGGAGGCGGCGACGGAGCTCTTTCTGCGCGATGGCTACGATCAGACCTCCATCGACGCCATCCTCGAGCGCTCCGGGGGCTCGAAAGCCACTCTCTATAACTATTTCCCCACCAAGGAAGACCTGTTTCGGGTAGTGGTGGATTCGCTGGTGTCGAACGCTCCCCAGCCCTCGCTCGGCGATCACGAGGACGTGCGCCGAACGCTCACCCGGTTCGGGGCGGAACGGCTGGCTGCGCTCTTTTCCTCGAGCCATCGCGCGCTGCTGCGGCTCATCATCGCCGAGCGGGAGCGCTTCCCGGATCTCGCGCGGCTCTACTACACGCGCGGCCCGCAGCGCACGCAAGCGGTGCTCGCGGAGTACCTCCGCAACGCGAGCGAGCGCGGGGCGCTGCAGGTGGACGACCCGGAGGAGGCGGCCGAGTTCTTCATGGGCATGCTCCAGCACCGCTGGTACAAGGAGCTGCTGCTGATCGGCGGCGAGTCGCCCAGTGAGGAGGAGATCGGCCGCCGCGCCGAGCGGGTCGTGGACCGCCTGCTCGCGAGCTACCAGCGCAAGCCGCACTGAATCAGAGCGGCTCTCCTGGTCGCGGCGAGCCCTCGAGCCACGCACGGCCCTCGGCGTAGAGCTTCTCGACGGCCGGGCCGCGGAGCCCCGGCAGGCCGAGCTTCACCTGGAAGCCGGCCTTGGTCTGCAGGTACGCGAGGTGCCGGTAGCCCTCGGGGAAGCGGTCGAGCAGGTCGGCGTCCAGTTCGATGCGCGCGCCGGGCTCCACCGGGTCCAGCCGGTCCTTCTCGTAGATCGGCTGGCGGCGCACGATTCCCCAGCGGCCGGAGCGCTTCTCCAGGAAGTCGTAGAAGCGGCCGATGCAGACCGCGTCCACGGCCACGCCGTCGAGCACGGCGCGCTGGTTGATGGTCATCTTGGTCTGCGCGATCGCGCGGGGCCCGCGGATCTCGCTCGTGTGCGCGCCGAGAAAGTGGATGATGCTCACGCCGCGCTCGAAGCCCGTGCGGCGCGCCTCCACGAAGTCGCGCGCGGGGCCCTGGAACCAGGTGGCCGTCATCCACGCATCGTCGTGCCACACGGTGGCGAAGCGCTCCCAGTCCCCGGAGTCGCTCCAGAGCACCCAGTTGTCCACGAGCTCGCGTATCGCGAGCCGATCATCCTGCTCCGACATGCTTCGTCCTCCGCGGCTCGCCCGTCTCCGCGCGTTTCTTCGGGCCGTCAAGGCAGCTGGATGCCGCCTCCGCCGCGCGGGCCTCCTCGGCCGAGCGGACCGGCCGCGCTGCCGGGGACGATGAGCGACGACGCCGCCTCGCGGCGCAGCTCTTCGAGCCGTTTCAGCGCGTTGGCGAGCGCCTGCTGCGCGAGCCCGCCGAACTTGGCGACGGCCTCCTCCAGCGAGCTCGCTTCAACCTCGAAGCTCAGCGGCAGCGCGCCGGCCGGTGTCAACACCTGCGTCTGGCCCACGTAGAGCACGGGCCGTCCGGTGTCGCGCTGGCCGTTCGGGGTGACGGGCGTGAGCCTCTGGATCGTGCCGACGCGCCGATCCGTGAACGTCTCCTCTTGATAGAGATTGGCGGCATCCATTGCGATGTCGTCGGCGCCGAGATCCTCTGCCATGGTGGGGTCCTTGGTTGCCAGTGCGTAAGGCGGGATAGGCTAACACTGTCACCGCCGCAATGTCGGACGCGCTGGTTTCGAAGGGGCCGCTGCCCTAAGCTGCCACGGCCCTGCGGCGATCCTGGAGGGAGATGGCCTCGCCCAACCCGGAAACCCTTCGCGTGCTCCTGGAACGGCGGCTGAGCCGCCGGCGCCTGCTCCAGGGGGGCGCGAGCCTGCTCGCGCTCGCAGCCGTCGACCGGCCCGCGCTCGGCGCCGGCCGCGGCCGTTTGGCGTTCGAGCCCGTGGCCCCGAGCGACCGCGACGAGGTGCTCGTGCCGCCCGGCTACCGGGCCGACGTGGTGCTGCGCTGGGGCGACGCGCTCTTTACCGGCGTGCCGAGCCTCGACGCCACGCGCGTCGCGTCCGGCGCGCTGCTCGCGCCCGACGCGCCGGCCGCGCAGGCGGGCCAGTTCGGCTACAACTGCGATGGGCTCGGCCTCTTCGCGCTCCCGGACGGCGGGCTGCTCGTCGGCGTGAACCACGAGTTTCCGACCCCCGCGCTGCTCTTCCCCGGGTGGGCGGAAGCGGGGCGCGAGGGCCGCGCCGCGTTCGTGCGCGAGCACCGCTCCGTCGTGCGCTACATGCAGGCCGCGGTGGGCTTGAGCTTCGTGGAGCTCGAGCGCACCGAACGCTGGACCTGCCGCGTGAGCGGACGGCTCAATCGCCGGGTCACGGCCGCGAGCCCGTTCGAGCTGCGCGGCCCGGCCGCCTCGCATCCGCTGCTGCGCGGCTCCGGCGGCGAGCCCGAGGTCGTCGCCGGCACGCTCGGCAACTGCGCGGCCGGGCCGACGCCGTGGGGCACGTACCTGAGCGGCGAGGAGAACATCGACGATTACTTCGGCAACGGGGCGGCCGTGCGCTCCGACCCCGACCTCGCTCGTGCCTACCTGCGCCTCGGCCCGAGGCCGCGCGAGAGCCGCTACCGCTGGGAGTTCGTGGACGCGCGTTTCGATGCCGCCGCGAGCCCGCGCGAGGCGCTCAAGTTCGGCTGGATCGTGGAGGTGGATCCGTTCGCGCCAAACGCGCCCGGCAAGAAGCGCACGGCGCTCGGCCGCTTCAAGCACGAGGGCGCCACCCCCGTCGTCACGCGCGACGGTCGCGTGGCGGTGTACATGGGCGACGACGAGCCGTTCGAGTACTTCTACAAGTTCGTGACCGAAGGGCGCTTCGATCCGGCCCGCCCCGAGCGCAACCGCGATCTGCTGGACGAGGGCACGTTGTACGTGGCCCGCTTCGACGAGGACGGCACGGGCGAGTGGCTGCCGCTGGCATGGGCGCCCACGGGGCCGCTCTCGCCCGCGGCCGGGTTCCGGTCCCAGGCCGACGTCGTGCTGCGGTGCCGCGAGGCGGCCGATCGCGTGGGCGCCACGCCGCTCGACCGCCCGGAGGACGTGGCCGTGAGCCCGATCACCGGCCGCGTGTACGTCTCCTGCACGCAAAATCTGAGCCGCGGCGCCGGGCGCATCGAGGTCGGCGGCCGGGTCGTCGCGACCGCGCCGCACGCCGCGTGCCCCCGGGCGCCGAACGAGGCGGGGCACATCCTCGAGATCGCGGAGGACGGCGACGGCACGGCGCGCACCTTCCGCTGGGAGGTGTTCGTGCTCGCGGGCGCACCGCGAGAGCCGGGGTTGCTGGCCGCGTTGCCCCTGACCGCAGCGCCGCTCGAACCGGACGCGACGTACTTCGGCGGCTACGCGCAGGCCGCGCGCGTCTCGGCGTTCGCCAATCCCGACAACCTCGGGTTCGACGCCGACGGAAACCTCTGGATCGTCACCGATGGGGCGCAGCCCGGCGGGGCCAACAACGGCTGCTTCGTGTGCCCGACCGAGGGCCGAGAGCGCGGGCGCGTGCGTCGGTTCATGAGCGGCCCGCGCGATGCCGAGATCGCCGGGTGCGAGATCGCCCCGGACGGCCGCACGCTGTTTCTCTCCGTGCAGCACCCGGGCGACAGCGGCCGTGCGGTCGCACCCGGCAGCCGCTGGCCGGACGGGGGCGACGCGGCCCCGCGCCCGAGCCTGATCGCCATCGAGCCCACCGATCCGCGCCGCCGCCTGGGCGAGTGACGGCTGTGCGTGACGGGCTTCTGCTAGCGGGTGCGCAGCAGCGCGTCGCGGGCCGCGCGCTCGGCGGCCATGGCCGTGCGGCGCGCGTCGCTCGCCTCGCGGGCCGCGAGATCGAGCTGCTGCGTGAGCCGCTGGACCTCGAACGTGAGCGTCTCGAGGCGTCGCTCGAGCTCGTCGATGCGCGCCGACGCGTCGAGCCCCGGGTTGTCGCGCCCGAGGGATCCGGCCCCGCTCGTCGTGCGCGTGAGGAGCTGCGTCTCGAGCCGGGCCACCTGCGACTCGAGCTGCGCCACGCGCTCCTCCACTGTTAACTCCCGTTCTTGATTCTGCGCGTAAGCCGCTGATAGCAGTATTAATTGAATCGCGGCCAATCCTGCGTGCGCCGATCTCATGACGATCACCGCCGTGCTCGCTTCGGTTGGCTCAAGCCTACGCGCTTGCCGGGCTCGCCGACAGCGAGCGCCGTGCGCTCAGCCCACGCGCTGGACGACGTGCGTGACCACGGTGGCGGCGATGCCGCCCATGTTCTGCACGAGCCCGATCTCGGCGCCCGGGACCTGATTGGCGCCCGCGAGCCCGGCGAGCTGCAGGTACGCTTCCGCGAGCTGATAGACGCCGGTGGCGCCCACCGGATGGCCGCGGGCCTTGAGGCCGCCCATGGTGGCGATCGGCACGGGGCCGTCGAGCGCGATCGAGCCGTCCGCGCCCAAGTCGGTGCCGCGCCCCGGCGGCGCGAAGCCGGCGGCTTCGAGGCTCAACACCGAGATGATCGTGTAGGCGTCGTGCAGCTCGAAGAAGTCCACGTCCTCGCGCCGCACGCCGGCCTGCTCGAGCGCCGCGCCGGTGGAGCGCTCGACGGCGGTGAATCGCAGCGGATCCGCGCGTCGCGCAAGGGCGACCGTCGCCGTGGCCGCCGCGGACCCGGCGATGCGGATGCGGGGCCCGCCGGCGGCGGCGCGCGACTCGAGCGCGTCGCGCGACGCGAGCACCACGGCCGCGGCGCCGTTGCAGAGCGGCGATACGTCGAACAGCCGGATGGGCTCCACCACGGTGCGGGAGGCGAGATAGGCGTCGAGGTCGATGCCCTTGTGCAGCAGGGCGTTGGGGTTGGTGACGGCGTTGCGGTGCGCCGTGATGGCGAACGGCGCGAACCGCTCCGCGGGCGTGCCGTAGCGCTCCATGTACGCGCGCATGAGCTTTGCGTTGAGCGACAGGAACGACTCGCCCACGTCGCCTTCGAGCTCCGCGTCCGCCGCCGTCGCGAGCGCGCGCGTGACGGTGTCCCGGTCCACGTGCGTCATGCGCTCCACGCCGCATACCACGACGAGCTCGTGCACGCCGCCCGCCACGGCGAGGTAGGCCATGCGCGCGGCCGCCGCGCCGGACGCGCAGGCGGCTTCGATGGTCGCGGCCTCGATGCCCTCGAGGCCCGCGTAATCCGCGATGAGCCCGCCCATCTGCTGCTGGCGGCCCAGGATGCCGCTCATCATGTTGCCGGCGTACAGCGCGTCCACGGCGTCCGCGGCCACGCCCGCGTGCTCGAGCGCAGCCTTGACCGCCGCGGCGCCGAGCGTGCGCTCGCGCTCGTTGGCGTCGCTCGTAACCGGCAGCTGGGCGACGCCGGCGATGAAAACCTCTCTCACGGAACGGGCTTAGGATTCGTCGGTGGCGCTCGCCTCGATCTCGATGCGGAACGCCACGTTCGTGCCGACCACCGGCGCGGCGAACGTCATGCCGTACTGCGTGCGATCGAGGGTCCCGCGAGCGCTGAAGCCCGCCATGGGCGCGCCGCTACGCGTCGTGCCCGTCTTGTTCAGCACCACATCCAGCGTCAAGGGGTGCGTCTGACCGAGCATCGTGAACCGGCCGTGGACCGCGTAGCGGTTCTCGCCCACCACCTCGACCCGTTCGCTCACGAAGCGCAGCTCGGGGTAGTTCGCCACGTCGAAGAAGTCGGCGTTCTTCAGGTGCTCGTTGAGGCCCGCGTGGAACATGTCCACGCTGGCCGGATCGATGGTCACGTCGAGGAAGCTGGCCGCTGGATCGTCCGGGTCGAAGCGGAACGTGCCGCCGAAGTCCGCGAAGCGTCCCACCATCGTGGAGAAGCCGCGATGATCCACCTCGAAGAAGATGCGCGAATGCGCCATGTCGAACACGTAGTCGCGCGGCTCGGCCAGTGCCGGCGCCGCCACGACGGCCAGCGCGGCGAGCACGAGGATCGGCTTCCGGTTCATCGGTGTGTCTCTCCCTGGTTCGCTTCGAGATCGGGAAGGATCGAGCCGGCGGTCCGTCCCGGGCTCCGATCCGCGAGCGTGGATATTACTTGTCTTCGCCCGACGTTTCAGGGGCCCCGGCGGCTCGTTCGCCGTTGACCCGGCCCCGGACGGCGGTTGCCCGCGGGCGGCCGAGCCGTTAGCGTGCTCGCGGGCGCTTCGCACGGGCCGCTCCGGCATGACACTGACGCACAAGATTCTGATCGCGATGGCGGCCGGCGTGCTCGTCGGGCTGCCGTTCAGCCTCTTTCCCGACGCGCTCGCGTCTGCGAAGCCGGTCTTCGTGGACGGCGTGCTGCTCGTGGTGGGGCGGCTGTTCTTCGCGCTCCTGCAGGTCATCGTCGTGCCGCTGGTGCTCGTGTCGATCGTGGCCGGCGTCACGGCGCTCGGCGACCTGCGCTCCCTCGGCCGCATCGGCGCCAAGACGCTCGCCCTCTACCTGCTCACCACGGGCGCGGCCGCGGCGCTCGCGCTCATCGTGGGAAACGTGGTCGATCCGGGCGTGGGCTTCGAGGCGGGGCGCGTGGCGACCTACGAGGCGCGCGAGCCGCCCTCGCTCACGCAGGTGCTGATCGATCTCGTGCCCACCAATCCGGTGCGGGCGCTCGCCGAAGGGCAGATGCTGCAGATCATCGTGTTCGCGCTGCTGCTCGGCGTGGCGGTCAGTGCGGCGGGGGAGGCGGGTAAGCGCGTCGCGCGCGCCTTCGACGACTTCAACGAGGTGATGCTCCGGCTCGTCGGCATCGTGATTCGCGCGGCGCCGCTCGGCGTGTTCGCGCTGATCGGCCGCACCTTCGCGGATCAGGGCCTCGACGCGTTCGCCCCGCTCGCCGCCTATTTCGCGGCCGTGGTCGTCGCGCTCGCGGCGCACGCCGGGCTCGTCTACAGCGGCCTGCTCCGGCTCGCGGGGCTGCGCGTGCGCACCTTCCTCGCGAAGACGCGCGCCGTCATGGTGTTCGCGTTCAGCACCTCGTCGAGCAACGCTACGATTCCCGTGACGCTGTCCACGATGGAGAAACGGCTCGGCGTGCCGAACGAGGTGGCGGCGTTCTGCGCGCCCGTGGGCGCCACCGTCAACATGGACGGCACGGCCATCATGCAAGGCGTCGCCACCGTGTTCGTCGCGAACGTGTACGGCGTGCCGCTCGGCTTCGGCGACTACATCGCCGTGATCCTCACGGCGACGCTCGCCTCGATCGGCACGGCCGGGGTGCCCGGCGTGGGCCTCGTGATGCTCGCCATGGTGCTCGGGCAGGTCGGCTTGCCGGTGGAGGGGATCGGGCTGATCATTGGGGTCGATCGCCTGCTCGATATGCTGCGGACGGCCGTCAACGTGCTGGGCGACTGCGTCGTCGCCTGTCTCGTGGCGCGCTCCGAGCGCACGCTGGATCTCGCGATGTTCGCGGCGAGCGCACCGATCGAGGTCGCGGACGGGATTGCATCCGAGCCGGCCCGAGACCCGCGGTGAGCGGCGAAGGTGCGGGAGTCGACGTGCAACGAGATCTGCGCATTCTGTTGATCGGGTTCGGAAACATGGGCCGCGCGCTGGCGGAGGGCTGGCTCGCGCGCGGCGTTGCGCCCTCCGTCGTCCGCGTGGTGGACCCGCAGCCCGCTGCGCGGCAAGCGGCGGCGGCGATGGGGCTCGCCGCGCACGCGGAAGCCCCGGGGCCGCGTGAGCCCGCCGACGTGGTGGTCGTGGCGGTGAAGCCCCCGCAGGTGGAGGAGGTGCTGCGGCGTTGCCGCGACCTTCCCGCCCCGTCGGGCCGGCCCGTGTTCCTGTCGATCGCAGCCGGCAAGACGCTCGCGCACATGCTGGCCGCGCTCGGCAACGATGCCGCCGCCGTGCGCGCCATGCCGAACACGCCGGCCGCCGTGGGCAAGGGCATGACCGTGCTCACGGCGAGCCCCGCCGTCACGGCGGCGCAGCGGGACATCTGCACGGAGCTGCTCGCGGCCGTGGGCACGGTCGACTGGGTGGACGACGAGCGCCTCATGGACGCGGTCACCGCGGTCTCGGGCAGCGGACCCGCGTACGTGTTCCTGCTGATCGAGAGCCTCGAGGCAGCGGCCGCCGATGCGGGCCTCTCCCCGGCGCTGGCCCGCAAGCTCGCCGTGGCCACCGTGGCGGGCGCCGGCGCCTATGCCGAGGCGTCCGGCGAGCCGGCCGCCACGCTGCGCGCCCGCGTGACGAGCCCGGGCGGCACCACCCAGGCCGCGCTGGCCGTGCTCATGGCCGACGACGGGCTGCCCGAGCTCATGAAGCGCGCCGTGCGGGCGGCGGCCGCCCGCAGCCGCGAGCTCGCGGCCGAGTAGGAGAAGGCATGCCGGGCTATTACTTCGAGGAGTTCGAGGTGGGGCGGGTGTACCGACACGCCATCCGCCGCACCATCACCGAGACGGATAACGTGCTGTTCAGCACGCTCACCCACAACCCGGCGCCCCTGCATCTCGACCGCGAGTACATGCGAACCCAGTCGGAGTTCGGGCAGCCGCTGGTGAACAGCTTCTTCACCCTGGGGCTCATCGTCGGCATCTCGATCAACGACATCACGCTGGGCACCACGGTGGCCAACCTCGGCATCGAGGAGGCCCGCTTCCCGAACCCGCTGTTCGTGGGCGACACCGTGCACGTGGAGACCGAGGTCATCGCCGTGCGCCCCAGCCGGTCGCGGCCGGCCAACGGCATCGTGACCCTGGAGCACCGGGGCTTCAACCAGCACGACGTCCTGATCGCCACCTGCCGGCGGGCGGTGCTCATGTTGCGAAAACCGGCCAGTTGACGGCTCTAACCCCCGGCCGGCGCTCGAAATTCGTGACGCGCGCGCTTGTATTCCGGCTTACAAGTGTCAGAATGGCGCCGGTTTCGAGGCGGCCGCCCATGCAAGGCAAGGAGCGACCGGACAGTGGGGACTATGGCTGAAGGCGAAGCGGCGAGCGACGCGGCGGTCTCCGCAGACGCGGAGGTCGGCACCCCCGTGCGCCGCGGCGGCGGCCGGCAGGCCGGTCTCGACCTGATCTGCACCAAGGTCGCCGTCGACTTCCAGAGCATGTCGGTCAACACGGCCGACGAGCGCATCAAGGAAGGCCTCCAGGCCCTCACGGACGTCTGCAAGGCCGACGCGGTGTTCGTCGCGCTCATGGACCGCGACGGGCATACGTTCGAGAAGGTCCACTGCGGCCGCTCGATGTTCTCGCTCTGCAACCCCGAGGTGCTCGTCGGCCGCTCGCTGGACGACTTCCCGTGGATCAAGAGCCGTCTCGAGCACCTGCGGCTGCTCGAGATCCGCGACACCGCGAGGCCCCCCCTGGCGCAGCGCGCCGACGCCGAGCGGCTGGCGAGCCTGAACGTCGCGTCGCTGTTGATCCTGGGCTTCAACATCCGCGGCCGCCTGGGCGGCGTCCTGGGCGTCGCGAGCGCATCCCCGGAGCCCGCGTGGGACGCGGACCTCCACCTCGCCCTCAAGCTCGTGGGCGTGAGCTGCGCCACGGGGCTCGAGCGCATCCAGCTGCAGGAAGATCTCTTCACGGTGCAGGAGCGCGACCGCCTGGTCACGAACACGGCCAACGACGGGCTGTGGGACTACGACGTGCGCGAGAACTCGATGTATTTCTCGCCACGCTGGCGCGCCATGCTCGGCTACAAGGACGACGACGAGATCCCCGAGTGGCGCCTGCTCGTGCACCCCGACGACCTCGCGCAGGTGCAGCAGGGCTTGCGGGACCACATCGAGGGCCGCACCGAGCTCTTCGAGAGCGTGCATCGGATGCGGCACGCGAACGGCGAGTGGCGCTGGATCCAGAGCCGCGTGCGCGGGCGCGTGGACGAGCACGGCAGGCTCAAGCGGCTCGTGGGCGTCGAAACCGACATCACCGAGCGCAAGCTCTACGAGGAGGCGCTGTTCCGCGAGAAGGAGAGCGCACAGATCACGCTGCAGTCGATCGGCGACGGCGTGGTCACCACCGACGCGCAGGCGCTCGTGCAGTATCTGAATCCGGTGGCGTCGGAGCTCACGGGCTGGAAGCTCGACGACGCCGTGGGGCGCCCCATCGACGAGATCTTCCGCGGCTTCCACGAGGAGACCTGCGAGCCGGTCGAGAACCCCGTGGCGGTGGCCATGCGCCGCAACCGCCCCGTGAAGTCCGTGCGGCCCACGCTGCTGATCCGCCGCGACGGCAACGAGCTCTACATCGAGAGCACGGCCGCGCCCATCCGCGATCCGAACGGCAACGTCACGGGCGGCGTGCTCGTGTTCCACGACGTGTCGGAGTCGCGCGAGCTGAACCGCAGGCTCTCGTACGCGGCGAGCCACGACATCCTCACCGAGCTCGTGAACCGCCGCGAGTTCGAGAACCGGCTGCAGCGGGCGTTGAAGAGCGCCAAGGCGCGCGAGACGTCGTACGCGGTGCTGTACATCGACCTCGATCAGTTCAAGATCGTGAACGACGCGTGCGGCCACAGCGCGGGCGACGCGCTGCTCAAGCAGATCGCGGCGCTGCTCAAGTCCAAGATCCGCTGGCGCGACACGCTGGCGCGGCTCGGCGGCGACGAGTTCGGCGTGCTGCTCGAGAGCTGCACGATGGAAGAGGCCATGCGCACGGCCGAGAGCCTGCGCGACATCATCAACGAGTTCCGCTTCGTGTGGGACGAGCGCACGTTCCGCCTCGGCGCGAGCATCGGCGTGGTGCCGATCACGCCCGCCACGGACGACGTGGCGGCGTTGCTGTCGGCGGCCGACAGCGCCTGCGCGGCGGCGAAGGAGGCGGGCCGGAACCGCGTTTACAGCTACCAGGAGAACGACATCGACCTGATGAAGCGGCGCAAGGAGATGCAGTGGGCCGCTCGCATCAGCAACGCGCTCGAGGAGAACCGCTTCGAGCTCTTCCGCCAGACCATCCAGCCGCTGCAGCCCGGGCTCGACACGGGGGCTCACTACGAGCTGCTGCTGCGCATGCGTGACGAGCAGGGCATGCTCGTCTCGCCGGATCTGTTCATCGCCGCCGCGGAGCGCTACGGCCTGACGCCATCGATCGACCGGTGGGTGATCACGCAGGCGTTCCGCTGGCTCGTGTCGGAGGCGGACGAGCGCGAGCGGCTCGCGCTCTGCTCGATCAACCTCTCGGGGCAGAGCCTCGCCGACGAGAAGTTCCTGCCATTCGTGATCGATCAGTTCCAGAAGAGCGGCTTGAGCGGCAGCTGCATCTGCTTCGAGATCACGGAGACCGCGGCCATCGCGAGCTACTCGCAGGCCAACCGCTTCATCCACGCGCTGAAGGAGCTCGGCTGCAAGTTCGCGCTCGACGACTTCGGCACGGGCCTCTCGTCGTTCGGCTACCTGAAGCACTTCCCCGTGGATTTCCTCAAGATCGACGGCAGCTTCGTCAAGGAGATCCTGCACGACCCCATCGACCGCGAGATGGTGCGCTCGATCAACGAGATCGGCCACCTGACCGGCAAGCAGACCATCGCCGAGTTCGCCGAGAACCAGGAGATCATCACGATGCTGCGCGGCATGGGCGTGGACTACGCCCAAGGGTACGGCGTCTCGGAGCCCAAGCGGCTGCTGCAAGCGGTGGCGTGACGCGCCGTCAGCGCCGCTTGCGCCACAGGACGAACCACGCCAGCAAGTAGAACGCGCCGCCCGTCGTCACCCCGCTCAGCACCGCCAATATCACGGCTTCGAGGAGCGGCTCCGTGGAGGTCGCGACGAGACCGCTGACGATGCTGCAGAGCGTCAACGAGAGCCACGTCAGGAAATCTTCGCGGTTCCACGGGCGCATCTCGGCTCCGGCTCACTCGTGTGGTCGGGAAAGACGGGTGGCGGAGCGCGCGCCGCCACCCTTGGTTGTCAGAAGCAGTAGTTCCAAAGATCCAGGACGATGTAGCTCGCCCCCGCGGTGAGGGCGCCGGCCAACGCCCCCGTCGGCGCGCCGACGACCGTGAGGGAGCCCATCATGGCGCCCGCGACGGCGCCGCCGAGCATGTGACCGCCGAGCTCCGTCCACGTGAATCCCCCGGCGACCTGCGCGACTTCCTCCGCGCTGAGCTCCCTGATGCTGCTTGCTGCGCACTCCATGCTGGCTCCTCCTTGCCCTGGTGAAACCTGCCCGTTCCTCCTGGAGCGGGTCCAACGGATTACACGCGAAGGAGGGCGTGGACGCAGCCTGCGAAACTCGCGCTTTCGCGGTCATTCACGCGATCGCGCCCGGGGTCGGAGGAACGGACGCGCACGCGGCGGAACGCGCTCAGCCCGAGCATGAGCGCGGCCTCTCCGCCCGCGCGGAAGAACGCGAGCGAGAGCTGCGGCAGCGGCGAGCGCAGCACGAAGCCGCGGACGGCGTCGCGCTCGAGGTCGACGGCGAGCGTCGGTCCTCCCTGCTCGCGCCCGATCTCGCAGCGCAGCCCGGCGCCCACCGCGGACACGGCGACGACGCCGCGTCCGGGGCCGATGTAGACGCCGGTCCAGTCGCCGGGCTCGAAATCGAGCCGGGGCGCCGGGACCTCTGGCTCCGGGATGCGCAGCACGTCGCGATAGAGGGCTTCGAGCAGCCGGTCGCGCAGCGGCGGCGACACGGCGTTCATCCCCACCGCGGCCGCGATGCCGGTCGCGGGGTCGAAGCGCAGCGCGACGCACTGCCCGCGCGTGAGGCCGGTAGCGCCGTAGCGGCCGCCGCGCAGGTGGGCGGCGCCGAGCCCGAACGCGGTCGGCAGCAGCTCGCTCAGCGGACCGCCGAATGCCGGCGGCAGGCGGATGGCCTCGCGCACGAGGAGGCCGACGGAGGCACGCGACAGCCAGGCGCAGCGGCCGCGTCCCGCTTCGACTGCCGCGCGGGCGATCGCGGCGAGGTCGCGCGCCGACAACGTGAAGCTCGAGAATGCAGGCACCCAGAAGGGGCTCGGGGCCGCCACCGGCGCGAGCGGCGCGAGCCTGCCCAACGCCGCGTCGTACTCGTGGTGCCCGGCGCTCGAGCCGTCGCCGAGCGATCCGGGCACGATCTCGAGCGGCTCGAGCACGCGGTCCCGCACGAGCGCGAGACAGGGCGTTCCCGTGACGCGCTCCAGCACCGCCCCGAGCAGCACTGCCTCGGTGTGCTCGTAGGAGAAGGCCGTGCCCGGCTCGAAGAGCTGCGGCGCGGCGCGCAGATAGGCGACGAACGACGGCCAATCGAGCGAGCGCGTCTGCGGGTCGAGGATGCTCGTGCCGCGATAGCCGCTCGTGTGCGACAGCAGGTGCTCGACGCGCACCTTCGCGCCGACCGTGCTCCCGCGCAGCTCCGGCAGGTAGTCGCGGAGCGGCGCGTCGAGCGTGAGCGCGCGCGTGTGATGGAGCTCGAGCGCCACGAGCGCGAGCAGCAGCTTGGTCACGCAGCCGGCGTGGAAGCGGTGGGCGGGCCCGAGCGGCGCATCGGCGCCGAGCGCGCGCACGCCCGCGCAAGCCTCCGCCGCTCCGCGGTCGGTGGACAGCGCGACGGCGATGCCCGGGACGCCGCTCTGGCGTTGCACCGCCGCGGTGAACGCGCGGAGCTCCTGTCGTATCGCCTCCATGCGACTGCCCTCCGTCTCCCGCGCGATTGTGGGACGCGCGAGCCGGAGGATCAGGCGGCGTTTCGCGCCCGTCCCGCCAAGAACTGCGTGGCGTACCCCGTTTCTGCGCGAAGCGCCCGACTTAGCCGCGCCGCAAGCAACGGCGGCGTGGCTCGCATGTGCCTCGCGGCCTGATAACTCGTCGCGTGCGTCTCTGAAGACCGCGGAAAGAACGTTTTCCTACGGCGGTGACGCTGGCGGGTGGAACCGCATCGAGAAATCGATGGCGGTGACGTGCTTGGTCAGCGCGCCCACGGACACGAAGTCGACGCCCGTCTCGGCGATGGCTCGCAGGCGATCCAGTGAGACGCTGCCGGACGCTTCGAGCTCCTTGCGCCGTTGCGGATGGCGGTTGCGCAGCTCGACGGCGCGCCGCATGTCCTCGAGCGAGAAGTCGTCGAGCATGATGCGGTCCGCGTCCGTGTCGAGCGCCTCGCGCAGCTCGTCGAGATTCTCGACCTCCACCTCGATGGGGATCGCGGGCGTGCTGCGCCGCGCGGCGGCGACGGCGGCCGCGACGCCGCCGGCCGCGGCGATGTGGTTCTCCTTGATGAGCACGCCGTCGTAGAGCCCCATGCGGTGATTGGTGCCGCCGCCCACCCGCACGGCGTACTTCTGCGCGCGGCGCAGCCCCGGCACGGTCTTGCGCGTGTCGAGCACGCGGCAGCCGGTGCCAGCGAGCGCCTGCGCGTAGCGCCGCGCGACGGTGGCCGTGCCGGAGAGGGTCTGCAGGAAGTTGAGCGCCGTGCGCTCGCCCGTGAGGATCTGCCGCGCCGGGCCCTCGAGCTCGCACACGGTGGTGCCGGAGCGCACGTCGTCGCCGTCGCGGCAACGCCAGCGCACCGTGATCGAGGGCTCGAGCCGGCGGAACACCTCGTCGAACCAAGCGGTGCCGCAGAGCACCGCGTCTTCCTTCGCGACCACGGACGCGCGCGCCCGCGTGGCCGGCGCGATGAGCGCGGCCGTGACGTCGCCCGCGCCCACGTCCTCCTCGAGCGCCCGTGCCACCACGGCGGCTATGTCGGGCGGCAGGGGAACTGCTGGCTCCTGGGTGGTCAAAGCTTCGGTCCTCCGTGACCTAAAAAAAGACCCGGGGAGGCGTTCCTGCCCGGGTCCGGGATGCGGTTTGGGCGATCAGCTTACAGGAAGAACCCGCCATGGCCGTAGCCCACCATGCTCATGAGCATGGGTATGGAGAGCACGGTGTTCACGCGGGAGGCGATGAACGCCACGCGGCGGGCCTTGGCGATCTGCTCGGCCGTGGCCTCCACGAGGCCCAGCACCTTCTTCTGGTTTGGCCAGATGAGCACCCACACGTTGAACAGCATGATGGTGCCGAGCCAGGCGCCCACGCCGATCACGAAGGCGGTGTCCGGCGAGGTCTCGAGGAGGCCGAGCGCGAACGCGTCGTCGAGCAGGCCGATGCGGAGCAGATAGCTCGCGCCGGACAGCCAGGTGACCACGGCGCCCCAGCGGAACCACGCGAGCGCCCGTGGCGCCACGTACTTGGTGATGCCGGCGCCGCCGGGGCCGCCCTGGTCGGCCGCCGCGGCCGCGAGGGCCGGCACCTGCACGAAGTTGAAGTAGTACAGCATGCCGATCCAGACGATGCCGGCCATCACGTGGATCCAGATGATGAGGCTCGGCTCGTTCCAGTCCACGCCCATGGAGATGAGCGCGATGATCACGGCGAGCACCACGCCAGTGGCAATCGTGCCGTTGATGGTATTCAGTGGATTCATGCCATCTCCCCTTTGCGGAGGCTTGTTGTGTGTTATTGGGCTTGCCCCGACCCCCGGGACTAGCGAAGAATAGGTGAGAGGGCGGTGCAGTTCAACGCTTGCAACCGAGAGAGAATTTCTATCCGGGCAAGCGTTTAGGCGTGCAACCGCAGGAGGATTGCCACGCGATGGACGTGAACGAACGCATCAAGAAGCAGCTCGAGTCGTATCCCGTGCTGCTCTACATGAAAGGGACCCCGGATTTCCCGCAGTGCGGGTTTTCCGCTCGTACCGTGGCGGCACTACGCGAGGTCGGCGCGCGGTTCGCGTACGTGAACATCTTCGAGGACCCGGAGCTCCGCGAGGGGTTGAAGCGGTACTCGAACTGGCCCACGTATCCGCAGCTCTACATCAACGGCGAGCTCATCGGCGGCTGCGACATCACGCTCGAGCTCTACGAGTCGGGCGAGCTCAAGCAGCTCCTCGAGCGCGCCGGCGCCCTGGAACCCGCCGCCACCTAGGAGCGGGCAGCCGCCGCTACTCCACCGGCGTGTAGAACGGGCGGAAGCGGTTCACCACCTCGCAGAAGACCTTGGCGGTCATCTCGGCGTCGTAGAGCGCCGAGTGCGCGCGCGATTCGTCCCATTCGAGCCCCAGCGCCGCCACGGCCTTCGACAGCACGGTCTGCCCGAACGCCACCCCCGCGAGCGTCACCGTGTCGAAGCTCGAGAACGGGTGGAACGGGTTGCGCTTCACCTGTGCGCGCGCCACGGCGGCATTCAGGAACTGCAGGTCGAAGAACGAGTTGTGGCCCACGAGGATGGCGCGCGTGCAGCTCTGCGCCTTCATCTCCTTGCGGATCTCGCGGAACAGCCGCTTGAGCGCCTCGCCCTCGTCGAGCGCGGGCCGCAGCGGATGCCACGGATCGATGCCCGTCACCTCGAGCGACGCGGGCTCGAGGTTGGCGCCGGGGAACGGCTTCACGAGATAACGCGTGGGCTCGCCCGGCACGAGCAGGCCGTCGGCCGTCATCCTGAGCATGACCGACGCCACCTCGAGCAGCGCGTCCGTGGCCGGGTTGAAGCCGCCGGTCTCCACGTCGATCACCACCGGCAGGAAGCCTCGGAAGCGCTTCGCGATGGGGTGCTCGGCCGGGACGACCGCTTCCAGGCCGTCGTCGGTCTCGTCGTTCTCGATCACGTTTGCAGCTTCTTCGCGAGATCCGCGGGCCCGGCGCTCTGCTCGTGCAGCAGCGCGAGCGTGAAGCGCACGCCGAACCCCGTGATCTCGGTGGGCACGTGGGCGAGGCCGCCCTTGTGCTGCGCGGCGCTCAGATCGACGTGCAGCCAGGGAATGTCGTGCGGCACGAACCGCGACAGGAAACGCGCCGCGAGGATGTGATCCCCGCGGCCGTCGTCGTGGCACTGCTTCACGTCGGCGATGTCGCTCTTCAGCGGCTCGTCGAAGTCCTCGTCCAGCGGGAAGGTCCACACGCGCTCGCCGCTCGCGGCGCCCGCCTGGCG
Organism: Gammaproteobacteria bacterium; assembly: GCA_036563665.1. Lineage (GTDB taxonomy): Bacteria > Pseudomonadota > Gammaproteobacteria > Steroidobacterales > Rariloculaceae > FEN-1219. The sequence goes on from DATCLY010000093.1 coordinate 150,583, forward strand.
CACGATGTCGTGGGCGGCCGCGCGGTTGGTGAACACGCCCGAGTAGCGCTCGGTCAGCGCATAGATGCAGGCGCCGGTGAGCGTCGCATAGTCGATGATGAGCTCGGGCTTCTCGCGCGCGGCGAGCGCGAGCGCGTCGGCGAGCGCCATGCGGCCCTCGGCGTCGGTGTGGATGACCTGGATGCTCACGCCGTTAGCGGCGCGCACGACGTCCTGCGGCTTGTAGGCCGTGGGCGAGATACGGTTCTCGCTCAACGCCAGCCAGGCGTCCACGGCGTACGGCGCCTCGAGCTCGGCGAGCGCCGCGAGCGTGCCGAGCGCCACGGCGCTGCCCTGCATGTCGAGGTGCATGTCGAGCATGTCCTTGAAGGGCTTGAGGTTGGTGCCGCCGGTGTCGAACAGGATGCCTTTGCCCACGAGCGCGAGCTCGGGGCGCGCCCCCGCGCCGTTCGGTCGGTAGGAGAGCCGCAGCAGCCCTGCGTCCCGGGTCGCGTTGCCCTGGGCCACCGCGAGAAAGGCGCCCGCGCCGAGCTTCTCGAGCTCGCGCTCGTCGAGGAACTCGGCGGAGATCGACCAGCGGCGCACGAGCCGCTCGGCCGCGTCGCGGTAGGCGGCGGCGGTCAGCACGTTGGGCGGCAGCGCCGTGAACCAGCGGGCGATGTTGTTGCCCAGGCCCGCGGCACGCGGCACGCGCAGATCGAGCCGCGGCCCGCCGGCGAGGGTCAGCGATGCGAGCCGGGGCGGTGCCTTGCGCTCGCTCTTGAAGACGGGCAGCGCGAACGCCGCGACGTCCGCCGCCGCCACGACGGCCTCGAGGGCGGCCGCGCGCAGGGCGTCGTCGAGCCCCAAAGCGAGGGCGCAGGCCCGCTTCGCGCCCTCGCGCCCGAGCTCGCCCACCAGCTGCCGCGCCCACGTGAGGTTCGCGAACGTGCTCTTACGCTCGAATACCGCGGCCGTCACGGCCGTGCCGCGCGCGTTCGCGAGACGCGTGGTGACGTGGGTCGCGCCGCGGCTCTCGGCTTGCTGCAGCAGGCGCTCGAGGTGGCGCCCTTGCGGTACCGAGCGGAACAGCGCGGAGGGCGGCGACGGCGGCAGAACCACGAGGACATGATCCATGGAATCGAACAACGCGCGGCTCGATTCCCGGGGGCTCTGAGAAACGCGAAGCGGCAGAAAGTCGGGCAGCTCGATCAAGTGCAAGCTCGCGTTTTTCAAGTGCGTAGCGGCCACCGAGAGGCGCTTGGGCTTGCCTTGACCATCCTCCGGCAAACCCCGATCATAGCGCGGCTAGGGTAAGCGGCTTGCCGCGAAGAGGCGGCCGCGCCTGCATCCTAACAGGAGCGATCCTTGAATTCACCTGCGCGGAAGCGCAATCCACGGATCGAAGACGCGCGCGCTCTCCCGAGCGCCAGGTGATTCCTATGGCCAGCGTACGACGACTGCCGTACTTCGCAGCCACGGCAGGCGGGGACGATCCGGACCCCGACGAGACCCGAGACTGGCTCGAGTCCATCGACTCCGTGCTGCGCGTGCACGGCGCCGAGCGAGCCCACTATCTGCTCGAGCGCATGATCGACCATGCGCGCCGCTCGGGCGCGTATCTGCCGTACAGCCCGAACACGGCGTACCTCAACACCATTCCGGTCGGGCAGCAGCCGGAGTATCCGGGAGACCGGGCCATCGAGCGGCGCATCGAGGCGTATCTGCGCTGGAACGCGATGGCGATGGTGGTGCACGCCAACAAGGAAAGCTCCGAGTACGGCGGCCACATCGCGAGCTATGCCTCGTGCGCCACGCTGTACGAGGTGGGCTTCAACCACTTCTGGCGAGCGCCCACGCCCGAGCACGGCGGCGACCTCGTGTTCTTCCAGGGCCACTCCTCGCCCGGCATCTATGCCCGCGCCTACCTCGAAGGCCGGCTCACCGAGGAGCACCTCAATCACTTCCGCAAGGAAGTGGTAGGGCGGGGGCGCGGCCTCTCGTCGTATCCGCACCCGTGGCTCATGCCGGACTTCTGGCAGTTCCCCACGGTGTCGATGGGCTTAGGGCCGCTCATGGCGATCTACCAGGCGCGCTTCATGCGCTATCTGGAGCACCGCGGCATCCTGCCCGCGCAGGACCGCAAGGTCTGGTGCTTCATCGGCGACGGCGAGACCGACGAGCCCGAGGCGATGGGCGCGCTCACCATGCCCGTGCGCGAGGGCCTCGACAATCTGATTTTCGTCATCAATTGCAACCTGCAGCGGCTCGACGGGCCGGTGCGGGGCAACGGCAAGATCATCCAGGAGCTCGAGGCCGCCTTCCAGGGCGCGGGCTGGAACGTCATCAAGGTCATCTGGGGCTCCCGCTGGGACGCGCTGCTCGCCCGCGATACCAAGGGCATCCTGCGCCGCACGATGGAAGAGTGCGTCGACGGCGAGTACCAGAACTTCAAGGCTCGCGGCGGTGCCTACACGCGCGAGCACTTCTTCGGCCGCCACCCGGAGCTCAAGGCGATGGTGGCGCACCTCTCGGACGACGACATCTGGCACCTGAACCGCGGCGGCCACGATCCGGTGAAGGTGTACGCCGCCTATCACGCCGCCGTGAACCACAAGGGCCGGCCCACCGTCATCCTCGCGAAGACCGTGAAGGGCTTCGGCATGGGCGCGGCCGGCGAAGCGCAGATGATCACCCACCAGAAGAAGAAGCTCGACGAGGAGGATCTGCGCGCGTTCCGCGACCGCTTCCACATCCCGATCTCCGACAAGGAGCTCGCGAAGGTGCCGTATTACAAGCCGCCCGAGGGAAGCGAGGAGCTCGAGTACCTGCGCGAGCGGCGCGCGAAGCTCGGAGGCTTCCTGCCCCAGCGCCGGCCGAAGGCATCGAAGACGTTACCGGTGCCGGATCTCGAGCTCTTCAAGCCGTTGCTCGAAGGCACCGGCGACCGCGAGATCTCCACCACGATGGCATTCGTGCGCATTCTCAATTCGCTCGTGCGCGACAAGACCATCGGTCCGCGCGTCGTGCCCATCGTGCCGGACGAGGCGCGCACGTTCGGCATGGAAGGCATGTTCCGCCAGATCGGCATCTACTCCTCCGTGGGGCAGCTCTACCGACCGCAGGACGCCGATCAGCTCGCGTTCTACAAGGAGGACATCAAGGGGCAGATTCTCGAGGAGGGCATCACCGAGGCGGGCGCGTTCTGCTCGTGGCTCGCGGCCGGCACGTCCTACTCGAACCACGATCTGCAGATGATCCCGTTCTACATCTTCTATTCGATGTTCGGGTTCCAGCGGATCGGCGACTTCATCTGGGCGGGCGGCGACATGCAGTCGCGCGGGTTCCTCGTCGGCGGCACGGCGGGCCGCACCACGCTCGCGGGCGAGGGCCTCCAGCACCAGGACGGGCACAGCCAGCTCGTCGCCACCACGGTTCCGAACTGCCGCGCGTACGACCCCTGCTTCGGCTACGAGCTCGCCGTCATCATCCACGACGGCCTGCGCCGCATGATCAAGGAGCAGGAGAACATCTTCTACTACATCACCTGCATGAACGAGAACTACGTCCATCCGGCGATGCCGGAGGGCGTGCAGCAGGACATCCTGCGGGGGATGTACCGGTTGAAGACCGGCGGCAAGGGCAAGGTGCGCGTGCAGCTCCTGGGCTCGGGCACCATCCTGCGCGAGGTCATCGCGGCCGCGGAGATCCTCGAGAAGCAGTTCGAGATCCCGGCGGACGTCTGGAGCGTCACGAGCTTCTCGGAGCTCCGCCGCGAGGCGCTGTCGGTGGATCGCTGGAACGGCTTGCATCCGGGCATGACGCCGCGCAAGAGCTTCATCGAGGAGCGCTTCGCGGGCATCAAAGGGCCGTTCGTCGCCGCCACGGATTACATCACCACCGTGCCGGACCAGATCCGCAAATGGGTCCCCGGGCGCTACACCGTGCTCGGCACGGACGGCTACGGGCGCAGCGACGGCCGCGCCGCCCTGCGCGGCTTCTTCGAGGTGGATCGGCATTCGATCGTGCTGGCCGCGTTGAACGCGCTGGCCGACGAAGGCAGCCTCGACCGCAAGACGGTGCGTCAGGCGATCAAGCAGTTCGGCATCGACCCCGAGAAGGCCGATCCCGTCACCCTCTGATCGTCGGCCTGCCGTGGAAGTCGTCGTACCAGACCTCGGTGACTTTTCCAACGTCGAGATCGTCGACGTCCTCGTGAAGCCGGGCGACAAGGTCAAGCCCGAAGACCCGCTCATCACGCTCGAGACCGAGAAGGCGACGATGGACGTGCCGTCGCCGGCGGCCGGCCGCGTGAAAGAGCTCAAGATCGCGGTGGGCGACCGCGTCTCGGCCGGCGATCCCATCATGTCGCTCGAGCCGGACGGCGAGGATCAACCCGAAGGCGACGGCGCGTCGGGCGCCGGCCGGGCGGCGCGGCCCGGCCGCGTGGAGCAGCCCGGCACGGAAACGGGCACCGCGTCCTCGCAGCCCGCGTCGACGCCCGCGCCGGAGACCGCGGGCGCACAGCCTCACCCGGCCACGGGCGGCGGCGAGCCGCGCGTGATCGCCGTGCCCGACCTCGGCGATTTCGCGGACGTCGAGGTGGTGGACGTCCTGGTCAAGCCGGGCGACAGCGTCGCGGCGGAGCAGGGCCTCATCACGCTCGAGACCGAGAAGGCCACGATGGACGTGCCGACGCCCGAGGCCGGCACCGTGCTCGAAGTGAAGGTCGCGGTCGGCGACCGCGTGTCGACCGGCGATCCGGTGATCGTGCTGCGGCCCGCGCCGGGCACCGCGGCGACGCGGGCCGCTCCAGAGGCCGCGGCTCCGGAGCCCGCGCCCGCCGCGCCGCAGCCGCCGCCCGCGCCGCAGCCGCCCGCCGCGCCGCGCGCCGCCGCGCCCGAGGCGTCCGTCGAGCGCATCCGCCCGACCGACACGGCGCTGATCGACGAGGCGAGCTTCGCGCGCGCGCACGCGAGCCCGTCGGTGCGCAAGCTCGCGCGCGAGCTCGGCGTCGACCTCGGGCGCGTGCGCGGCAGCGGCCGCAAGGGCCGCGTGACGAGCGACGACGTCAAGGCGTACGTCAAGAACATCATGCGCGAGGTGGGCGGGGGCCGGGGCACGGCGCTGCCGTCCGTTCCCGTGGTCGACTTCGCCAAGTTCGGGCCCGTGGAGGTGCAGCCGCTCACGCGCATCCAGCGAGTCTCGGGCCCGCGCTTGCATGCGAGCTGGGTGAACATCCCGCACGTCACGCAGCACGACGAGGCCGACATCACGGAGCTCGAGGAGACGCGCGCGTCGCTCAAGGAGCAGGCGGCGGCGCGCGGCATCAAGCTCACGCCGCTCGCCTTCGTGATCCGCGCCTGCGTGCTCGTGCTCGAGGAGTTCCCGCTGTTCAAGTCGTCGCTCGCGCCCGACGGGCAGAGCGTCGTCATGAAGCGTTACACCCACATCGGCTTCGCCGTGGACACGCCGAACGGGCTCGTCGTGCCCGTCATCCGCGATGCCGACAAGAAGGATCTCTACGAGATCGCGGCGGCGCTGGCCGAGCTCTCGGATCGCGCGCGCGAAGGGAAGCTCAAGCCCGACGACATCCAGGGCGGCGTGTTCAGCGTATCGAGCCTGGGTAGCATTGGCGGACGGTTCTTCACGCCCATCATCAACGCGCCCGAGGTCGCGATCCTCGGCGTCTCTCGCAGCAGCTGGCAGCCGGTGTATCGGGACGGGCAGTTCGTGCCGCGGCTCATCCTGCCGCTGTCGCTCTCCTACGACCACCGCGTCATCGACGGCGCCGTGGCCGTGCGCTTCACGAAGCGCCTCGCCGAGGTCCTGGCCGACGTGCCGCGGCTGCTGGAGGCGATCCCGTGAGCAGCGTGGAGGTGCGCGTCCCCGATCTCGGCGACTTCGAGAACGTGGACGTCGTCGAGGTGCACGTCAAAGCGGGCGACAAGCTCGCGGCGGAGGACCCGCTCATCACGCTCGAGACGGACAAGGCCACGATGGACGTGCCGGCGCCGCAGCCCGGCACGGTGGAGTCGGTGGCCGTGTCGGTGGGCAGCAAGGTGTCCACGGGCGACCTCATCGTCACGCTGGCGGCCGAAGAGGAGGCCGCGAAGTCCAAGCCGGGCGGCGACGGCGCCGCGGGCGCAGAGGCCGGCCGCGAGGACGGCGGCATGGCGCCGGCGGCACGGTCCGAGCCGCGCGAGCCCGAGGCCCGCGAGGCGCGCGGGCCCGCGCCCGCGCCGCCGGGCGACGCCGCTGCGCGGCCGCAGGCCCGACCCAGGGCCGCGGCCGGCGGGGCCGACGCGCAGCTCGTGGTGATCGGCGCGGGCCCGGGCGGCTACACGGCCGCGTTCCGGGCGGCGGACCTGGGGCTCGAGGTGACGCTCGTCGAGCGCCACCGGCCGCTCGGCGGCGTGTGCCTGAACGTGGGCTGCATCCCCTCGAAGGCGCTGCTGCACGCGGCGCGCGTGATCGAGGAGACGCGCGAGATGCGCGAGCGTGGCCTCGACTTCGGCGAGCCGCGCATCGACCCGCGGAAGCTCGTCGCGTGGAAGAACGAGGTCGTGAAGCAGCTCACCGACGGCCTCGCCACGCTCGCCAAGCAGCGCAACGTGCGCGTCGTGCGCGGCAGCGCGCAGTTCGCGTCGCCTGACGAGCTCGAGATCGCCTCGCCCGACGGCGAGAAGCGGCGCCTGTCCTTCGAGCAGTGCATCCTCGCGGCGGGCTCCGAGGCCGCCGCGCTGCCCGGTCTGCCGCAGGACCCGCGCATCATCGACTCCACCGGCGCGCTCGAGCTGCGCGCGCTGCCGGAGCGCATGCTCGTGATCGGCGGCGGCATCATCGGGCTCGAGATGGCGACTGTGTACGACGCGCTCGGCGTGAAGGTGTCGGTGGTCGAGCTCACGAAGACGCTGATCCCCGGCTGCGATCGCGATCTCGTGCGGCCGCTCGAGAAGCGGATCCGCGCGCGCTACGAGGCGATCATGCTCGGCACCAAGGTCACGAAGATCGAGGCGCAGCCGGAAGGCCTCGTGGTCACCTTCGAAGGCGACGACGCCCCGGCGGAGCCGCAGCGCTACGGGCTCGTGCTCGTGGCCGTGGGCCGGCGGCCGAACGGCAAGGCGGTGGGCGCGGAGCGGGCGGGGCTCGCGCTCGACGAGCGCGGCTTCGTGCGCGTGGACAAGCAGATGCGCACCAGCGTGCCGCACATCTTCGCCATCGGCGACATCGCGGGGCCGCCGATGCTCGCGCACAAGGCCACTCACGAGGGCAAGGTGGCGGCCGAAGCGGCGGCGGGCGAGAAGAGCCACTTCGACGCCCGCGTGGTGCCGTCGGTCGCGTACACGGACCCCGAGGTGGCCTGGGTGGGCCTCACGGAGGAGGAGGCGAAGGCCAAGGGCCTCGACTACCGCAAGGGCACCTTCCCGTGGTCCGCGAGCGGCCGCAACTTGGGCCTCGGGCGCAGCGACGGCCTCACCAAGCTGCTGTTCGATGCTGGCACGGGCAGGCTGCTCGGCGCCGGCATCGTAGGCGTGAACGCGGGCGACCTCATCGCCGAAGCGGCGCTCGCCATCGAGATGGACTGCGACGCCGAAGACATCGGCCTCACGGTCCATCCGCACCCGACGCTCTCGGAGACCATCGCGTTCGCGGCCGAGGCGGCGGCGGGCACGATCACCGACCTGTACGTCCCGCGTCGGCGCTGAGCCCGACCTCCCGCCGGCCGAGGCGCGCCCGAGGTGCGCGCCCTCTTACAATGCGGCTCCCGACCACGAACTCCCGAGGAGACGCGATGCCGGTACCCAAGCTCGTGACGACCGTGGCGGCCCTGTGCGCGGCCGCATTCCTGGCGGGTCGAGTCGACCTCTTCTCGACCGCGCGCGCCCAGGCACCGGCGCTGACCGCCCTCGACTATCAGGAGATCACCCAGCTCATCAACCGTTACGCCTACGCCATCGACACGTGCGCGAACGACGGCTACGACTACGCGAACCTGTTCACCGAGGACGGCGTGTTCATCGACCGGTTCACGGATGCGGGCTTCAGCCAGGGCGGCCGCGTGCTCGCGGCGGGGCGCGAGGCGCTGGCCGAGCTCGTGGGCGGCGGGTCGCGCGGCTGCAGGACCAAGCTGCCCTGGACCGACTGGAGCCACCTCATGCTGAACCACGAGATCACGCCGTCGCCGGAAGGTGCGCGCGGCCGAATCTATCTCGTGCAGCTCGGCATGAACGGCCCGGGCAGCGTCACCCGCCACGGCGGCTACGAGGACGTCTACGTGAAGACGGCGGAAGGCTGGCGGATCAGGTCGCGCACGCACGTGCGCAACAGGGCCTGGCACCATCCGCTGCTGCAGACGTCCGATCTGCACTGAGCCGGCCGGAGGAGGCGTCCGTCGCGCCGATGGCGACGGCGGCGGCGTGACCGCGTCCGCCGCGGGCCTCATACTATCGCCCCCTCATGACCCCGGAAGGATCGATGACCGACCCGCGAGCCGTTCTGGCCGCCCGCCTGCGCGCCGCGCTGCAAGCCGCGTTCGGCGCGGAGCACGCGGACGCGGATCCGCTCGTGCGCCGCTCCGAGCGCGCCGACTTCCAGGCGGATCTCGCCATGGGGCTCGCGAAGGTGCTGAAGCGCGCGCCGCGGCAGGTGGCGGAGGCCGTGGTGGCCGCCGCCGAGCTCGGCGACGTCTGCGAGCGGGTGGAGATCGCGGGACCCGGCTTCATCAACCTCACGCTCTCGAGCGGCTTCCTCGAGCGCCACGCGGACGCGCTGGCGCGCGACCCGCGGCTCGGCGTGCCGCGCGCGGAGCGTCCCGAGAAGGTCGTCATCGATTATTCGGCGCCGAACGTCGCCAAGGAGATGCACGTGGGGCATCTGCGCTCGACGATCATCGGCGACGCGCTCGCGCGGATGCTCGAGCACCTGGGGCACGAGGTGGTGCGCCAGAACCACATCGGGGACTGGGGCACGCCGTTCGGCATGCTCATCGAGCACCTGATCGACGTGGGCGGCGACGCGGCCGCCACCCGATCCACGGTGGGCGAGCTCAACGCGTTCTACCAGGCCGCGCGCGCGAAGTTCGACAGCGATCCCGCGTTCGCCGAGCGCGCGCGGCGGCGCGTCGTGCTGCTGCAGGCGGGCGACGCGCACACGCTCGAGCTGTGGCGAGCGCTCGTGGACATCTCCAAGGCGCACTTCCGCGAGATCTACGCGCGGCTCGGCGTCACGCTCACGGACGCGGACGTGCGCGGCGAGAGCTTCTACAACCCGTTCCTCCCTGAAATCGCGGCCGAGCTCGAGCGCAAGGGGCTCGCGCGCATCAACGACGGCGCGCTGTGCGTGTTCCCACCGGGCTTCGCGAACCGCGAAGGCGAGCCCCTGCCGCTCATCGTGCGCAAGCAGGACGGCGGCTACGGCTACGCCGCCACCGATCTCGCGGCGCTGCGCTACCGCACGCAGACGCTCGGCGGCACGCGGCTGCTGTACGTCGTGGGCGCGCCGCAGGCGCAGCACTTCGCCATGGTGTTCGCCGTGGCCGAACTCGCCGGGTGGCTGCGTCCGCCGGCGCGCGCCGAGCACGTGGCGTTCGGCGCCGTGCTCGGTGCCGACAAGAAGATGCTGAAGACGCGCTCGGGCGACTCGGTGCGTCTCGCGGCGCTGCTCGACGAGGCGGTGGAGCGCGCCGGGGCGGAGCTCGCGAAGCGCGATCCGAATCTCGACCCCGAGACCCGGGCCGCGCTCGCGCCCGCGATCGGCATCGGCGCGGTGAAGTACGCGGACCTCGCGAACGACCGCATCAAGGACTACGTGTTCGACTGGGACCGCATGCTCGCCGCGGAAGGCCACACGGGCCCCTATCTGCAGTACGCGCACGCGCGCATCCGTTCGATCTTCCGCCGCGCGGCGGAGGCGGGCATCGCGGTGCCCGAGGCGCCGGCCGTGCGCATCGGGGAACCCGCCGAGCGGGCGCTGGCGCTCGAGCTGCTCGGCTTCGGCGCGGCGGTCACGGAGGCGGCCGAGTCGCTGCGGCCGCACCGGCTCTGCGGGCACCTCTATGGCGTGGCCACGGCGTTCACGGCGTTCTTCGAGACCTGCCCCGTGCTGCGCGCGCCGGACGACGCCACGCGCGCCTCGCGGCTCACGCTCTGCAGGCTCACGGCCGACGTCCTCGCGCGCGGGCTGGGCCTGCTGGGCATCGAGGCTCCGGAACGCATGTAGCGCACCCAAGGTGCGCGCGGGACGGCGCTCGGAAGCCGTTGCCCGGCCGGATGGGGGATCGCGGAATCTGAGAGCTGCGTCCTGCGGCGCGGGGCGCAGCGCCGCTATGCTCCGGTGCACCTGCACTCGTGGGCGACCGCGATGCGGACGAATTCATCACGGCTGCCTTACACGCTCGCGATCGTCCTCGGCACGCTGCTGTGGACGATCACGGCGGCCGTCGGCGACAGGACCGAGCCGTGGGACACGCCCGAGTACTGGACCGTGGCCTATCCGCTCGCCATCGTGCTGGCCGGCGTGCTCGGCTACTGCTTCCCGCAACGCGCCTGGCGTTGGGCCCTGGCGCTCATGTTCACGCAGATGCTCGTGATGATGCTCGGCGGCTCCGGCTTCGGCCTGCTGCCGCTCGGGCTGGTGCTGCTCGGCGTGCTGTCGCTGCCCGCCGTCGGCGTCGCGGCGCTGGCCTCCAAGGTGGGCTCGCGCAGGGCGCGGCAATGAGTCAGAGCGGCTCGATGCGGATCAGCGCGCCGTCCTCGTGGTCGACTAGCACGTAGAGCAGCTCGTCGGGCCCCTGGCGGATGTCGCGCATGCGGTGCCGCCAGTCGCGGAGCAGGGCCTCGCGCCTGAGCTCCTCCATGTTCTCGTTGAACAGGATGCGCTCGATGTGGCCCGTGCCGATGATCTCCCCGGTGCGCAGCGACCCCACGAACACGTCGCCCTTCCATTTCGGGAGCTTGTCGCCCGTGTAGAAGGCCATGCCCGAGACCGCGATCGACGGCGTCCAGTAGACGATCGGGTCCTCGAAGCCGGGCGCCTGGAAGCGCTGCGAATGCCAGGGGCCTTGATACGTGCGGCCCAGGCTCACGAGCGGCCAGCCGTAGTTCGCGCCCGGCTTGAGCACGTTGATCTCGTCGCCGCCGTTCGGGCCGTTCTCGTTCTGCCAGATCTGCCCCGTGCGCGGATGCACGGCGAGGCCGAGCGTGGTACGGTGGCCCAGGGTGAAGATCTCCGGCTTGTAGCCTTCGAGCCCGACGAAGGGATTGTCGGGCGGCACGCCGCCCTCGTCGGTGATGCGCAGGATCTTGCCGCCGTGCGAGCCCGGGTCCTGGGCGCCGTCGCCGTTGGTGGAGAAATAGATCGTGCCGTCGGGGCCGAACACTAGGCGCGAGCGGTCGCCGGCGCCGGGATCGGTGACGAAGACGTCCTCGGTGCCCTCGAGGCCCTTGCCGTTCCATCGGCCGCGGGCGACCGCGATGGCCGATCGATCGTCGGGCAGCGGCTTGTGATACGTGAAATACACGTAGCGGTTCTCGGCGAAATTCGGGTGCAGCGCGAGGTCGTTGAGCCCCGACCGGCGGTTCGGCTTCACGGGCGGAATGCCCGGCGCGGGCTCGGGATCGAGCACGCCGTCGCGGATCACCCGCAACCTGCCGTCCTTCTCCGTGACGAGGATCACGCCGTCCGGCAGGAACGCCATGCTGTAGGGATGCACGAGCCCGCGCGCGACCACCACCACGCGGATGTCCATGCCTTCCGCCGTGTCGTAGACCTTGGGCTCGGTCGGCACGGGCGGCACGGCGAGCTCCGGTGCCACGGGAATGCCGTTCTCGAACGGGACGGACTGCTGCGCGGCGGCGAGCGCGGGCAGCGAGAGCGACAGGGCGAGCGTGATGGTCGTTCTCATGGTTCTCTTGGCCGTGCGAAACAGGCGCTATGGTACGGAAAACGGACCGCCGCGGGGGCGCTTTCGGGGCGCCCGAGCCGCCGCGCCCAGGCGCTCCTCAGCTGCGTGCTCGAGCGCGCCGCGCCGGGCGCCCCGAGCGCGCGACGTCCAGCGTCGTCTTCGCCTTGTACTCGCAGAGGTCGCGGATCACGCACTCGGGGCACTTCGGCTTGCGTGCGACGCACACGTAGCGGCCGTGCAGGATGAGCCAGTGATGCGCGTTGCGCTTGAACTCGGGCGGCGTCGTGGCGTCGAGCTTGCGCTCCACTTCCTCGGGCGTGGCGCCGGGGGCGAGGCCGGTGCGGTTCGCCACGCGGAACACGTGCGTGTCCACGGCGATGGTCGGCTCGCCGAACGCGCTGTTCAGGATCACGTTGGCCGTCTTGCGCCCTACGCCGGGCAGTGCCTGTAACGCCTCCCGGTCGCGGGGCACCTCGCCGCCGTGGCGCTCCACGAGGATGCGGCACGTCTTGATGATGTTCTTCGCCTTGGTGTTGAAGAGCCCGATGGTCTGGATGTAGCGCTTCAGGCCCTCCTCGCCGAGGGCGAGCATGGCCGCCGGCGTGGGCGCGGCCTTGAACAGCGCCGGCGTCGCCTTGTTGACCCCCGCGTCGGTGGACTGTGCGGACAGGATCACGGCCACGAGCAGCTCGAACGGCGTGCTGAAGTGCAGCTCCGTCTTGGGGTCGGGGTTCGCGGCGGCCAGACGCTCGAAGATCCGCCGGCGCTTGGCGGCGTTCACGAAGGGCGCCCCTGCGCGGCGCGCCGCTCGCGGACGCGCGCGGTGTGCTCCTGCAGCAGGTTGCGCAGCGCGAGCAGCGCCGCGAGGCCGAAGAACGCGCCCGGCGGCAGCACGGCTACGAGCATGCCGTCGAACGGCAGGCGCACCGCCCAGTCCTCGGCGCCCGGGCCGGCCAGCATGGCGGCGCCCGAGAGCAGCGTCCCGCGCCCGAGGATCTCGCGCAGCGCGCCCAAGGTGACCAGCACGAACAGGAAGCCCGCGCCGGCTGCCAGGCCCGCCACCGCCGCCTCGTGCACGGGGCGGCGGCTCGCGACGGTTTCGGCCTGCGCGAGCAGGGCGCAATTGGTGACGATGAGCGGGATGAAGAGCCCGAGCGTCTGATGCAGGTCGTCGAAGAACGCGTTCGTGAGCAGGTCGATGCAGGTCACGAGCGACGCGATGATCAGCACGAACAGCGGGATGCGCACGGCCGGCGCGATGGAGCCCTTGAGCAGCGAGATCAACGAGTTGGTCACGAGCAGCACGGCCGCCGTGGCGAGGCCGAGCGCGAAGCCGTTCACGACCGTCGTCGTGATCGCGAGTAAGGGGCAGAGCCCGAGCATCTGCACGAGCGCGGGATTGCTCTCCCAGAGGCCCGCGAGCAGCCGTTCGCGCTCGCCGGCCTGCTCGATCGGGGCGTCAAGGGGCGCCGCCGGGGGCGGGATTCGGCTCGGTTCGGCGCTCATCGGGCTCAACGTCTTCCGGCATGGCGGGCGGCGCGTCGCGAGCGGCGGCGAAGAGCTCGTCGCGATGCGCCGCGAAGTATAGCAGCGTGCCGTGCACGGCCTCGACGACGGCGCGGGACGTGATCGTCGCGCCCGTGATCGAATCGAACGGGCCGCCTTCCTTGTCGAGCGCCCAGAGCTCCGGCTCCGTGAGCCGCTTGCCGTCGAACTGCGTGATCCACGGCGACTTGTCGATCTCGATGGCGTCGCCCAGGCCCGGCGTCTCGCGGTGCGAGACCACCCGCACGCCCGTGACGGTGCCGTCGGCGGAGAGGCCGATCAGCAGCCGGATCGGCGCGTTGTAGCCGTCCGGCGCGCTGCTCGCGAACACCGCCGCCACGGGCCGGCCGCCTTCGAAGGCCACGAACACGTCCGTGCCGTCGTCGCTCCCGAGGAGCTCGCGATCGCGGACGGTCAGGCGAACGGTATCGAGGTCGCGGTCGCGCAGCGCCGGGTCGAGCACGCTCGCGAGCGTGCGCACGAGCCTCGCGCGCTCGTTGGCCGCGATGCGGTCCTTGCTGAGCTCGTAGCTCGCGCTCAGGAGCAGCGCGGCGGCCACGGCGACAACCCCCACCACGAGCACCGTCCGCACCGCGCTACCCGCGCCGGTGGCCATAGATGTGCCCTCTCGTGTACCGGTCGATCAACGGCACCGCGGCGTTCATGAGCAGGACCGCGAACGCGAAGCCGTCGGGGTAGCCGCCCCACGTGCGGATGGCGTAGGTGAGCACCCCGATCGCGGCGCCGTAGACGAGCCTACCGCGATCGGTGGTGGCCGCCGAGACGGGGTCGGTGGCGATGAAGAAGGCGCCCAGGATCGTGGCGCCGCTGAAGAGGTGGAAGCTCGCGGGCGCGAAGCGCTCCGCGTCGATGAGGTTGAAGAGCAGGGCGGGGCCCAGGAGCCCCGCGAGCACGGCCACGGGGATGTGCCAGCGGATCGTGTTCGTGTAGAGCAGATACAGGCCGCCCAGGGCGATGAAGTTGTTGATCCACTCCCAGCCCCGGCCGCCGAAGTCCCCGAACAGCGAGCTCGTGCGGATCTGGGCGAAGCTGCTTCCTCCCCGGACGCCTTCCTTCACCAGGTCGAGCGGCGTGGCGCGCGTGAGCGCATCCACCGTGAGCTCGGGCGGCAGGATGCCGCCCAGCGCGTAGTTCAGGTGCTCGGGGAAGGTCAGGTAGCGGTAGTCGATGTCGCCCATGCGCGGCGGGAGCCACTGCGTCATCTCCACGGGAAAGGACACGAGCAGCACCACGTAGCCCACCATCGCCGGGTTGAACACGTTGCGGCCGAGCCCCCCGTAGAGATGCTTGCCGAGCACCACCGCGGCCGCGGCGCCGAGCATCGGAATCCAGATCGGCACGAGCGGCGGGATGGCGAACACGAGCAGCGCCGCAGTGACGAGCGCGCTCCCATCGCGCAGCGCGCGGCGCGTGCCGCGGCCGCGCAGCCGCAGCACGGCGGCCTCGGCGAGCAGCGCCGTCACCGCCGCCGCGGCGAAATTGATCATGAGGCCCCAGCCGAAGAACCCGCTGTGCACGACGGCGGCCGGCAGCAGCGCCACGAGAACGCGGCGCATGACCTGCGGCACGCTCACGGCCGGCGGCGCGTGCGGGGCGGGAGCCGTCTCGAATTGCATCGGCTAGTCGGGTTCCCGTCCCTGCTCCCGGCGTTCGCGGGCCCGGCGCACGGCCTCCTCGATGGCCTTCCTGCCGCTCTCGGGGTCGTGGCGCACGGCTTCCTTGAGGGCCTGGCGGATCTCGGCCTCGCGCCGCTCCGCGTCCGCGCGGCGCTGCTCGCGCCGCTTCACGCGCGCTTCCGTCTCGGCCGCGAAGCGCTCGCGCTCCTCGTGCAGCGCGTACTCGCGTTTGGCCACGCGAAAGCGCTCCGTGAGCCGGATCTGGCTCGGGCAGACCACGTCGCAGCAGCCGCATTCGATGCAATCGAAGAGCCCGAGCGCGTCCAGGTCCTCCATGTCGTGCGCCTCGGCGGCGGACAGGAGCTCCTGGGGCAGGAGGCCGGCCGGGCACGCGGACGCGCAGTCGCCGCAGCGAATGCAGGGCCATTCGTCCTCGTCGGCCCGCACCTCGTCCGCGCCGGCGGCGAAGATGCAGTTCACCGCCTTGGTCACGGGCAGATCATCGTCCGGCACGGCGTAGCCCATCATGCTGCCGCCGACCACGAGCCGCGCCACGTCGTCGGTGTAGCCGCCGCAGAGCGCCACGAGCTCCGCGAACGGCGTGCCGAGCGGCGCGAGCACGTTCTGCGGCTGCCGCACGCCCTTGCCCGTCACGGTGACCACTCGGGCGATCAGCGGCTCCCCGGCGTCGAGCCAGCGGGCGAGCGCGTACGCGGTCCCCACGTTCTGGCACACGTAGCCGATGTCGATGGGGTAGCCGCCGCTCGGCACCTCCTCGCCGGTCAGGAGCTCGATGAGCTGCCGCTCGCCGCCGGCGGGGTAGACCGTGCGCACTTCCGCGAGCCGCAGCCGCGGATCGCCCACGGCGCGCGCGGCCGCGGCCAGGGCCTCGATGGCGCGAGGCTTGTCGCGCTCGACGGCCATGATGCAGAGCGGCGCGCCGAGCAGGTCGGCCATGGCGAGCGCGCCGGCGACGATCTCCGGGGCCGCCTCGCGCATGAGCATGTCGTCGCAGCTGATGTAGGGCTCGCACTCCGCGCCGTTCACGATGAGCGCCTTGCACTCGCCGCTCACGGCGAGCTTGTCGGCCGTGGGGAACACGGCGCCGCCGAGCCCCGCGAGGCCGCCGTCGCGCAGCACGCGGAGGCGCTCCTCCCGCGTCGCCGGCCAGCCCGGCGGCGCGAGGTCGGCCGGCTGGTCGAGGCCGTCCGCCTCGACCACCACGCAGAGCGACCGTTCGAGCCCTTTGCCTCCCGGCACCGTCCGTTCCTCGATGGCGCGCACGCGCCCCGACGTCGACGCGTGCACGGCGGCGGACGGCGGCGACCCGGGCGCCGCCACGAGCTGCCCCTTCCGCACCTCGTCGCCCACGGCGACCACGGGCACGGCGGGGGAGCCGCGGTGCTGCTTCAACGCGAGCACCACCTGTCTGGGCACGAAGCCGCGGCGAATGCCGGTGGCGGTGGATTGCGTCTTGTTCGCGAGCAGGCGGATGCCGCCCGTCAGCTTGCGTTCGAGGGTGTACTCAAGCTCCACGCGGCACCATCGAGATGCAGTCCACCGGGCAAGGCGGCAGGCAGAGCTCGCACCCCGTGCAGTACGCACGGATCACGCCGTGCAGCGCCTGCGGAATGCCCACGATCGCGTCCACGGGGCACGCCCGAGCGCACAGGTTGCAGCCGATGCAGGCGTCCTCGTCGATCTCGGCGACGCGCTCGAGGCTCGCGGTGCCGCGGCTCGTGTCGAGGGGCAGCGGCTCGCGGCCGAGCAGCTCGGCGAGGCGCCGCACCGTCTGCTCGCCGCCCGGCGGGCACAGGTTGATGTCGGCCGCGCCGCTCGCGACCGCGGCCGCGTACGGCCGGCAGCCCGGGTAGCCGCATTGCGCGCACTGGATGCGCGGCAGCAGGCGCTCGATGCGCTCGGTGAGCTCGTCCCCGCGCCGCGGCAGCAGCCGCTCGGCGGACACGAGGAGCGCGGCCAGCGCGACAGCGAGCCCTCCGAGGATGACGGCCGCGGACAACATCAGAGCCGCGCGAAGCCCGCGAACCCGAGGAAGGCGAGCGACATGATCCCCGCGGTCACGAGTGCGATGGCGCTGCCGCGGAACGGCCGCGGCACGTCCGCGCGGTCCACGCGCCGCCGCAGCCCCGCGAGCAGCACGAGCACGAGCGCGAAGCCGAGCGCGGCGCCCGCGCCGTAGAAGAGCGCCGCCACGAAGCTGCGGCTCGCGGCCGAGTTGAGCAGCGCCACGCCGAGCACCGCGCAGTTGCTCGCGATGAGCGGGATGTAGAGGCCGAGCAGCCGGTGCAGCAGCGGCGAGAACCGCCGGATCACGAGCTCGGTGAGCTGCACGGCCCCGCCGATGATGAGGATGAACGCGACGAGCTTGAGGTACTCGAGCTCGAAGGGCGCGAGCAGGAAGCGCTCCGCGAGATAGGCGAGGCCCGAGGCGGTGGTGAGCACGAGCCCGGTGGCGAGCCCCATCCCAACCGCGCCCTCCACGCGGCGCGACGCGCCCATGAACGGGCAGAGGCCGAGGAACTGCACGAGCACGAAGTTGTTGACGAGCGCAGCTCCGATGACGATGAGCATGAGCTCGGTCACGGTCAGCTCACCTTCATGCCGGGCTCGGCGCCTTCGTCCGGCGCGAGCAGGAACGGGGGACCGTCGGCGTGGCTCGCGGCGAGGATCATGCCCTCCGATACGCCGAAGCGCATCTTGCGGGGCTCGAGGTTCGCCACGAGCACCACGAGCCGGCCGACGAGGCGGTCGGGCTCGTAGGCCTTGCGGATGCCGGCGAACACGGTGCGCTTCTCCGTGCCGACGTCGAGCTCGAGCTTGAGCAGCTTGTCCGCGCCCTCGACATAGGACGCCTGCAGCACGCGCGCCACCCGCAGGTCCACCTTCTGGACCTGCGCGAGATCGATGGTCGCGGGCGCTTCGGGCTTCGCCGGCGCCGCGGGTTTCGCCGAGGCCGCGGGTTTCGCCTGGGCGCGCGCGTTCGCCTCGTGCGCTTCGCCCGACTCCGTGATGATCGCGTCCACGGCGCGCTGCTCCACGCGCTCGAGCAGGTTCTCGTAGCGGTTGATCGCGCGGCCGAGCAGCGGCTGCTCGACGTCTTCCCACGCGAGCGGACCGGCACCCAGGAAGCGCTCCGCGCGCTCCGTCACCGCGGGCAGCACGGGCTTCAAGTACACCATGAGCGTGCGGAACAGGTTCAGCCCGAGCGTGCAGACGGCGACCACCTCGGCGTGGCGCCCGGGCTCCTTGGCCGCGATCCACGGCTTGTGGTCGTCGATGTAGCGGTTCGCACGGTCCGCGAGCGCCATCACGCGGCGGATGGCGCGCGCGTAGTTGCGCTGCTCGTAGGCTTCCGCGATCTCCTCGGCGGCGGCCGCCGCCTCGCGGAACAACGCCTCGTCGTGCAGCGAGTCCGCGAGCCGCCCACCGGCCAGCCGGTGCACGAAACCCGCGCAGCGGCTCGCGATGTTCACCACCTTGCCCACGAGGTCGGAGTTCACCTTCGCCACGAAGTCGGGGAAGCTCAGGTCGATGTCCTCGGTGCCCGGACCGAGCTTCGACGCGAAGTAGTAGCGCAGGTAATCCGGATCCACGTGCTTCGCGAACGTGCCCGCCGTGATGAAGGTGCCGCGGCGCTTCGACATCTTCTGTCCGTCCACCGTGAGGAAGCCGTGCACGAAGATGCCGGACGGCGTGCGGTAGCGGGCGCCCATCAGCATGGCCGGCCAGAACAGCGAGTGGAAGTACACGATGTCCTTGCCGATGAAGTGGTAGAGCTCGGCCTTGGCGTCCGGGCCCCAGTAGTCGTCGAAATCGAGGCCCTTGCGCCGGCACAGGCTCAACGTGCTCGACATGTAGCCGATGAGGGCGTCGAACCAGACGTAGAAGTATTTGCCCGGCTCCCCCGGGATCTCGAAGCCGAAGTACGGCGCGTCGCGGGAGATGTCCCATTCCTGCAGGCCCGCCTCGAACCAGTCCTGAAGCTTCCTCGCCTGGGATTCGTCGACGTGGGCCGGCACCCAGTCCTCGAGCTGCTTCTGGAACGCGCCCATGCGCAGGAACAGGTGCTCGGACTCGCGCACCGTGGGGCGCGTGCCCGAGACCACGGACACCGGGTCCTTGAGATCGAGCGGCGAGTAGGTGGAGCTGCAGTTCTCGCAGGAGTCGCCGTACTGGTCCGGCGTGCCGCAGACCGGGCACGTGCCGCGGACGTACCGGTCCGGCAGGAACATCGCCTTCTGCTCGTCGTACGCCTGCTTGATCTTCGCCCGCGAGATGTAGCCCGCGTCGCGCAGGCGCGTGTAGAGCTCCGTGGTGAGCTCGCGGTTCTCGGGCGCGTGCGTGTTGATGTAGCTGTCCACGCTGATGCGGAAGGTGGCGAAGTCGCGCTCGTGCTCCTTCGCCACGCGCTCGAGCAGCGCCTCGGGCGTGACGCCCTCCTGCTCGGCCCGCAGCATCGTGGGCGTGCCGTGCGCGTCGCTCGCGCAGCAATAGAGGCAGTCGTGGCCCCGCAGCCGCTGGAAGCGTACCCAGACGTCCGTCTGCACGTACTCCACGAGGTGGCCGATGTGCAGCGAGTTGTTGGCGTAGGGCAGGGCGCTGGTGACGAGGATTTTTCTGTTCGGGCTCAAGGCGGAAACTCCGCGCCGGTTCCATCCGATCGAGCCGCGGGCTTGAGGGGAAGGAGAGCCCGGCTCGACGCGGCATTATGCCATCAATCGGTCCGCCTCCGGACCCGCGCCGGGCGTTCGTGGCACGACGATTGCACGACCGTGCGCGTGATCCGGAAGCTCAAATCGGGCGGCTATCGCTTGTACTCTCGCAAGGTGAATCCGCGCACGGGCAAGCGGCGCAACTTGGGCACCTTCGCCACGCGCGAGGAGGCCGAACGTCACGAGCGCGCGGTGCAGTATTTCAAGCGGCGTCGTTGACGGCGGGATGGCGAAGCGCAAGGCCAAGGCGGGAGGCGGCGCGCCCCGGGCCAAGCGGGGCGGCCGCGGTCGCGGCCAGGTCGGCCGGCGGGGCGCCGCGGCGCGCGCCGGATCGCGCTGGTCCGCGGAGGTCACGCGCCGCAGCGACGCGCTCGACCTCGAGCCGGGCGTGTTCACGTGGGACGATCCCAAGCGGATCGCCGCTTCCCTCAAGCGCTCGGCGGAAGCGAGCGAGCGGCGCAAGGCGCCGCCCTTCCAGTCCGCGATGTCGATGCTCAACCTCTACGTGAACCGCGCCGGCCGAAACCTGCCGGAGGAGCGACGGCAGGTGCTCGAGCGCGCGAAGGACGAGCTGCGCAAGCTCTTCGGCCGCGAGCCCGCCGGGCGCAGCGGCGGAACCGCCGCGCGCCGCCGGGGCGCGGGGCGGGCATCCACGGGTCGCTGACGAGGGCCGCACGGCATTCCGTGCACGGAAGCCGTCGACGGCCGAGGCGCACGCAACCCCGGGCAGGAACGACGCTGCGCGTCAGCGGCGAAGCTCGGAGAGGAGCGAGCGCGCCGCGCCTCCCAGCAACAGCGTGTCCACGCCCGCGACTACGAGCGTGTAGCCGCGGTCGACATACGGGCGTACGGCGTCCGCGCTCACGCCGAAATAGCCGAGCGCGACGCCCGCGGCGAGACAGGTTTGGGTGACGTGCTCGATGGCCTCGACCACGGCGGGGTGGTCGACGTCGCCCATTCGCCCGAGGCTCGCCGAGAGGTCGTAGGGCCCCACGAGCACGGCGTCGACGCCTGCGACGCGCACGATGGCCTCGATGTTCTCCACGGCGAGCGCGTGCTCGGCCTGCACGACGACGCAGGTTCGCTCGTTCGCGGCCCGGAGATACTCGTCGAAGCCGAATCCATAGCCGTGCGCGCGAGCGAGCCCCACGCCGCGCGCGCCGTCCGGCGCGTAGCGCGCGAAGCGGACGACGGCCGCCGCCTGCTCGGCCGTGTTCACCTGCGGCACGATGACGCCGGCCGCACCCAGATCGAGCGCCCGCTTGATCGGCAGCTCGGCCGCCTCCGGCACGCGCACGAGGCACGGGACGCGGTCGCCGACCGCTTGCAGGATGGCGAGGAGCTCGCGCGTGCCGAGCGGCCCGTGCTCGGCGTCCAGGAACAGCCAGTCGAAGCCCAGGCGGGCTAGGACCTCGGCGACGGCGGGCGTGGGCAGCGTGACCATGGTGCCGAAGAGCCGCTCACGGCGGAGCAGCCGCGCTCGAAAGGAGGTGGCGTCGTTCGTCTGGTCGCTCATCGCTGCGCTCGCGGATGGTCGGGCTCGGGCACAGTGTAGCCGCCGCTGGCCCGGGGTGAGGCGCGACCGGCGCCCCCGCGTCGGCCGCCCACGCGGCGGACGCCGTGGGCGCTCGGGCGCCTATCGCACGGAGTGCGCGCGAGCCGGGCTAGGTGGCGTCCTTGTACTGCTCGAACTTCGACTTGTCGAAGGCCTGCAGGTAGGCCTCGCGTCCCGAGATCACGCCCGCGTCGAGCAGGCGCTTCAACGAGCCGTCCATGGTGCACATGCCGGCGTGCGCGCTCGACTGCATGACGTTCTCGAGCTGCTCGAGCTTGCCCTGGCGGATCAGGTTCGCGGCCGCGGGCGTGTTCATGAGGATCTCGAGCGCCGCCACCCGGCCCGAGCCGTCCTTCTTCTTCACGAGCTGCTGGGAGATCACGCCGCGCAGCGAGGTGGACAGCATGTTGCGCACGTGGTCCTGCTTGTCGGCGGGGAAGATGTTCACCACGCGGTCGATCGTGGCGGCGGCGCCGTTCGTGTGCAGCGTGCCCATCACCAGCACGCCCATCTCCGCGGCCGTCATGGCGATGCTCATGGTCTCGAGGTCGCGCAGCTCGCCCACGAGGATGACGTCGGGGTCCTCGCGCAACGCCGAGTGCAGGGCGTCCGCGAAGGAGGCGCAGTGCACGCCCACCTCGCGCTGGCTGATGAGGCACATCTTGCGCTCGTGCACGAACTCGATGGGGTCCTCGATCGTGAGGATGTGCCCTTTGAGCCGGCTGTTGATGGCGTCGATCATCGCCGCGAGCGTGGTGGACTTGCCGGAGCCCGTCTTGCCCGTCACGAGGATCAGGCCGCGCGTCGCGGTGCTGAGCTCGTGCAGCGCCTTCGGCATCTTGAGCTCCTCGAGCGTCAGCGCCTTCGAAGGAATGCTGCGGAACACGGCGCCGATGCCGTTCAGATGCCGCAGCACGTTTACGCGGAAGCGGGCGACGTCGGGAATGGTGTAGGCGAAGTCCGCCGAGTCGTGCCTCTCGAACTGCCGGCGCGACTGCTCGGTCATGATCTCGAACAGCGCGCTCGCGAGCTCCTCCGGGTCGAGCCGGTTGTTGTCGAGCGTGATCAGGTCGCCGTGCAGCCGCATGCGGGGCGGGTCGCCGGCGATGACGTGCAGGTCCGACCCCTTGCGGAGGTACATGCTGCGCAGGAAGTCGTCGATCATCGACACGGCGGCGGCGCCCTCAAGCGAGCTCCGCGCTCGGCAGCACCGTGGTGTCCGTGACGAAGCGCTCGAACTTCTTGCGATCGGTCGCGTAGCGATAGGCGTCGTCCGGGTCCACCAGCCGCGCCGCGATCGCGTCGAGCAGCGCCTGGTCCATCGTTTGCATTCCCTGGTCCTTGCCGGTCTGCAGCTGCGCGTGGATCTGGTGCGTCTGCTCGGTCATGATGAGCTTCGCGATCGCGCGGTTCATCACCATGATCTCCACGATGGCGCGGCGGCCGCGGCCGTCCGGCGTCTTCACGAGGTTCTGCGTGACCACGGCGTGCAGGCTGTGCGCGAGGAAGCTCTTGGTCTGCTCGCGCTGCTCCGCGGGCAGCGCGTCGATGATGCGGTCCACCGACTTCACGGCGCTCGTGGTGTGCAACGTGCCGAGCACGAGGTGGCCGGTTTCCGCGGCCGTCATGGCCATGCTGATGGTCTCGGCGTCGCGCAGCTCGCCCACGAGGATCACGTCCGGATCCTCGCGCAGCGCCGCCCGGACGCCCTCCGCGAAGCTCGGGATGTGCGTGCCGAGCTCGCGCTGGATGACCTGGCAGCGCTTGCTCGGGTGCACGAACTCGATCGGATCCTCGAGGCTGATGATGTTGAGGCTCCGCGTGGTGTTCAGGTGATCGATCATCGCGGCGAGCGTGGTGGACTTGCCCGTGCCCGTGGACCCGGTGACCAGCACCATGCCCTGATGCAGGTCGCAGAAGCTCTGGATCACCGGCGGCAGGCCGAGCGACTCGAGGCTCGGAATGTGCATCGGGATGTTGCGGAACGTGGCCCCGATGCCGGTGGCCTTGCGGAACACGTTCACGCGGAAGCGCCCGCCGTCGGAGCTCACGTAGGAGAAGTCGAGGTCCTTGCCGGAGCGGAACCGCTCGCGCTGTGACTCCGTGAGAATCTCGTCGATGTAGCCCTCGAGCTCCGTGTCGCGCAGATCCCGGAACTTGATGGGCATGAGGTCGCCGTGCAGCCGCAGCATCGGCGGGATGCCGACGGCGAGGTGGATGTCGGAGCAGCCCTGGGCGAGCCCGAGCTTGAGGAACGCGTCTATGCGGGCCATGGCGGCGTCAGGACAGCGACTTGGAGGCGTTGAGCAGCGCCTCGCGCAGCTCGTCCATCGAAGCGTAGCGCTTGTTCTTGTCCACCATCATGGTCTTGTGCACGACGTTCGCGAGCTCGAGCGGCACCTTCGGGTTGAGCTCGTGCAGCGGCTGCGCCTTGCCCTGCACGTGCTGGTACATCACGGACATATGGTCGCCGCGGCTGTAGGGCGGCGTGCCGGCCAGCATCTCGTACATGATCACCCCGAGGCTGTAGATGTCGGCACGCTCGTCCACCTTCTTGCCGAGGATCTGCTCCGGTGCCATGTACTTCGGCGAGCCGATCACGTAGCCCGTTTTGGTGAGCTGCGTGTCGCCGCTCTTCGCGGCAGCCGCCACGCCGAAGTCCACGATCTTCAGGAGCCCCGCGTCGTTGATGAGGATGTTCGCCGGCTTCAGGTCGCGGTGAATGATGCCCTGCTGGTGGGCGTTCTGCATGCCGAGGCAGATGTCCACCGCGTAGCCCACGGCCTTGGCGGGCCGCATCGGCTTCTCGTTGGCGATCTCCTGGGCCAGCGTGTGCGACGGGAAATACTCCATGGAGATGGCGTAGCCGCCGCCCACGTAGAGGAAGTCGTAGATGCGAATGACGTTCTTGTGCGTGATGCGTCGGGAGTAGCGCAGCTCGTGCACGAACCGCTTCATCATCTCCTCGTCCGACGCCACGTTCGGGTTCAAGAACTTGAGGATGAGGCGCTCCTCGACCACCTTGTCCTCGACCAGCACCACGGTGCCGAACGCGCCCTTGCCGATCTTCTGGATGAACTCGTATCGGCCGTCGATGAGGTCGCCGGGCTTGAGCGCGTTGATATCGAGCGCCTCGCGAGCTTTCGGCACGGGCGCGAAGTCCGCGCCATCGATGAGCAGCGTGCGCGCCGTGCCGGTGGCGGCCGAGGGCGCGGGCGACTGCACGGTCGGCGGCGGGGACGACAGGGTCGGCGCGGGCGTGGACGTCGGCGTGGGCGACGCCGCGTAGGTGGTGCTCGTGAACCGGCCGCTCTGCGAGACGCGGCCGTCGAGCTTCTGCAGCGCCCGTGACGCGGCGCGGGCCACCGTCTCGTCGGCCGTGGCCGCGATCTGCTGGATGTAGGGGCGCACGCTCTCGGCGTGCTGCTCGCCGGCGAGCTGCGCGATGGCAGTCACGGCCGCGACCTTGATCTCTTTCTCGGGGCGCTGCAGGTAGGGCAGAACGCGCTCGAGGTGGCGATGGTCGCCGAGCTTGCTGAGCGCGTGGAGCGCCACGGGCACCGAGCGATCGTTGCGCTCGAGCATCTCGAGGATGGCGGGCAGCGCCTTGGGGTCGCCGATCTCGGCGAGCGCGTCCGCGGCCCGCTCGCTGACCCACCAGTCCTTGTCGCGGGTGGCCTCGATGAGCTTGTCCACGGCGCGCTTGTCGCGGCAGACGTTCAGGATCTCGATAGCGGCGCGGCGGATGTTCTCGTCCTGATCCTTGATGAGCTCGAGCACGGCGTCGACCACGCGCGGCCCGCCGATGCGAGCGAGCGCATCCGCGGCCCGCGAGCGCACCCACCAGTCCTCGTCCGCCACCGCCTCGAGCAGATACTTCACGTGCGCGGTGGTGCCGATGGCGTTCAGCACCTCCACGGCCGCGCGGCGCGAGAACTCGTTCTCGTCCTTGAGCGCCGGGACGAGGTGCTTCACCGTCTCCGGGTCGTTCAAGGCGATGATCACGTCCACCGCCTTGTTCATCACCTCGAGGTCCGGGTCGAGGAGCAGGCGGGCCACGACCGCGACGTCGGCTTTCCGCTTCGAGCGCGCGATGCCGCTGAGCGCCGCCTGGCGCACGAGCTTGTTGCCGTCCTTGAGCTGCTCCTGCAGCGTGCTGCTCACCTCCGGCAGGTCGAACGCCGAGAGCACGTTGATCAAGTGCATCTTGACGATCGGGTCCTTGCCGTCGAGGCGCGTGAGCAGATCGGGCACGAGATCGGGCGTGATGATGTCCTCGATGAGCTTGAACACGGCCGCCTTCTCGCTCGGCTGCAGGTGGTAGATCTGCGCGAGCAGCTGGCGCACGTTCAGGCGATCCTTGTGGGCCGTGAGCACCTCGATGATGGCGGGCTTCGAGTACTCGTCTTCGGCGAGAAGATCCACGAGCCGGTTGACGTTGTAGCGCTTGCTGGTGGACAGCGCCCAGGCCGTGCCTTTCACCGTGCGCGAGTCGGAATCGGCGAGCCCGCGGGCGATGATGGGCAGCGTCTTGTCGGTGGCGAGGCTCGCGAGCAGCTCGACGTATTCGATGGTCTGCCGCTTGTCGGCGGAGGCGAGCGCCTCGAGGATCTTGGGAATGGCGCCGTCACCGAGCTTGCGGAGCTTCTCGAGGGCTTTCCTGGCGGCGGGCGACGTAGGGTCGGCTTCGGCGCGGATCTGAGAGATCAGCCGATCGGCTTGCAGTGACGTCAGGAAATTCATCGCTCCGATTACGGCCCTGGCGGTCAGCCCTTGTGCCCAATACGCAACCGAATGGAGCCCCCACGAAAGGCTCTGGCCGGGACCCCCGTGCGCTGGGATCGAACATAATGGCCGGCCGGTCGCGGGCAATTATGCCATACGCTTTTTGCGACAATGCAACGCAGATCACAGGTTTGCGGCTCTTTGCCGCGGCGTGCGCGCGGCGCGGGCGCCACGTCACGTTAGGTTACAATCGTGGCCTTGCTGGGCCGACCCGAGCGCCGCATGACTGCCGTCTCCCGAGCCGACTTCGAACGACACCTGAAGACGTTCATCGTGCCCCACACGGGGCGCGAGCTGGGGGCGCGCGGGACGTCGTTCACGGTGGCGGAGCGTGAGGGCGGCTTCCGCGTCGCGTTGCGCTGCGGATTTCCGCTTGCGCGGAGCGGGCCCAGGCTCGCCGAGGCCATCGAGCTGCACTGCCGCACGTTGAGCCCGGACCTTGCCGTCGAGGTGGGCATCGAGACGGAGATCAAGGCCCACGCGGTGCAGCGGGGGCTGAAGCCGCTCCCCGGCGTGAGCAACATCGTGGCCGTGGCTTCCGGCAAGGGCGGCGTGGGCAAGTCCACGGTGGCGGTGAACCTCGCGCTCGCGCTCGCGCAGGAGGGCGCGCGCGTCGCCATCCTCGACGCGGACATCTACGGCCCGAGCCAGCCCCGCATGCTGGGCCTGCTCGGCCGGCGGCCGCAGTCGCGCGACGGCAAGACCATCGAGCCCATCGAGGCGCACGGCATCGTCGCGATGTCGATCGGTTTCCTCGTCCCGGAGGAGCAGCCGATGGCGTGGCGCGGCCCGATGGTCACGTCGGCGCTGAACCAGCTCCTCAGCCAGACCGTGTGGGGCGAGCGCGATTACTTGATCGTCGACATGCCACCCGGCACCGGCGACATCCAGCTCACGCTCGCGCAGCGCGTGCCCGTGAGCGGCGCGATCATCGTCACCACGCCGCAGGACATCGCCCTCGCGGACGCCCGCAAAGGGCTCGAAATGTTCCAGAAGGTCAACGTGCCGGTGCTCGGCATCGTGGAGAACATGAGCCTGTACGTTTGCCCGAACTGCGGGCACGAGGAGCACATCTTCGGCGAGGAGGGCGGCGCAAACCTGAGCCGCGCGTACGGCGTGCCGCTGCTCGGCACGTTGCCGCTCGACCGCCGCATCCGCGAGGAGACGGACAGCGGCGAGCCGACGGTGGTGGCCGAGCCCGACAGCCTGGCCGCCATCGCGTTCCGCGAGGCGGCGCTGCGCGCGGCGGGCGAGCTCGCCGCGAGCGCGCAGGACTACAGCCGCCTGTTCCCGAAGATCACGGTCGAGGACACCTGATCGGCCGCAGCGTCGGTGGTGGGAGCGGCTTTCCAGCCGCGATCTTCGCGAGCGCAGGCGGCATCGCAGGCGGCGCGGCTCGCCCGTGCCCCTTCCAGCACCGGCGTGAATACGTCCCTGTAGCCTCGCGCGCGCACATCCCGGTGCGCGAGCGTGCTGGAAGGGGCACGGGCGAGCCACGCCGCGAAGCGTCGGCGCGAGCTTCTGCGGCGCCGAAGAATCGCGGCTCGAAAGCCGCTCCCACAGGCTTCGTTTTACGTCTTGGGCAGCGTGACGCCGCGCTGGCCCATGTATTTCCCGCCGCGGTCCTTGTACGAGATCTCGCACACCTCGTCGGACTCGAAGAACAGCATTTGCGCGACGCCTTCGTTGGCGTAGATCTTGGCGGGCAGCGGCGTGGTGTTGGAGAACTCGAGCGTGACGTGCCCCTCCCACTCGGGCTCCAATGGGGTCACGTTCACGATGATGCCGCAGCGCGCATACGTGGACTTGCCGAGGCAGATCGTGAGCACGTTGCGCGGGATGCGGAAGTATTCCACGGTGCGCGCCAGCGCGAAGGAATTCGGCGGGATCACGCACACGGGCCCTTTGAAATCCACGAACGAGCGCTCGTCGAACTTCTTGGGGTCGACGATCGTGGTATTGATGTTGGTGAAGATCTTGAACTCGTCCGCGCAGCGCACGTCGTAGCCGTAGCTCGACACGCCGTAGGAGACGATCCGCTCGCTGCCGTTCGCGCGCACCTGCTCGGGCTCGAACGGCTCGATCATGCCGTGCTCGCGGGCCATGCGCTTGATCCAACGGTCGGACTTGATGCTCATACGTTTGCTCTGAAGACGGGAAACGCGGCGCTCAACGTGCGGCGCCGAGGCCCTCGATGGACCGAAGAAGGAAAGCGGTGCGCGTCTCGGCGTCGCGCCGCTGCTCGATGCGCACGGGCAGGTAGCCGAGCGCAGGCGCGACCCAGAGCCAGGTGCTGCGCGACGACCCCTCGCGCTGCTGCACGTAGACGTGCGTCTCGAACACCCCCGCGCCCGTGCGCACCTCTTCCGTGCCCTGCGCCGTGTAGCCGTACTCCTGCACGCCGTCGTCGTCCACGAGCCGATACCGGTCGGGCGCGCCCGCCGTCGCGAGGTCCCGCATGAGCTGGGCCTGCAGGCTGCCGCGGTCGAGCACGCCGGGCTCGATCGGCAGCTCGCGGGCGCCGTCGTCGTCGGTGATCCGCGCGACGTTCGCGTCCCAGTCGAACACCACCGTCAGGTCGTCGTCGCCGCCGCGCGTGCCGTCCTCGTAGCGGTATTCGAGCGGCCGGATGCGGCCCGCGTCGAGCACGAACTCGCTGCGCTCGACGGTGGGGTCGGGGCTCGCGAGCCGTCCGACGAGACCCCGCGCCTCGGTGCGGGAGGCGAAGACGTAGCGGCCGGTCGCGGCATCGCGGCTCACCGAGAACTCGGAACGGCCGAGCTGACGGCCGCGATACTCGACGTCGTAGACGGCCGTGTAGGTGGCGATGTCGCCGTCCTGGGCATGCACGGCGGGGCAGGCGAGCAGCAGCAGGGCGCAGGCCTCGAGCAGGCGGCGAGTCATGAGTCGGCCTCCACGATGACGGGCTCGTCGAGCGGACGGCCGTCCAGCACGGCGCGGCCGCCCTCCTCGCGCAGGCGGCCGGCCAGGAACCAGCCCGCGGCGCGCGGCAGGATGATGTGCTCGCCGACGTGCACGCGCTCGGCGAGCGTCGCGGGCGTGTCGTCGGGGCGCACGCGCAGGCGGTACTGGATGACGAGCGGGCCGGCGTCGAGCTCCGCCGTGACGAAGTGCACGCTCGCGCCGTGCAGCTCGTCGCCGGCCTCGAGCACGCGGCGGTGCGTGTCGAGGCCGCGGTACTTCGGGAGCAGCGACGGATGCACGTTGAGGATGCGTCCCGCGAAGCGCTCGAGGAACGGCGCGCCGAGAATGCGCATGAAGCCCGCGAGCACGACGAGGTCGGGCTCGCGCTCCGCCACGGCGGCGGCGAGCGCTTCGTCGTAAGCGGCGCGGCCCCGGAAGCCGCGGGGCGGCAACGCGAGCGCCTCGATGCCCGCCTGGCGGGCGCGCTCGAGCCCGCGGGCCGCCGGCCGGTCGCTCGCGACGAGCGACACCTCGCCGCCGAGCGCGCCGCTCGCCGCCGCGTCGATGAGCGCCTGGAGGTTGGTCCCTTCGCCGGAAACCAGCACCGCGAGCCGCGGGGTGCGCGCCCGGCTCGAAGCGTCGGCCATCAGCGGATGCTCACGTGCTGCCCGGGGTCGGGAACCACTTCGCCGATCGTCCAGGCCCGCTCCCCGAGCGTCTCGAGCCGCCGCACGGCGTCCGCCGCGTGCTCGGACGCCACGATCACGACCATGCCCACGCCGCAGTTGAAGGTGCGGTGCAGCTCCGCTCGCGGCACGCCCGCTCGGGCGAGCCAGCCGAACACGGCGGGCTCCTCCCAGCTGCGCGAGTCGAGCTCGACGCCCAGGCCCGCGGGCAGCACCCGGGGGATATTCTCGAGCAGGCCGCCGCCCGTGATGTGCGCCATGCCCTTCACCGGCGTGGTCTGCAGCAGGCCGAGCAGCGAGCGCACGTAGATGCGGGTGGGCGTGAGCAGGTGCTCGATCAGCGGCCGGCCGTCGAGGAGCTGATCGGTGCCCTTCGGGTCGCGCGCGAGCACGTGGCGGATCAGCGAGAAACCGTTCGAGTGCGGACCGGAAGACGCGAGGCCGATCACCTTGTCGCCCGCCACGATGTCGCGCCCGTCGATGATCTTCGAGCGCTCCACGATCCCTACGCAGAACCCGGCGAGGTCGTACTCGTTCGGCGTGTGCATGCCCGGGTGCTCGGCCGTCTCGCCGCCGAGGAGCGCGGCGCCGGCGAGCTCGCAGCCGCGCGCGATGCTGGCGATCACGCGCTCGGCCACGTCCACGTCGAGCTTCGGCGTGACGAAGTAGTCGAGGAAGAACAGCGGCTCCGCGCCGCACACGACGACGTCGTTCGCGCACATCGCCACGAGGTCTATACCTACGTCGTCGTGAGCGTCGTGGTCGATGGCGAGCTTGAGCTTCGTGCCGACGCCGTCCGTGCCCGCCACGAGCACGGGTTCCTGCAAGCCTCCGGGCACCCTGAACAGCCCGCCGAAGCCGCCGATGCCGCCCAGCACCTCCGGCCGCTGCGTGCGCTGCACCACGTGCTTGATGCGCTCGACGAGCGCGTCGCCCGCGTCGATGTCGACACCGGCGGCCTTGTACGTCAGATTGCCTTCGGACGTCATGCGAGGGACTCGGGCGGGGGCGGGACCGCGGCCGCTATAATAAGCGACCTCGAACCGCCGTACACATCGCAATGCAACGCATCGCTGCCGTCATCGTAACGCTGCGCGTCTGCGCGGCGGCTCTGCTCGTGGCGGTCGCGCTCGTTGCGGTGCCGGATACGTACGCGGCCACCTTCACCGACCTCTACCGCATCACCGTCGACCCCGTCCAGGGGGCGGCGGATCCGCGGCGCGAGAACATTCGCGCCGCGATGAGCCGGCTGCTCACGCGGGTGACGGGCAGGCGCGACGCGGGCTTCGACCCGGACCTCGCGTCGCTGATGGAAAACGCGGACGATTTCGTCAATCAGTACGGACAGGACCGGCAGGGCCGCATCCGCGTGGACTTCAACGCGGGCCGATTGAGCCAGGCGCTCGCCGCCCTGAATCGCCCGGTGTGGGGGCCGGAGCGGCCGCTCACGCTGCTCTGGGTGGCGTTCGACAACGGCCTGGGCGAGCGCGCCCTGCTGGGCGCGGGCGACCCGGCCGGCGCCGGCCTTTCCCGGGAGATGACGGCGCTCTTGACGAGCGCCCGGGACGAGCTCATACGCGTCGCCGACGAGCGCGGGCTGCCGATCGCGTTCCCGCTGCTCGACGTGCAGGACCTGGCCGCCGTCGGCTTCGCGGACGTATGGGGCGGCTTCGAGGAGCCGGTGCGGGCCGCCTCGGAGCGCTACGCGCCGGACGCCATCCTGATCGGCCGCGTGCGCGCCGACGATTTCGGCACCGACGTGCAGTGGCTGCTGCTCGCCGCGGGCGAGCGGCGGCTGCTCGCCGGGAGCTCCGTCCCCGAGGGGCTCGACTGGGCCGCCGACCTGTACGCGTCGCAGTACGCCGTGCTCGGTGAGGGCGGCACCACGCGCGTCACGGTGCTCGACGTGGCGTCGTTCGCGGACTACGGCCGCGTGATGAGCTACCTCGAGTCGTTGAGCGTGCTGCAGAGCGTGGACGTGGAGGCGCTCGACGGCGGCGTGTTGAGCCTGCGCGTGACCGCGCGCGGCGACGCGAGCGTGCTCGAGCGCGTGCTCGGTCTCGGCGGCGTGCTGCGGCGCGCGGAGCGGCCCGGACCGCCGGGCACGCTGCTCTTCGAGGTAGAGCGCGGGACGCCGCAATGACTTGGCGGTGGTTGCCGAACGCCATCTGCGTCGTTCGGTTGCTGCTCGTCGTGCCGGTCGTGGTGCTGCTTCTCAAGGAGCGTTACGCCCCGGCGCTCGTGCTGTTCATGATCGCGGGCGCCTCGGACGCGATCGACGGCTTTCTCGCGAAGCGCTTCGCCTGGCAGTCGCGGCTCGGCAGCCTGCTCGATCCCGCCGCCGACAAGCTGCTCGTCGTGAGCGTGTTCGTGTCGCTCGCGTACCTTGGCTTGATTCCGCCCGCGCTCGCCGCCGTGGTGGTGGCGCGGGACGCGGTCATCGTGCTCGGCGCGCTCACTTATCAGCTCGTGATCGAGCCGGTGGTGGGGCAGCCCACCGCCGTGAGCAAGCTCAATACCGCGTGTCAGCTCGCGTTCGTGGTGTTCACGCTGGTCCACGAGATCACCGGGGGTTGGCCGGCGCGCATCTCGCTGCTCGTGCTCGGCGCGGCCGTCGTGTTCACGAGCATCACGAGCGGCCTCGGCTACGTCGTGGGGTGGGGCAAGCGGGCCTGGCGCATCAAGCACCAGGCGGCGGCGTGACCCAGCTCGCCCTCGCGCTCAGGCTCGACGGCGCGGCGCGCTTCGAGACCTTCGTGGCCGGGGCGAACCGCGCGGCGGTGCTGCACGTGGGCAGCACGGCGACCGAAGGGCGCGGCGATCTGCTGTGGCTCTGGGGTCGAACGGGGTGCGGCAAGAGCCACCTGCTGCAGGCGGCCTGCCGCGCGGCGGACGGCCACGGCCGCCGCGCGATGTACGTGCCGCTGCGCGGCCCGGACGTCGCCGCGGCGCTGCTCTCCGAGCCCGGCGGGCTCGACCTCGTGGCGCTCGATGACGTCCACCGGGTGGCGGGTGATGCGGCCTGGGAGCATGCGCTGTTCGCGCTGCTCGAGGCGCGCGTCGCCGGCGGGCCGAGCGTGGTCATGGCGGCGGGCGAGGCGCCCGCGGCCGTGCCGTTCGCGTTGCCCGATCTGCGCTCGCGGGCGGCGGCGGCCGCCGTGTATCGGCTCGAGCCGCTGCGCGACGAGGAGCGGCTGGCCGCGCTCGTCGAGCACGCCCGCGTGCGCGGCATCGAGCTCGATCCGCCGGTGGCCGAGTACCTGCTGCGCCGCGTGTCGCGCGACATGCCGGAGCTCACGCGCTGGCTCGAGCGGCTGGACCGCGCGTCGCTCGAGGCGCAGCGGCGCCTCACGATCCCGTTCGTTCGCTCGCTCCTCGGGGAAGAGCGGGGCTGATCAGCCGGCGAGCTTCGCGGCGATGCGGGCGACGCGCTCACCGAGCGCCTGCGCGAGCTCGTTCTCGTGAGCGGAGAGGCCGCTGCCGCGGGCGGACGCCACGTGCGTCGCGCCGTAGGGCGAGCCGCCCGTCCGCGTCTCGAACAGCGCCGCTTCGGTGTACGGGATGCCCACGAGCAGCATGCCGTGGTGCAGCAACGGCAGCATCATCGCGAGCAGCGTGCTTTCCTGGCCGCCGTGCTGGGAGGTGCTCGTGGTGAGCACGCCGGCCGGCTTGCCGGCGAGCCGACCCGCGAGCCACAGCTCGCTGGTCGCGTCGAGAAAGTGCTTGAGCGGCGCGGCCATCGTCCCGAACCGAGTGGGGCTGCCGAGCAGCAGGCCGTCGCACTCGACGAGGTCGTCGAGCGACGCGTAGGGCGGGCCTTCGGTCGGCAGCGGCGGGGCGACGGCCTCCGAGACGGGCGAGACGGCCGGCACGGTGCGGATGCGGGCCACGCCGCCCGCGCGCTCGACGCCGCGGGCGGCGCACCGGGCGAGCTCCGCCGTGCGTCCGGTCCTCGAGTAATAGAGGACCAGGATCGTGGGATTGCTCACTCGAAGAGTTCCAGAACGTTCTCCGGCGGTCGGCCGATGCGCGCGCGCGACCCCACCTCCACGATCGGCCGCTGCAGCAGCTTCGGTTGCGCGACGATGAGGTCGAGCAGCTCGTCGTCGGTGGCGTCCGCTTTCACCTTGGCCGCCGCGTACTCCGGCTCGTTGGTGCGGATGATGTCGCGCGCCTCGAGCCCGAGCTTGCGGAGCAGCGTCTTGAGCGTGGCCTTGGTGGGCGGCGTCTTCAGGTACTCGACGATCTCGAGCTCCACGCCGCGCTCTTTGAGCAGCTCGAGCGTCTGGCGCGACTTCGAGCAACGCGGGTTATGGTAGATTCTAGCTTCCACTCGTAGCTCCTTGATAAAAAAGGATAGCCGAGAGCCGACGCCGCGCTCGTCGCGTGGCTCGAGCGGCAGTGTAGGAGGGGTCGCGAGCGCGCCGCAACGCCGCCGGGACCGCGGCTTGACGCTCCGTCGGCTCGCTTGCAATGATTCGACCCACCCGGGGGTCGAGATACAACAGAATAAAACGTGTTCGCAGTAGGAGCGTCGGTGCGTCTCCTGATGATCGCGGCGGCGGTCCTGGCGCTCGTGGCGTGTGCCACGTCCCCGCCCGTGCAGGAGATGAGCGACGCCCGTCAAGCCATCGCCGCCGCCGAGCAAGCCAACGCCGAGACGCTCGCGCCGGAGCCGCTCCGGGACGCGCGCCGTCTGCTCGAGCAGGCCGAGCGGCAGCTGCGCGAGGAGGCGTACGGCCCCGCGCGCGCCAACGCGGTGCGCGCCAAGAACCGCGCCGTGCAGGCGCTCGAATCCAGCCAAGCCGCGAGCGGGCCGCCGGGAAATTGAGCGAGCAAGCCGGGTCCGATCGTCGCGCCGTCCGCTACGTGGTGGCCGGCCGCGTCCAAGGCGTCTACTACCGCGCCTCCACGGCGCGTCGCGCGCAGGAGCTCGGCGTGCACGGCTGGGCGCGCAATCTCCCGGACGGCACCGTCGAGGTCGTGGCCGCCGCCGACGCCGACACGCTGTCCGCGCTCGCCGAGTGGCTGTGGGAAGGCCCGCCCGCCGCGCGGGTCGAGAGCGTCACGCTCGAGGAGTGGACCGACGCCGTCCCCGACGGCTTCCACATCCGCTGACGGAAGATCGCGGCTGGAAAGCCGCTCCACAGGCTTCGTTCATCGGCCAGGTGCAATCGCCAGGTGGGAGCGCCTTTCCAGGCGCGACCGTTCGTTCGGCGAGGTCGAAATCGCGGCTGGAGAACCCTTCCTAGAGGCGGTACCACTTGGTGCGCAGGCGATCCATGACGCGATCGGCGTACCACCGCTGGCCGACGCTGCCGTTGTAGCGGGCGAGGCCCTTCACGAGATCGCCTTTCTCCATGTCCAGGTAGTACTTCAGGATCTGGCACCCGAGCAGGATGTTGAACTGGATGTCGAAGAGCTTGTTCTTGTCCGTGTAGCCGAGCTCCGTCACCCAGAACGGCATCACCTGCATGAGCCCGAGCGCGCTCGCCGACGAGATGGCGAAGCGGTCGAAGTTGCTCTCCACGTCGATGACGGCGAGCACGAGCTCGGGCGCGAGCCCGGCGCGGGTCGCCTGACGATGCACGGTGGTGAGGATTTTCAGCCGCTCCTCGGGGTCCGGCACCTGCCGCTGCAGACGTCGCGACATGTCCGTGAGCCAGACCTCCGCGTCGAAGCGGTCCGCGAAGCTGTCCGCTTCCGCGATGACCTCGAGCAGGATCTCGCGCAGCCGCGGGTCCGGCCCGCTGCGGGCGTCGCCGGGCACGCTCTCCGCCGCGGCACCGCCGGCGGCGAGCACGCAGAGCAGCGCGGCGCGGGAGAGCGCGGTGCTCATAGGCGGCGTCTGGCGGCCAGCAGGTCGGCCGCTTCCGCGAGCGGCAGCTGCTCGGGCTCCGTCGCGCGCCGGGCCTTGTACTCCACCTGGCCCTGCTCGAGCCC
The DNA here is from genome assembly GCA_036563665.1 of Gammaproteobacteria bacterium. Classification (GTDB taxonomy): domain Bacteria; phylum Pseudomonadota; class Gammaproteobacteria; order Steroidobacterales; family Rariloculaceae; genus FEN-1219. Next base: position 186,276 of record DATCLY010000093.1, read on the forward strand.
GCGCTCGCCCACGACCAGGCGGTGGGGGATGCCGATCAGGTCGGCGTCGGCGAACTTGAAGCCCGGCCGCTGCGGGCGGTCGTCCACGAGCACGTCGAAGCCGCGCTCGCCGAGGCGGGCATACAGCGCGTCGGTGGCTTCCCGGACGCGGTCGGATTTCTCGTAGTTCAGCGGAATCACGATGACGTCGAAGGGCGCGATGGGCTCCGGCCAGATGATTCCGCGCTCATCATGATTCTGCTCGATGGCCGCGGCCACGACGCGGGTCACACCGATGCCGTAGCAGCCCATGTGCATGAGCCGGGGCTGCCCGTTGGCGTCGAGCACCGTGGCGTTCATGGCGGCGCTGTACTTCGTGCCGAGCTGGAAGATGTGGCCCACCTCGATGCCGCGCGCGATCGAGAGCGGCCCGCCGCCGCCGGGGCTCGGGTCGCCGGCCACGGCGTTGCGCAGGTCCGCCACCGTGGGCAGCGGCACGTCGCGTTCCCAGTTCGCGCCGCGGTAGTGATGGTCCGCGCGGTTGGCGCCGCAGGCGAAGTCCGCGAGCACCGCGGCGGACTGATCGACGTACGCCGGCAGGCCGAGGCCGATCGGTCCGATGTAGCCCGGCACGCAGCCGGTGGCCGCTTCCACCTCCGCGGCGCGCAGCATCCGCAGGGGCCGCGCCACGCCCGGGAGGCGCTGCGCCTTGACGGCGTTGAGCTCGTGATCGCCGCGCAGGAAGAGCGCCACGGCGGGCGAGTCCGTGCCCGCGACGAGCAGCGTCTTGAGGCAGCGCTCGGGCGGCAGCCCGAGAAAGGCGCTCACGGCCTCGATGGATCCCGCCCCGGGGGTGGCGACGAGCTCGAGGCTCTCGCGCGGCGCCGGCCGCGGCTCGGCGGGCGGCGGCAGGTCCACCACTTCCACGTTGGCGGCGAAGCCGTCCGCGTCGCAGTAGGCGATCACGTCCTCGCCGGACGCGGCGAGCACCTGGAACTCCTCGGAGCGGCTGCCGCCGATCGCGCCGGGATCGGCCTGCACGATGCGGAACTCGAGATGCATGCGGGAGAAGATCCGCTCGTACGCGGCGCGCATGGCGCGGAACCCCTCGAGCAGGGACGCCTCGTCCAGATGGAACGAGTAGGCGTCCTTCATCGTGAACTCGCGCGCGCGCATGACGCCGAACCGCGGGCGGATCTCGTCGCGGAACTTCGTCTGGATCTGGTAGTAGTTGACGGGCAGCTGGCGGTAGCTCTTGAGCTCGTTGCGCGCGATGTCGGTGATGACCTCCTCGTGCGTGGGGCCCAGGCAGAACTCGCGCTCGTGACGGTCCTTGAACCGCAGGAGCTCCGGGCCGTACTCGCCCCAGCGCCCGGATTCCTGCCAGAGCTCCGCGGGCTGCACGCCGGGCATGAGCACCTCGAGCGCGCCGGCGCGATCCATCTCCTCGCGGATGATCTTCTCCACCTTGTGCAGCACGCGCATGCCGAGCGGCAGCCAGGTGTAGAGCCCGGACGCGAGGCGGCGGATCAGGCCCGCCCGCAGCATGAGCTTGTGGCTCACCACCTCCGCATCGGCGGGCGCGTCCTTGAAGGTGTTCAGCGGCAGACGGCTCAGGTACATGGAGTATGCTCGCGGCTCGCTGCGAGGGGCGGAATTGTAGCGGCCGCTCCCGCGTCGCGGCTATGGGCCGTTGCGCGATGCAGGCGATTGCCGCAGCATGGCTCCACCTCTTGGAACCGGTCTCGATATGGAAGCCCAGGACGTCTCGTCGCGGCGCAAGGGGATCTATCTCTTGCCCAACCTGCTCACCACGGGCGGGTTGTTCGCGGGCTTCTATTCCATCGTGGCGGCCATCGACGGCAACTTCCACGCCGCGGCGTGGGCGATCTACGTGGCGATGTTCCTCGACGGGCTCGACGGCCGCGTGGCGCGCCTCACGAGCACTGCGAGCGAGTTCGGCAAGGAGTACGACAGCCTCGCGGACATGGTGTCGTTCGGCATCGCGCCCGCCATCGTCACGTATCAGTGGGGCGTGGAGCGGCTGTCGGAGTACGGCGCGGTCTGGGGGCGGCTCGGGTGGCTCGCCGCGTTCTTGTACGCCGCGGCGGCCGCGTTCAGGCTCGCCCGCTTCAACACCAACGTCGTGGACCGCCGCTTCTTCCAGGGCCTCGCGAGCCCGGCGGCGGCGGCGGGCGTGGCCGCCATGGTGTGGCTCAGCACCGAGTACGGCATCGACGGGCTCATCGCGCTCGTGGCCGGCATCACCATCACCGCGCTCGCGGCGCTGCTCATGATGTCGCGGTTCGCGTATCTGAGCTTCAAGGACGTGAGCGCGAGCCGGCGCGTGCGGTTCGCGCACCTGCTGCTGATTCCGCTCGCGATCATCGCCATCGCCATCGAGCCGCCGCTGACCGTGTTCACGCTGTTCGTGATCTACGCAGCGTCGGGCCCCGCCATGTGGCTCTGGCGGCGGCGCAAGTACGGCCAGGCCCCGGAGCCCGCGCAGCAATGAGCCGGCTGCGCGAACGCTATCTGCACGAGCTCGGCATACCGGTGTTCGTGCTGCGGAGCCGGCAGCGGGCGGACGATGCCCGGGGGCTGGGCGCGCCGGAGGCCGAGCCGCCGGCCGACCTCGTGCGGCCGCAACCCGCGAGCTCTTCGGCGGAAACCCGCGAGATCGTCGTGCCCACGGAGTGGCCGGCGCTCGCCGAAGCGGTGAAGAGCTGCACCCGCTGCGCGCTGCACCGGGGCCGGAAGCAGGCGGTGTTCGGGGTGGGGCCGACGAATGCGGAGCTCATGGTGGTGGGCGAAGCCCCGGGGGCCGACGAGGACCGGCAGGGGGAACCCTTCGTGGGGGCGGCCGGGAGGCTGTTGAACGCGATGTTACGCGCCATCGGTTTTCCCCGGTCGAGCGTGTACATCGCCAACATCTTGAAATGTCGGCCGCCTAACAATCGCGACCCGCGCCCCGAGGAGGCCGTCGCCTGCACGCCGTTCCTCGAGCGGCAGATCGAGCTCGTCTCCCCGAAAGCGTTGCTGGCGGTGGGGCGCATATCGGCTCAGTGGTTGTTGCAGACGGATGCGCCGATCGGTAGGCTGCGTGGAAGGGTATTCAGGTATCGCGAGATTCCGCTCGTGGTGACCTACCACCCGGCGTATCTGCTGCGCACGCCGCTCGCCAAGGCGACGGCTTGGCAAGATCTCTGCATGGTCAGGCAACTGCTGGTCGAACGGTCATGAGCGCCGCCGTCTATCCGCGAACCCAGATACGCCTCATGACTCCCTCGGACCTGAAGGCCGTGGCGCAGGTGGAGCGCGCCGCGTACGCGTATCCATGGAGCCTCGGCATCTTCCGCGATTGCCTGCTGGCCGGGTACTACAGCCTGGTGCTCGACATCGCGGACGAAGTGACGGGGTACGGCATCATGTCGATCGCCGCCCGCGAAGCCCACATTCTGAATTTGTGCGTACACCCCAAGTACCAGCGTTTGGGATACGGACGCAGACTTTTGAACGCGCTGCTGCTCAAAGCGCAAGACTCGGAAGTGGACAAGGTATTTCTCGAGGTGCGGCCGTCGAACACGGCCGCGCTGCATCTCTATCGCTCGGTGGGCTTCGAGCAGATCGGCATCCGGCCGGCCTACTATCAGGCCGAGGGCGGCCGTGAAGACGCGGTGATCCTCGCCGCCACGCTGCGCGCTCCGCGCTGACTCTCTTCTCTCCCGTTTCACGCATGACCGAATATTCCAAGCGGCGTACGTTCGCCATCATTTCGCACCCGGACGCCGGCAAGACCACCCTCACCGAGAAGCTGCTGCTCTTCGGAGGCGCCATCCAGATGGCGGGCGCGGTCAAGGGGCGCAAGGCGCGCCGGCACGCGACCTCGGACTGGATGCAGCTCGAGCAGGAGCGCGGTATCTCGGTCACGTCGTCCGTCATGCAGTTTCCCTACGGCGGCGCCGTCGTGAACCTGCTCGACACTCCCGGCCACGAGGATTTTTCCGAGGACACCTACCGCACGCTCACCGCGGTGGACAGCGCGCTCATGGTGATCGATGCGGCGAAGGGCGTGGAGGCGCGCACCATCAAGCTCATGGAAGTGTGCCGGCTGCGCACCACGCCGATCATGAGCTTCGTCAACAAGCTCGACCGCGACGGCCGCGAGCCGCTCGCATTGCTCGACGAGATCGAATCGGTGCTCGACATCGTGTGCGCGCCGGTGACGTGGCCCATCGGCATGGGACGGGAATTCCGCGGCGTGTATCACCTGCTGGAGGACTGCGCGTACCTGTATCAGCACCGGGACGGCGCGCGCGTGGCCGAGACGCAGCGCATCGAGGGCCTGCGGTCGGCGGCGCTGCGCGAGGCGCTCGGCGAGGGCACGGCCGCGGCGCTCGCCGACGAGATCGAGCTCATCCGCGGCGCGCTGCCCGCGCTCGACCACGAGGAGTATCTCGCCGGCCGGCAGACGCCCGTGTTCTTCGGCGCCGCGATCCACAACTTCGGCGTGAAGGAGCTGCTCGACGCGTTCATCCGCTACGCGCCGCCGCCGCGGCCGCGGGAGACCACCACGCGGGTGGTGCGTCCCGAGGAGCCCGCGCTCACCGGCTTCGTGTTCAAGATCCAGGCGAACATGGATCCCGCGCACCGCGATCGCATCGCCTTCTTGCGCGTGTGCAGCGGCACGTATCGCCCCGGCATGCGCCTCTATCACACCCGGCTCGGCCGCGAGGTGCGCGTCAGCGACGCGATCACGTTCATGGCGGCGGACCGCCAGACCGCGGAGGAGGCGTACGCCGGCGACATCATCGGCCTGCACAACCACGGCACCATCAACATCGGCGACAGCTTCACGGAGGGCGAGCCGCTGTCGTTCACGGGCATACCGAGCTTCGCCCCGGAGCTGTTCCGCCGCGCCGTGCTCAAGGACCCGCTGAAGCTCAAGGCGCTGCAGAAGGGGCTTGCGCAGCTCTGCGAGGAGGGCGCGACGCAGCTCTTTCGGCCGCTCGCCAACAATGACCTGATCTTGGGCGCCGTCGGTCCGCTGCAGTTCGACGTGGCCGCCTACCGGCTGCGCGACGAGTACGGCGTCGAGTGCGCGTTCGAGGCCGTGAACGTGACGACCGCGCGCTGGATTCGCGCGAGCGACCCGCGGCAGATCGAAGAGTTCACGCGCAAGCTCGCCGCGAACGTGGCCCGCGACCACACCGGCGAGCTCGTGTACCTCGCGCCGAGCACGGTGGCGCTCACGCTCACGCAGGAGCGCTGGCCGCAGGTGGAGTTCCACGCGACGCGCGAGCTCTGAGCGGTCACGCCGCCGCCGGTCGCGAAAGCGCCCTGGCGCGTGCCGGCTCCTAACCCCGGGCGCCCGCCCTCGTCATCGGCAGGAACCCGGGCAGCGCTTCGATGCGGGCGAGCCAGCTCCGAACGTGCCCGTAGGGCTCGAGCGAGATGCCGCCCTCGGGCGCGACGGCGGTGTAGGAGTACAGGGCGACGTCGGCGATCGTGGGCGCGTCGCCCACGAGGAACGGTCGTGCGGCCAGGTGCCGATCGAGCAGAGCGAAGAGCTCCTTCGCCGTCGCGCACGCGCCTGCTCGTAGTCGAGCGGGGCGCCGAGCAGCTTGAAGCGGCGCGCGGCGGCCGGGCCGTACGCGAGCTGCCCGGCCGCGACCGACAGCCATTGCTGGATGCGTCCGGCGGTGAGCGGATCGCGCGGGTACCAACGCCCGGACGAGTCGTAACGGCCCGCGAGATAGACGAGGATCGCGTTGCTGTCGGCGAGCGTGACGTCGCCGTCTTCCAGCACCGGCACCTGCCCGAACGGGTTGCGCGCGAGGAACTCGGGCGTCTTGTGCTCTCCGCGGCGGAGGTCGACGTCCACGGGCTCGTACGGCAGCCCGAGCAGCGACAGGAACAGCTCGACGCGATGCGCATGCCCGGAGAGCGGATGACGATAGACGCGAATGACCGGCATGGTGCTCATGATCGTACGGACCTCGACAGGGGCTCCAAGAATAGCGCCGGCCGCGGGGCTTCGTCCCGTTCGCGGCCCAGCGTGGCATGCATTCTGCATTGCGGGCGCACGCCCGCACGAGGAGGCAGGTCCATGCGACGCTCGTCGCTCACGGCGGCCCTGATCGCGTTCGCCGCTTGCGCGCGCGGCGACCCGGTCGCGACGCCCCCGGGAGTGGGTCCAGACCCCGCGCTGCCGCCGCCCGATCCGCAGCGCATTCCAACCATCGAGATCGCACCCGCCGTGGGCTGGCCCCAGGGCGCGACGCCGAGGCCGGCACCCGGCCTCGCCGTGAACGCTTTCGCCACGGGTCTCGATCATCCGCGCTGGCTGCATGTGCTGCCGAACGGCGACGTGCTGGTGGCCGAGACCAACGCACCGCCGCAGCCGGACGACGGCAAGGGCATCAAGGGGTGGGTCATGCGCCGCGTGATGAAGCGCGCCGGCGCGGGCGTGCCGAGCGCGAACCGCATCACCCTGCTGCGCGACGCCGACGCGGACGGCCGCGCGGACATCAAGACGCCGTTCCTCGAGGGACTGAGCTCGCCGTTCGGCATGGCGCTCGTCGGTGACGATCTCTACGTCGCGAACACCGACGCGATCGTGCGCTTCCCGTACCGCGAAGGCGCGACGGCCATCACCGCACAGGGCGAGCAGGTGGCCGCGCTGCCGGCCGGCACGATCAACCACCACTGGACCAAGAACGTCATCGCGAGCCGCGACGGCGCGACGCTCTACGTGACGGTGGGCTCGAACAGCAACATCGCCGAGTACGGCATGGAGAACGAGCAAAACCGCGCCGCCATCCTCGAGGTGTCGCCGGACACGGGCGAGACGCGCTTGTTCGCGTCGGGGCTGCGCAATCCCAACGGCCTCGCGTTCGAGCCCGTGACCGGCGAGCTCTGGACCGTGGTCAACGAGCGGGACGGGCTCGGCGACGATCTCGTGCCCGACTACCTGACGGCCGTGCGGCGCGGCGCCTTTTATGGCTGGCCGTACAGCTACTTCGGCCAACATCCCGACCCGCGAGTGGAGCCGCAGCGGCCGGATCTCGTGGCGACGGCGATCGCGCCCGACTACGCGCTCGGCGCCCACACGGCGTCGCTCGGCCTCGCGTTCTACACGGCCCACGCATTGCCGGAGCGCTATCGCGGCGGCGCGTTCGTCGGCCAGCACGGCTCGTGGAACCGCGGGACGCTCGTGGGCTACAAGGTGGTCTTCGTGCCGTTCGCGGACGGCCGTCCGGCCGGAGATCCCCAGGACGTGCTGACCGGGTTCGTGAGCGAGGACGGCGAGGCGTACGGCAGGCCCGTGGGTGTCGCCATCGATGGGCGCGGGGCGCTGCTCGTGGCCGACGACGTCGGCAACGCCGTGTGGCGGGTGACGGCGGCGGAACGCTAGCCGCGCGGACGGGCGTCAATCGCTAGGCCGGCGAGGGGCGGAAGCCCCGCACCCGTGCGCGCAGCCGCTCGAGGGCCTCGCCGTTCGCGTCCGGCTCGTAGCGTGCCTGCAGATAGGCGGCCACGACGGCGTCGATGTGCGCCGCGAGGTGGGGCACCGCGCGGCTCGCCCTGAGCGCATAGTCGGAGGGGCTCTCCGTCGGGGCCGGCGGCGGCACGTGCAGCCTCGCGAGCCGCCGCACGAACGCGGTGAAGAGCTTGCGCGCCGGGTCGTGGTGCCGCGGGCGCCGCGGCTCGCGGCCCATGAACGCGAGGGCGAGCGAGAGCAGCGCGGTCGCGCACACGGTAAGCGCGAGCAGCGTCTGCCAGCGCTGCGCCCTGCGCATCTCGGCGAAGCCGAGCAGGCGCAGCAGCTCGCGCTGCAGCTCCGGCCCGAAGCCGAGCACCCAGCGGTTGAAGTGCATGTTCGCCGCGTCCCATGCGTGCGCGAGGGCGCGCACCCAGCGCATGCGCGCGAGCGTCAGGCGCGGCGACGCGGCGTCGGACAGCGCGGGCAGCGACGAGCCGAGCCTCACCCGCGCTGGAGCGACGGCCGCGGTCGGGTCGATCCTCACCCAGCCGCGCTCCGGCAGCCACACCTCCGTCCACGCGTGCGCGTCGGACTGGCGCACGATGTAGTAGCCGCCGAGCTCGTTGAGCTCGCCGCCCTGATAGCCCGTGACGATGCGGGCGGGCACGCCGGCCGCGCGCATCATCACCGCGAACGCCGAGGCGTAGTGCTCGCAGAAGCCGCGCTGCGTATCGAAGACGAACTCGTCGGCGGCATGGCGGCCGAGCGGCGGGGGCGTGAGCGTGTAGAGAAACTCCCGCGACTGGAAGAACGCGAGCGCCCGCTCGACGATCTCCGCGTGCGTCGGATCGTCCGCGAGCCACTCGGCGGCGAGGGCGCGGATGCGCGGGTTGCTGCCCTCCGGCAGATACGTGTAATGGTCGAAGTCCACTTCGAGCAGCGGCTCGAGCGCGCGATAGTCCGTGTACGAGGTGACCTCGTACTCGATCCGCGACGCAGCCTCCGGCGTGAACATGCGCAGCCGGTAGTCGCTGCCCATGCGCATGCCCGGCTGGCCGGACCACTCCGCCGGCATGTCCAGCGCGAGCGGGAAGCGCACGATCTCTGGCTCGAGCATGACGCGATAGGAGACGGGCTCGCCGCGGTGCTCGAGCGTGCGTGCCACGTTGCGCCGCCGCGGGTCGCCCTGCGACCAGGTGCGTCCGTCGAACGTGTCGAGCACCGGGCCGCGCCAGTAGAGCTCGCGCGGCAGGGGCGGGCGCGAGCGGAACTCCACGCGGAAGGCGATCTCCTCGGACAGCCCGAGCCGCGTGATGTCGCCGGGGCTCATCGTGTCGGAGAGACCGGTGGTGGCGCTCTCGGGCAGCCGCGGCATGCCCCACAACGAGCCCGGCAGGCGCGGGAAGAGCACGAACAGCACCACCATCACGGGCAGCGCCCGCAGCAGCATCCGCCCCGCCGTGGCGAACGTGCTCCGCGACGGCAGCAGCGCCGCGCGTCGGCCGAGCTGCAGCAGCGCCACGGTGGTGACCCACACGAACGCGAACAGATACGCGACCGTGAAGAGCGTCTGGTCGTAGAGCAGGCTGGCGAAGACGAGGAAATACGAGATGATCATGAGGACCAGCTCGTCGCGCTGGCCGTTGGCCTCGAGGAACTTGAGCGCCACCATCACCACGAGCAGGGCGCTGCCGGCCCGCACGCCGTTGACGGTGCCGTACTCGAGCAGCACGCCGACGAACGCCAGCAAGGCGAAGGCGAGCCGCAGGGCGCGCGGCGGCGGCCGCCAGCCGAGCATCGCCACCGCGAGACGCCAGCCGAGGCACACGGCGAGGAGCACGGGGATCCAGAACGGCAGCTCGAGCCAGTGGGGCAGGCTCGCGCCGAGCACGATGCCCGCCGTCCACAGCAGGCGGCGCACGGCGAACGGCGTCGCCGCCGAAGGCAGTGGCTGCGCGGCCGCGCTCATCCCCGATGGTCCTCTGGCGCCGGCAGCAGCGCGAGCGCCTTGAGGCACTCGTGCAGATGCCGCGGGCCGTTGCCGAGCGCGATCGTCGTTCCCGGGAGCCGCAGACCGAATGCGCCGCCGGCGCTTTCGGCGTCGAGACACCAGCGGGCGAGCTGGGCGATGCGCGCCTCGGGCGGCAGATCGGGCAGCGCGTTCCAGTCGAGGACCACGCGCGCGCTCGTGCCGGCCGAGAACTGCTTGAGCAAGAGCGCGGCGTTGCGGGCGTACGCCTTCCACGCGATGCGCTGCGGCGGATCGCCGGGCACGGCGGCGCGCAAACCGGCGAAGTCGGCGTCTCCCGCATCCGGCCGCCCCGTGCCGCCCGCGGCGGCGTCCGCGGGCAGCGGCCGGCCCGGCGGCGCGGGCTCGGGATACACGAGACAGCGCGCGTCGAGATGCAGCCACGACCAGGCGCGAAACAGGCGGCCAGGATGGCGCGTGCTCACCGCCACGCGGGGCAGCACGAGCCAGCCACGGCGCGGCGCCCGCACGGCCACCCGCAGCGTGGCGGCCTCGCCGGGCTCGACGTCCACGGGCCCGGCGGAGACGCCGTCGCGCTCGAGCTCGATCTCGTAGCGGGGCCGCCGTCCCGCGTGGGCGAGCGCGATGCGGAACTCCGCCGTCTGCCCGGCGAACACCGGGTGGGCGCCGACGAAGCGCACCTCGAGGCCGAGCAGGCCGTTGTGGCATTCGTGCATGGCGACGAGCGCGAGCCCGGCCAGCAGGAAGGTGAGGGCGAAGCCCAGGCTCGCGCCGTAGTTGAGCGAGCCGAGCAGCATGGCGAACACGAGCAGGCCGAGGCTCAGGCCGTAGCGGGTGGGCAGGATGTAGATGCGACGCCGCTGCAGCGTGACCGCCACGCCGTCGCGGCCCTGCCGGCGCAGCGCCCAGGCGGCGGCCCGACGCTCGATGCCGCCCACGGCGCGCCACAGGCGCCCGCCGGCGCCGCCGAGGCGCGGCGGCGGGCGGCCCGCGAAGGCGTCCCGCCGGGCGACCGTGGTCACGGCACGGGCACCGCCCGCAGGATGGCCGCGCCGATGTCGCCGCGATCGAGCGAGCCGGCGGCGTTCGGCTCGAGGCGATGAGCCACGATGCTGCCGAAGACGGCCTGCACGTCTTCCGGGTGCACGCCGCCGTGGCCCGAGAGCAGGCTCCAGGCCTGGGCGGCCCGCACGAGCGCGATGCCGGCGCGCGGCGAAAGGCCTGCCGCGAACTCGCCGGACTCGCGCGTGTAGGCGATCAGCGCCTGCACGTAGTCGAGGATCGGCTCCGAGAGATGCACTCGCGGCACCTCGTCCTGCAGCCGCAGCAACGTTTCCAGCGAGAGCACGGCGGGAAGCTGCTCGACGAGCGCCCGCCGCTCGCCGCTCGCGAGGAGCCGGCGTTCGTCCTCGGGCGCCGGATAGCCGATCTCGATCTGCATGAGGAAGCGGTCGAGCTGCGACTCGGGCAACGGGAACGTGCCGATCTGGTGAGCCGGGTTGCGCGTGGCGATCACGAAGAACGGCGCGGGCAGGGCGTAGGTGGTCCCGTCGGCCGTGACTTGCCGCTCCTCCATGGCCTCGAGCAGCGCGCTCTGCGCCTTGGGCGTCGCGCGGTTGATCTCGTCCGCCAGCACGACCTGGGCGAAGATCGGGCCCTTGTGGAACTCGAACCGGCCGGTGTCGGCGCGGAAGACGGATACGCCGATCACGTCCGCGGGCAGCAGGTCGCTCGTGAACTGGATGCGCTGGTAGGAGAGGCCGAGCGACTTCGCGAGCGCGTGCGCAAGGGTGGTCTTGCCGACGCCAGGCAGGTCCTCGATCAGCAGGTGGCCGCGGGCGAGCAGGCACGCGAGCGCCAGTCGGATCTGCCGGCGCTTGCCGACGATGATGCCGGAGAGCGCGTCGACGACGGGCTCGAGCAGCGCCACGTGATCGGCCGGGGAGGAGCGCGTCGCGCGCAGGTTCGGTGTCGCCATGGGTGCCGATGGTCGCCTAACCGCCGCTTTTTTGCCATGCGCGCTTCTGGCGAATTGTGACCGAGTCCACGCGGGACGCCCCTCGCGGGGCGGGCGGCAGTTGCGTGGTCGCAGGCCGCATCATTCGCGAACGGTTGGCGTCGGCGGTGGCGGAGGTGCGTGTGTGAGGGGGCCCTTTCGGGGACGCGTAAATACATCCCTGTAGCTCGAGCGCGCGAGCTCCCACATGCAGGCGCGCCTCCGCCACGCGCACGTCAAACATTCATGAATAATGCGGGCCAACCGCCCGCGATGCGCTCGATATAGTGCGCGCGAAACCCCGTGAAGCGATCGATCTCGGCGGAGACTAGAGCTCGGCGAGGCGCTCGAGTTGTTGGGTGAGCTGCGCTTCGCGTTGGGTGAGCTCTTCGGCGCGGGCGCGCTCCTTGGCCACGACGTCGTCCGGCGCATTCGCCGTGAAGTTGCGGTTGTCGAGCTTGGCGCGCGCCTTGGCGAGATCGGCGCGCACGCGCTCGAGCTGCTTGCCCAGGCGGCCGCGCTCGGCGTTCGCGTCGATGAGGCCGGCGAGCGGCACGAGGATCGTGAGCTCGCCGAGCAGCGCGGTGGCCGAGCCGCGCACCGGCGGCTCGCCGGCGACCATCTCGATCGCGCTCAGGTTCGCGAGCTTCTTCAGGTACGCCTCGTGCTCCGCCACCCTGGCGCGGTCGAGCTCGCTCGCGTTCGCGAGCTTCACGGCCAGCGCCGTCGAGTAGGGGATGCTCATCTCGCCGCGAATCTGGCGGATGGCGACGACGAAGCCCTTCACCCACTCGATTTCCGCCTCGGCCGCCTCGTCCAGAGGAATCTCGCCATGCTCCGGTATGCGCTCGAGCATGATCGTGTCGCTCGCGGTGCCGGTCTTCGCGCAGAGCTCGAGCCAGAGCTCCTCCGTGACGAACGGCGCGATCGGGTGGAGCAGCTTGAGCACCGTGCCGAGCGTGTCGGCGAGCGTGACGCGCGTGGCGCGCAGCCGCTCGGCGCTCGCGTCTGGGTCGTTCAGCACGGGCTTCGTGAGCTCGAGATACCAGTCGCAGAGCTCGTGCCAGGCGAAGTCGTAGATCGCCTGCATGACGAGGTCGAGCCTGTAGGCCGCGAAGTGCTCGTGCACGGCCGCGATCGTGCGGGCGAGCCGCGAGCGTATCCAGCGGTCGGCCGCGCCGAGCTCGAGGCTCGAGCGGTCGAGCGGCCCGTCGAGCTGCGCGAGCGTGTAGCTCGTCGCGTTCCACAGCTTGTTGCAGAAGCGGTGATAGCCCTCGACGCGGCCGAAGTCGAAGCGAATGTCGCGCCCGGTGGTGGCGAGCGAGGCGAACGTGAGCCGCAGCGCGTCGGTGCCGTACGCGGGGATGCCCTTGGGGAACTCCTTGCGCGTGGCCTGCTCGATGCGCGGCTTCATGTGCGGCTGCATGAGCCCTTCCGTGCGCTTCGCCACGAGCGTCTCGAGGTCCACGCCGTCGACGATGTCGAGCGGGTCGAGGATGTTGCCCTTCGACTTCGACATCTTCTGCCCGTCCTGGTCGCGGATCAGGCCGTGGATGTAGACGTCGCGGAACGGCACGTCGCCCGCGAACTTGAGGCCCATCATGATCATGCGGGCCACCCAGAAGAAGATGATGTCGAAGCCCGTGACGAGCACCGAGGTCGGGTAGAACGTCTCGAGCTCGGGCGTGCGCTCGGGCCAGCCCATCGTCGAGAACGGCCAGAGCGCCGACGAGAACCAGGTGTCGAACACGTCCTCGTCCTGCTGCAACGGCAGATCCGGCTGCAGCCCGTATTTCGCGCGGACCTCGGCCTCGCTCGCGGCCACGTAGACGGCGCCGTCCGGGCCGTACCAGGCGGGCACGCGGTGGCCCCACCAGAGCTGACGCGAGATGCACCAGTCCTGGATGTTGCGCATCCACTCGAAGTAGGTCTTCGCCCAGCTCTCCGGCACGAAGCGCACGCGCCCCTGCTCGACCGCCTCGATGGCGGGCTCGGCGAGCGGCTTCATGCGCACGAACCACTGATCCGTGAGGTAGGGCTCCACGACGGCGCCGCTGCGCTCCGCCCTGGGCACCATGAGCACGTGGTCGTCCACGCCGTCGAGGAGGCCCGCGGCCTCGAGATCGCGCACGACGAGCTTGCGCGCCTCGAAGCGGTCGAGCCCGCGGTAGCGCTCCGGCACCGCATCGTTCAGGCGCGCGTCGGGATCGAAGATGTTCAGGATCGGCAACGAGTGGCGCAGCCCCACCTCGTAGTCGTTGAAGTCGTGCGCCGGCGTGATCTTCACGCAGCCGGTGCCGAACTCGCGGTCCACGTAGTCGTCGGCGATGATGGGGATCGACCGGTCCGCGAGCGGCAGCCGCACGGTCTTGCCCACGAGATGGCGGTAGCGCTCGTCCTCCGGATGCACGGCCACGGCCGTGTCGCCCAGCATGGTTTCCGGGCGCGTGGTGGCCACCACGAGATAGCCGCCGCCGTCCTCGAGCGGGTAGCGGAACCGCCAGAGCTTGCCGCGTTCCTCCGTGGGCAGCACCTCGAGATCCGAGAGCACGGTCTTCAGCACCGGGTCCCAGTTGACGAGCCGCTTGCCTCGATAGATGAGACCCTCGTCGTAGAGCGAGACGAACACCTTGATGACGGCGGCGGAGAGCCCGGGATCCATCGTGAAGCGGTCGCGGCTCCAGTCCACCGAGGCGCCGAGGCGGCGCAGCTGCTGGGCGATGGTGCCGCCGGAGCGCTCTTTCCACTGCCACACGCGCTCGACGAAGGCCTCGCGCCCGAGGTCCGCCTTGCTCACGCCTTCCGCGGCGAGGAGCCGCGTTACCACCATCTCCGTGGCGATGCCGGCGTGATCCGTGCCGGGCTGCCACAGCGTGTTGAAGCCCCGCATGCGGTGGTAGCGGATGAGCGCGTCCATGATCGTGTCCTGGAACGCGTGCCCCATGTGCAGCGTGCCCGTCACGTTGGGCGGCGGGATCACGATGCAGTACGGCCGCCCGCGCCCGGAGGGCCGGAACCAGCCGGCCTCCTCCCAGCGGCGGTAATGCTCCCGCTCGATCTCCCCGGGCCGATATTCCTTCTTCACAGCGCCCCTCGGACCTCGTGGGTGGAGAGCGGATAGCCGCGGTCACGGTAGAAGCGATAGCGCTCCCGCGACCGCTGCCGGCGCGAGGGGTTGCCGTCCACGGGCTCCACGACGCGCTCGTAGCGGCTGAAGAACTCGGGCACCTCGTCCGCGAGGTTGATCATCACGTCGAACCGGGGGCCCGTCGGCTCGATGCCGGCCCCGATCAGCACGGGCTCCAGGCCGGGCGCGGCGCCGTCCGCGCCCACGACCCTGTGGGGCACGAAGCTGCCCTGCGAGAACGTCCAGAGCAGCTCGTCGAGCTTGCGCGCCTCGGCCTCGGACGAGGAGTGGATGAACACGTGCTGGTCCTGTTGCATGGCTTTCTCGGCGATCCGGCAGGCGAGCACCAGGCGCGCCGTGTCGGAATCGTCGGCGAGAATATAGAAGTCTACGCGAGTCACTGCCGATCGAGGTTCAGGAGGAAGTCCACGAGCAGCGGCACCGGCCGCCCGGTCGCGCCCTTCTGGGCGTTCGAGCGCCAGGCCACGCCCGCGATGTCGAGATGCGCCCACGGCTGGCCGTCCACGAAGCGTGACAGGAAGTTCGCCGCGACGCTCGCGCCCCCGTCGCGGGTGCCGGAGTTCGCGAAGTCCGCGAAGTTGCTGCGCAGTGTTTCGCCGTACTCCTCGCCCATGGGCATGCGCCAGGCGAAATCGAGCGAGCGCTCGCCCGCGGCGAGTAACGCCGCGGCCAGCCGCTCGTCGTTGCAGAAGAGCCCCGTGTAGACGTGCCCGAGCGCGACGACGCACGCGCCCGTGAGGGTGGCCACGTCGAGCAGGTAGCGGGGCTTGAAGCGGCGCGCGTAGGTGAGCGCGTCGCACAGGATCAGCCGTCCTTCGGCGTCGGTGTTCAGGATCTCGATCGTCTGGCCCGACATCGACTTGACGATGTCGCCCGGTCGCGTGGCGCGGCCGCCCGGCATGTTCTCCGCGGCCGGGATGACAGCCACCACGTTGCAGGGCAGCCCGAGCTCGCCGACCGCGGCCATCGCGCCGAGCACGCCGGCGGCGCCGCACATGTCGAACTTCATCTCGTCCATCTTGGCCGGGGGCTTCAGCGAGATGCCGCCGGTGTCGAAGGTGATGCCCTTGCCGCAGATGGCGACCGGCGCCGAGTCGTTCGCCGCGCCGCGGTAGTGGAGCACGATGAGCCGGGCCGGCTCCTCGGCGCCGCGCGTGACGGCGAGCAGCGCGCCCATGCCGAGCCGCTCCATGTCCCGCTGGTTGAGGATCTTCACCTCCATCTTCGCCGAGCGCTTCGCGATGTCGCGGGCGACGCCGGCGAGGTGCGAGGGCGTGCAGACGTTGGGCGGGCGGTTGCCCAGGTCGCGCGCGAGGTCCATGCCGTTCGCGATGGCGGTGGCGATGCGCACGCCCTCGCGCATCTCGCGCGCTTCCGACGGGTCCGGCCGAGCGATGCCGAGCCGCCCGAGCTTGGGCGCCGCGTCCGGCTTGCTCTTCAGCTCGTCGAATCGGTACAGGGCGGAGCGCGCGGCCTCGACGGTGACCCGGGCTGCGTGGCGCGCGTCGAGACCGGCCGGCAGCTCGTAGGCGAGGTACGAGATCGCGTCGCGCACGCCGCTGCCGCGCAGGTTCTGCACGGCGGCGCTCACCGCGGCGGCGAGGCGCTTCGCGCCGAACTCGGCGTGCTTGCCGCAGCCGACGAGCAGCCACCGTTCCGCGGCCGTGCCCGACGTGCGGTGCACCATCACGACGTTGCCGAGCCGGCCGGTGGAGTCGCCGCTGCGGATCAGGTCGCGAATGGCGCCGCGGCTCGCGGTGTCGACGGCCTTGGTGGCGCCGCGTAGCTGCCCATCCTCGAACAGCGGCAGGATCGCGCAGCCCGTCCGCTGGCTTGCGGGCGCACCGGTTTTGACGGGAAACTCCATCGCTGCTCCTCCACCCGCGCTACTCCGAGTGGCCGGCGCCGGACCGCGCGGCAGCCGCGCGCCGGGCGTGTGCTATGGTGTTGGAGTACCGCGAAAAAATTGCCGGCTAGTGTACTCGATTAACTTGAGCGACCGGAAACCGCCCGCCACGTGAGTCTGATCAGCCGTTACATCGTGCGGGAGGTCGCGGGGCTCTGGCTCGTGGTGATCGCCGTGCTGTTCGTGATCTTCATGAGCAACCAGCTGGCGGAGATCCTCGGGGAGGCGGCCACCGACGAGCTGCCGAGGGACGCGGTGCTCGCCGTCTTCGCTCTGACGACGCTGAACTACCTCACCGTGCTGACGCCGCTCGCGCTGTTCCTCGGCGTGATCCTCGCGTTCGCCAGGCTCAACCGGGACAGCGAGATGGCCGCTCTCTTCGCCTGCGGCATCGGGCCGCTCCGGCTGCTCCGGCCGGTCGCGCTGCTCGCGCTCGTGCTCGCGGCCGCCGTCGGCTGGCTCGCGCTCGACACCACCCCCGAGGCCAGCCGCCGGATCGAGCAGATCCGCTACCAGGCGCGCGAGTCGGTTCGGCTCGACGTGCTCGAGGCCGGCCGTTTCACGACGCCGGACGCGGGCGACACCGTGGTGTACGCCCGAGACGTGGCCGGCGACGAGATCCACGACGTGTTCGTCCAGACGAGCACCGACGATCGCGTGGTGGCGATCGTCGCCGCGCGGGGCGAGCGCAACGTCGACGCCGCCACGGGACGGACCACCTTCGTGCTGTACGACGGCCGCCGATACGAGGGCGTGCCGGGCGAGAAGGATTTCCTCGTGATCAGCTTCCGCGAGCACGGCATACCCGTGCGCAGCGAAGCGAAGACGGAGTACGTGGAGCCCGTCTCGGCGCGGCCCACGACGGCGCTGATCGGCTCGAGCGATCCTGCGGAGCGGGCGGAGCTGCAGTGGCGGCTGTCTTCGCCGATCTCGCTGCTCGTGCTCGCGCTGCTCGCGGTCGCGCTCAGCGTGCGATCGAACCCGCGCGAAGGCCGCTACGCCCGCGTGGGCGTGGCGCTCCTTCTCTATGTGACCTATATCAACCTGCTGTCGATGGCGCGGGTGTGGACGGAACGACAGCTCGGGCCCGACTGGCTCGGCCTCTGGTGGGTGCACGGCGTGACGGCGCTGATCGCGGTGTGGCTGCTCGGCCGCGACGCGGGCTGGTTCGTGCGCGGCGTTCGCCACGCGGAGGGCGCTCCCGCATGATGCTGCTCCGCCGCTACGTCATGTCCGCCGTGCTCAAGGGCGTGGCGATCACGCTCGCGGTGCTCGTGTCGGTGTTCAGCGTGATCGCGTTCGTCGGCGAGCTCAACGACGTCGGCACGGGCGACTACGGCCTGGGTGATGCGCTCGCGTACGTCGCGCTGCGCGTCCCGCGCGTGGTCTTCGAGACCATGCCGGCGGCCGCGCTGATCGGCTCGCTGCTCGGTCTCGGCAACCTGGCCGTGCACCGGGAGCTCATCGTCATGCGGGCGAGCGGCGTCTCGGTGGCGCAGCTCGCGGGCGCCGTGGCGCTCGCGGGCTTCGCGCTCACGGTGGTGATGGCCTTGCTCGGCGAGTCGCTCGCGCCGTCGCTCGGCGCCTACGCCCGCGAGATGCGCACTCAGGCGTTGAGCGACGACGTGGACCTCGCGGACGGCCAGTCGGCGTGGCTCAAGGCCGGCAACCGGATCCTGAATTTGCGCCGGCAGGCGGGCGAGTTCGGCTACGGCGGCGGCGTGTTGCTGTTCGAGCTCGCGGAGGACGGCGGCCTCGCGCAGATCGCCCGCGCCGATGCGGCGGAAGTGGGCCCCGACGACCGCTGGGTGCTCGCGAACTACGGCGAGACGACCTTCGGCGCGGAGCGCATCACGGCGCGCACGGAGCGCGAGGCGGTGCTCGAGTACGACCTCGATGCGGAGCTCCTGAGCCTCGCCGTGGTTCGCGAGGACCTACTCGACACGCCGGCGCTGCGCGACTACATACGGTATCTGCGCGCGAACGATCTGGACGCGCGGCGCTACGAGGTGGCGTATTGGGGCCGAATGGCGGACATCGTGTCCGTCACGCTCATGACGGTGCTCGCCTTGCCGTTCGTTTTCGGGGGGCTGCGCTCGGCCGGCGCCGGCGCGCGGCTGCTCGTCGGCCTCGTGATCGGCTTGGGCTACTACGTGGCGGGCGAGATGCTCGAGAGCAGCGGCGAGGTGTACAACCTCGACCCGTTGATCGTGGCGTGGGCGCCGAGCGCGGTGCTGGTGCTGTTCACCGCGGTGGCCTTGGGCCGCATCCGCTGACTCGGGAGCGCGACATGAGACGGCCGTCACGAGCGCGGCGCAGGAGGCGGAGGGGGCGCGCCCGCTCCGCGGTGCCGGCCGCGATTCGCCGCTTCGGGCGCGCGCTGCGGCGGGCCTACCGGGCGGCACCGCCCGCCGTCCGCGGGCTGGCCGTGGCCGCCGCGTGCACCGCGCTGGCTCTCGCCGTCAACTGGGTGTACCAGGTCATCCGCAAGCCTTCGGAGCTCTGGTTCCCCGTGAGCGGCATGCTCGACAAGACGCCCGAGGAGACCTGGGCCGCATACGGTCACCTGTTCCGCCGCCATTCGACGGCAGTCATGACGCCGGATCTCCTGGCCGCGCTCGCGCAGGCGGAGGGCTCCGGCAACCCTGTTGCCCGCACGTACTGGCGCTTCTCGCTCACGTCGAGCCCCTTCGAGATCTATCGCCCGGCCTCGAGCGGCGTCGGCATGTACCAGATCACGAACGGCACGTTCGCCGAGGCGCGGCGTTATTGCATCCGCAACCACCGCGTGGCCGAGGTGGGCCCCTGGTACGACTGGCGGTCCTGCTGGTTCAACGCGCTCTACACGCGCGTGCTGCCGTCGCACGCGGTGGAGCTCACGTCCGCCTATCTGCACCGCGCGGTAGAGCGCACGCTCGCGCGGCAGCGGATCGGCGACGCCTCGCTCGAGCAGCAACGGCGGCTCGCGGCCGTGATCCACCTGTGCGGCGCGGGCGCGGGCGCGCGCTACGCGGCGAACGGCTTCGCGTTCGCACCGGGAGCGCGCTGCGGCGCGCACGACGCGGCGCGCTACGTCACGCGGGTGGAGCGCCTGCGCGAACGCTTCAGGCGGCTGGCGGGCCCGTCGGTGCGGTCTGCCTCGAGCGCCTCGTGAGCTTCGGCAGGAGCACGACGCGTGTGTCGCAGACGAGGTCGTGCCAGCAGCGGCGCTCGCGGTCGAGCAGGCTCCACCAGAAGCCGCAGCCGGCGGCGAGCGCCGACACCCACGCGGCGGCGTAGCGGGCCGCCGCGCGTCCGAAGGCGACGGGGCTTCCGTCGCGCCGCTCGACCCGCAGGCGCCAGGCGCGCATCCCGAGCGTCTGCCCGCCCCGCGACCAGAACCAGCAGAAGAACAGCGCCTTGAGCGCGAGCAGGCTCGCGCCGAACCACCACGTGCCGGGAGGGATCGCGCGGCCGCCGCGCGCGAGCACCAGCGCGAGCGTGAACGCGAACAGCAACGCGGCGATCAGCAGCGCGTCGTACACGAACGCGACGAGGCGTCGCGCGAGGCCCGCGGGCCGGGGCGTGCCAAGCGCTCCTTGCGGCGATGTTTCCCCGGTGTCGGTCACGGCGGCGCAGTCTAGCAAACGCGCGCGCAGTGTGACGCGTGTCGCTTTGTTGGAAGATCGGTCTGCACATTGAGAACTGTGTCACGCGCAACGGTGATTCTGTCGCTTGTGGTGTGTTTCTTCGCTGTGCTACATAGGCCCGCGTTCACAATAATTAGGTGCCGCGGCAGCTCGGGCGGCTCTCTCCGACGACGTCGTGACGGCCAAGGACTCCTCTATGCAAACCACTGCTTCGCCGATCGCCCCGCGATTGGCCATGACTCCCCTCGCCGCGGCGGTGGCCGCGATGCTCGGCGCCGGCGCTTCGCCGGGTGCTTTCGCGCAGGGCGCGGGACCGATCGAGGAGTTCCTGGTGACGGCGTCGCGCCGCGAAACCACGGTGCAAGAGCTGCCGTTCAACATCGCGGCGCTCTCCGGCGAGACGCTGGAGCGGCAGCGCCTCACGAATCTCATCGAGTTCTCCCGCTCGGTGCCCGGGCTCACCGTGGTGGACCAAGGCTCGCGCGCTGCCGCTCTCATGACCGTGCGAGGGTTGAACGTGGTGTCGGTGAACGACAGCCAGTTCCTCGGCAACACGAGCGGCGAGACGGTGGCCACGTACCTGGGCGAGATTCCGCTCTACGTCGACTTCCGCATGAAGGACATGGAGCGCGTGGAGGTGTTGCTCGGGCCGCAAGGCACGCTCTACGGCGCGGGCACGCTGGGCGGCGCGGTGCGCTACATCCCGAAGCAGCCCGACGTGCAGGCCGTCGAGTTCGCGGCGCACGGCGACTTCTATTCGCTGGCGCACAGCAGCGGCACCGGCTACGACGCCGACATGACGGTGAACGTGCCCATCGTCGAGGACAAGCTGGCTTTCCGCGCCGCCGTCGGGCGCTACGACGATCCCGGGTTCATCGACTATCCGTACCTCGTGCGCGAACCCGGCGTGTCGAATCCGCAGCCCGATCTCACGAACCCCGCCGACGTCGCAGCGAACCTCTACGGCGTGAAAGACGCCGACTGGGAGCAGACCACCTCCGGGCGCGTCGCGCTGCTGTGGCAAGCGTCGGAGAACGTCCAGGCGACGTTCAATTACTACTTCCAGGAGCAGGAGGTAGGCGCCCGCAACGTCAACCATCGCCACGCGTTCGGCACGGGACCGTACGAATCCGGGCACCGGTTCCTCGAGCCGAACGATCGCGAGAACTCGCTGTTCAGCGTGGAAGTGGTCGCCGACCTCGGTTTCGCCGAGCTCACCTCGGCCACGGGCGTGGCGGAGTACGATCAGCTAGGACAGCGCGACCAGACGGATCTGTTGCTGTCGCTCGACTACGGCTACGAGATGTTCCCGGCGTTCTCGGCTTTCACCCGTGACGCGAGCCACGAGGAGCGTTTCAACCAGGAGCTGCGGCTCGTGTCGCAGGGCAACGGCCCCTGGGGCTGGATCGCGGGGCTCTACCACAACGATTTCGAGCTCGACGCGACCAGCGACGAGTTCACACCGGGCTACCCGGAGTTCAAGGGCTGGTCCCCGCCGACGGGCGACCTCGAATACACGCAATACGCGCGGCAGCGCCTCACCGAGCAGGCGCTGTACGGCGAGGTGAGCCGGCAGATCACGGAGCGCCTCGAGCTCGCGTTGGGAGGCCGGTGGTTCCGGTTCGATGACGACCGCTTCTTCTCGGTGGAGCTTCCGTTCTACGAGGCGGGCGAGTCCCGCGGTAACGTCGCGGACGACGACGGCTTCCTCGGCAAGATCAACGCGTCCTATCGGTTCAGCGACAACGTCGTGGGCTACGTGACGCTGAGCGAGGGCTACCGGATCGGTGGCGTGAACCCGCTGCCCCCGTGCCCGGAGCCCCTGCCGGGCGCGATGGTGTGCGCTCTGCCGCACGAGGTGCAGTTCGAGCCGGATCGCACGACCAACTTCGAGGTCGGCATGCACGCCGCGCTGGGGGAGGGCGGCCTGAGTCTCGACGCCGCCGTCTACACGATCGATTGGGACGACATCCAGACCGTGGCGCGGGCGGAGAACGGTAACGTGCCCATCACGATCAACGGCCGCGATGCCAGGAGCCGCGGCCTCGAGCTCGCGCTTCGCGGCCGGCTGGCGCAGCACTGGTCGTTCTCGGCCGGGTACGCGTACAACGACGCGAAGCTGACCGAGGACGCGCCCGGGCTCGTCGACAGGCAAGATGCGTTCGCGGGCGACCGGTTGGCCGGCACGCCCGAGCACCAGGGTAGCTTCTACGTGGCCTACACGCGCCCACTCGCGAGCGGCTGGACGCTCGATGCCGCCTACGGCTTCACCGCGACGAGCGACGTGCTGACGAAGGTGGGGCTGCGGGCCAATGGCGAGACGTTGGGCGGCTACACCGTTCACAACGCGTCGCTCGGCCTCTCCAAGGACCGGTGGTCGGCCACGCTCTATGCCGACAACCTCACCGACAAGTTCGTGGAGACGGCGGTGCGCACGGACCCGGCCATGATCTACGACATGAATGGCTTCCGGCTGCGCAGCTACTTCCGCAACGTGCTGCGTCCGCGCAGCGTCGGCGTCGAGTTCCGCTACCGCTTCGGCGACTGACGGCTGCGAAGCGTCAATCCGCGAGCAGTGCGCGGCGCTCCGGCGAGCGCTGCACGTAGCGCGCGACGAATGGACAGGTCGCGATGATCTTGTAGCCGTGCTTCGCGGCGTAATCGAGCGCGTACGCCGCGAGGGCCGACGCGATCCCGCGGCCGCGAAACGCCGGCGGCACGTAGGTGTGCTGCAGGTCCAGGGTCGTCGCGCCTACCGGCGAGTACTCGAGCACCGCCTCGGCCCCGCCGACGCGGGCCACGAAGCGCCGGCGGGTGGCTTCGTGCTCCACGGTAACGGGTTCCGTCACGCGATCTCTTCCCCGTTGCAGGGCGGGCGCAGCTTCGCGATCAGATCTTGAGCCACCTTGAGGCGCACCGCCTCGCTTTCCTCCTGGAGCACCGCGATCGTGTTCGCGAGATAGAGCTCGAAGCACTCGTGGTGCGGATGGTTCGCGAGCACCTTGGACAAGTCGGCCGCCGTGCCGATGTACACCGGGCTGTACTCGGGCTCGGCGCCCGGCTCGATCGTGCGCGAGGCGATGACGTAGACGCCGGGCAGCGGCTTGAAGCGCGTCCGCCAGACGTATACCCGAAACTCGTACTGCGCGCCGGACTCACCGTCGAAGGTGACCGTATCGAGCTTGGCCGTTCGCATCATGATTCCCAAGCGCGTTGTGTCATTTGACGCCGCGGCTCGGCGGGCGCGCCCGCGCGGTTCGTCTGGTCGAGCCGCGTCCGCCGGTAAGCCGTGGGCGTAGTGCCGAAATGTTCCTTGAAGGCGCGCGTGAAGTACGCCATGTTCGTGAAGCCCCAGTCGAACGCCGTCTCGGTGATGGAACGCCCCCGCCAGAGTGCGCTCGACAGTTGTCGCGCGCATTCTTCCAGCCGGCGGCGCAGGAGGTAAGCCGAGATGCTCTCGCCCTCGGCCGCGAACACCATGCGGACGTAGCGGGGCGTGAGGCCCAGGGCGCGGGCTACCGCGACCGCGTTGAGCTCCGGGTCGCGCAGGTGGTTCTCCAGGTAGCGCTTGATCTGTCCCCGCCGGGCCGCGGCGACCGAGGCATGCGCGGCGTCGCGGTGCTGCATCGCATAGCAGGTGGCGATGAGCTCGAGCAGGCTGCGGGCGACGTCGTCGCCGAACTGCGCGGGGAATCCGCGCTCGATCTGCGTCCACAGGCTGCGCAGCAGCGCGGCCACCGTATGGCCGAAGCCGTGCGCGCCCGAGATCGGCAGGCCGCAGACGCGCTCCGGCGCGGGAACGTACTGCGCGAGCACGCCGTAGGGCACGAGCAGCAGCAACGACTCATTGGCATCGTCGATGCGCATCCAGCTCGGCGCGTGGGAGTCGTAGAGCGTGAAATCCCCTTCGCGGAGCAGGGCCTCCCGGCCGTAATGGATCGATGCCGCTTCGCCGCGTACCGGCAGCACGAGGCAGAGGCGCCGCTCGGGCGTCTGGGCCACGTGGCCGTCGGTGCGCTCGATCGTGGCCGAGGTGCTTACGGTCTTCGCGATGGCCAGGGGGCCCAGCCGGTCGATCTGAAAGGCGGCCGCGAAGTCGTTTCGGTTCAGGGGCCGCACCTCGAGGGGCGAGAACAGGCTGCAGTGCAGGTCGTTCCAATAAGCGACCCTGGCACCCCGCGGCACTCCGGCTGTCGAGTAGCTCTTTAGAATCGTCGTTGGTCTCAAGAGCCAGCGTACGAATATTACCCCAAAACAACCATTTGCAGTCCCCGGCCGGTTCGCTGGGCCGGCCGGTCCAGGCGCCGGGCACGCCATTCGCGAGGTCGATCGCCGAGGCCTGCGTTGCGACGGAGCCACTACTCGACGAGCCCGGTTTCCCCGTGAGTCAAGGCTGATTTCCGTCGAGAGCAAGCAGGCGGGTCCCAGTTGCGGCTCTTATGGGCAACGGACGGGGACGGTCATCGCGATGGGGGGTAACCCGAGGGGGTATGAGCGCCGGAGGGGCGCCGGGATGCAGACGACCGGCGGGACGGACCGGTCGCGATGCGAGCTAACGGGGGGAGGCGTGCGAGGGAGGGGACGGCGGCGGCGAGCGCGGGCTCGCCGCCGCCTTCCTATTGAGCCCGGGTATACTGCGGCCGCCGTGCCGGCAGCACGCGGCGCCCCCCGGGCGGGCGGGCGCGTGCGTCGGCGCCTGGATTTGCCATCGCCCGGCGGTCCCGGCGACTCGGCGACGCGGGGACGGCCGGCAGGGGGAATCGAGCGAGGACGGTCACGTCATGCAAGCGAATCGACAGAGACGCGTTCGCGGGTGCACATTTCGCGGGGCTTGGCTCGGGGTGGCCGCGAGCCTGCTGTCCGCAGCGGCGCTCGGCGGCGAGGAGCGCCCGGACTTCACGGGCGTGTGGGGCACGTACCGCGACGGAGGCCAGAGGGGGTTCGGCGGGCCGTCGCTCGACGAGCTCCCGCTCCGCCCGGAGGCGCGCGCCAAGGTCGAGGAGTATCGCGCGCTGGTGGAGCCCACGGGCGACACCCCGGGCGGCTTTTGCCTGGGGAGCGGCATGCCGGGCTCGATGCTCGGCTCGGGCGGCTACCCCATGGAGATCGTGCAGCACGACGACATCATCCTGATCGTGTACGAGGCGCACTCGGAGATCCGCCACGTGTACCTCACGAACCGCGCCAAGGAGGAAGACCTCTTCCCCGACCGCAACGGCTACTCGGTCGGCCGGTGGGAGGGAGACAAGCTGATCGTCGAGACCACCCACTTGAAGGAGGCGGTCGATCAGCGCCAGTTCCCGCACAGCGATCAGGCGAAGATCGTCGAGGAGTACTCGATGGTCACGAACGACGACGGCAGCAAGGTGCTCACCGCCCGCATGACGATGACCGATCCGGTGTTCTACACCGAGCCCGTGCACGCGGAGAAGAAGTGGTCGTTCCTGCCGGGCGTGCGCTTGCTGCCGTACGAGTGCAACGAGCCCGCGTGGGAAGAGCATCTCGAGTCGCTGCGTCGGGAGAGACACTCACGCGCGCAGAGTGATTAAGCGTCGAGGACCACACATGCCGAAGTCGATCACGAAGCTCGCGCTGTTCGCGGCCGCCGGGCTGCCGGCGCTCGCGCAGGCGCACCACTCCGCCATCCGTTTCGATCTCACCGTGCGCGACAATCTGGTCACGGGCATCGTCAAGGAGTTCGAGCCCGCGAATCCGCATACGAAGATCGTGCTCGAGGTCACGGACGAGAAGGGCACGCGCGACATCGAGTTCGAAGGGCACAGCCGCAACAACTACTACCGCTCCGGCTGGCGGCAGGGGATGGTCAAGCCCGGCGACAAGATCACCTTGATCGCAGCACCCACTCGCGACGGCAGCGACGGCGGCTACGCGCTCGGCGTCATCACGGCCGACGGAACGCGCTTCTAGCCGTCGGGCGAGAGCGCGCGCCCCCCCGAACGTGCGACGCCGCGCGTCAGCCGAGCCGCTCGGCGATCACGTTCAGGTAGTCGATCAGATTCAGAAGCTCGCCGTTCAGGTTCTCGAGCTGTCCCGTCTGGCGCCAGAGCGCCCAGACGCCGAGCGCGAGCAGCACGGTGTTGACGAGCCGCCAGGCCCAGAGGGCGGCGGCCCCTGCCGCCGAAGGTCTTTGCTCGCTCATCGGCGGGCTCCCGCGGCAACGGCGGAAAGGAGCGCTGGCGAACGGCGCGCGCGGGGCGCGTACGAGCTGGTCGGCATGAAGCCTCCCCGATCACGAAACATGCTGGGCGATTCCAGCCGAGCCCGGGCGAAACCGGCCGTCGACGTCGGCATGCCGCGGTGATGGCTCGAACACGAGCGTCGGCAGCGGCTGATCGGCATCGAGCAGGTGGCGCCTTCCGGGCCCGCCGAGACACTGGGCGAGTGTAACCGCCGCGAAGCGATGGAAGGGTGACGGGCGTCACGCCTGAGCTCCATCGAAAGACACTATGAATCCGCCACTCTCACAGACCGGGAACGAGAGCTCGTCACGAAATGCCTGATCGCAGCGGCACGGGGCCGTTCTTCGAGGACTGGGAATGCGCACTCTCATCGGCTTCAGCCGTGCAGAAGTCGAGAGCGCGGCTGACGAGCACCTGGCCGGCACGGCGCTAAGCCCCTGAGAGGGTTGGTTGGCGCTCCCTACGAGAATCGAACTCGTGTTTCCGCCTTGAGAGGGCGGCGTCCTGGACCGCTAGACGAAGGGAGCGCGGGTGCCGCTCGGGTTCGGGGCTGCTATGATATCGGGCTTTCGTGCAGCGTCAAATTCGTAACGGGAGCTTATTGAACGACACGGACCCGAAGTCACGCCCCGGCCCCGCGATCATTCCCCGATCGGAGCACAACATCAGCCGGGCCAACATCTCCCCCAACGCCCTCAAGGTGCTCTACCGGTTGAAGAACGCCGGGTACGACGCGTTCCTGGTGGGCGGGGGCGTGCGGGATCTTTTGCTCGGCAAGCACCCGAAGGATTTCGACGTCGTCACCAACGCGAGGCCCGAGGAGATCCGGCAGCTCTTCCGCAACTGCCGGCTGATCGGACGGCGCTTCCGGCTCGCCCACGTGCGGTTCGGGCGCGACATCGTCGAGGTGGCCACCTTCCGGGCGGCGGTCAGCGAGGCGGACGACGAGCGGCTGCACGCGGAGACGGGTCGCATCATCCGCGACAACGTCTACGGCAGCATCGACGAGGACGCCTGGCGGCGGGACTTCACCTGCAACGCCCTCTACTACAACATCGCCGACTTCTCCGTCTGGGACTACGTGGGAGGCCTCGAGGATCTGAGGGCGCACACCCTGCGCCTCATCGGCGACCCCGAGACCCGCTATCGCGAGGACCCCGTGCGCATGCTCCGCGCGGTGCGCTTCGCCGCCAAGCTCGACTTCACGATCGCGCCCGAGACGGCGGCGCCCATTCCGACGCTCGGCCATCACCTGCTGCACGTGCCGCCCGCGCGGCTGTTCGACGAGCTCCTGAAGCTCTTCCACGCGGGCTACGCCGCGCGCAGCTTCGAGCTGCTGCTGCAGTACGACCTGTTTCGTTACCTCTTCCCCGCTACCCAGGCGAGCCTCGAGGGGCCGAGCGGGGAGGCGGCGCTCGCGTTCATCCGGCAGGGCCTCGCGAACACGGACGAGCGCGTCCGGGCGGACAAGCCGGTTACGCCGATGTTCCTGTATGCCGTGTTCCTCTGGTTCCCGATCCTGGAGCTCGCGCGGACGCTGCAGGGCGAGGGCAGGGGAGAGCTCGAGTCGATCGTGGAGGCGAGCCAGCGCATCGTGGCCGAGCAGACGGCCCGCACCTCCTTCCCCAAGCGCTTCAGCGCGCCCATGAAAGAGGTGCTCGCGCTCCAGTGGCGCTTCGAGGAGCGGCGCGGCGCCCGCGCCGCCCGGTTCCTGGCCCACAAGCGCTTCCGCGCGGCGTACGATTTTTTGCTGCTGCGCGCGCGCTGTGGAGAGGTCGATCCGAGCCTGGCGGAGTGGTGGACCGAAGTGCAGCACATGACGCCCGAGGAGCAGCGCAAGGCCCTCGGGCTCGGCGGGCGCAGGCGCCGACGCCGGCGCCGCTCCGGCCGCAATGCGCCGACCCTCGACGCCTCGGCGTAACGTCAGTCCCGGCTCGCGAGCATCGCCCCCATGAAAGACGCGGAGGAGGTCATCCGGCTGGACGGTCCTCGATTCATCGTGATCGAGGGGCCGATCGGCGTGGGCAAGACGAGCCTCGCGCGGCGTCTCGCGCAGAGCTTCGGCAGCGAGCTCATTCTCGAGCAGGCCGAGGAGAACCCGTTTCTCGAGCGGTTCTACCGGAACCGCCGGGAGTCGGCGCTGCCCACGCAGCTCTTCTTCCTGTTCCAGCGGGCGCGCCAGCTCGAGCAGCTCCGCCAGACGGACCTCTTCTCACCGGTCCGGGTCGCGGACTTCATGATCGAGAAGGACCGCCTGTTCGCCGAGCTCAACCTCGATCCCGCCGAGCTCGCGCTCTACGATCAGGTGGCCGCCACGCTCAAGATCGATCCGCCGAAGCCGGACCTCGTCGTGTATCTGCAGGCGCCCGCGCACGTCCTCATGAAGCGGGTGGCGAGCCGCGGGTTGCCGTACGAGCAGGCGATCGACGAGCGCTATTTGGAGCGGCTCGGGGAAGCGTACGCCAGGTTCTTCCACGACTTCGACGACGCCCCGCTGCTGATCGTGAACGCCGCCACGATCGACCCGATTCACCGCGAGTCCGACTATCGCGAGCTGCTCGCGACTATCGTACGCGTGAAGCGCGGCCGACACTTTTTCAATCCGGCGCTGTCGTCCTTCGCTTGAGCGGGACGGCGCCGGCGTGTACAAGCACCTCGAGCGAAGGGGCGCCATGGCTCACGTGCCCGTTCTGAAGACCGTCGCCGACGTGCGCCGGCGCGTCGCCGAATGGCGCGCCGCGGGATCGTCCGTCGCGCTCGTGCCCACCATGGGCAACTTGCACGAAGGCCATCTGAGCCTCGCGCGGCGCGCCGTGCAGGCCGCCGACCGGGTGGTGCTCAGCATCTTCGTGAACCCCACCCAGTTCGGGCCGAACGAGGACTTCGCCGCCTATCCGCGCACGCTCGACGAGGACCGTGCGAAAGTGGAGCGGGACGACATCGTGCACGCGCTCTTCGTGCCGGACGAAGCGGACATCTATCCCTTCGGCAGCGCCGAGGCCGTGCGGGTGACGCTGCCGGCATTGAGCCGCGAGCTCTGCGGCGCGAGCCGTCCGGGGCATTTCGACGGCGTCGCCACGGTGGTGCTGCGGCTCTTCAACATCGTGACACCGGACGTGGCAGTGTTCGGCGAGAAGGACTACCAGCAGCTGATCCTCGTGGAGCGCATGGTGGCGGATCTCGCCGTTCCGGTACGCATCCTGCGCGCACCCATCGTGCGCGAGCCGGACGGCCTCGCCATGAGCTCGCGCAACCGCTACCTCACCCCCGACGAGCGATCGCGCGCGCCCGCCCTGCATGCCGCCTTGGAGGGCGCCGCCGCGGCGCTGCGCGGGGGCGAAGCGGACTACGCGCGCGTCGAGGCGCAGGCGAAGGAAGCGCTCGCGCGGGCGGGTTTCCGCCCGGACTATGTGGAGGTGCGCGAGGCGGCGGACCTCGCGAAGCCGCGGTCGGGCGGCGGGGCGCCGCTCATCGTTCTCGGCGCCGCCTGGCTCGGCCGCGCGCGCCTGATCGACAACGTTCGCGTGTGACGTCCGTCCGTAGCCCGCGACGCTCGTGGCCGCGCGGGCGTCGAGACTAGGCGGCGGCGGGCGGCGGAGGGCGCAGCACCACGCGGGCGCGGCCGGCGGCTTTCGCCTCGTACAGCGCCTCGTCGGCACGCTGCACGAAGTCCACGAGGGCGTCCGCATCGCTGCGCTGCGTGACGCCGATCGACAGCGTCACCGGGCTCGGCAGGCTCGCGGGCGAGAGCGCCACCACTTCCTTCAGCAGCCGCTCGCCCGTGCTCTTCGCCTGCTCGAGCGTCATCGCCGGCAGGAGCACGGCGAACTCGTCTCCGCCGAAGCGGGCGATCAGATCCGTGGGCCGCAGGTGGTGCCGCAACGCGTTCGCCACGGCCGCGAGCACCCGGTCGCCGGCGATGTGCCCATACTTGTCGTTGAAGCTCTTGAACCGGTCGACGTCGATCATCATCAGGCACAGGTCCGTGCCGCTCCACCGCGCCCGCTCGAGCTCGCGCTCGAACATCTCCTGCATCCAGTGACGGTTGCCGAGCCCGGTGAGCGCGTCGGTCACCGCGTTGCGCTCGGCGCGCCGCAGGACGCCCAGGCTGCTCGCGATGTACTCGTTGTCGGAGCGCACGCGCTCCGACAGCACGACCAGCAGGTTCTTGGCGAACGCGTGCGAGCGGTCGACGAGCTGCCAGATGAGATGGTGGCTGATCACCATCAGATGCGACTCTTCGGTGGCCACCACGTACGCGGACGGGTCCTTGTCCTCGATCAACGACATCTCGCCGGCGCACGCGCCCGGCGTCAGGTCGGCGATCTTCGGAGCGTCGCGTGCGCCCAGGTGCACGGCCAGCCGGCCGGCCAGCACCACGTACACGCAGCGGTTGGGTCGCTCGGGAGACAGCAACACCTCGCCTTCGGCCACGTCGATGCGGGCGCAGCGGGGCAGGATCTCGGCGAGCGTGTCCGGCTCCACGCCCCGGAACAGCGCGATGGTCTGCAGCAGGGAACGGCGGAAGTCCGAATCGAACGCCGGCGCATCTTGGCTCGCGGTGCTCATGGCGGCGTGGGCGCGGTGCAACTGCCGCCAGCCTACCCCCCGGGGTGCCTCCGAGGAGTGATGCAGTTGGCACTACGCCCGGTTCGGACGGGGCTCACGCTCGCGGCTGAGAAGTCGCTCCCATGGGGTTCGTTCGATGCGGCCGGGCGGCAGCGCCTCTTCGGGCGCGCTTGTGTGCCGTCCCCGCCGAGCCTTCGCTACAGGGCCCCGTGGCGGGCGAGGGCCCAGCGCACGTGCTCGCGCACGAGCGCCGAGGCGTGGTCGAGCCTCGCCTTGAGCGCTGCGACGACGCCGGGCGTCGTGCGGGCATTGCCGAGCGCCACCGCGACGTTGCGCAGCCAGCCGAGGTAGCCGGCGCGGCGGAGCGCGCTGCCCTCGGTGCGAGCCGCCCATTCCTCCTCCGTCCACGCGAACAGCTCCGTGAGCGCCGCGTCGTCGAGGCCGTGACGCGGCGCGAAGTCGGGCTCCCGGGTGGGCCTCGCGAACTTGTTCCATGGGCAGAAGAGCTGGCAGTCGTCGCAGCCGAAGATGCGGTTGCCGATGGCGGGACGCAGCGGCTCGGGAATGGGACCGCGCTGCTCGATCGTGAGGTAGGAGATGCAGCGGCGCGCGTCGAGCTCGTACGGCGCGACGATCGCGCCCGTGGGGCAGACGTCGAGGCAGGCGCGGCACGTGCCGCAGTGCGCCGTGGCCGGCGCGTCCACGGGCAGCGGCAGGTCGGTGAAGAGCTCCCCGAGCAGGAACCACGATCCGGCGTCGCGATCGATCAAATTGGTGTGCTTGCCGATCCAGCCCAAGCCCGCGTTGCGGGCGAGCGCCTTCTCGAGCACGGGCGCGCTGTCCACGAACACGCGATAGCCGAAGGGGCCGATGCGCGCCTCGATGGCGGCGGCGAGTCGGCGCAGGCGGCTGCGCAGCACCTTGTGATAGTCGCGGCCGAGGGCGTATCGGGCCACGTAGCCGCGCGAGCCGTCGCGCAGCACGCGCTCTGCGGGCGCGGCGTTACCGGGCCAGTAGTCCATGCGCACGCAGATCACGCGCAGCGTGCCCGGCACGAGCTCGGCGGGACGCGCCCGCTTCATCCCGTGCCGGGCCATGTATGCCATCTCGCCGTGGCGGCCTCGCGCGAGCCACTCGGCGAGCCGCGCCGCGTCCTCCTCGAGCTCGATGCCAGCGATGCCCACCTTGCCGAAGCCGAGCGCGGCCCCCTCGCGTTTGATGTCCGCGGCGAGCCGCTCGAGCGCGGCGTGGTCGAGCGCGACGGTGGCGAAATCGGCCATGGCGGACGGCCAGTATAATCGCCGCGATGAGGGTGCCGCCCGAACGCCTGCCGCGCGAGATCTACAGCACCGCGCAAGTGCGCGAGCTCGAGCGGGCCGCGAGCGAGCGGCACGGCATTCCGAGCTACGAGCTCATGCGCCGGGCGGGCACCGCCGCGTTCGAGCTGCTGCGGCGCGAATGGCCCGCCGCCCGCCGCATCGCCGTGTTCTGCGGCCCCGGCAACAACGGCGGGGACGGTTACACGGTGGCGCGCCTCGCCCACGGCGCGGGTTTCGAGGTGCGTGCGTTCGCCGTGAGCGCTCCGGAAAGGCTTCGCGGCGACGCGGCGCGCGCGCACGCCGACGCCGACGCCGCGGGCGTTCCCATCGCCCCGTGGAAGCCGGGTGACGAATGGCGCGCCGACGTCGTGATCGACGCCCTGTTCGGCATCGGCCTCGCGCGCGAGGTGACGGGCGAGCTCGGCGACGCCGTCGAAGCCATGAACGCGGCCGGCGTGCCGGTGCTCGCCCTGGACATCCCGAGCGGCCTCGAGTCGGACACCGGCATGCCGCTCGGGCGGGCGGTGCGGGCCACGGTCACCGTGACCTTCATCGGGCTCAAGCAGGGGCTGTTTCTCGGGCGCGCCCCGGACTACTGCGGGCGGCTCGAGCTCGCCGATCTCGCCGTGCCCCGCGACACGCTCGAGCCGCCGCTCAAGCGCCTGCGCGTCGAGGACCTCGTCGCCGCGCTGCCGCGCCGACCCCGCACGGCGCACAAGGGCACGAGCGGGCGGCTGCTCGTCGTCGGCGGCGGGCCCGGCATGCCCGGCGCGGCGCGCATGGCGGCCGAGGCGGCCCTGCGGACCGGCGCCGGGCTCGTCTACGTGGCGACCCATCCGTCGAGCGCGCCGGCCATCGCGGCGGGCCGGCCCGAGGCGATCTGTCACGCCGTGACGGAGCCCGCCGAGCTCGATCCCTTGCTCGAGGGCTGCGACGGCGTGGTGGTGGGGCCTGGGCTCGGCCGCTCGCCCTGGGCGGAGGCGCTGTGGCGCCGCGTGCTAGCGGCGGAGCGTGCCGTGGTGGCCGATGCCGACGCGCTCAACCTGCTCGCGACCGCGCCCGGCGCGCGGGAACGCTGGCTGCTCACGCCGCATCCCGGCGAGGCGGCACGCCTGCTGGGCGAAAGCGTGGGCGTCGTCCAAAGCGATCGCCGGCGCGCCGCGCTCGCGCTGGCCGAACGCTATCGGGCGGCCGTCGTGCTCAAAGGCGCCTGCAGCCTGGTGGTGACATCGGACCACGCGGTGTGGGTGTGCGACCGCGGCAACCCCGGAATGGCCACGGCCGGCATGGGCGACGTGCTCTCCGGCGTGCTCGGAGCGCTCCTCGTGCAGACCGGCGACCTCGACGCGACGGCCCGGGCCGGCGTGCTGCTGCATGCGCTCGCGGGCGATGACGCCGCGGCCGAAGGCGAGCGCGGCACGATCGCGACCGACCTCATGCCGCACCTGCGCCGATGGGCCAATCCCACCTGACCTGGCACGCGCACTCCGAGCAGGAGCTCGTTGATCTGGCGGGCAAAACGGCGCAGCGCTGGCGCGCCGCAGGCTGCGTTCCGCTCGCGGTGGGACTTCAGGGGGAGCTCGGTGCCGGCAAGACCGCGTGGGTGCGCGCCATGCTCCGCGGGCTCGGCTACGGCGGCCGGGTGCCGTCGCCGACGTACACGCTCCTCGAGCAGTATCCCCTCGACGGGCTCACCGTCGTTCACCTCGATCTCTACCGGCTCGCGTCGCCGGAGGAGCTCGAGCACCTGGGGCTTCGCGACTGGCTCGCAGATCCGGCCGTCTGGCTGCTCGTCGAATGGCCCGAGCGGGCGCCCGGGTTGCTCGCGCATTGCGACGTCGTGCTCGAGCTCCGCTTCGCGGGTCCGCAGGGTCGGACGCTATCGCTTCGCGCAGCGAGCGCTAGGGGAGAGAGGGCCGTGCAGCATTTTCGTGAAGTCGTTCAAGAGTAACGGCAGCTAATTGCTTGAAGAGATATTGAAAACCGTTCGCGAAATTGTGAACATGGCTCCGTTTGCCGACTCAGGGATTCAGGGGTGAAGCAAGGGGTTTCGTGGCTCGCGCTGGTGGGCGCGCTCGCCATCGCGTGGGGCGTCGCCGAAGCGGCCACCGTCCAGAACATCCGCCTTTGGTCCGGCCCTGAGTCCACCCGCGTGGTCCTGGATCTTTCGGGCCCCGTCGAGCATCGCGTCTTCGAGCTGACCGATCCCGACCGCGTCGTCATCGACCTGCCGCGCTCGTCGATGGCGCGGACGCCGCCGTTCGAGCCCAAGGGCTACGTCGCCAACCTGCGCACGGGGTCGCGGCCGAACGGGGAGCTGCGGGTGGTGCTCGACTTGAAGCAGGCCGTGCGGCCCCGAAGCTTCCTGCTGCCTCCGTCCGACGGGTACGGCCACCGGCTGGTCATCGACCTGCTGCCGCCCGCGGATCCCGCGAGCGTCACGCGGGCCGCGCCGGCGCGCGCGGAGGCTTCGGTCCGCGATCTCGTGATCGCCATCGACGCCGGTCACGGCGGCGAGGATCCCGGCGCCATCGGCCGCGGCGGCGCGCGCGAGAAGGACGTCGTGCTCGCGATCGCCCGCAAGCTCGCCGACGAGATCCGTGCGCAGCCCGGCATGCGGCCGGTGATGATCCGCGACGGCGACTATCTCGTCTCGCATCGCCGGCGCATGCAGATCGCTCGCGAAGCGGGCGCGGACTTCTTCATCTCCATCCACGCCGACTCGTACCGCGACGCGAGCGCGAAGGGCGTCACCGTGTATGCGCTGTCCG
Source organism: Gammaproteobacteria bacterium (assembly GCA_036563665.1). Taxonomy (GTDB): domain Bacteria; phylum Pseudomonadota; class Gammaproteobacteria; order Steroidobacterales; family Rariloculaceae; genus FEN-1219. The sequence goes on from DATCLY010000093.1 coordinate 221,269, forward strand.
AGAAGGGCGCGACGGACGAGGCCGCGCTGTTGGTGGCGCACCGCGAGAACGCCGAGCTCAGGGGCGGCGTGTCGCTCGCCGACAAGGACCAGGTGCTCGCGCGGGTGCTCGTGGACCTCTCGCAGGGCGCCGCGCTCTCGGCGAGCGCCGCCGCCGCGGAGCGCTTGCTGCGGCGGCTCGGCGCGGTCACCACGCTTCGCAAGACCCAGGTGCAGCGCGCGCCGTTCCTCGTGCTGAAGTCGCCCGACATACCGTCGCTGTTGATCGAGACGGGCTACATCTCGAATCCGCGCGAGGAGGCGCTGCTGCGCGATCCCGATCATCAGGCCAAGCTCGCGCGCGCGATGCGGGCGGGCATCGTCGACTATTTCCGCGCCAACCCCGTGCCGGGGACCTATTTCGCGGACCGCGAGGAACCGGCGGTGCCCGTCGCGGCGCGGACGGCGGACATGCGTGCCGGGGAACCGATCCGCCACGTGATCGCGCGGGGCGAGACGCTCTCGGGCATCGCCGAGCGTTATCGAGTCACCACCACGAGCCTCAAGCGCTCGAACCGCTTGCGCAGCGACGTGATCCGCGTGGGCCAGGTGCTCACGATCCCGCAGGGCGGCTGAGCCGAAGAAGGGCGAACGAAGGCTGTGGGGAGCGGCTTTCCAGCCGCCATCGTTCTGCGCTGCCGAACAGAGGTCGCGCCTGGAAAGGCGCTCCCACCTGGCGCCCGAACGAAGCCTCAGGCCTTCTGCCGCGGTCTTCGCGCCCCGCCGGTTGCCACGCGGTGGCGCGCGCGGAAACAATGCGCCGGTGCCGATCCGAGTGCTTCCCTCCGAGCTCATCGACCAGATCGCGGCCGGCGAGGTCGTCGAGCGTCCGGCCTCGGTCGTCAAGGAGCTGATCGAGAACGCGCTCGACGCCGGCGCGCGCCGCGTGGACGTGGAGATCGAGGCGGGCGGCACGAAGCTGATCCGCGTGACGGACGACGGCACAGGGATAGCGGCGGAGGAGCTGCCGCTCGCGCTGGCTCGCCACGCCACGAGCAAGATCGGCAGCCTCGACGACCTCGAGGCGCTCGAGTCGTACGGGTTCCGCGGCGAGGCGCTGCCGAGCATCGGCTCCGTGGCCCGCCTGACGATCACTTCCCGGACGCCCGGAGACGAGCACGGCTGGCGGATCGAGTGCGAAGGCGGGCAGGTCGGCGCCGTGCGCCCGGCGGCGCACCCTCCCGGCACCTGCGTCGAGGTGCGCGACCTCTTCTTCAACACGCCGGCGCGGCGCAAGTTCCAGCGCAGCGAGCGCACCGAGGCGGCGCAGGTGGACGCGGTGGTCAAGAGCCTCGCGCTCGCGAGGCCCGACGTGGAGTTCAGGCTGCGGCACAACGGCCGGCAGGCGTTCGCGCTGCCGGCGGGCGAGGGCCGGGAGCAGCACGAGGCGCGCATCGCGAAGCTCTGCGGCGAGGACTTCATCGCGAACGCCCGCTACTTCGACCGGCGCATCGAGGGGCTCGAGCTCTCGGGGTGGCTCGCGGCGCCCGGCTTCGCGCGCGCCCAGCCCGACATGCAGCACACGTTCGTGAACGGCCGCTTCGTCCGCGACAAGCTGCTGCGCCACGCCGTGCGGCTCGGCTACCGGGACGTGCTCTACCAGTCGCGCCACCCGGCGTTCGTGCTGTTCCTCGCGCTCGACCCCCGGCGGGTGGACGCGAACGCGCACCCCGCGAAGCTCGAGATCCGCTTCCGCGACTCGCGGCTCGTGCACGACTTCGTGTTTCGCACCGTGGAGGCGGCGCTTGCGACGCCGCTGCAGGCGCCGGTGCGGGGCGCGGGTGCGGTCGCGGTCGAGGCGCCTCCGCTGGAGGAAGCGGAAAGGCGGCTCCCAGCCCAGCAATCGCGGCTGGAAAGCCGCTCCCACGCGGCGGGTGGGAACGGTTTCCCGGCGGCGAGGCCCTTTCCCGGCGGCGCCGCGCGTGCCGCTCGGGGGCAGGTGCGCGAGCAGCTGTCGCTCTACGCGCGTCTCCACGAGCGCAGCGCGCAGGCGCCGCGGAACGACGACGCCTGCCCGCCGCTCGGGTTCGCGCTCGCGCAGCTCGGCGGCATCTACGTGCTCGCCGAGAACCGCGACGGCCTCGTGATCGTGGACATGCACGCGGCACACGAGCGCATCACCTACGAGCGTCTCAAGCAGGGCTTCGCGGAACGGAAGTTGCAACCGCAGCCATTGCTCGTGCCGATCGACCTCGAGGTCTCCGAGCACGAGGCGGAGCTCGCGAGCGAGCACGCGGCGGAGCTCGAGCGGCTCGGGCTCGTCGTCGTGCGCCGCGGGCCTGAGGCGCTGCGCATCGAGGCCGTGCCGCTGCTGCTCGCGGACGTGGACGTGCCCGCCCTGGTGCGCGACGTGTTGAGCGACCTCGCGGCGGGAGGCGGGATGGAGCGCGCCGAGGCGCGCGTCGACGAGCTGCTCGCCACCATGGCCTGCCACGCGGCGGTGCGCGCGAATCGCAGGCTGCGCCTCGACGAGATGAACGCGTTGCTCAGGGAAATGGAGCGCACGGAACGCAGCGATCAATGCAATCACGGCCGTCCTACCTGGACACAGATTTCGTTGCCGGAGCTCGATCGGCTGTTTCTCCGCGGACGATGACCGGCGGGGCGAGCGCCGCGCTCAGCTGCCTGTGCCTCACGGGGCCCACCGCGTGCGGCAAGACCGCGCTCGCGCTGGCGCTGGCCGAGCGCATGCCGCTCGAGATCGTGAGCATGGATTCCGCCCTCGTGTACCGCGGCATGGACATCGGCACGGCCAAGCCCTCCGCGGAGGTGCGCGCGGCCGTGCCGCATCACCTGATCGACATCCTGGATCCGGCCGAGGCGTACTCGGCGGGTCGCTTCGCGAGGGACGCGGCGGCCGCGATCGCGAAGGTGCGGGCCGCAGGGCGCCTGCCGCTGGTCGTCGGCGGCACGTTGCTGTACCTGCGCGCGCTGCGGCAGGGACTCGCGCCGTTGCCCGAAGCGAACCCGGCCGTTCGGGCGGCGATCGACGCGGAGGCGGAGCGGCACGGCTGGCCCGCGCTGCACCGGCGGCTCGCCGCCGTGGATCCCGCGGCCGCGGCGCGAATCGCCCCCAGCGACGCGCAGCGCATCCAACGGGCGCTCGAGGTCTACGAGCTCACAGGGAGACCCCTATCCGAGCTGCAGCGAACGCCCGCGCCAACCGCCGTGCGGGCGGCCGTCATCGCCGTGGTGCCCGGCGACCGGGCGCGGCTCGCACGCCGGATCGAGGCGCGCTTCGACGCCATGGTGAACGCCGGCCTCGTGGAGGAGGTCGAAGGTTTGAGGGCGCGCGGCGATTTGCGGCCCGACATGCCGTCGATGCGGGCGGTGGGTTACCGGCAGGTCTGGGAGTACCTCGACGGGGTCCGGGACTGGAACGAAACCCGGCTGCGTGCGCTTGCGGTCACGCGGCAGCTGGCGAAGCGGCAGATGACCTGGCTGCAGTCGGAACGGGACGCGGTTCGGCTCGACGCCTTCGCCGCGGGGCTCGAGGAACGCTTCCTGAGCCTCGCCGCGCGGCTGTGGGAGCGGTGGGCGTGAAAAGAGCCGTCGTGTGTTAGCATTACCGCTCGTGGGAGCAAGCCTAGTTAGTGGTTCAAATGGAATATCGGAGCGAGATTTCAGGAAGCGCCGGCGGCATGTACGCGATCGATCGGACCTGAGCTCGACCAACCTAACAATAAAAAAGGAGATCATAAATGGCCAAAGGTCAGTCGCTTCAGGATCCGTTTCTTAACGCGCTGCGCAAGGAAAAAGTGCCCGTTTCGATCTACCTGGTGAACGGCATCAAGCTGCAGGGCCAGATCGACTCGTTCGACCAGTTCGTCGTGCTGCTACGCAACAGCGTGAGCCAGATGGTGTACAAGCACGCGATCTCGACGGTGGTGCCGTCGCGCAACGTGCGTGTCCCGTTGGGTGACGATGATGAAGGCGATGACTGACCGCTCGCCGTCGCGGCGGGGAGACCCATTTGCTTGACCGTCCTCGCAGCGGCGAGAGATCACTGCTACTGCACATCGGCCTCCAGCGGCCGTGCCACGAAGACGAGACCCAGGAGTTTCGGGCCCTTGCCGAGTCGGCGGGCGCCCAGGTCGTCGCGGAGCTGTTCGCGCGCCGCGACCGTCCGGACGCGCGCTACTTCGTCGGGCAGGGGAAGGTCGATGAGCTCGCGGAGCGGGTTCGGGAGACCGGTGCGGAGCTGATCCTGGTCAACCGCGCCCTCTCGCCGAGCCAGGAACGCAACCTCGAGAATCGCCTGAAGGCGCGGGTGCTCGACCGCAACGGGCTGATCCTCGACATCTTCGCGCAACGCGCGGCCACCTTCGAAGGCAAGCTCCAGGTCGAGCTCGCCCAGCACGAGCATCTCGCCTCGCGTCTCGTGCGCGGGTGGAGCCACCTCGAGCGGCAGAAGGGCGGCATCGGCCTGCGGGGGCCGGGCGAGACGCAGCTCGAGCTCGACCGGCGGCTGCTCGGCCGGCGCATCCGCACGCTGCGCGAGCGGCTCGCGCGCGTGGAACGGCAGCGCGAGTCCGGGCGCAAGGAGCGCCGGCGCGCCGACGTCCCCGTGGTGGCGCTGGTCGGCTACACGAACGCCGGCAAGAGCTCGCTGTTCAATGCGCTCAGCGGTGCGAGCTCGATCGCCCGCGATCAGCTGTTCGCGACCCTCGATCCCACCGTCCGCCGGCTGCCGCTCGGCGGGGGCGACGAGGTGCTGCTCGTGGACACGGTGGGGTTCGTGCGCGACCTGCCGCACGAGCTCGTGGCGGCGTTCAAGGCCACGCTCACCGAGACCCGTGAGGCCTCCCTGCTGCTGCACGTGATCGACCTGCACGACCCCCACTACGAGGAGCGGGAGCACCAGGTAGAGCAGGTGCTCGAGCAGATCGGCGCCGGCGAGGTGCCGGCGATCCGGGTGTACAATAAGGCGGATTTGGTCGACGGGAGCGGCCTCCGGGAACCGAACGCAGGGGACGGCACCCGCGTCAGCGTGTCCGCCCGCACCGGGCTCGGGCTCGACGCGCTCACCGACGCCATCCGGCAGCGGCTGTTCGGCGAGCGTCGCGTCCGACGGCTGGTGCTGGGTCCCGAGCAGAGCAGGCTGCGCGCGCGACTCTACGCCTGGCGCTCCGTGCTTGCGGAGCAGGTGGAGCCGAATGGCGGCTGGATCCTGGACGTTCAACTGACCGCGCACCGCTGGCGCGAAATCGAGCGCCTTCGCCCCGCGGAGCGCGCGCGGTTGGAGGAAAGCGTGTACTGATGGCTTGGGATGACGGCGACAAGAACAATCCTTGGCGCTCCGGCGGGAACAAGGGTCCCGCGGATCTCGATGCCGTCGTGCGCGACTTCCAGCGCCGGCTCGCCGGGCTGTTCGGGGGCCGCCGCGGCGGAGGCGGCGGCCCGCGGGTCGGCGGCCCGCCGCTCTCCGGGGGGCTGATCGGCACCGCGCTGTTCCTGCTGGTCGCGCTCTGGGCGCTGACCGGCATCTACGTCGTGGACGCGGCCGAGCAGGGCATCGTGCTGCGCTTCGGCGCCTATCGCACCACCACCGGGCCCGGCCTGCGCTGGCATCTGCCGTGGCCCATCGAGCGGGTCGAGAAGATCAACGTGGGCGCCACCGAGCGCTTCACCTATTCGGGCAGCATGCTCACCCGCGACGAGAACATCGTCGTGATCGACCTGGTGGTGCAGTACCGACGCACCGATCCGCGGGCCTTCCTGTTCAACATGCGCGACCCGGAGCGCACGCTGCGCGACATCACGGCGAGCGCCATCCGCGAGGTGATCGGCAAGAACGCCCTCGACTTCATCCTCACCGAAGGCCGCGCCGAGGTCGCCGTCCAGACCCAGGATCTGCTCCAGGCGACGCTCGACTCCTACGGTGCCGGCGTCACCGTGTACGAGGTGAACCTGCAAGAGGCCAACTTCCCGCGCGAGGTGGAGGTGGCCGTGCAGGACGCCATCAAGGCGCGCGAGGATCGCGAGCGCCGTATCCTCGAGGCGCAGGAGTATGCCAACCAGATCCTGCCGCTCGCGCGCGGCGAGGCCGAGAAGCGCCGTCAGGACGCGGAAGCGTACCGCGCGCAGGTGATCGCCAACGCGGAAGGCGAGGCCGCTCGCTTCATGCAGATCCTCGAGGAGTACCAGCGGGCCCCCGAGGTCACGCGCGAGCGCCTCTATCTCGAGACGCTCGAGCAGATCCTCGCGAGCTCGACGAAGATCCTGGTCGACACCGACGGCAACAACCTGCTGTACCTGCCGCTGGATCAGCTGCAGGAGCGCCGCAGGCCGCTGCCGAGCAGCGACCCCGCGGCCGTGGGCTCCGTGCCTCTCACGAGCAACACGCCCACCGGCCGCAATCCGCGCGAGCGGGAATCGCGCTAGAGGAACGAGCACATGAGCCAGCGCCTGAACGTGCTCCTCGTGGTGGCGGTGATCGCGGCCATCGTGATCCGCATGTCCGTGTTCGTCGTGGACGAGCGCGAGCACGCGCTCAAGTTCCAGTTCGGCGAGATCGTACGCTCGGACTACGAGCCCGGGCTGCACTTCAAGATTCCGCTCGTCCAGAACGTGGTGAAGTACCCGGACCGCATCCTCAACTACGAGAGCTCCGAGGAGCGCTTCCTCACGGGCGAGAAGAAAAACCTCATCGTGGATTACTTCGTCACCTGGCGCATCGACGACCCCGCGCAGTACTACCGCGCGGTGCGCGACGAGACTCGCGCGGTGGAGCGGCTGTCGGCCATCGTCAAGGAAGGCATCAAGGCGGCCATCAGCCGTCGCACCGTGCAGGAAGTGGTGTCGGCCGAGCGCTCCGAGCTCATGGACCAGATGCTGATCGAGGCGCGCCAGCGCTCGCCGGAGCTCGGCATCGAGGTCGTGGACGTGCGGGTGAAGCGCATCGACCTCTCGGAGGAGGTCAGCGACTCGGTCTACAGCCGCATGCGCCAGGAACGTCAGCGCGTGGCGGCGCAGCTTCGCGCCGAGGGCGACGAGGAGTACCAGCGCATCCGCGCCGAAGCCGAGCGCGAGCGCACGGTCATCCTCGCGGAGGCCTATCGGGACGCGGAGCGGATCCGCGGCGCGGGCGACGCGCGCGCGGCCGAGATCTATGCGGCGGCCTACGGCAAGGACCCGCAGTTCTTCTCGTTCTATCGGAGCCTGCAGGCGTACCGCGAGGCCATCGGCAGCGAGCGGGACGTGCTGGTGCTCGAGCCGGACAGCGAGTTCTTCCAGTATCTGCAGAGTCGAACCGGCGCCGCGGCCGAATAGGAGCTTCATCGCTCGCCTCGCGGCGTCGAATTCACCGTTCACGAGCGATTCACGGGAGGCTTGGGGCTTGGCCTGGGCGGATCTCTTCGCGGGTATTGCCTTTTATCTCATCATAGAGGGCCTGTTTCCGTTCGCCGTGCCCGCGGCATGGCGCCGCGGTCTCGTGGCGCTCGGCCAGCTGGACGACGCGCGGCTGCGCATGGTCGGCCTGCTCGTCATGGCGCTCGGTCTCGGCTTGCTCTTCATCGTGCGAGGGTAGATCTCTGGGCAAGAACGTCGTCGTGCTCGGCACGCAGTGGGGGGACGAGGGTAAAGGCGCCGTCGTGGACGTGCTCGCCGAGCGCGCGCACGCCGTGGCGCGCTTCCAGGGCGGCCACAACGCCGGTCACACGCTCGTCATCGACGGGACGAAGACCGTGCTGCATCTGATCCCCTCCGGGATCCTGCGGGAAGGCGTGGTGTGCCTCATCGGTCATGGCGTCGTGGTGTCCCTCGACGCGCTCACGTCGGAGATCGATGCGCTCAAGGCGCGCGGCATCCCCGTGGAGGAACGGTTGCGCGTGTCGGCGGCTTGCCCGCTGATCCTGTCCTCGCACGTGGCGCTCGATCGCGCGCGCGAGCGCGCGAGCGGCGCGGCGGCCATCGGCACCACCGGCCGCGGAATCGGTCCCGCCTACGAGGACAAGGCCGCCCGCCGGGCGGTGCGCGTGTCGGACCTGTTCATGCCGGACGCGCTGCGCGCCAAGGTGGAGCGCCTGCTCGATCTGCACAACTTTCTGCTCGAGCGCTACTACGGCGCGCAGCCCGTGGACGTGGCGCGCGAGCTCGACAACCTCGCCCGCCTCGGGGAGCGCGTGAAGCCGCTCGTGGCCGACGTGACCCAGACGCTGCACGATCTCGTCGCCGCGGGCCGCAGCGTGCTGTTCGAGGGCGCGCAAGGCGTGCTGCTCGACATCGATTCCGGCACGTACCCGTTCGTCACGTCGTCCAACACGACCGTGGGGGGCGCCTTGACGGGCATGGGCGTTGGCCCGCGCGCGATCGACTACGTGCTGGGCATCGCCAAGGCGTACACCACCCGCGTGGGCGGCGGGCCCTTCCCGACGGAGCTTTCGGACGAGGTGGGCCGCCACCTCGCCCGCGTAGGCGTGGAGTTCGGCGCCACCACGGGGCGGCCGCGGCGCTGCGGCTGGTTCGACGCCGTGGCGGTCAAGCGGGCCGCGCGCACCAACGGCATCACGGGGCTGTGTCTTACCAAGCTCGACGTGCTGGACGGGCTCGAGGAGCTCAAGATCTGCGTGGCCTACCGCCTCGACGGCCGCGAGATCGACACGCCGCCGCTGCTGATGGAGCGGCTGGGCGAGTGCGAGCCGGTGTACGAGACGATGCCGGGGTGGACCTCGTCGACGGAGGGGATCACCGCCCACGACCGCCTGCCGGCGGAGGCGCGCAGCTACCTGCGCCGCATCGAGACGCTCGTGGGCGTGCCGATCGATCTGATCTCCACGGGCCCGGCGCGCGACGCCGTCATCGTCCGCCGGCACCCCTTCGACTGACCCGCGCGGCCCGGCGGCTCGGCCCCTCGGCATGCGTCGGCGTGCCCGTCCTCCTCGCAGGGTTCCGCGACCGAAGCTCCCGGTCGCCAACAGGAACGATTATCATTTGCGCATGACCGGTCATCGCTCATGCTGACGCTCTGCGATCTGAAGCCCGGCGAGCGTGCGCGCATCGAGTCCATCGACACGCGCGAGCCCGCCGTGCAGCGCCTCATGGTGCTCGGCCTCGTGGAAGGCGCCGAGATGACGTTCCTGCGCGCCTCGCTGGGCGGGGACCCGCTCGAGTTCCGCCTCTACGGCGCGGCGATCTCGCTGCGCCGCGAGCAGGCGCAGCGCTTCCACGTCCGGAAGGTGGGCCATGGCGAGCCGGGCTGAGACCGCCATCCCGATCGAGGCGCTCACGGTCACGCGCAAGGCGGTGGCCACGATCGCCGTGGTCGGCAACCCCAACGCCGGCAAGAGCTCCGTGTTCAACCGGCTCACCGGCATGCGGCAGAAGACCGCCAACTATCCGGGCGTCACCGTCGAGCGCCGCACGGGCCGGGCCACGTTCGGCCGGTTGCCGCTCGACCTGATCGACCTGCCGGGCACGTACTCGCTCACGCCGAACTCCACCGACGAGCTCATCGCCGTCAACGTGCTGTTCGGCCGCGTGCCGGGGACGCCGAGGCCCGACGCCATTCTCGCGGTGATCGACGCCACGCGGCTCTATCAGGGCCTCTATCTCCTGCAGCAGCTCGCCGAGCTCGGGCTGCCGATGGCGGTGGCGCTCACGATGAGCGACGCGGCCGAGCGCGCGGGCCTCAAGATCGACGTGCAGCGCCTGAGCGAGCGGCTCGGCGGCGTCGCCGTCTATCCCGTGGTGGCCACCACGGGCCGGGGATTCGGCGCCCTGCGGGAAGCGCTCGCGAAGCTCGTCGAGACGCCGCCGCCGGGCCCGGTGAACGCGTGGCAGGAGCTGCGCAGCACGGCAGAGCGGCTCGAGGAGCGGTTCGCGCGCAGCGGCGCGAAGCTGCACCGCGCGGAGATCGAGCGGTTGCTCGTGGACGAGGCGGGCGCGGGGGAGGGCGGCGCGCCGCCGCTCGCCGACCACCTGCGGGCCGAGCTCGCCGCCGCGCGAGCAGCGCTCTTCGGCGGCGAGCCGCCGCTCGCCGCGGAGGCGCGGCGGCGCTACGCGTGGATCCGCGACACGCTCGCGGAGGTGCAGTCCGCGAGCTCGCCGCTCGCGAGCCGCACGGCCCAGCTCGTCGACTGGATCAACCGTCCGTGGCCGTCCACGGCGCTGTTCGTGCTCGCGATGTTCATCGTGTTCCAGGCGGTGTTCGCGTGGGCCACGTATTTCCAGGACTGGATCGACGTCGGCATGAGCAACCTCGGCACGGTCGTGGCGGGTGCGCTGCCGGAGGGCATGCTGTCGAGCTTCCTCGTGGACGGCGTGATCGCCGGCGTCGGCAGCGTGATCGTCTTCCTGCCGCAGATCCTGATCCTGTTCCTGTTCATCATCGTGATGGAGGACACGGGCTATCTCGCGCGCGCGGCGTTCCTCGTGGACCGCGCCATGCGCACCGTGGGGCTCTCGGGCCAGTCGGTGATCCCGCTGCTGTCGAGCTTCGCGTGCGCGGTGCCCTCCATCATGGCGACCCGCGTGATACCGCAGCGCCGCGACCGCATCGCCACCATCCTCGCGGCGCCGTTCATGACGTGCTCGGCGCGCCTGCCCGTGTACGCGCTGCTGATCGCGGCGTTCGTCCCCAGCCGTCAGGTCGGCGTCGTGAATCTGCAGGGCCTCGTGCTGTTCGGCCTGTACGCGCTCGGCATCGCGGGCGGCATCGGCACGGCGCTGTTGCTGCGCCGCTCCGCGCTGCGCGGCGAGAATCCCACGTTCATCCTCACGCTGCCCGAGTTCCGCGTGCCGAACGTGCGCACCGTGCTCATGAAGCTGCTCGATCGCGTGCGCGTGTTCCTGCGCCGGGCCGGCACCGTCATCTTCACCGTGGCCGTCATCGTGTGGGCGCTCGCGTACTTCCCGCGGTCCGAGGAGGTGGAGCAGCGGCGGCTCGAGGAGACGGCCGCCGCCGAGGCCACGCTCGAGGGAGAAGCGCTCGAGGCCGCGCTCACGGACATCGAGAACCGGGCGGCCGCGGATCATCTCGCGCAGAGCTGGCTCGGCCGCGCCGGCCAGTTCGTCGCGCCCGCGTTCGCGCCGCTCGGCTGGGACTGGCGGGTGTCCGCGGCCGTGATCGCAGGGTTCCCAGCGCGCGAGGTGGTGGTGGCCGTGCTCGGCACGATCTACGCCGTGGGCGACGAGGCGGACGAGCAGAGCCTCGCGTCGCGCCTGCGCGCCGCCACGTGGCCCGACGGCAGCCCGGTGTTCACGCTGCCCATGGTGCTCGGGCTCCTGGTCTTCTATGCGTGGTGCCTGCAATGCGCGGCGACGCTGGCCGTGATCCGCCGCGAGACGAATAGCTGGCGCTGGCCGCTGTTCGCCTGGGCCTACATGACGACCCTCGGCTACACGGGGGCGATGTTGATCTACCAGATCGGCAGCTGATGGGCGCCTGGCGCGAACGCGAGCGGCAGACGGTCGGCGACTATCGCATCTTCCAGGTGGAGCGATCGGTCGCGGAGTCGCCCGCCGACGGCTCGGCCCACACGTTCTACCGGATTCTGTCCCCCGACTGGGCGCAGATCGTGCCCGTCACGCCCGCCGGGGAGATCGTCATGATCCGCGTGTTCCGTCATGGCTCGGGCCGCATGAGCCTCGAGGTGCCGGGCGGGCTCGTCGAGCGCGGCGAGGAGCCGGCGGCGACCGCGGCCCGCGAATGCCTGGAGGAGACCGGCTACCGCGCGGACGACGTCCGGCCGCTCGCGGCGCTGAACCCGAATCCGGCCCTGTTCGCCAACACGCTGTACGCGTTCTGCGCGTTCGACGTGGTGCCGGCGGCGCCGATCCGCAACGACCCCGGGGAGCACACGGAGGTCACCCTCGTGCCGAGGAGCGACCTGCGGGAGCTGCTCCGCAGCGGCGCGGTAGATCATGCCCTCATCGCCGCGACGCTGTGGCGATTCCTCGATCGCTACGGCTGAAGGCGCGGATGGCGTCGCCGCGCCGCTTGCTGCACAATTGCCGCCCCCATCGACCGCCGCCGGCCGCTCGATCAGCATGGACGACGTTCGCTCTCATCTCGCCGGCGCCCGCGCCGGCGTCGCCGTCCCCCGCTACCTGATCGTCTTCTTCGGCGCGCTGGCGGCTTTGGGGCCGCTCAGCATGGACGCCTACCTGCCGGCGATGCCGGTCATCGCCGAGCAGCTCGGCGTCACGATCGTGCAGCTCAACAACACGCTGAGCGTGTTCCTGCTCGGCTATGCCGTGGGGCAGTTCTTCGGCGGCGCGTTCTCCGACCAGATCGGGCGCAAGCGCGTCGGCTACATCGGCCTCGCGCTCTACGTGGCCGCGGCCGGCCTCATCGCGCTCGCCGACAGCGTGGAGCAGATGCTCGTGCTGCGCTTCTTCCAGGCCATCGGCGGCGGCTTCTCCACGGTGGTCTGCATGGCGTCCGTGCGCGACGTCTATCCGCTCCACGAGCTCGGCAAGCGGTTCGCCACGGTGACCATGATCCTGCTGGTGGCGCCGCTGGTGGCGCCCGTGCTCGGCGCGGCGCTGCTGCCCCTCGGCTGGCACTCGATCTTCGTCTTCAAGGCGGCCTACGCGCTCGTGCTGCTCGTCGTCTACGTCTTCCGCGTGCCCGAGACGCGGGTCGGCCACTGGCGGGACCTCTCGATCCGCTCGAGCTTCGTGCAATGCGCGGCGGTGGTCACGCGCCGCGTGGACGGCCGGCGGCTGCCCGTGCGCTACGCGCTCGCGATGGCGCTCTCGGCCAGCATGCTCATGACGTTCGTGACCAACGCCTCGTTCGTGTACATGGAGTATTTCGGGGTGTCGGCGGCGCGCTTCCCGCTGCTGTTCGGCCTGAGCGTGCTCGGCTTCATGTCCATGAATCTCTTCAGCATGCGCCGGTTGAAGCATCACAACGCCCCGCAGTTCTTCCACACCGGACTGCGCGTGCAGATCGCGGCCCTGGCGGGCCTCGTGGCCGTGGTGGCGCTGACCCCCCCGTCGCTCGCGACGGTGGTGCCGTTGATCGTGGTGGCGATGTCCACGCTCGGCGTGGTCGGTCCCGCGGGCTCGGCGCAGTACATGTCGTTCTTCGAGCGCCTCGCGGGCAGCGCGTCCTCGGTCCACACCACGCTGATGTTCTCCCTGGGCGCGTTGCTCGGGGCGCTGGCGGGCGTGTTCTACGACGGCACGCTGCTGCCCGTCGCGCTCGTGATGGCGCTCGCCTCGGCGGGCGCGAACGCCGTGGCCCTGACGTTGCCGCGCGAGCTGCCCGGCGCGTCCTCTTGACCCAGCCGACGGGCGGAACGGTCCGCGTTGGGCACCACCCGTCCAAGAAGCGGCTATTACCGCTCGAGCCGCAGCACCGGCCGTCTCGTGTGGCAATAGGGCGATGACCAGCCGCAGGCCACACCACGTTGACCAGCGATTTCGGCCGCCGCGATGACGTAACTTCTTTTTCGCACATTTGAGGAGGCGGTGGTCTCGGTCTGGTTAAATTGGAAGTGCGAGAACCAACAACCAGACCTTGGGAGAGACCACCTTGGGAGACGATAACACGAAGCCTCTGAGCCGGGTGATCCGCATCGACGAGGGGGAGATTCGGGGGCACCTTGATAAGCTGGTGCGCGGGACGGTGGAGGAGACGCTGAACGCGCTCCTGGATGCGGAAGCCGACGAGATGTGTCGGGCGCAGCGGTACGAGCGCTCGCCTGACCGTGTGGATACGCGAGCCGGGCACTACACGCGGAAGCTGCAGACGAAGGCGGGCGAGGTCGAGATCAAGGTGCCGAAGCTGCGTCGCCAGACGTTCGAGACGGCGATCATCGAGCGCTACCGCAGGCGAGAGATCTCGATCGAGGAAGCGATCGTGCAGATGTACTTGGCGGGTGTATCGGTTCGCCGGGTGGAAGACATCACGGAGGCGCTGTGGGGGACGCGGGTGTCCTCGGGCACGGTCTCCAAGCTCAACCAGAAGGTGTACCAGCACATCGAGCGGTGGCGGAACCAGGAGCTCGAGGGCGAGTTTCCGTACGTGTATCTGGACGGGATCATCCTCAAGCGCAGCTGGGGCGGCGAGGTGAAGAACGTGTCGGTCCTCGTCGCGATCGGCGTGGGGAGTGACGGTTTTCGGCGGATCCTGGGTGTTGCGGAAGGCGAGAAGGAGGACAAGGCCGGGTGGCTATCCTTCCTGAAGCACTTGAAGCAGCGTGGTTTGAAAGGCGTACGGCTCATCATCTCCGACGCGTGCCTGGGGTTGGTGGAAGCGCTCGAGGAGACCTACCCTGAAGCTGCTTGGCAGCGTTGCGTGGTGCACTTCTACCGCAACGTCTTCTCGCATGTGCCGAACGGCAAAGTGCGCGAGGTGGCGGCGATGCTGAAGGCGATCCATGCGCAGGAAAGCCGAGCGGCGGCGCAGAACAAAGCCCAGGATGTCGTGAAGGCGCTTCGGTCGATGAAGCTTCGGCACGCGGCCGAGCTCGTCGAGAAGCATATCGAGGAGACGCTGACCTACTACCGCTACCCTTCGGAGCACTGGCTGAAGCTGAAGACGAACAATCCGATGGAGCGGCTGCTGCGAGAAGTCAGGCGGCGGACCAAAGTGGTGGGCGCGTTCCCGGACGGACACTCTGCTCTGATGCTCGTCGCTGCTCGGCTGCGGCACGTGTCAGCCACGAGCTGGGGCACGCGGAAGTACATGAACATGAAGCTGCTCGAGGAGATGGAAAGGCACGCAGTTCACTCAGCAGCTTAACGGGCGACCGAGACCGCTGCCGAAGCAAAAAGTGCGAAAGATTTTTGACACTACC
>DATCLY010000095.1:0-48582 GCA_036563665.1 Gammaproteobacteria bacterium
ATCTCGACGGCCTCCGGAACGAAGGGCACGTGATCGGTCACTGGGGCGGCGACGCACGCGTCGTGGGAGACGCGGTCGGCGGCCGTTCCTTCATGGCGAGCGTGGGCTGGGAGCCGCGGTTCTCGGGTCTGCTCGTGGTGACCGCGCGGTCGTTGAAGAACGAGAGCTACAGTCAGGCGGGCTATAAGCGCGCGAGCGGTCTGGAAATCGAGTACAGTCGCGCGTGGGGACAATTCCGGATCGGCACGAGGCTCGACGCAGGGCGCGATGTTTTCGGGGAACCATTCTCCCGCGTCTCCGTCATGCTGCGGTTCTGACGCATGACGCGCGCGCGCTTCTCTACACGCGTGCTCGCGGCGGCCCTCGGTGTCGTCGCCTGCGTGCCGTTGCCCGACGCGGCGGCGGAGCCCTTCGTCTCCGTCGGCGCGCTACGCTCGGACGTTCGCGAGGACGCGCCGACCGCGCCCGCGAAGGTTACGCTGTCGGACTCGAGCGCGCTGATCGGGGGCGGCATCAGCCGGCGGCTCGCCGGCGGCAGCGAGATCGGCGTGCGTGCCGAGCTCACCGAAGCGGCGTCGGCACGGCTGTTCGCGGTGCGGGCGTTCGACTACCGCTATCATCTGTCGGAGCGGCTGGCCGTCACGGCGTTTCTCGGTGCCGCGCGCCTCGACCTCGCAACGCCTGCGTACGGCTACTACGCGGGCGCCGGCATGGCGCTCAAGAACGTGCTCCCGGGCTGGGACCTCGGCATCGATCTGCGCTTCGGCGACAAGCTGGCGCGCGACAACGTCGCACCCGGCGATCCCCAGGGCGGCCCGCGCCCGGACACCTTCTACGATCTCGAGGGATTCGGCATCACGCTGACGCGCCGGTTCGGCGCCGCCGCAGCCACCGACGCTCCGCCGCCTCGCTGATTCGCCTCCGCCCTGCGACGGTTTCCGATGCATCACGTGCTGATCGACTGCGAGCGGATGAAACAGCCGAACACCGGCCTGTACTACTTCTGCCGGAACCTCGGTCTCGCGCTGCTAGAGCAAGCCGACGCATCGACCGAGGCGCTGCATTTCTACGTGCCGCGCGCGTGCAGGGGACTTTTCGGTGACCAAGTCGGCTACGTCGTGCAGCGGCCGCGGCACAAATTCTTTTGCTTCCGCACCGGCCGCTTCAACGTTTGGCACTCCACCTATCAGCTGACGCGGTACAAGCCGTACAACTCGGGCACGCGGGTCGTGCTCACGATCCACGACCTCAACTTCCTCGTCGAGCGCCGCGATCGTCCGGACAAGATCGCGAAGTACCTCGCGCGCCTGCAGCGGAACATCGACCGCGCATCGCACGTCGTCTGCATCTCCGAGTTCACTCGCGACCAGGTGCTCGAGCACCTGGATCTCCGCGGCAAGCCGCTCGACGTGATCTACAACGGCTGCAACATCGTCGAGTTTCCCGGCTTCGATGCGCCGCGGTACCGGCCGCAGCGGCCGTTCCTGTTCACGGTCGGCTACGTAACGCGGAAGAAGAACTTTCACGTGCTGCCCGCGCTGCTCGTCGACTCCGACCTCGAGCTCGTGATCGGCGGCGTCGTCCACGAGCCGTATGGGCGGGAGATCCTCGACGCGGCGCGCCGCCACGGCGTGGCCGACCGCGTACGGCTGATCGGGCCGATCAGCGAGCAGGAGAAGTACTGGTACTTCGTGAACTGCCGCGCGTTCGCGTTCCCCTCGGTGGCCGAAGGGTTCGGCCTGCCCGTGGTGGAGGCGATGTATCACGGCAAGCCGGTGTTTCTGTCGCGGCTCACGTCGCTGCCCGAGATCGGCGGCGACGAGGCCTGGTATTTCGACGACTTCGAGCCGGAGCGTATGCGGCAGGTGCTCGCGGCCGGCCTTGCCGAGTACGACCGCGAGCAACCCGTGGAGCGGATCCGCGCGCGTGCGTTGCGCTACAGCTGGCCGCAGGCCGCCGCCGCCTATCTGCGGATCTACCGCTCGCTGCGCGGCTGACGCGCGCGGCCGCCTCGCTCGTCGGCGCGCCCGGCCGATGCAGGTCGACTGACTCCTTCCTGCCGTTTCGCGCGAACGAAGCATCGCGCCTGAAAAGGCGCTCCCACCTGATGCCCGGGTGGGAGCGGCTGTCTAGCCGCGATTCTTCTCCCGCCGACCGGAGAACCACGTGGAAGGGCGCTCCCACCTCGGGCGCCCACTCTGCCGCTCAACGTTAACGAGAATAATTCTTATTTACTTCCCAAATGAGAACGACTATCATTTGCGCATCCGTAGAAGACCAAGGACAAGGATCAGACGATGTCGGCCGCCCCTTCGTGCAAGCGCCTGCCGAAGCGCTCGCTGCTCGCTTCCGCCATCGGGCTTTCGCTCGCCTCCACCACCGTGCTCGGCCAGCGGTCCGACGACGAGATCGTCGTCCACGGCCGGCCGTACGACCGCGAGCCGGACTCCGTGAAGTTCACGGCACCGCTGCTCGATACGCCGAAATCGGTGACGGTGATCCCGCAGGAGCTCATCGGGGAGCTCGGCGCCACGTCGCTCGTCGATGCGCTGCGCACCGTGCCGGGCATCACGTTCAATGCCGGCGAGGGCGGCCAGCCGGCCGGCGACAACCTGAAGATCCGCGGCTACGACGCGGGCGCCGACGTGTTCATCGACGGGCTGCGCGACGCCGGCTCGCAGACGCGCGACGTGTTCGCGCTGGAGCAGATCGAGGTCGTCAAAGGCCCGGGCTCGGCCTACACCGGCCGCGGCTCGAGCGGCGGCTCGGTGAACCTCGTGACGAAGAAGCCGCGCGGCGAAGACTTCCTGATCACGCATGTGGGCGCGGGCACCGACGGCTACGCGCGGGCCACCGTGGACCTCAACCGCTCGTTCGGCGATAGCGCTGCGTTCCGCCTGAACGCGCTCACGCAGGAGGGCGACGTGCCCGGCCGCAACGCCGTGTCGCTGTCGCATCGCGGCCTCGCGCCGTCGCTCGTGTTCGGCCTCGATCGGCCGACCACGATCGGCCTCGATCTCTACCGCTACGAGACCGACGACGTGCCGGACTACAGCATCCCGTACCAGCGCAACGCGGACAACACGGCGCCCGCGGGCACGCCGGTGGACGTGGATCGCGAGAATTTCTACGGTGTGCTGAACCGCGACTTCCAGCGTACGGGTGCCGACATCCGCACGCTGCGCGTCGAGCACGACTTCGCTAACGCCTTCACGCTGCGCAACACCACGCGCTACGGCAAGACCACCAACCACTACATCGTCACGAACCCGGACGACGGCCGCGGCAACGTGCCGAACGGATTCGTGCTGCGCAACGCGAAGAGCCGCAACTCCGAGACCACCACCTACGCGAACGCCACCGATCTGTCCGGCATGGCCACGACCGGCCGCGTGCATCACAGCTTCGTGTTCGGCGCGGAGGTGAGCCGAGAGGAGATGTTCAACGTCCCTTACGTCGTCACGGGCGCCTTCGCGAGCAACGTGAACACGGACTTCGCGAGCTCCTGCAGCGCGCCGGGCGCGGCGGGCGCGGCCTCGGGCTACAACTGCACCACGCTCCACGACCCGAACCCGCACGATCCGTGGACGGGCACCATCGTGCCGTCCACGTCCACCACGGCGGTGGAGACCGACACCTGGGCCGTGTACGCGTTCGACACGCTCGAGCTCAACGACCGCTGGTCTCTGAACCTGGGTGTCCGCTACGACGATTACCGCACGCGGCAGGATTCCTTCTCGGGCGGCGCACCGCTGCATCTCGAGAACGACACGGACTTCTGGAACAGCCAGGTAGGGCTCGTGTTCAAGCCGGCGCGCAACGGCAGCATCTATCTCGGCACCGGCACGTCCTCCACTCCGTCGGGCAACACGCTCGGCGACGGCACCGAGAACCTGGCCGCGTCGAACGCCGACCTCGAGCCCGAGCGCGACCGCACGTACGAGCTCGGCACCAAGTGGTCGCTGCTCGACGAGCGGCTGGCCGTGAACGCTGCCGTGTTCCGCACGGAGACGTCGAACGCACGGGTGGACGTGGCGTCGGGGGTGGAGCAGAACATCGGCGACGAGCGCGTCGACGGCGTGGAGGTGAGCGTCACGGGCAGCGTGACGGAGCGCTGGCAGCTCTACGGCAGCGTCACTTACCTCGACAGCGAGATCGTGGACGACGGGCCGCTCGGCTCGTTCGACGGCAACGAGTTTCCGAACACGCCGCGCGAGAGCCTGAGCCTCTGGACGACCTACGAGGTGCTGCCCTGGCTCACGATCGGCGGCGGGGCCACCTTCGTGGACCAACGCTTCGCGAACCCCGCCAACACGGTATGGGTGCCGTCGTACTGGCGCTACGACGCGGTGGCGACGCTCGACATCGGCGACCGCATCGACGTGCAGATCAACCTGCACAACCTGACGGACGAGGTGTACTTCGTGCGGCCTTATCGAAGCCACTACGCAGCGCTCGGCCCCGCACGCTCCGCGGTGGTGAGCGCCAACGTGAGGTTCTGAGGAGGCGGCGGCGGGCGATTTCCTGCCCCGCGTCCCGAACGCGATGCTGATCCGCATCCCCCAGGTGCTCACGCCAGAGCAGGTCCGCGAGGCCCGCGAGGCGCTCGCGCGGGCCGAGTGGGTGGACGGCGCCGTCACGGCCGGGTTCCAGTCCGCGCTCGTGAAGCGCAACAGCCAGGTGCCGGAGGACTCGCCGGCGGCCGTGGAGGTGGGCCGCATGATCAAGGCCGCGCTCGCCAAGAATCCGCTGTTCCTGTCCGCCGCGCTGCCCGCGCGCGTGTTCCCGCCGCTCTTCAACCGCTACGAGGCCGGCCAGGGCTTCGGCAATCACGTGGACAACGCGATTCGCCAGACGCGCGGCGGCGAGCGCGTGCGCACGGACGTGTCCGCCACGTTGTTCCTGTCGGCGCCGGAGGAGTACGACGGAGGCGAGCTCGTCATCGACGACACCTACGGCACGCACAGCGTGAAGCTGCCGGCCGGCGACATGATCCTCTATCCGTCCACGAGCCTGCATCGCGTGCAGCCCGTCACGCGCGGCGCCCGCATCGCGTCGTTCTTCTGGATCCAGAGCCTGGTGCGCGGCGACGCCGAGCGCGCGCTGCTGTTCGACCTCGACATGGCCATCGTCCGCCTGCGGGAGCAGGTGGGCGAGAACGACGCGCTGCTGTCGCTCACGAACGTCTACCACAACCTGCTGCGGCGCTGGTCGATCCCCTGAGCCGCCTCTACACTGCCGGGCGATGGGGGCGGCAGACACAGGGCAGGGCGAAGAATTCATCGGGATGCTCGCGCGCGCCGGCGCCGTCGCGCTCGCGTGCGCGCTCGCGGCGTGCGGCGGCGGCCGCGACGAGGGCGCGGTGCGCGAGACCGCGTCAGCCGCCTACGTGGGCAGCGAGACCTGCGCCGGCTGCCACGCGGAGGAGGCGCGGCGCTGGGCGGGCTCGCATCACGACCTCGCCATGCAGCCCGCGAGCCCGGAGACCGTGCTCGGGGACTTCTCCGGCGTGGAGCTCCGCCACGCGGGCGGCGTCGCGCGGTTCTTCCGCCGCGACGGCCGCTTCATGGTGCGCACCGACGGCTCCGACGTCGAGGTGGAGGTCACGCACACGTTCGGTGTGGAGCCTCTGCAGCAATATCTGACGCCGCTTGCGGACGGTCGCTACCAGGCGCTGCCCTTCGCCTGGGATTCCCGACCGGCGGAGCAGGGCGGGCAGCGCTGGTTTCATCTGTATCCGGACGTGCCGCTCGACCACGAGCACCCGCTGCACTGGACGCGGCCCGCGCAGACCTGGAACACCGCTTGCGCGTTCTGCCACTCCACGGGCTTGCGCACGGGCTACGATCCCGAGCGCGACACGTTCGCTACGCAGTGGGCGGGCATCGACGTTGGCTGCGAGGCGTGCCACGGCCCGGGATCGCTCCATGCCGCGGATCCCGCCGTGCCGCTCGCGCTCGCCGCCACCGAGCGGACGTGGCGTGCGGCGCCGTCGGCCGCCACCGCCGCGCTCGCGGCCGGCGCGGATGGCGCCGAGGTGGAGGTGTGCGCGCAATGCCACGCGCGGCGCACGCAGCTCACGGAGGACTACGGTCCTGGCGACCCGTCGCTCGACCACTTCCGTCCGGTGCTGCTCACCGAGGATCTGTATCACGCGGACGGACGCATCCGTGCCGAGGTGTTCGAGGTGGGCTCGTTCCTGCAGAGCCGCATGCACCGCGCCGGCGTGATCTGCTCCGACTGCCACGAGCCGCACGGCCTCGCGTTGCGGCGGACGGGCAACGCGCTCTGCACGGGCTGCCACTCGGCCGCCGTGTTCGACACCCCGAGCCATCATCACCATGCGCCGGACGCGTCGGGGTCGTTCTGCGTCGATTGCCACATGCCGAGCGAGACCTACATGGTCGTCGACGAGCGGCACGATCACGGCTTCCGCGTGCCGCGCCCGGACCTGGCGGCGAAGATCGGCGCGCCCGACGCCTGCACGGATTGCCACGACGACCACGACGCGGCGTGGGCCGCCGCCGCGATCGCCCGCTGGTTTCCCGACGGCCGGTCGGGCGAGCCGCACTTCGGCGAGGCGCTCCACGCGGGACGCACGTGGGGAGAGGATCGCGGCGCGCTGCTACGCGCGCTCGCGAACGACGCCGCGGCGCCCGGCATTGCGAGGGCCACGGCGTTGCAGCACCTCGGCGAGGACCTCGACGGCGCGGCGCTCGATGCGATCGAGACGGCGCTCCGCGACGCCGACCCGCTCGTGCAGCTCGCCGCC
The DNA here is from genome assembly GCA_036563665.1 of Gammaproteobacteria bacterium. GTDB lineage: Bacteria > Pseudomonadota > Gammaproteobacteria > Steroidobacterales > Rariloculaceae > FEN-1219. The sequence goes on from DATCLY010000095.1 coordinate 6,773, forward strand.
TTGGGCGCGTTGAGCGGTGCCGACGCCGACGAGCGCGTCGAGCTCGGCCGGCGTTTCCTCGATCATCCGTTGCGGGCGCTGCGCATCGAGGCCGCCCGCGTCCTCGCGTCCGCGCGCAACCGCCTCAGCGAGGTGCGGCAGGGCGACCTCGATCGCGCCGTGGAGGAATATCTTTCCGCCCAGCGCCTGCACATGGATCGGGCGGAAGGCTTCTACAATACGGCGCTGCTGCTCGCGGACCTCGGTGACCTGAACGGCGCGGCGGAAGCGCTCGAGCGGGCGATCGAGCGGGATCCGTGGTTCGCGCCCGCTTACGTGAATCTCGCGGACGTGTATCGGCGCCTCGGGCGTGATGGCGACGGCGAGCGCGTGCTGCGCGCAGGCTTAGAGCGGCTGCCGGAGGAGGCGGGCTTGAAGCACGCCCTCGCGCTCAACCTCGTGCGCGCGGGGCGGCACGCGGAGGCGGCGCCGCTGCTCGAGGAGGCGGCGCGGCTCGCCCCGGACGAGCCGCTCTACGCGTACGCCCATGCCCTCGCCCTGCAGTCGCAAGGCGATACGGGCGCCGCCCTGGCGGCGCTCGAAGCGCTGGCCGAGCGCTTCCCGTCGTATCGCCCGCCGCTCTACGCGCTCGCCACCCTGCATCGCGACGCGGGACGACGCGACGATGCGCGCCGCTACGCGGAGCGGCTGCTGCGAATCGCGCCGGACGACGCCGGGGCGCGGGCGCTGCTAAACGAGCTCGCCCCCTAGGGGCGGCGTCGTTTGCCGGCCAGGTGGGAGCGCCTTCGTTTGCCGGCCAGGTGGGAGCGCCTTTCCAGGCGCGACTCTTCGTTCGACGGCCCATCGCGGCTGGAAAGCCGCTCCCACAGGCTTCGCTCGGCGGCCTCGTCGGCGTTGCGACCGAAGGTTGATAAAAAGCGCTAACAACTGACCGTTCCCACCTATGAGAATGCCGGCGTCCGCCGCCGGCGGTGTGCGCTTTTTCCCGTTCTCTCAGAGACTTGCGCGTCGGTGCCGGCACTGGCACGGAAGCTGCTCAAGGGCCGGCGTCACGCAGGCAAACGGTGCGGGGGAGGTGACGATGCGCGACCGATCGGCTTTGCTCGACGAGCTGCGCCTCGATCGCGGCGAGCCGGACGTTCAGCCCCGTAAGCGCGTCCACTGGTGGCTGCTCGCCGCGGCGATCGTCGCTGCGGCGGCGGGCGTCGGCTGGTGGCGGCTCGGGCCGCAGCCCCTGGTGGTGGCCGCCGCCGTGGCGGAGCCCGCCCCGACGGAAGGGGCAGCGCCGGCGCCGGCCGCGTCGATCCTCGATGCCTCCGGCTACGTCGTGGCGCGCCGCGCAGCCACGGTGTCCGCGAAGGTCACGGGCAAGGTGGCGGCCGTCCTCATCGAGGAGGGGCAGCGCGTCGAGCGCGGCGACATCATCGCGCGCCTCGACGACTCGAACGCGCGCGCGGCGCTCGCGCAGGCCGAGGCGCAGCGCGACCAGGCGCTCGCGAGCCTCGCGGCGGCGCGCAGTGCCCTCGAGAACGCGCGTCCCCTGTTTGCCCGCAACGAACGTCAGTACGCGCTGCGCGTGATCAGCGCGCAGAGCTTCGACCTCGCCAAGGCCGAGTACGACGCGGCCGAAGCGAACCTGGCCGTGGCGCAGCGCGCGGTGGAGGTGGCGGAGGCGAACGTCCTCGCCGCGCGCCAGAACCTCGAGGACACGATCGTGCGCGCGCCCTTCGCGGGCGTCGTCACCGTCAAGGCCGCGCAGGAGGGCGAGATGGTGTCGCCGATCTCGGCGGGGGGCGGGTTCACGCGCACCGGCATCGGGACGATCGTGGACATGGACTCCCTCGAGGTAGAGGTGGACGTGAGCGAAAGCTTCATCAACCGCGTGCGGCCGGGCCAGGAAGCGGTGCTGCAGCTCAACGCCTATCCGGACTGGCACATCCCCGCGCGCGTGATCGCCATCGTGCCCACGGCGGACCGGGCCAAGGCCACCGTCAAGGTGCGCGTGGGCTTCGACGAGCGCGATCCGCGCATCCTGCCGCAGATGGGCGTGCGCGTGTCGTTCCTCGGTGACGCGGAGGCGACGGCGCCCGCGGCCGCGGCAGCGGCGCCGGTGCTGCTGCCGACCGAGGCGGTGCAGGTGAACGGCTCGACGGGCGTCGTGTTCCTCATTCGAAACGACGACACGCTCGAGCGGCGCGCCGTGCGGCTGGGTCCGCGCGTGGGCGAGCGCCAGGTGGTGTTGTCGGGGCTCACGGCCGGAACGAGGGTCGCCGTCGGCGACCTCGCGTCGCTCGCGGACGGCCTGCGCGTGCGGCTCGCGAACTGACGCGCTCGGGGAGCGAGGCGCATGAAAGAGGGTGTGGGAGCGGCTTTCCAGCCGCGATTCTTCGGCGCCATCGACCGAAGAGTCGCGCCTGGAGAGGCGCTTCCACGGGCAGGGTTCGGCGTCTGCGGTTTTTGTTAGGGAGACAAATATGGCGCTCGTGTCGCTGCGGGGAGTGACGAAAGGCTACGTGCGGGGCAAGCAGCGCGTGGAGGTGCTGCACGCGCTCGACCTCGACGTGGAGGAGGGCGAGTTCCTTGCGCTCATGGGGCCGTCGGGCTCGGGCAAGACCACGTTGCTGAATCTGATCGGCGGCCTCGACCGCCCCGACCGCGGGGAGATCACGGTCGCCGGCGAGCGCATCGACCGGCTGTCGTCCGGCCGGCTCGCGAAGTGGCGAGCGACCCATGTCGGCTTCATCTTCCAGTTCTACAACCTGCTGCCGGTGCTCTCCGCCGAGCGCAACGTGGAGGTGCCGTTGCTCCTCACGAAGCTCGGGCGGAAGGACCGCGAGCGCCGCGTGCGCGCAGCGCTCGAGCTCGTGGGGCTCGCGGACCGCGCGAAGCACAAGCCATCGGAGCTCTCGGGCGGCCAGCAGCAGCGGGTGGCCATCGCGCGCGCCCTGGTCTCCGATCCCACGCTGCTCGTCTGCGACGAGCCCACCGGCGATCTCGACCGCGAGACGTCCGAGTCGATCCTCGAGCTCTTGGAGCTCCTGAACCGCCGGCACGGCAAGACGATCGTGATGGTCACGCACGACCCGCGTGCGGCCGAGCACGCTTCGCGCCGCCTGTACATGGACAAGGGGCGCCTCGAGTCGGCGCTGGGAGCGGCCGCATGAAGTACCTGCCGCTCGTCTGGGCGGGCCTCTGGCGCAAGAAGGCGCGCACCGTGCTCACGCTCGCGTCGGTGGCCACCGCTTTCCTGCTGTTCGGCATCCTCCACGGTGTGACCGCCACCTTCGACGACGTGATCGATCAGATCGGCGAGGATCGGCTGCGCATGACGAGCCGCGTGAACCTGCTCGAGGCCATGCCGCTCGCGTATCTGCCGCGCATCCAGAGCGTCGACGGCGTCGCAAACGTGGCCTACTACAGCATCTTCTTCGGCTACTACCAGGAGCCGGGCAACGGCGTGGGGGCCGGCGCGATCAGCGTGGAGAGCTTCTTCGACGTCTTCCCGGAGATCGTGCTGCCCGCCGAGCAGCGCGAGGCCATGCTGCGCAACCGCACCGGCGCCGTCGTCGGCAAGGACCGCGCCGCGGAGTACGGCTGGAAGATCGGCGATCGCGTTCCCATCCGCTCGAACCGCACGCTTCGCAAGGACGGCGCCGAGGAGTGGGTCTTCGAGATCGTCGGCATCTACGAGTTCGAGGACGACCAGTTTCCGGCGAACGAGTTCTGGGTCCACTACGACTACGTGGACGAGGCGCGCGCGATCGACAACGGCACCGTGAACTTCTATTTCATGCGGCTCGAGGATCCGAGCCGCTCCACCGAGATCGCCGAGCAGCTCGACGCGCTGTTCGCGAACTCCTCGAACCCCACGCAGACGCAGAGCGAGAAGGAGTGGGTGCGGTCGCAGATCAACCAGATCGGGGACATCGAGTTTTTCGTGAACGCGATCATCGGCGCGGTGCTCTTCACGCTGCTGTTCCTGACGGGCAACACGATGATGCAGTCGGTGCGCGAGCGCATCCCGGAGCTCGCCGTGCTCAAGACGTACGGCTACTCCGACGGTCTCGTGATCGGGCTCGTGTGCGCGGAGGCGCTGCTGCTCTGCGTCGTGGCCGCGCTCGTGGGGCTCGCGGTCGCCTCGACGGTGCTGCCGCAGGTGTTCGCCGCCATCGACGCGCCGGCCTTGCCGACGCCCCCGACGGTGATCGCCACCGGCGCCGCCATCGCGGCGGCCGTGGGGCTCGTGAGCGCGGCCGCGCCGGCGTGGCGGGTGCGGCGCCTGAACGTGGTGGACGCGCTCGCGGGGCGCTGAGGAGCGGACGATGACGCTGCTGCGACAGATCCTCTCAGTGACGGCCATGAACGTGCGCACGCTGCCGCAACGCGTCGCCAGCTCGGTCGTCGTGGTGGTGGGCATCGCGGGCGTCGTGGGCGTGCTCGTGTCGGTGCTCGCGATGTCACACGGGCTCCGCAACGCGCTGCTCTCCACGGCGCAGCCGGACCGCGCCATCGTGATGGGCGAAGGCACCACCAACGAAGGCGGCAGCGCGCTCGCGGTGGACGCCGTGCAGGCCGTGCTCGACGCGCCCGGCATCGCGCGCCTGCCGGAGGGCGGCCCGGCCGCGTCGCCCGAGATGTTCGTGGCCGTGAACATGAACCGCAAGGAAGACGGCGCGCGCTCGGGCGTGGTCGTGCGCGGCCTCGCCCCCGCGGGCCTCGCCATCAGGCCGGAGATCCGGCTCGTGGAAGGCCGCTGGTTCCGTGCCGGCCTGCGGGAGCTCGTGGTGGGTCGCGCCGTGCAGACGGAGTTCAGCGGCCTCGAGATCGGCGATCGCGTGATGCTGCGCGACGGCGAGTGGACCGTGGTCGGCACGTTCGAGAGCGGCGGCACGGCCAACGAAGGCACGCTGCTCGCGGATGTCGACACGCTGCTGTCCGCGTACGGACGCACCGTGTACAACAGCGTGCGCGTGCGGCTCGAGAGCGAAGCGGCGTTCGACGCGTTCCGCGACGCGCTCACGACCAACCTGCAGCTCGCCGTGAACGTGCTGCGCGAGCCGGACTACTACGCGCAGGCGCAGCAAGGCATCGGCACGCTGTTCTCCGTCATCACCGGCGTCGTGGGAAGCATCATGGCGGTCGGGGCTCTGTTCGCGGCGTTGAACACGATGTACGCGGCGGTGAGCTCGCGCGCCGTGGAGATCGCCACGTTGCGCGCCATCGGCTTCGGCGCGGGCGGCGTGGTGGTCTCGGTGCTCGTCGAGGCGCTGCTGCTCGCGCTCGTCGGGGCGTTGCTCGGCGCGGGCGTCGCCGCGCTGCTCTTCAACGGCAACACCGTGAGCCTCGGCGGCAACGGCGGCTCGATCGTGGCGCAGATGGCCGTCACCCCCGCCGTCATGGCGGCGGCCGGCGCCTGGGCCGGCGCCGTGGGGCTGCTCGGCGGGCTGTTCCCCGCGATCCGGGCCGCGCGTCTGCCGGTGGCCACGGCGCTGCGCGCCGTCTGAGCGGGCGTAAGCGAAGCTAAGAGTCGCGCCTGGAAAGGCGCTCCCACCCGGCGATTCCTCACGGCCTTCGAACGAAGCCTGTGGGAGCGACTTTCCAGCCGCGATCTTCCGGGGCGCCGAAAAAATGACCGTGCGCTTCCGCTAGAATGCGGGGCGTCCGTCCGCAGCCGCCGGAGGTTGCATGCGACTCCTTCGAATCGCCGCCGCGCTCACGCTCGTCGCGCCTGGTCACCTGCTCGCGCAGGCGCCGGACGGGGAACGTGTCTTCGAGACGCAGTGCGCGGCGTGCCACGTGAACCCGCCGGAGGAAGACATTCCCACGCGCGAAGCGCTCGCCGCGTTCTCGCCGAACGCCATCGTCGAGTCGCTCACGGACGGCACCATGCGGCTGCAGGGCGAGCGCCTCACGCCCGCGGAGCGCGAAGCCGTCGCGCAGTTCCTCACGGGCCGGGCGGTGACCGCGCGCGCGGCCACCTTCACGCAGGGTTCGTGCACGGACGGCCCTCCGCTGCCGGAGCTCGCGCCCGGCGCCACGTGGAACGGCTGGGGCCCGGACGTGCGCAACGTGCGCTTCCAGCGCGACACGGGCAGCCTCACGAAGGCCGACGTGTCGAAGCTCGAGCTCAAATGGGCGTTCGGCATTCCTGGCGCCACGCAGTCGCGCTCGCAGCCGGCCGTGGTCGGCGGACGCCTGTTCATGGGCAGCACGTCCGGTGCGATCTACGCGCTCGACGCGGCCACCGGCTGCGTGCATTGGGTGTTCGAGGCGCAGGCGGGCGTGCGCACGGCCATCTCCGTCGGTCCCATCGGCGCGGGCAGGCAGGCCCGCTACGCGATCTACTTCGCCGACGCGCAGGCCCGCGCCTACGCGGTCGACGCGCAGACCGGCGAACTCATCTGGGCGCGCAAGGTGGACGACCATCCCGCGGCCCGCGCCACCGGTGCGCCCGCGCTGCACGCCGGCCGGCTCTACGTCGTGACGTCGGGCGTCTCGGAGGAGACGGCCGCGGCGATGCCCGACTACGAGTGCTGCACGTTCCGCGGCAGCCTCACGGCGCTCGACGCCGCCACCGGCGAGGTCGTGTGGAAGACCTACACCGTCCCGGAGCCCAAGCCGCGCGGCAAGAGCGCCACCGGCGCGCAGCTCTGGGGGCCCGCGGGCTCGCCCATCTGGGCCGCGCCCACGGTGGACGCGAAGCGCGGCCTGATCTACGCGGCGAGCGGCAACGCGTACGCCGATCCGGTCACGGAGACGAGCGACGCGATCATCGCCTTCGACATGCAGACCGGCGCCATCCGGTGGGTCAACCAGCTCACGCCGAACGACGTCTGGATCCTGGGATGCTCGCCGCCGCCGCCCGGCGTGCCGGGCGGCCCCGGCCCGGGCCCGACGGGCGCGGATCCCGGCGGCAACCCCAACTGCCCCGAGGAGGTCGGGCCCGACTTCGACTTCGCCGCCTCGCCGGCGCTCGTGACCACGGCGGACGGCCGGGACCTGCTCGTCGTCACGCAGAAGTCCGGCGTCGGCTACGCGCTCGACCCCGAGCGCGACGGTGCGCTCGTGTGGGAGTACCGCTGGGGCGCGGGCAGCCCCGTGGGCGGCGTGTGGGGCGCCACGGCGGACGGCGAGCGCGCGTACTTTGCCGTGGCCGACCAGTTCACGTCGTCGCCCGGCGGCTTGCACGGCGTGAGCCTCGCGACGGGCGAACGCGTGTGGTTCACGCCGCCGCAGCCGCCGCTCTGCAACCCCGGCCCGGGCTGCAGCTCCGCGCAATCGGCCGCGCTCACCGCCATGCCCGGCGTCGTGTTCTCGGGATCCGCCGACGGCGGCATCCGCGCCTACGAGGCGGAGACGGGCGCGATCCTCTGGACGTTCGACACCAACCGCGCATTCGACACCGTCAACGGTGTCGAAGCGCGAGGCGGGTCGATCGACGGCCCGGGGCCCGTCATCGCGGGCGGCCGACTGTTCGTCACCGCCGGCAACGGCGGCTTCGTGGGCACGCCGGGCAACGTGCTGCTCGCATTCGAGCCCGAGGAGTGACGGAGCCGCGCGCTCCGGACGTGAGGGCTATCGAGCGGACGCCGGCGGGCACGCGTGCTCGTCGCGCAGCCAGGCGAGCGCGGCTCTCACCGCCGGTTGATCCTCGAGCGGGAGCCCGGCGCGTTCCGCGTCCACGAGCCGGTCCGGCGTGATCGGGCCGGACCACACGCGCCCGCTCCGATCGCGCGTGGCCGCCACGGTCAGCACCATCGAGGCGCCGTCGCGCAGCGTGAACGTGCGCGTGCCGGTGCTCACGCCGCTGGTGGGTTCGCCGAAGGACAGCGTGTTCGGACGGCCGCGGAACGCGGCCGCGATCACTTCGCCAGCGCTCGCCGTGTCGTCGCTCGTGAGCACGGCCACGGGCTTGTGCGCGTTCGCGAGGCGATAGGGCACGCGGCTCACGCGCAGCTGCGTATACTCGCCGAGCCGCGCCTGCCCTCCTATATAGGAGAGCGCCACCGTGCGTCCCTCGGGGAACACCGATGCGCCGAGCTCGCCTTCTCCGAGCAGTGGGCCAACGCCCGCGAGCATGGGCCAGAGGTTGCCGCCGCGGTTGTCGCGCAGGTCCACGATCCAGCCGCAGCTCGTCGCGTCGCCCGCGGCGATGAGATCGTGCAGCGCATTCGCGAACGCCACCTGGTGCAGCGGCGTGCCGCCCGCGAAGCCCGGCAGCCAGAGGTAGGCGACTTCCCCATCGAGCATGGCCGTTCGCGGATCGAGCGGCGGCCGCCCGGTGCGGGCGTTCGACACCGGCGCCTCGCTCAACGCGCGCGACCGGCTCGCGCCCAGCAGATAGCTGTGGCCGTCGCCGAGGCGGCGGAGCGCGTAGTTGACCGCGAGGTACGCGTCCGTTTCGGTCGCGGCGCCGCGGGCTTGCGCGAGCGTCTCCGCCCGCAGCGCCTCCCAGTCGACGCGGCCGCGGTGCAGCGAATGGCGCCGCATGATGTCGAGCGCTTCCTCCACGTAGCGCGCGGCGGCCGGGGAGGGCGGCGGCAGCTCGGCGGTGTCGAGCGATTCGAGCGTCGCCTCGTCGATCCACGCCGATCCCGCGCCGTCCAGCACCACGCCGAACGACAGCCGAGTGGCCTCGGGGAAGAGCGGCGCCTCGACGGAATAGCGCGTCCACCCGCTCGTGCCCGTGGCGCCGCGCTCGCGCAGGCGATCGGCGTAGAGGAGCCCGGCCGGGCCGTCCACGCGGATATAGAGCGCAGCTTCGCCCCCGCGCACGTCTTGCGTCTTGAGGTAGGCGCTGAAGCGCACGCGGTTGCCCGGCAGGTCGGGCGGCCGGTGCTGCGCGATGCGCGCGGCCCGGCTGCCGTCGGCGTCGAGCCGCACGCTGCGGGCGCCGCGGAGCGCCACTGCGGCATCGAGGGCCGCGCGCTCCGTCTCCCAGCCGGCCGGGGCGGCGGCGGAAGCGGCGAGCTCGAAGCCGCCGTTGTGTTGCGCCTGCGCGAGCGGGACCCCGCCGAGGCCCGCTACCAGCGCGAGTCCGACGGCGAAATGCGACAGCGGGGCGCGTGTCCGTCCAACCCCGCAACTGCTTAGCATTTCTTCACAAATGGCCGCCGGCGCCGCTCGTATACTGAACCTGTTTGTTGATTTCTCCCCTATAGCAAATCACAAACCTCGTCCGAGCCTGGTTCTCCCCGTGCCAGGCTCCTTTTTTGTGAGCATAGTCTCCCCGTGCGCGGTGGCAAGAGCGGCGAGCGCTACTCGGGCCCGCCGATGCGCAACCGGGTGCCCCCCGCTTCGTCCGCGTATTCGCGGTTGTTCTCGCAGACGTACTCGAGGATCTCGTAGTCGGGCAGCCGCCGATAGGCGAACGTCACCTGCCACGGCTCCTCGAGCACCTCGGGGTCGTGGATGGTGATCTCGTCCCACAGCACGTCGGGGGCGACGAGGCGGATGCGCTCGGTGATCCGCATGGCGGGCGAGTGCGGCACGTCACGAAAGCGCACGCGCTCCTTGATGCCCAGGGTCTCCACGTGCAGCTCGCCGTCGCGCCACTGCCCTACCGAGCGTCCGTAGAAGCCGGGCTCGATCTCCTCGAGCGGCAGCTGCGGCTTGTTCAGGTAGATCCGGCGGATCTGGTTGTATGCCTCCTGCACGATCGTGACCTGCCCCGGGCTCTGCAGGATCTCGAACGGGAACGGACCGGCCATCATCCCCGGCATGCCGTCGGGGATGCAGAACGTGTTGTGGGTCGCGATGGGCTCGCCGCGCTCGTCGGCGGCGCGGGCGGCCGCGCGACGGGCCTCGTAATCGGCGCGATACTGCGGCTTCAACGGCGGCGGCCCTTCACGGGGCGGCACGTAGGGGCTGTCGGCACCGCCGCCCAAGCCGCCCAGCCGCTCCCACGTGCCGCTGATGTTCGGCTCGGCGTTCGCGAGCTGCGCGGAGGCCTCGACCGCGAGCAGGCCCATGAGCGCGCACAGCAGAGCGCGCGCGCCCGAGGTCATCGTCGTCGCCTGCGCCATCGCGGGTTACGGCGTCCGCTTGAAGGTGTGGATGGCCGGAACGGGCGGCACGAGCACCCGGCCGTCGGGCACCGTGAGCTCGAGCAGCAGGCCGCCGGGCTCGCCTGAGAGGAGCGGGGCGACGATCGCCGTGACCTCGTCGCCCACCTTCACGTCGGTGGACTTCCAGTTCGCGCGGCGAAGCATGTTGATGCTCGTGAGCTCGATCGTGAACTGCGCGAGCCCGTCGGGCCCGCCTTCGGCGACGTCGAGCTCGATGTAGCCGTGCGGATTCGTCCAATGAAACTCCCGCACCTTGCCCTTGAGCGTGTAGGTGCGGTTGTGATCGAAGATCGCGAACGAATGGTGGGCGGCGGCCGGCGGCGTGCAGACGGCCGCCCCCACCCCGATCGCCACGAGAAGCACGCAGAGCTGATGCTTCAAGATCCACTCCCCCCAGGAGCACTCGCAGCTAGCCTACCGTCAGGGCGGGGGCGTAGGATATAAATAGAAACAGATGCGATCCATTCCCTCCGGTAATGCGCGCGAGATCGACCTGAGGCACCTGCGCGTGCTCGAGGTCCTGCTCGCGGAGCGCAATCTCACGCGTGCCGCGGACGTGCTGAAGGTCACGCAGCCGGCGCTGTCCAAGACGCTCGCGGCGCTTCGCCAGTACTTCTCCGATCCGCTGTTCGTGCGGGTGGGCAACCGCATGGAGCCCACGGCGAAGGCGCTCGAGCTCAAGCCGGCGATGCGCGCGATCCTCGATCAGGTCACCATGCTGCGCACCGAGAACGTGCCGTTCGACCCGGCGCGCTCGGCGCGGGTGTTCACGTTCTCGGTAGTGGACTCGGGGATCGTGCGGCTGCTGCCGCCGCTGCTAGAAAAGCTCGAGCGCACGGCGCCGCGCATCGGCTTTCGCATCGTGCCGCTGGAGCTCGAGCGCATCGAGCTCGCGCTCGAGTCGGGCCAGCTCGATTTCGCCATGGGCAGCTACACGCTGCCGTCGAAGCGCATCCGCAGGCAGAAGCTTTGGAACGTGACCTACACGTGCGTGGTGCGCGAGGATCACCCGCGGGTGGGTGATTCGCTCACGCCGAAGCAGTTCGCGGCCGAGCGGCACATCGTCGTGACGGCGGGCGCGACGGGCCACGCGCATCAGCTCGTGGAGCGTGCGCTCGAGCGGGCCATCCCGCCCGAGAACATCGTTTGCCGCGTGCCCACGTTCGTCACAGCGGCGGTCGTGGCGAGCACATCCGACGTGATCGTTACGCTGCCCGCCGCGATGGCGACCACGCTCGCGGAGCGGCTGCGCCTGCGGCTCATCCCGCCGCCGCTCAAGCTGCCGAAGCTCGAGGTGTCGCAGTATTGGCACGAGCGTTTCCACCGCGACCCGGGCAACCAGTGGGTGCGCGGCGTCTTCGCGGAGCTTTTCCGCGACCCCGAGCCCGCCGGCTAAGCCGGATGGGAGCGCCCTTCGAGGCCTGGTAGCCCGGTGGGAGCGCCTTTCGAGGCGCGACTCTACTTCGCGGCTCGAAAGCCGCTCCCACCTGGATAGCGAAGGCCCTTCGAGGCCTGGTAGCCCGGTGGGAGCGCCTTTCGAGGCGCGACTCTGCTTCGCGGCTCGAAAGCCGCTCCCACCTGGATAGCGAACGTTTCGCGGCGGGCAAATTAGTCCGGCGGCGGTAGCGAGCGGGGGTTCCGGTCCGGGACGGGCAGGGGCTCGGTGTACGGCGTCGGGGTCACCTCGACGGCGCGGCCGTCCTCCACGGTGACGAGGTAGGCGGCCGGGTCCGTGCAGGAGACCCGCCACGAGCGCCCGTCGTCGGTGATCCGCTGCGTGGTCATGACGGCCGCGCAGATGAAGCCGTCCCCGCGGATCGCCTCCAGAAAGAACGTGTCCCGCTGCAGATCGGAGAGGCTGTCGAGGCCGCCCTCGGACTGCGCGCCGCAGCCCCCCGCGAGCGTCAGCGACGTGAGCAGACAACCGACGACGGGGCAGGGACGTTCCATGACGCTAGCTTACAGGATTGCGCGGACGGCGCCGCGGCTTCCGCCCGCGGCGGGAACTCGGTGCCGCCCTCGTGCGAATATCCCCGTAGACCCCGACGAGACACGCGAGGCATGCCGGACAGCGACGACGCGAAGCTCCTCCGCGACGTGCTCGCGGGCGACGAGCGCGCGTTCGTGGAGCTGTACCGGCGGCGCCGACCCGACGTGTATCGCTTCGCGTTCGCAATGTCGCGTTCCCGCGCGCTCGCCCAGGACGTCACCCAGGACGTTTTCCTGCGCGTGCTCGAGGACGCGGCGGGCTTCGATTCCCGCAAGGGCTCGGTGCGGGCGTGGCTCCTCGGCTGCGCCCGCCATGTGGTGCTCGACCGGTTGCGGGCGGAGAGCCGCTTCGTCGCGGAGCCCGCGACAGCGGAGGAGCCGTGGGCCCCGTGCGCGGGCGAGGAGACCGTCGTCGCCGCAGAGCGCCTCGCGCGGCTGCACGCCGCCATGGCGAGCCTGCCGTTCGAGTATCGCGAAGCCCTGGCCCTTTGCGAGATCGAGGAGTTGTCGTATGCCGAAGCGGCCGCGGTGATCGGCTGCCCCATCGGCACCGTGCGCTCGCGCCTGCACCGCGCGCGGGCGTTGCTCGCGGCGCGGCTCGCGGAAGCCGAGGACGCGGGCACGGAGCCGCTCCGCTGCAACGAGGTGTGCTCATGACGAGAAGGCCGATCGAGGAGCTCATCGTCGGCGCCGCCCGCGGCGAGCCCATGGAGCTGGACGAGCGCGAGCGACTGGCCGACGCGCTCGCGAGCTCGCCGCAGCTCGAGGAAAACCTGCGGGCGCAGCGCGCGCTGACTGCCGAGCTCGCAGCGCTCAGGGCGGCGCTGCAACCGCCGCCCCCGTCGGCTGCCGACGAGGTACGTCTGCGGGAGGCGTTTCGCGCCGCTGCCCTGCGCCGCGGCGCCGCGCGCCCGCGCGTCCGGCCGCGAGCGTTGGCAGCGTCCTTCGCCGCGGTGGTCGCCCTCGTCGTCGCCGTAACGCTCGGGCGCTCGCCGGGCGACCGCGACGCGGCCGACACGTCGGTCGCAGCGCCGACGGCCGATGCGACCAGAGCCGCCGCGCGCGCCGGCGCGCCAGCGGAGCCGACGTCCGACGCGGCCGCCGCGCCCGCCGTCTTCTACGCGCTGCCGTACGCTCCGGGCCTGTCGCTCGCGGGCTCGTACAGCCTCGTGCGCGTGCGCATCCCGCTCGCCTCGTTCGCCGCCGACGGCGGTGTCGTGGAGGCGAGCGTGGAGGCGGACGTGCTCATCGGCGATGACGGCATCCCGAGCGCGATCCACTTCGGGGACCACGGCACGCTGCTCGTTTCCAGGAATTCCGACCGATAAGGAGTGCACGGGACATGAGTATCGGTTCGAAGCGCATGCTCTTCGCTCTCGGCGTGCTCGCCGCAGGGGCGCACCCCGCGGCGGCGCAAGAAACCGCCGACCGACCGCCGCCGAACAATGTCGTGGTTTTAGGCGGCGCGCTGCCGGCCGTGGGCGCGGTCAGCTTCGCCGCGGCTGCCGGGCGCGTGGTCAGCGAGCCCGTGAAGGGCAAGCCCTACTCGGCGGAGGCGGTCACGGAGAACGTGCAGGTCCTCGCCGACGGCAATCGCATCGTGAACACGCACCGCGCACGCATCTATCGCGATTCCGAAGGCCGCACCCGTCGTGAGCAGACGCTTCCAGCCGGCGACTCGGCGGGCGGCGAATCCATCACACTGGTGACCATCGACGACGTCGTGGCCGGGACGAGCTATTTCCTCGATCCGCGCACGCGGACCGCGCGCGAAGTGACGCCGTTCCGTTTCGACGTGCGCGTCGCCGAGGCGCCCGCGCCCGGGCCCGCCGGAGGGCTGCGCTCGCAGACGATCATCGCGCGCCGCCTCCCGGCGCCGGCCGAGGCCGCCGATTCGGCGCCCGCCGATGCCGGCGACGCGAACCCGCCGACTTTCCAGATCGCCGTGCCGCCGGTCGCGTTCGGCGTGTTCGCGTCGACGGATGCGGCGCCCGCGACGCGCGAGGAAGATTTGGGCGAGCAGGTGCTCGAAGGCGTGACGGCGCGCGGCACGCGGGTCACGCAGACCATTCCGGCCGGCGCCATCGGCAACGAGCGCCCGATCGAGATCGTGTCCGAGTCCTGGTACTCCGAGGAGCTCGGCGCGCTGGTCTCGAGCCGGACCTTCGATCCGCGCGTGGGCGAGACGAGCTATCGCCTCGTGAACGTCGTTCGCGGGGAGCCGGCACCGCAACTCTTCATGGTGCCGGACGACTACGAGCGGGTGAGCGATCCGATGCCGCCGCTGCCGGCGTTGCCGGCCCTGCGAGCCCCGGCAGGGGCGGCCGTGCCGGGCGCGCGGCTCGAGCGGCGCTTCCTGGTGAGCCCGGGCGAGCCCGCGCCGCGCGACGAGTGACGGCGGGCGTGTAGGCGCCCGCGGCGCGAGCCGCGGGCTCCCGGCGAGCCCCGCCGTGCTATCGATCCGCCGGCGGATCTACCGGCACCGCCACTCCGGCCGGGCTCACCACGCCGATGCTCCGCTGAGCGCTCACGGCACCGGGCCCGCCCAAGGGCAGCGTCGGCGGCATGATGGGAACCCCCGGCGGCACGAAGAAGGGTGCGGGTCGGGCGTGCGTCGCCTGCTCGAGCAGGGTGTGCGCGTGCGCGCGCAGCGACTCGTTCACGATGCGCTCGTCGATCAGCGTGCGCGCCCGCTCGACCTCGCCGTGCTGCGCGAGACGCGCCGCCATCTGCACGAGCGCGCGGTGGCGGGCTTCGTCGCTGCTGAAGGCGGCGAGCACCTCCTCGTCGGGCACGGCTCTCGAGAACGGCGAGGCGGAGACCCCGGCGAGCGCCTCGTCGCGCGCCGCGCCGGGCGGCATACCGAGCGCCCAGTGGCGCGCGCCGTCGGGGTCGCGCAGGCTCCACTGCTGTGCGGCCATGGTCAGCGCCATGGAACGGGCCCTGGGATCGAGCCGTGCCGCCCACGCGGCGGCCGCCGTCGGATCCTGCTGCACCCACTGCGCGACGACGGTCGCGGCCGCCCGGGCCCCCGCCTCGTCGAGCTCGCCGCCCGTCTCGAGCAGGCGGGCCGCGGCCGGAGCGTCGCGCTGGGCGAGCGCCATGGCCGTCGTCGCCACGACGTTACGATAGGCGGGATCGTTGCGGAACCGCGAAATCCACGCGACGGCGCCTTCCGGGTCTCCGGACGCGTAGCCGCTCGCCACGGCTGCGACCCAGCTCGGGCGGGCGGCTGCGGGGACGCGGTCGGTGAAGGCGGCCGCGGCGGCGGGATCGTGCTGGGCGAGCCGCGCGCCCACATGCTGGAACGCTTCCGCCGGCACGCGGTGCGCGTTGGCGGCGAGCCAGTCGAACGCCCGTCGCGGTGCCTGCGACGACCATATGCCGAGCAGCGTCGCCATGGCCCGCGCGCGCACGGCGGCGTCGTCGAGGGCCGCGAGCCGGTTCAGCACGTGCTCTTCGCGGCCGGCACGCAGGCCAGCCGTCGCCACCGAGTGGACCGCCTGCTCGCGCTCGAATGGCGACTCGAGCGACAGCGCGAGGTCGAGCGCGCGCTCCGGATCGGCCGTGGCGATGCCGGTGAGCACGGCTCTGATGGCTTGCGGATCGCGCGGATCGAGCGACTGTGCCCACGCGAACGCGGCCTCCGGGTCCTTCGAGCCGTATGCGAACCCGATCGAGCCCTGCACCTCCTGTCGCTCGTGCGGCGGCAGCGTGGCGACCAGGCTCAGGGCCTGCACGGGATCGGTTTGCGCGAGGCGCTGCGCGGCGACCTGGCGCAGGCGCAGGGCGGCCTGAGGCTCGAACCGTCCCGCCTCCGCGATCAACAGGGCGAGCTGCTCGTCCGACAAGCGCTGCACGATGCCGAGCAGCGCCCGCTGCTGCTCCACGCCGTCGAGCTCCGCCACGTAGTCGAGGGCGGCGCCGAGCTCCGCACGCGCCCACTCGGCGAGCACGCCGGCGCGGAACATCGCGCGTTCCTGCTCGTTCGCGATCTCGTCGAGGTGCAGGCGCGCCTGGCGTGGGTCGGTGGCGCCCCACACGCCGGCGAGGCGCGAGAGAGAGCGCGCGCGCGCCGCCGTCCTCGATGGCGAGCGCCTGCCGCAGCGCCGCCCGCGGCGATGCGTCGCCGCGGGCCGCGATGGCCTCGGCGAGGAAAGCGCTGCGCTCCTCCTGCGGCAGCGCTCGCGCGAGCCGCTGCGCGTTGTCGTCGTCGTTGCCGATGGCGCCGAGCACGCCCATGGCGATGGAGCGCGCCTGGTCGCGGTCGGCGAGCGCGTCGAGCTCGGCCAGCGCCGCTTCCATGTCGGTTTTCGCCCAGCCGATGAAGAGCAGCCGCATCACGGCGTCGTCGGCGCGAAGCCTGCGGGCGAGCCGCACGGCGTCGGGGGGATCCGTCTCGGCGTGCCGCAGGAGCAGCGCGGCGAGCCGCAGCGTGCGGTCCGGCGACGGCGGCTCGGCCGCCACCGCGAGCGCCTGCGCCTCGAGCGTGGCGGCGTCCGCGGCGTCGGGCGCTTCGTCGTTCGCTGCGGCCGGCGGGACGACCGCCGCCGCGCGGTCGGGCGGCTTTGCGGGGCTCGGCTCGGCGCGGTCGGGCGCGGAGCGGAACGGGGCGAGATGCAGCGCGGCGGCGCCGAGCGCGGCGCCCGCGACGAGCAGCAGGATCGAGCGCATCATGGCCGGCCTCCCTTCGTCGGTGCACGACGGCCCGGGGCGGGGCTCTGCTTCGTATAGCAAAAAATCCCCGGATCGGGAACGAGGGCGCGGGCCGTGCCACGATTCGCCATGATTCGCGCCGCGTTCGGCCACGTTGGGGCGCTACGGTGGCGCCGAGCGCGCGGGTTCGAGAAGATGGCCGCCGCGGTTGCGCCACGCGTCGGCGTGCGGTCGTTCACGGACGTGCAGGAGCGAGGAAACGCAATGGAGTCGACGGCAGCGAAGGAACCACGACGGGTCGGCGGGCGGGCGGGGCACCGGCGGGTGCCGGGCGCCGCGGCCGCCTGGCTCCTGGCGGCGCTGGCGCTCGTCGGCGCGGTCCGCGCGGACGCGCAATCGTCGTCGGAACCGTTGCGGATCGTGCAGATCACCCCCGCCGGGACGGACGTGGCGGCCGGGCGAGAGATCGTGCTCGAGTTCGATCGCCCGATGGTGCCGTTGGGCCGCATGGGACGCACGAGCGCGGAGATCCCGATCACGATCGAGCCCGCGCTCGACTGCGAGTGGCGCTGGCTCGACACGCGCGTGCTCGCTTGCCGGCTCTCCGAGGCCGCCGCGCTCACGCCGGCCACGCGCTACACGCTGACGATCGCGCCCGGGCTCACGGCGATCGACGGCGCCGCGCTCGCCGAGCCCGTGCGCCACGAGTTCGTCACCGAGCGGCCGCGCGTGTCGTTCGCCGCGTTCGACACGTGGCGCGCGCCGGGCGTGCCGGTGATCCGCGTGTTCTTCACGCAGCCCGTCGCGGCGTTCTCGGCGGAAGCGCACCTGTTCCTCGTGGCCGCGGAGCGCCGCTACGCGCTGCGCGCCTCGCCCGATCCGCACGATCCCAACGCGGCGACGCCGGACGGCGCGCGGCGCGTGTGGCTGCTCGAGCCCGAGGAGGAGCTGCCCGCCGATGCGGCCGTGCAGCTGCGCGTCGAACCCGGGCTCGTGCCGTCCCAGGGCACGGAGCCCGGAGTGGAGTCGCGCGTCGTGGTCGCGTTCCACACGTTCCCGGCGTTCCGCTTCGTCGGCGTGACCTGCCGGACGCTCACGGGCGCGGAGATCGTGGTGACGGCGCAGAACGCGTCCGCCGCGCGCGCCTGCAATCCGCTCGCGCCCGTGGGGCTCTCGTTCTCGTCGCCCGTGATCGCCTCCGAGGTTCGCGACGGCGTCGCGCTCGTGCCCGATCTCGCGGCCGGGCGCGCGGACTACGACCCGTGGGCGAACGTGCACGACTACTCGATGCTCGGCCAACCGCACGCGCGCGGGCGTCGCTACACGGTGTGGCTGCCGGAGCGGCTCGCCGCCGCGCGCAGCTATCGGCTGCAGAGCGCGGGCGCGGGGCCGGCCGACGAGTTCGGGCGCAGGCTCGCCGCGCCCATCGACCTCGAGTTCTTCACGGATCATCGGCCGCCGAATGCCACGCTCGCGCACCCGCAGGCCGTGCTCGAGCAGGGCGTGGATTCCGAGGTGCCGCTGTACGTCACCAACCTCGACGAGGTGACGTTGCGCTATCGGCGGCTCACGGCCGGCGGCCGCGAGACCGATCTCGTGCGCACGATCGCGGTGCCCGACATCGAAGATCTGCAGTTCCCCATCGCGCTCGGCGTACGCGAGCTCCTGGACGGGGGGTCGGGGGTCGTGCACGCCACCATCTCCACGCAGCCGCCGCTACCTGGGCCGCGGGGACAGCAGGCGCTCTTCGCCGAGGTCACGCCGTATCAGGTGCACGTGAAGCTCGGCCACTACAACACGCTGGTGTGGGTCACGGACCTCGCGACGGGCCGGCCCGTCGCCGACGCGGAGGTGGTCGTGTACGTGGACCGGCTCGCGGAGCTCGCGCCGGACCACGAGCCGCTCGCCGCGGCGCGCACGGATGCTTTCGGCGTGGCGCTGCTCGCCGGCACGGAAACCCTCGATCCCGCGCTCGAGCGCTTGGGCTACGGCTGCCCCGACGCCCGGCACCCGGACGATTGCCCGCGGCTCTTCGTGCGCGTGGACGGCGAGCAGGGCTTCGCGCTGCTGCCGCTCGACTATCGCTTCGAGGTGAGCGCCGGCCGCGCGTCGCGCTACACGGTCTGGCCGCAGAGCGCACGCAAGCTCGGGCACCTGCTGGCGTGGGGCACCACGGCGCAGGGCGTGTATCGCGCGGGCGAGACCATCCACTACAAGCTTTACGTGCGCGATCAGAGCAACGAGACGCTCGTGCCCGCACCGCGCGGCCCGTACCGGCTCGAGATCGTGGATCCGACCGGTCGGGTGGTGCACACCGTCGACGTGGAGCTCTCCGACTTCGGCAGCTTCAGCGGCCGCTACGAGCTGCCGCAGAATGCGACCGTCGGCTGGTATCAGTTCGTGCTGCACGCCCCGACGAACGCCTCGGCGGACGCCGCGCCGGACGAAGCGTCGATCACGCGGACGGCCATGCAGGCGCTCGTGAGCGACTTCACGCCGGCCGCGTTCGGCGTGACCGCCGCGTTGAACGGCGACCTGTTCCGCGCGGGCGAGGAGGTGGAGGCGACCGGCCGGGCCACGCTCTTCTCCGGCGGGCCGTACACCGACGCGGAGACGCGCATCACGGCGCGCATCGACGCCGCGCCGTTCGAGACGTCGCATCCGCTCGCTTCCGGGTTCGTGTTCTCGAGCTACGACCGCCCGCGCTCGGTGCCTCTCGGCGAGCACGTGGGCCGCGTGGACGGCAACGGCGAGGTCCGGCAGAGCTTCCGCATCCCGGAGGACATCGGCCGAGAGATCGTGGCCGGCGTGCTGCGGGCGGAAGCCGCCGTGCGCGACGACCGCGGCCGCTACGTGGCGTCGCGGGCGAGCGCGCGCTTCGTCGCGGTGGATCGGCTCGTGGGGCTGCGCAGCACGCGCTGGGTGCACCGCCAGGGCGAGCCCGCGGAGCTCGAGTATCTCGTGGTGGACGCCGCGGGCGCGCCCGCGCCGGGCACCGAGGTGGCCATCGAGATCGAGCGGCTCGAGACCAGGGCCGCGCGCGTGCGCGGCGCGGGCAACGCGTATCTGACTCAGTTCGTGGAGGAGTGGGTGCCGGCGGGCGCGTGCGCGGGCACGTCGGCCGCGACGCCTTCGACCTGCGCGTTCGTGCCGGACGCGCCGGGGAGCTACCGGCTGCGCGCCATGGTGCAGGACTCGGCCGGCAGGCCGCACGCCACCACGCTGCACACCTGGGTGGTCGGCGCCGGTCACGTCGTGTGGAGCGGCGAGAACGACGACGGCCTCGAGATCGTCCCGGAATCCGACACCTACGCGATCGGCGACAGGGCCCGCTACCTCGTCAAGAACCCGTACCCGGGCGCGCTCGCGCTCGTGACGGTCGAGCGCTACGGCGTGCTCGAGCGTTGGGTGCAGACGCTCGAAGGCAGCACGCCGGTCATCGAGCTCGAGATAAAGAAGGACTTCATGCCGGGGTTCTATCTCTCGGTGCTCGTGATGTCACCGCGGGTGGAGGCGCCGCCGCCCGAGCCCGGCGAGGTGGATCTCGGGAAGCCCGCGTTCAAGATCGGCTACCTGGCCGTGCCGGTGGAGGATCCGTACAAGAAGCTGGACGTCGAAGTGCGGCCGGACGCGGAGGTGTGCCGGCCCGGCGACACGGTGCGGGTCGCGATCAGGGCGCGGCCGCGGGAGCGCGAGCGGCGCGAGCCCATCGAGGTGGCCGTGGCCGTGCTCGACGAGGCCGTGCTCGATCTGATCCAGGGCGGCACGTCGTACTTCGACCCGTACGCGGGCTTCTATCGGCTCGAGCCGCTCGACGTGCACAACTTCGGCCTGCTCACGCGGCTCGTGGGACGCCAGAAGATCGAGCTCAAGGGCGCCAATCCCGCCGGGGACGGCGGCGCGTCGCTCGCCATGCGCTCGGTGTTCGAGCTCGTGAGCTATTGGAACCCTTCACTGGTCCTGGACGCTCGCGGGCGAGGGGAGATCGAGTTCCGGCTGCCGGACAATCTCACGGGCTGGCGCGTGCTCGTCATGGCGGCCACGCCCACGGATCGGCTCGGGCTCGGGACGGCGTCGTTGCGCGTGAATCGTCCCACCGAGATCCGCCCCGCCATGCCGAACCAGGTGAGCGAGGGCGACCGCTTCACGGCGGCATTCACCGTCATGAACCGCACCGACGCGCCGCGCGATCTGCGCGTCGCCATCGCCGCGAGCGGCAACATCGCCTCGCCCGTGACGCAGGAGGCGGTCGTGCATCTCGAGCCGTACGAGCGCACGACCGTGACGACCGCGATCGAGGCGGGCCTCGTGGCAGTGGACCCGGACCTGGCCGCCGGCCGCATTCGCTTCGAGGTCACTGCCGGAGACCGGCGCGACACCGACGGCCTCGTGCACGAGCTGCCGGTGCGCAAGCGCCGCGTCGTGGAGACGGCCGCGAGCTACGGCTCGCTCGACGGCGGCGCCGCCACCGAGCCGCTGCGCTTCCCCGCGGATCTCGTGCCCGACGCGGGCGCCGTCGGCGCCGTGCTCTCGCCGACCGTGCTCGGCAACCTCGAAGGCGCGTTCCGCTATCTGCGCGATTACCCGTACGCGGGCTGGGAGCAGGAGCTCACGCGCGGCGTGATGGCTTCCTTGTATCTGCGCTTGCGCGGCTATCTGCCCGCGGACCTCGAATGGCCGGGCGGCGAGGCCGTGCCGCAGGCCGTGCTCGATCGCGCCGCGAGCCATCAGGCGCCGGGCGGCGGCATGACCTACTACGTGCCGGACGACGCCTACGCGAGCCCGTACTTGAGCGCGTACACCGCGCTCGCGTTCGCATGGCTGCGCGCGGACGGCCACGCGGTGCCGGAGGCCGTGGAGGCGAAGCTGCACGAGTATCTCGATGCGTTCCTGAAGCGCGACGTGCTGCCGGATTTCTACTCGCGGGGCATGGCCTCGACCGTGCGTGCCGTCGCGCTCGCTGCGCTCGCCAAGCGCGGCCGGATCGGCCTCGCGGACGTGATGCGCTACCGGCCGCACGTGGCCGAGATGAGCCTGTTCGGCAAGGCGCATTACCTCGAGGCCGCGCTCGCCGTGGAAGGCGGCGAGGCGCTCGCGCGCGAGGTGGCGGAGATCATCCTCGGCGACTCGAGCAGGACCGCGGGCGAGCTCGCGTTCAACGAGCGCCTAACGGCCGACTACCGGCGGATCCTTGTGACGCCGCTCGCCGGCAACTGCGCGGTGCTCGGCGCGTTCGCCGCGAGCGGCTTCGGCGGCGACGCGGCGACCGCGCTGGCGCGCGCCGTCACCCGCGCGCGCGGCGCGCGCGATCACTGGGAAAGCACGCACGAGAACGTGTTCTGCACGCGGGCGCTCGCGGAGTACGCGGCGCGCTTCGAGGCCGAGCCGCCGAGCATGGAGGCCAGCGTCGCGATCGGCGGCGAGCCGCTCGGCACCGCCGCGTTCACGAGCGTGCGCGACGCGCCGGCGACGATCACGCGGCCGATCCGCGCGGCGGACGCGGGCACGGCCGCCGAGCTCGCGATCGTCCACTCGGGCACCGGCAGGCTCTACTACTCGGCGCGCATGACCTACGCCTCGCCGTCCGCTGCGCGAGACGCGGTCGACGCGGGGTTGGAGGTGCGACGCGAGTACAGCGTGCGGCGCGACGGCGAATGGCGGCTCCTCGAAGATCGGGACGCCGTGCGGCGGGGCGAGCTCGTGCGGGTGGATCT
Source organism: Gammaproteobacteria bacterium (assembly GCA_036563665.1). Classification (GTDB taxonomy): domain Bacteria; phylum Pseudomonadota; class Gammaproteobacteria; order Steroidobacterales; family Rariloculaceae; genus FEN-1219. The sequence continues at coordinate 29,199 of DATCLY010000095.1, forward strand.
CTTCGTGTCGCTGCCGACCGCGCGGCACTTCGTGGTCGTGGACGACCCCGTGCCGGGCGGCCTCGAGCCCGTCAATCGCGATCTCGCGAACGCTTCGGTGTTCGACGCCGAGGCGGGCGACTACGAGGCCGCGGGCGGCTCGTGGTGGCACACGCGCGACGACTGGCGCGCGTTCGGCTTCTCGCGCTGGAGCTTCTACCACCGCGAGCTTCGCCACGACGCGGCGCGCTTCTACTCGGAGTATCTGCCGCCGGGGAACTACCACCTTTCCTACACGGCGCAGGCGGTCGCCGCGGGCGAGTTCGACGCGCCGCCCACGCATGCGGAGGAGATGTACGATCCCGACGTCTTCGGGCGCGGCGCGGCGCGCGCGTTGCGTGTGGAGGAGCGCTGATGCGTGGCCGCAACCGGTGGCGCGCGGGTCTGCTGCTCGGCGCGGCGGCGCTCGGCGCGGCCGCGCTCGCGTTGACGGCGGCCACGCTCGCCGGCTTGCGCGACCTGCCGACGACGCTCGAGCCGCCGGCTCCGTCGGCGCCGCGCATCGTGGATCGCCACGGCATGCCCCTGTCCGTGTCGTACACGGAGCCCTGGAACGTGCACGACCGCGTGGCGCTGCACGAGGTGCCGCCGCTGCTGCGGGCGGCGTTCGTCGCGGCCGAGGACAAGCGTTTCTTCGAGCACGACGGCGTCGACTGGTGGGCGCGCCTCGCGGCGCTCGCGACCAACGTCGCGCACGGCCGCGCCGTGCGCGGCGCGAGCACCATCACCGAGCAGGTCGTACGGATGCTGCATCCCCGGCCTCGCACGCTGTGGAGCCGCTGGCTCGAAGGCTTCGAGGCGATGCGGCTCGAGCGCGCGTTCTCGAAGGGCGAGATCCTGGAGCTCTATCTGAACCAGGTGCCGTACGCCGCGAACCGCCGCGGCGTCGTGCAGGCCGCGCGCTACTACTTCAACCGCGATCTCGACACGTTGAACCGCAAGGAGATGCTCGCGCTCGCCGTGCTCGTGCGGGCCCCGAGCCGCCTCGACCTCGTGCGCGCCCCGCACGCGAGCGAAGGCGCCATCGAGCGGCTCGCCGACGCGCTCGTGGCGGCCGGGGCGCTCGACGCGGCGGAACGCGCGGCGCTCGAAGCGGAGCCCCTGGCGCTCGAGCCAGCGGAGCTCGACGTGCGGGCGCCGCACTTCGTGCGGCACGTTCGCACGCAGATCGAGGCGCTGCCATACTCGCCGCGCACGGTGCGCACCACGCTCGACGGCAGCCTGCAGCGCACCGTGCAGGCGCTGCTCGATCGGCGGATCGCCGCGCTCGCCGCGAACGGCGTCCGGGACGGCGCGGTGCTCGTCGCGGATCATCGCACCGGCGAGGTGCTCGCCTGGGTGGTGGCGGGCGGCGGGCGCGAAGGCGGGCCGGTCACGCACATCGACGCCGTGACCACGCCGCGTCAGCCCGGCTCGGCGTTGAAGCCCTTCGTGTACGCGCTCGCGCTCGACTCCGGCTGGACCGCGGCGCACGTCGTCGAGGACGCGCCGCTCGCGGAGCCCACGGCGTTCGGTCTGCACAGCTACCGCAACTACAGCCGCCGCTTCTACGGCCCCGTGACGGTCCGCGACGCGCTCGGCAACTCGCTCAACATCCCGGCGCTGAAGGCGCTGCAGCACGTGGGTGCCGAGCGGTTCCTCGACACGCTGCATGCGCTCGGCTTCCGCGGTCTCGACGAGCACCCGGACCACTACGGCGACGGCATCGCCCTCGGCAGCGGCGCCGTCACGCTGCTCGAGCTCGTGCAGGCGTACGCGGCGCTCGCGAACGGCGGCGTGGCGCGGCCGCTGCGCACGTTGCTCGACGACGCGGCGGAGCCGGGCGGCGGGGAGCGCGTGTTCTCCGCGGAGGCCGCGTCGCTCATCGGAAACATACTCTCGGACCCGGAGGCGCGCGCGCTCGAGTTCGGGCGCGACAGTGTGCTCGCGTTCCCGCTGCAGACCGCGGTCAAGACCGGCACGTCGAGCGACTTCCGCGACGCATGGGCGGTGGGCTACGACTATCGGCACGTGGTGGGCGTGTGGCTCGGCAATCTCGATCAGACGCCGTCGGCCGGCGTGTCGGGATCCACGGGGCCCGCCCTGCTGCTGCGCAGCGTGTTCGCCGAGCTCGCCCGCACCGCGCAGACGCGGCCGCTGTATCTGAGCCCGCGGCTCACGCGCCGCACCGTCTGCGTGCCGGTGCCGGGCGCGGCGCTGGAAGACGAATGCGTGCAGCGCGCAGAGTGGTTCGCTCCCGGCACGGGCCCCGAGGCTTCGTTACAAGCGCAGGCTGCGGGCGGCGAGACGCGGGCCGTCGGCCGGCCGGCGCGCGCGCAGGACGCGCACCCGATCCGTCTGCGCCGGCCCACCGAAGGCCTGCTGCTCGCTTACGACCCGCGGCTGCCGCCCGAGTCGCAGGCGTTCGAGTTCGCCGTCGACGGCGTGGCGCCGGGCGACCGCGTGGAATGGCACATCGACGACGAGGTCATCGCGGCCGAGGGCGGACGTTATCTCTGGTCGGTGGAGCGCGGCGAGCATCGCGTCGCCGCGACGGTGCTGCGCGACGGCACCGAGATCGCGCGCCTCGGCGCCGTGCGCTTCATCGTGAAGTGAGGCTCAAGCGACCGCGGACTTGCGCTTCTTGCCGTCCGTCTTCTTCTCGCCCGCCTTCCTCTCGTCGGGCGCGCCCATCACCGGCGAATCGAGCAGCGCTTTGGCCGCCTCTGCGACCGCCCCGATGGGGCGGGCGTGCGGGAACAGGAGCCGCGCGGCGAATACGCCCGCCATGAGCACCGTGAGCGCGTCGGCGAGCTGCTCGGGCCGGCGCGCGCCGAGCTCGCGGCAGAGGGTGCGCAGCCGCTCCGAGATCTTGGCGTTGTGCTCGAGGATGATCCGTCGCGCCGGATGGTCCTCCTCGACGACCTCGACGGCGGAGTTCGCGACCGGACAGCCGCGCTCCGCGTCCTCCGCGCAGGCACAGACCTGGACGGACTCGAACAGGACCTCGATCTGCTTGCGCGGATCGCCCGCGTGCGGCGCGACCGTCGCGTCCCACCAGCGCCAGAAGCGGCGGCTGTGGTCTTCGAGCACCTGCACGAGCAGGTCGTCCTTCGACGCGAAGACGCGGTAGAGCGTAACTTTGGTGGTGCCTGCCTCCGCGGCGATGGCGTCGACGCTCACGCCGCGAATGCCCTGTTGATAGAAGAGCTTGCGCGCCGCCGCGAAGATCCGGTCCTTCGCGCAGGCGTCGCTGCTGCACTCCGCGCGGCCGCCGAACGGCGACACGGTCGCCTCGGCCGGGGCGTGCGGATTGATCGGCGTGGGAATTGACATGTTACTCACCGGTAAGTACCGTAGCGACTTTACTGAACGGTATAGTAACACCAACGACGCCGCCGGGGCCACTTTCGACTGGATAGCGCAAGGCCGACAGGTGAGTCACGGCACACAACCCCCCATACCGCGAAGGAACCCTCATGAAACCACAACTTGCCGCCGTCCTTCCATTGATCGCGTCGCTGTTGTCCGGGTGCCTGCCCGGCCAGGCCGAGGCGCCCGCAGCCGCGCCGCCCGCGCCGGAGGTTACCGCGGCCGAGGTCGCGATCCGCGAGGTGCGCGACTGGGCGGATTTCACCGGCCGGCTCGAGGCGGTGGAGACCGTGGAGGTGAGGCCGCGGGTGGGCGGCTACGTGGAGAGCGTGCATTTCGAGGAGGGCGGCCGCGTCGCGGCGGGAGACCTGCTCTACCAGATCGATCCGCGGCCGTACCGCGCCGAGGTCGAGCGGCTCCGGGCCGAGCGGGAGCGTGCCAAGGCGCAGCTCGCGCTCGCCCGTACCCACCACATGCGGGCGGAGCGGCTGCTCGCGCAGAACGCCACGTCGCGCGAGGAGTACGAAGCGCTCGCGGCGGACGCGGCCGTGGCCGAGGCCGCCTTGGCGGCGGCGAACGCCGCGCTCGAGGCCGCCGAGCTCGATCTGTCGTTCACGCGCGTGACGGCGCCGATCTCGGGCCGCGTGTCGCGGCGCTACGTGACAGCGGGCAACCTCGTCGATAGCGAGACGCTCCTCACGACGGTCGTGGCGGACGACTCGCTCTACGCCTACTTCGACGCCGACGAGCAGACCTATCTCGCGCACGTGCGCCGCGCGGCGGCAGCGGGCGACGCCGACGTGTACGTGGGCCTCGTGAACGAGGAAGGGTACCCGCACGCGGCGCGTCTCGACTTCGTGGACAACCGCGTGGATCCGGCCACCGGCACGATCCGCGCCCGCGCCGTGCTCGACAACGCGGATGGGCGCTTCACGCCGGGGCTGTTCGTGCGCATCCGGGTGCTCGGCGCGGAGGCGCGCCGCCTGCCGCTCGTGGAAGACCGCGCCATCGGCACGGACCTGGGGCGCAAGTTCGTGCTCGTCCTCGACGAGCACAACGTGGCCCAGTACCGCGCCGTCGAGATCGGCCGCCGGCTGGAGGAGCTGCGCGTGATCGAGGCGGGCCTCGCACCCGGCGACGTGGTGATCGTGAACGGCTTGCAGCGAGTGCGCCCGGGCATGGCGGTGGCGCCGACGCTCGTGGCGATGGACGCGGGCGATCGACGGCTCGCGTCGACGGTGGAGCCGCCGCTCGCGAGCGTGCGCTGAAGTCGCGCGTCGTCTGGAGCGGCAGGGGCAGGGAGGAACGCCAATGAGCTTTTCGCAATATTTCGTGGAGCGGCCGATTTTCGCCGGGGTCCTCTCGGCGATCGTTTTCATCGCGGGGCTCATCGCGCTGCGGCTCTTGCCCATCAGCGAGTACCCCGAGGTCGCGCCGCCCACCGTGGTGGTACGCGCAATGTATCCGGGCGCCAATCCCCAGGTCATCGCGGAGACGGTGGCGTCGCCGATCGAGCAGGCCGTGAACGGCGTGGAGGACATGCTCTACATGTCCTCGCAGTCCACGGCCGACGGGATCATGACGCTCACGCTCACGTTCGAGCTCGGCACCGACGTCGACAAGGCCCAGGTGCTCGTGCAGAACCGCGTGGCGCAAGCGTTGCCGAAGCTGCCCGAGGTCACGCAGCGGCTCGGCGTCGTGACGGAGAAGTACGCGCCGGACTTCCTGATGGTGGTGCATCTCGTCTCGCCGGACGGCCGCTACGACATGCTGTATCTGTCCAACTACGCCACGCTGCGGGTGCGGGACGAGCTCGCGCGCTTGCAGGGCGTGGGCGATGCGCGCGTCTTCGGCGCCGGCGACTACTCGATGCGCGCGTGGCTCGACCCCGAGAAGGTGGCCGCGCTGGGGCTCACGGCCGGCGACGTGGTGCGCGCGATACGCGAGCAGAACGTGCAGGTGGCGGCGGGTCAGCTCGGCGCCCCGCCCGCGCCCTCGGGCGCGCAGTTCCAGATCCTCGTGGACACGCAGGGCAGGCTCACGACCGAGGAGGAGTTCGCGAGCATCGTCGTGAAGTCGGGCCCGGAAGGGCAGATCGTCCGGCTCGGCGACGTCGCGCGCGTGGAGCTCGGCGCGAGCACCTACGCGCTGCGGGCCCTGCTCGACAACGAGCCGGCGGTCGTCATCGGCATCCGCCAGCAGCCGGGCAGCAACGCGCTCGAGATCTCGGACGCGGTGCGGGCGAAGATGGCAGAGCTTTCGGCCGATTTCCCCGAAGGCCTGCAATACCGCATCGTCTATGACACGACCATGTTCGTGCGCGACTCGATCGCTGCGGTGGTCCGCACGCTGTTCGAGGCGCTCGCGCTCGTGGTGGTCGTGGTGCTGCTGTTCCTGCAGACCTGGCGCGCGTCGATCATCCCGCTCGCGGCAGTGCCGGTGTCGCTCGTCGGCACGCTCGCCGTGATGCACCTCTTCGGCTTCTCGCTGAACGCGCTGTCGCTGTTCGGCCTCGTGCTGGCGATCGGCATCGTCGTCGACGACGCGATCGTGGTGGTGGAGAACGTGGAACGTAACATCGCCCGCGGGCTCGCGCCGGTCGAGGCGGCCAAGCAGGCGATGCGCGAGGTCACGAGCCCCATCGTCGCGATCTCCGCCGTGCTGATCGCCGTGTTCGTCCCGACGGCGTTCGTGAGCGGGCTGTCGGGCGAGTTCTACAGCCAGTTCGCGCTCACGATCGCGATCAGCATGGTGATCTCGGCGTTCAACTCGCTCACGCTGTCGCCGGCGCTCTCGGCCGTGCTGCTCGAGCCCCACGGCGCGCCGCGCGACGGGCTGCAGCGCGCGATCGATCTCGCGTTCGGCTGGGCGCTCAAGCCCTTCAACCGCTTCTTCGAGTGGTCGTCGCTGCGCTACGTGGGCGCCACGGGACGGCTGCTGCGCCGGTCCGGCATCGCGCTCGTGGTGTATGCGGGGCTCGTCGGGCTCGCATGTCTCGGCTTCGCGAGCGTGCCGGCGGGCTTCATCCCGCAGCAGGACAAGGAGTACCTGATCGCGTTCGCGCAGCTTCCCGAGGCCGCGACGCTCGACCGCACCGAGGACGTGATCCGCCGCATGACCGACATCGCGCTCGCGGAGGAGGGCGTGTCGCACTCGGTGGCGTTCCCGGGGCTCTCGGTGAACGGCTTCGTGAACGCGCCGAACACCGGCATCGCGTTTCTCGCCTTGAAGGACTTCGAGAAGCCGGACGAGGAGGACTCGGGCCGCTCCGCCTGGGACATCGCGGCCGCGCTGAACGCCAAGTTCGCCTCGATCCAGGACGCCTACATCGCCGTGTTCCCGCCGCCGGCGGTGCAGGGGCTCGGCACGCTGGGCGGCTTCAAGATGCAGATCGAGGATCGCGCCGGGCTCGGCTTCGAGGCGCTGTACGACGAGACGCGCAACCTCGTCGCGGCCGCCGCGCAGACGCCGGGTCTCGCGAACGTGTTCTCCGGCTTCGAGATCAACGCGCCGCAGATCCGCGCGAAGGTCGATCGCGAGAAGGCGCGGGCGCAGGGCGTGTCGATCACGGACCTGTTCGAGACGATGCAGGTCTATCTGGGCTCGCTCTACGTGAACGACTTCAATCGCTTTGGGCGGACCTATCAGGTCAACGCGCAGGCCGACATGCGCTTCCGCATGGAGCCGCAGGACATCCTGCGCCTCGAGGTGCGCAACAGCCGCGGCGAGATGGTGCCGCTCGGCGCGTTCGTCACGCTGGAGCAATCGGCCGGGCCCGTGCAGGTGATGCACTACAACGGCTATCCCACGGCCGAGATCAACGGCGGCCCGGCGCCCGGCTACTCCTCCGGCGAGGCCGAGGCGGCGATGGCGCGGCTCGCGCGCGAGCGGCTGCCGAACGGCATGACGTTCGAATGGACGGAGCTCACCTACCAGCGGATCCTCGCCGGCAACACGGGCGTGTGGATCTTCCCGCTGTCCGTGCTGCTCGTGTTCCTCGTGCTCGCCGCGCTCTACGAGAGCTGGAGGCTGCCGCTCGTGGTGATCCTCATCGTGCCGATGACGCTGCTCTCCGCCATTGCCGGCGTCTGGCTCACGGGCGGGGACAACAACATCTTCACGCAGATCGGCCTGATCGTGCTCGTGGGCCTCGCGGCCAAGAACGCGATCCTGATCGTCGAGTTCGCGCGCGTGCGCGAGCAGGCCGGCGCCTCCACCTGGGACGCCGTGCTCGAGGCGTGCCGGCTGCGGCTGCGGCCGATCGTGATGACGTCGATCGCGTTCACGGCGGGCGTGGTGCCGCTCGTGCTCGCGAGCGGCGCCGGCGCCGAGATGCGGCATGCCATGGGCGTCGCGGTGTTCTCGGGGATGCTGGGCGTGACGGCGTTCGGGCTGTTGCTGACGCCGGTGTTCTATTGGGTGGTGCGGCGCGCGCCGGCGTGGATCGCCGAGCGGCGCGCCGCGCGGGCGCGGCGGCTCGCCGTGCAGCTCGGCTGAGGAACCTTCGAGGAGACGAAGATGAAAAACGCAATTGTCACGATCGCGTTGCTCGCACTCGCGGCTTGCGCCGCCGGGCCCGACTACGTGCCGCCGGAATCACGCGCCGCGGTGAGCCACGCGGAGGCGCCTGCGTTCTCGAGCGAGCCGTTCGAAGCCCGCTGGTGGGAGCAGTTCGGCGACCCCGTGCTCGACTCCCTCGTCGAGCGCGCGCTGCGCGGCGATCTCGACCTGCGCATCGCGGCCGCGCGCGTGCAGGAAGCGCGCGCGCTGCTGCGCCTCGATCGCCGCGGCCTCTGGCCGAGCGCGACGACGGAGGTCGTGCGCGACGAGCGCAAGTCGCAGCAGCCCGTCTTCACCACCGAGCGCATCGAGGTGGAGAGCTACGAGGCCGGCCTCGCGACCGCCTGGGAGGCCGACGTTTTCGGGCGGCTGCGCCGCGGCGTGGAGGCGGCGGCGGCCGAGGCCGGAGCGGCGGAGGCGGAGCTCCGCGACGCGCAGGTGCTCGTGGCCGCGGAGGTGGCGGCGAACTACCTCGCGCTGCGCCGCGCGCAGAAGCGCCGCATGGTGGCCGAGGCGAACCTCGAGAACCAGCGCGAGACGCTGCGGCTCACGCGGGTGCGCTACGAGCTCGGCCGCGGCAGCGAGCTCGACGTAGCGAGCGCCGAGGCGAGCCTCGCGGCGACGGAAGCTTCGATTCCGCCGCTGGTGGCGGAGGAGCAGATGGCCGCGCATCGCCTGGCCGTGCTGCTCGGCGTGCCGCCCGGCGACCTCGAGGCCGAGCTCGCCTATCGCGAGGTGGAGCCGCGCCTGACGACGCTCGCCATCGGCGAGCCGGAGGACTTGCTCCGGCGGCGTCCGGATCTGCGCGCGGCGGAGCGGCGGCTCGCGGCGGCGACGGCGCGCATCGGCGTCGCGCGCGCGGATCTGTTCCCGCGCGTGACGCTCTCGGGCTTCCTGGGTTTCGTCGCAGGCGACGCGGACGAGCTCGGCGAGTCCACGAGCCGCGCGTGGAGCCTGACGCCGGTGATCTCCTGGGCCGCGTTCGACCTCGGAGCCGTGCGCGCGCAAATCGCTGCGGCCGAGGCGCGCGCCGCGGCGGCGCTCGCCGCGTACGAGCAGGCGGTGCTGCGCGCGCTCGAGGAGACGGAGAACGCGTTCGTGCTCTACGCCGAGAGCCGCAGGCGGCTCGACGCCGTGGTCGCACAGGCCCAGGCCTCGCGGCGGGCGGCCGAGCTCGCGCGCATCCAGTATCGCGAGGGCGCGCTCGACTTCCTGCGCATGCTCGACGCCGAGCGCACGGTGCTCGAGGCCGAGGATGCCGTCGCGAGCGCGGAGGCCGACCTCAACACCGCCGTCGTCGCGATCTACAAGGCGCTCGGCGGCGGCTGGGAGGCCGCACCGCCTCCCGGCTGAGCGCTGAACGAAGCCTGTGGGAGCAGCTTTCCAGCCGCGACTCCGCTGCGCAGCCCGGTGGGAGCGGCTTTCCAGCCGCGATTCTTGCGTCACCGCAGGCGGCGCGGCTTGCGTGTGCCCCTTCCAGGACCGCCGTGAACACATCCCTGTGGGCTCGCGCGCGCAATCCGCGCCGCCAAGCGTCAGCGCGGGCTTTGGCGTCCTGAAGATCGCGGCTGGAAAGCCGCTCCCACAGATGAAGATCGCGGCTGGAAAGCCGCTCCCACCGTGGGAGTTGCGCGCTAGCGCGTGGCGGGCGGCAGCACCTCGGGCGAGCGGTCGTTCATGACCTTGCCGTCGGGCAGCGTGATCGAGATGTATTGCCCGCCCTTCTCGTCGTTGCGCAGCGGATAGACCTTCACCGCCACGCGGTCGCCCGGCGCGATGGTCTTCGACGTCCAGCCGCTGCGGCTCAAGTGCGTGGCAGGGTCCATCTCGACCACCCACTGCTCGACGGCGTCGCCCCTGGTCACGTCGAGGTGAATCCACGAATGCGGATTGCCCCAGCGGAACTCGGTGACCACGCCTTCGATCGTCACCTGCCGCGAGCGGTCGAACACGGCGGGCGAGTGGTGCGCGGCGGCGGCCGACGCGAGCAGCGCCCCCAGAGCGATCGCGCTTGTCGTTCTCGTCATCCCGTGCCTCCGCGTCAGCGCACGAGCGACTGCGACGACGTGGCCGGCAGGTTCTCGTTGAGATCCGGCAGGCATTCCACCTCGGTGATGTCGACGTCGTTCTTGCGCACGAAGCGCTTCGTCGTCTTCCACTCGCCCTTCCACATCTTCGGGTCCGTCATCGTGTACTCGATCTCGAGCACCTCGCCGTTCTCGATCATGCGAATGCGCTCCACGATGTGGAGCTGATCGCTCGCGGGGATGCTGGCGCCCCCCTGGTCCATCCAGTGGTGATGTCCGGGGAAATAGCGCGTGTCGACGACCAGCGTGTCGCCTTCCCACCAGCCGATCGATTCGCCGTTCCAGCTCGGCACGACCACGTTCGGATCGCTGTGCGGCCGCCCGTCGAGGTAGATCACCCGCACGCTGTTCATGAAGTGGCTGATCATGTAGATGGCCGTCGGGAGCTGAATCATCGCGATCGGCCAGACGCGCGTCATGATCAGCGGCATGCCCGCGGGCCAGCACTGCCCGATGTCGTCGCGGTAGAGCTTGCCTTCCGCCTGCGCGCGCAGGCCCGCCTCGTAGTGCGCCTGCGCCTCGGGCGTGAGCTCGAACTCCTTCGGCACGAACCGCCAGGAGTCCGGGTCCGTGAGCTCGTGCTGCCACATGCCGGTGAGGTCGAACGGAGGGGCCGGACGGGGCTTCGCCAGATTGTCCGGCGCGAGCGCGCTCTGCACGGGGGCGGGCGCCTGAGCGTACGCGGGTCCTCCGATCCACGCCGCCACGCCCAGCGCGGCGTAGGCCGCAAGCACACCTCGCGGCAGCGAGCTCGGCATCGTTCCCCCCTTCGGAGCCCCGAACGTACCGCGCTAGGCTGGCACAAGGCGCGGCCCGAGGACAAGCGTGCCCTCAGCCGTTCGCGACGGCTCCGAGCTTCTCGTAGACGCCCGTGACGAGCTGCTCGTACGCGTCGCCGCTCTCCACGATGACGCGGTTGCGGCCCGCGCTCTTCGCGCGGTAGAGCGCCTGGTCGGCGAGCTGCAGCGCGCCCTCGAAGGAGCGCCCCCCCTGGGGTTGCACGGCGGCGACTCCCACGCTCACCGTGACGAACGCGCTCCCGCAGAGCGAGGCGCGATGCTCGATGCAGAGCGCCTCTACGCGCCGCCGGAGATCGTCGGCGATCTCTCCGGCCGCCGCCGGGCCCGTGCCGTAGAGCACCACGGCGAACTCCTCGCCGCCGAACCGCGCCGCCACGTCGAGCGGCCGGCGCGCCATCGCGCGCACCACGGCGGCTACGCGCTTCAACGTGGTGTCGCCCGCCTGATGACCGTATTCGTCGTTGTAGCGTTTGAAGTAGTCCACGTCCACGAACAGCACCGCGAGCGGCTGCTTGTCGCGCTCCGCCACCTGCCAGGCCGCGCGTCCCCGCTCCTCGAAGGCGCGGCGGTTCTTGAGTCCCGTCAGCGCGTCGCGCTCGAGCAGCTCCGCGATCAGCGCCTCCTCGAGGAAGCGCTTGCGGTACGAATGCTCGACGTCGCGCGCGATCATCGCCGCGAGCCAGCCGGCCACGAGCAGGATCGTGAGGCACTTGAGCAGCAGGCCCCTATCCACGCCGAACGCCACCGTCGCGGCGGCGAACGCGATGAACGTGGCGACGGCGGTGGCCACCGCCGTGCGGTACAGCAGACCCACGAAGAAGAACGCGCTCACGACCGCGAGCACGAGCACCGCGAGATCCTCCGTCGCGCCCCCCGAGATCGCCTCCGCGGCGAACACGCCCGTCAACACGTACAGGATCGGCCCGACCACGCGCGTCACGGGCAAGTACCAGCGCGCGTAGGCCTCCGTCCAGGCGATCCAGCCGAGGACGGCGCACATCGGCAGCAGCAGCGCCAGATGAGCGACCGTGGCGGGTGCCGCGATACCGTCGGTCTGCATTTGCTCGGCGGTGAGCGCGAGGCTCAGCACGAAGAGCAGCGTCGTCCACAGCCGGGCGCGGCCGTGCACGCGCTCGAGATGTCGCTGCACGTAGTCCGGCTCGAGCCCGTGCCCGAACGTGAGCCGGGGCCACCTGCGCAGCTCCGCCGCGTAGGGTGAGTCGGGGAAATCGTCCAAATTGAGGTGCGGCGACTGCACGGCCGCCAGCATAGTGGGGCGCACTAAAGCCCGTACGTGCGCAGTTCGCAGATTGCCGGGCGACGGCCGCGGCGCTCAGTCCTCGAGGACGGAGGCGGGGACGGCGGCGGCCGCCGCGCGGTCCGCGAAGACGTCGATGCCGTGCGGCGGCCGCACGCGGATCAGGGGGACGTCCTGGCCCAGCGCGACGCTGCGCAGCGCCTCGCGCTTGCCGTCGCCCACCACGAGCAGCAGCGCCGCGCGCGTCCGGGAGAGCCGCGCGGCGCTCAGGCTCACGCGGTCGCCGGGCGGCTTCGGCGCTTCGTGCACGGGCAAGGCGTCGGCGGACTCGGGCTCGTCGCCCGCGGGACGGCCGGGGAAGAGGCTCGCGGTGTGGCCGTCCGAGCCCATGCCCAGCACCACCACGTCGAACACGCCGACGTCGGCGAGCGTTTCCGAGTAGCGGGCCGCCCCGGCTTCCGCGCCGAGCTCGGCCGGGATGGAATGCACGTTCTCGGGTGGGACGCCCGCGCGCTCGAGCCACGCCGCGCGCGCCATGACGTCGTTGCGCTCCGGATGGCCCGGCGGCACGCAACGCTCGTCGGTGAAATAGAAGCGCCAGCGCCTCCAGTCGGTGGCGAGCCCCGAGGCCGCCTCGTAGAGCGGCCGCGGCGTGGCGCCGCCCGCGAGCACGACGGTGATCTCGCCGCGGTCGGCGAGCGCCTGCTCCGCCCGCGACCGCAGCCAGACCAAGGCGGCCGAGACGGCCGCCGCCGGCGTCTCGCGCACGTACCAGCGTAACCGCGGCGCCGTCACGGCTCGTTGCGCCAGCGGTGATGGGGCTTCTCGAACAGGCGCGCGGCGCCCTCCGGGCCCCAGGTGCCGGCCGGGTAGGTCTCGAGCGGCGTGGCGGAATCGCTCCAGCGAGCGAGGATCGGCTCGACGATCTGCCAGGCGAGCTCCACCTCGTCGAAGCGGATGAAGAGCCGCCGGTCGCCTTCGATGACGTCGAGAAGCAGCGCGGCGTAGGCGTCGAGCGGCCTCTCGCCGTCGTCGCGATAGGTCGTGTCGACTCGCAGCGTGCGCGGCTCGAGGTCGAAGCCGGGCCGGCGCGCCTGCAGCTCGAAGCGAATGGTCTCCTCGGGCTGGATCTCGAGGATCAGCCAGTTCGGATGCCGCCCGGCGCACGCCGTGGCTTCGAAGAGCTGCTGCGGCGCGTCCCGGAAGCGGATGCCCACCATGGACCGCTGCGCCGCGAGCCGCTTGCCCGTGCGCAGGTAGAACGGCACGCCGCGCCAGCGCCAGTTGTCCACGAAGAGCTTCACCGCCGCATACGTCTCGGTGACGGAGTCGGCGGGCACGCCGCGCTCCTCGCGATACCCCGCCACCGGACGCCCGTGCACGCTGCCCGCCACGTACTGCGCGCGCAGCGCTACCGCGTCCACCTCGTGCTCGGCGATGGGACGCACGGAGCGCAGCACCTTGGCCTTCTCGCCGCGCAGCTCGTCCGCATCGAGGCTGGCCGGCGGCTCCATCGCGACCAGCGTGAGCACCTGGAGCAGATGGTTCTGCACCATGTCGCGCAGCGTGCCCGTGCCCTCGAAGTAACCCGCGCGCCCGTCGATACCATCGGTCTCCGCCACCGTGATCTGCACGTGATCCACGTAGTGCCGGTTCCACAGCGGCTCCACCACGGCGTTCGCGAAGCGGAACACGAGCAGGTTCTGCACGGTTTCCTTGCCGAGGTAATGGTCGATCCGGTAGATCTGCTCCTCGCGATAGTGGCGGTGGAGCTCGGCGTTCAGCGCCCGCGCGCTCGCGAGATCCTTGCCGAAAGGCTTCTCCACCACGATGCGGTGCCGGCCGGCGACATCGTTGAGACCGGTGCGATCGAGCAGCTGCACGATGGCGAGGAAATCGTCCGGCGGCACGGCGAGATAGAACACCACGTTGTCGCAGTCGCCGGAGCGCTCCTTCACGACGGCGAGCAGCTTCCGATAGGTTTCCTCGTCGCGATGATCGCCGCGCACGTACTCGAAGCGCGCGGCGAAGCGCCGCGCCGCGTCGTGGTCGAGCGACCGCCGCTCGCCGAGCACCCCCAGCACGCGCGCGCGCCAGGCCGCCGTGTCCCAGTCGCGGCGGGCGAGCGCCACGAACCGCAGGGCTGGGTCCAGGGCGCCCGCGGCGTCGAGGTCGTAGAGCGACGGCAGGAGCTTCGTCGTGGCGAGGTGACCGGACGCGCCGAAGATCGCGAAATGGCAGGGGCCCGCCATCAGCTTGCTTCCTTCACGGCGTGCCCGCCGAAGCTCTTGCGCATCATCGCGAGGAGCTTCGCGGCGAAATCGAACCTGCCCTGGCTCGCGAAGCGCATCGTGAGCGCCGTGCTGATGATCGGCGTGGGCACGCCCAGCTCGACGGCCTCGATGGCGGCCCAGCGGCCTTCGCCCGACTCGGCGACGAACGGCTCGATGTCGTCGAGCTCCTGATCCTGCGCGAGGAACGCGGCGGTGAGGTCGAGCAGCCAGCTCCGCACCACGCTGCCGTGGCGCCACATCTCGGCGATGGCCGCGAGGTCGAGCCCGAAGTCCTCGCGGGCCGCGAGCAGCGCGAAGCCCTCCGCGTAGGCCTGCATGAGGCCGTACTCGATGCCGTTGTGCACCATCTTGACGAAATGCCCGCTGCCGACCGGGCCGCAGTGGAGCCAGCCGCGGTCGGGCGCCGGCGCGAGCACGCGCAGCGCCGGCTCGACCAGCGTCACGGCCTCGCGCGAGCCGCCCACCATGAGCGCGTAGCCTTCCTCGAGCCCCCAGATGCCGCCCGACACGCCCGCGTCGACGAGCTCGATGCCCTCGGCCGCGAGCGCCACGCCGCGCCGCACGGAGTCCTTGTAATGCGAGTTCGCTCCGTCCACGAGCACGTCGCCGCGGGCGAGGAGGCCGGTCAGCCGCTCGATGTAGGACTCGGTCACGTCGCCGGCGGGCAGCATGAGCCACACCACGCGCGGCGGGTCGAGCCGCCCCACGAGATCCTCGAGATCCTTTGCGGCGCGCATGCCGGTCTCGCGCGCGAGCGCGTCCACCGCTTCGGGGGTGCGGTTGAGGCCGACGACCTCGACACCACCCGCCCGAAGCCGCCGCACCATGTTGCCGCCCATGCGGCCGAGGCCGATCATGCCGAGCTGCATCGTTCCGTCTCCCGTGAGTGAAGGGACCGCCGGGGGGCGCGGTGCAATGTCCATGCCTGCCCGGTGAAGGTTAGTACATATACCGATTGCGTCGCGCCCCCCGGTGCGGACACCATCGGGCGCACCTCTCGATCGGGGGATATGCATGCGGAGAGACAAGGAGATCCGCGGCAGGGCCGTGCTTTGCGCCCTCGCGACCGTCGCCCTCGCTGGCTGCGGGCCGCGCGAGCCGCAGCGTGCGAGCGCCGTGCCGCAACCCGCCGGATGGGACGAGGAGCTCGAGCTCCCGGTGCCCGTCGATCTGAACCCCGACCCTCACGTGCTCGAGGTGGAGCTCGAGGCCCGCATCGAGGAGATCGAGATCCTGCCGGGGACGAAGACGCCCGCCTGGACCTACAACGGCACGGTGCCGGGTCCGCTGCTGCGGGCGCAGGTGGGGGATACCCTCATCGTGCATTTCAGGAACTCGCTGCCCGAGCCCACCACGATCCACTGGCACGGCCTGCGGGTGCCGAACGACATGGACGGCGCGCCGGGCGTGACCCAGGCGCCGATCGAGCCCGGCGGGGAGTTCCGCTACGAGTTCACGCTGCGCGACGCGGGCACCTACTGGTATCACCCGCACCTCGATTCCTCGGCCCAGGTGGGGCGCGGCCTGTACGGCGCGCTCGTGGTCGAGGATCCGAACGACCCCGAGGTGTTCGGCGACGACCTCGTGCTCGTGCTCTCCGACATGAGCCTCGACGAGGACGGCCAGTTCCTGCCCGCGGACAGCGGCGGCGACTTCGGCGATCTCTTCGGCCGCGAAGGCGAGGTGCTGCTCGTGAACGGCAAGGTGCTGCCGACGCTCAAGGTGCGCAAGGGCAAGCAGCAGCGCTGGCGCATCATCAACGCGGCGCGCGCCCGCTACTACAACCTGCGGCTACGCGATCACCGCTTCATGAAGCTCGGCGGCGACAACGGCCTCGCGGCCCGCTCCGCCGACGTCTACAACGTGGTGGTCACCCCCGGCGAGCGCGCCGACGTCGTGTTCACGCCCAACGATCCGCCCGGCACGCGCAACGTGCTGCGGTGGGTGCCCACCGAGCGCGGCTACGGCAGCATGTTCAACCGGCCGCGCGTGGACATGCTGCACATCGAGACGGTCGAGGACGATCCGGTCGTTCCGGAGCCGATCCCCGAGGTGCTGCGCGAGATCGAGCCGGTGGACGTGAGCGGCGCCACCGAGCGCACGATCGAGCTCACGATCGCCATCCAGCGCGAAGGCGTCACGATGGGCATCAACGGCGAGCCGTACTGGAGCTCCGACCCGCTCGAAGCCCAAGTCGGCGAGACGCAGGTGTGGAACGTGGTGAACAACACCGACTTCTCGCACCCGTTCCACCTGCACGGCTATTTCTTCCGCGTGCTCGACGACTCGCGCATACCGGAGTGGAAGGACACGGTGGACGTGCCGGCCCATTCGAGCCTGCGGCTCGCCGTCGTGTTCGACGAGCGGCCCGGCGTGTGGATGTTCCATTGCCACATCCTCGATCACGCCGAGGTGGGCATGATGGGGCACTTGCGCGTGACCGACCCGAATTCGGACGGCGAGCTGCCCGTGTTCGCGCCCATGCACCGGCACGCGCCGCCGCCCGAGCGCGCCGGCGAGGAGCCCGTGAGCCACCCTTGATGCCCGGGGGGCGCGCCCGCTGGAAGAGCATGGCGAGCAGGCGGCGCGCCTGCTCGGGCGTGCGCTCCCGCGTCGCGACGAGCTCTACGTGCTCGTCGGACGCGGCGTCGGGGTCGAGCACGATGGCCCAGAACGGCGCGATCTCGTTCGGCACCATCGAGTAGCGCAAGTCCACGACGCGGTTCGCGCCGCCGACCGACAGCAGGTCGTCGGACAGCCGGCGAAACCGCTCGACGTCGATCGCCTGCTGGGTGCCGGGCTCGAGCCACGGGAAGTGCTTCGCGAGGTCGAGCTTGGGCGTACTCTCGCCCGGATACACACGCGTCGCGAGCCCCGCGCGCACGGCGTCCACGTAATAGCGTCCGTCGTGCTCGTAGATGACCTTCCAGAGGATCACGTTGCCGAGCGACGGTGTCGCCTCGAGGCGCACGGGCGAGTGGCCGCGGCTCGCGGCCAGGGCGGCGCCGGCCTCCAGGGCACGCTGGCTCTGCACCGCGCCGAGCGCGAGATAGGCGACCGCATAGACCGCCGCGGCATAGGCCCATGCGGCGCGGCGCCTCGCCGCGGCCAGCAGCACGAGCGCGAGCACCGGTGCCGTGAAGAGCGGATCGAACACGGCGACCACGCTCCAGGCCACGCGCACGTCCGAGAACGGCCACAGGAGCTGCGTGCCGTACGTCGTGCAGGCATCGAGCAGGCCGTGGCTCCCGTAGCCCAGGAAGCAGAAGAGATAGGTCCGCGCGAACGAGAGCCGCGCCCGGACGATCCGGTGCAGCAGCGCCGCGCACAGCAGCGCCCCCACGGGCACGAACGCGAGCGCGTGCGTGAAGTGGCGGTGATACTCCATGAAGACGAGCGGGTCGCTCGACGAGTGGATCAGCGTGTCGAGGTCCGCCGCCATGCCGGACACGGCGCCCAGCAGGCCCGCATCCCGCAGGTCGCGCCCTCGGCTGCTCGACTGTGCCCAGCTCGAGCCGAGCGCGGCCTGGCTCACGGGGTCCATCTGCAATTCCCTTACGGCCGAATCTGTACGACCATAACAGCAACCAGAGGAGACGACCCATGCGGAAGCTCGCCCCCGTCTTCTGGCTCGCCGCGCTGCTCGCGGTAACGCCCGCGGCCGTGCCCGTCGGCGCCGAGACCGCAGGCGCCGTGCTGTGGCAGCCGTCGATGAACGTGTTCCGACGCTTCGCGGTGGACGCCGAGCGGATGTTCGAGTTCTACGGCGAGGTGCTCGGCTTCGAGCAGCTCTCGACGATCGATCTCGGCAGCGGCAGGGGTGTCGCGCGCTTCCAGGCCGGGGCACAGGAGCTCAAGCTTACGCGCCGCGTGGACGATCGCACGTACGTGCCGGGCGGCGTGCGCGCCGCCACGGGGCTCCGCCTGCTCACCTTCTTCTTCGCGGACGAGGCCGAGCTCGCCGCCCGGTTCGCCGCGCACGGCCTCGACGTGCCGCGGTTCGAGCCCGTGCCGGGCTCCACGGAGCGGCGCGCGTTCGTCACGGATCCGGACGGCCAGTGGGTGGAGCTCGTCGTGGTCCCGGGCGCGACGCCCGAGCAGCTCGCGCGCCTCGAGGTGGGGCTCACGGTGTCCGACATCGAGCGGAGCCGCGCGTTCTACCGCGACTTCGTGGGCCTCGAGGAGCTCCCGCCGGCCGAGGATCCCTACTTCGGCACCACCGAATACTCGTTCCGCCACGGCGCCACGACGATCACGCTGCGCAGCTACGGCGACGCGCTGCCCGCCGACACGGGCAGCGGCGGCATCCAGTACGTCGTGTCGGACGTGGACGTGGTGAACGAGCTCGCGCAGGCGCGCGGGGTGGTGATCGACCAGCCGCTGTCGACGCTCGCGAATTTCTCGCTGCGCACCGTCTGGCTCGACGATCCCGACGGCATCACCAACTACTTCGCCGAGACGCGGGCGAGCCGCGCGGCGCGCTCGCACTGACGGCGCGCAGGCGCGCGTGCTTCGCGGCGGTGCGCACGAGGCGCGCGCCGTGGCTTATGATCGCGCGGGCCGAGGACGACAAGGGGGAAAGGTGATGAGCGGCTCCGCATGGCCCGATTCGCGCAGGAACCGCGCGCCGTGGCTCGGCGCGCTCGCCTGGCTCATGCTGATCGCGGGGCTCGCGATCGGCGGCCTCGCGCTCGCATCGGCGGCCGGCGTCTGGCTGGGGCTGTGGGACTTCCGCCGCGGCTTCCGGCTGCTCGCCGTCGCGAACAGCTGGGGCGACGTCACTGCGATCGTCGGCGTGGTGGTCACGATCGGCGTGGTGGTGCTCGCGATGGCGCTGCGCACGGGCAACGCAGTGCGGCTCGGCGCGCTGGCGCTCGTCGGCACCGTCGCCGCCTATCTCGGCTACGCCATCCCCGAGTCGTATCGGCCGTCCCCGGACATTCCGCCGATCCACGACATCTCCACCGACCAGGAGGACCCGCCGGAGTTCGTCGC
>DATCLY010000005.1:0-98420 GCA_036563665.1 Gammaproteobacteria bacterium
ACGCGAGCTTGCGCTAATCGGCAGGCGCGACAGCTAGATTCCTAATCGGCGTTCGAGGTGAGATGGGAGGGGGGGTGAAGTCTCCCACAGTCTGTACCTAACGGTCAGAAGCGGCTTTCTCCCCCTCCCCTCCCGGCGCCTTCAATCATCCCTATTGAGGCACCGGGTAACCATACAAGCGGCTTTCGAGCCGCGATCCGGCGCCGCCGAACCGCCCGGCGGGAGCCTTCCAGCTGCGAGCCTCGAGATATCGCGCCTGGAAAGGCGCTCCCACCCCGGAATGTCTACGGCACCCGGAACTCCGCCAACGCCGGCGGCGTCACCGCCACTTCCGGCTGCGGCGTGAGCTGCGGGATCCACTCGTAGGGCACGCGGTAAGCCCGGTACACGGCGTTCGACGGGCGCTCGCCCCGTGAGAAGTACGGAACCATGTACTCCCACACGATGCGCCCTTCGCGCGTGACCTCGAACACGCGGCCGGGCGCGCCTTCGGTGATCAGCGTGTTGCCGTTCGGCAGCCGCTGCGCGCCGCTGATGTTGGTGCTGAAGAACTGGCTCGGCGCGACGTACGACCACACGAGCTCGAGCGTGACGGGATCGATCTCGAGCACCCGCGAGTAGGCGCGGGCGAACGCGCCGACGCCTTCGGGTGCGATGGGGCCGGCGAACCCGTAGCCGCTCGAGCCGCCGTTGTCGAACACGAGCAGGTGGCCCGCGCCGGGCAGGCCTTTCGGGATGAGGTGCGCGTGATGCTGGCCGATGATCTGGCCGATGGCGCGCAGCGCCTGAGAGGCGCTGAAGTCCGGCCCGATGCGCCAGACGACTTTGCCGCTGCGGTCGACGATGGCGACGATGCTCGCCTGGCGGCTGCTGATGATGACGTTCTCGGGCGCGAAGCGTGCGTCGCCCGCGTCGAACCAGCGATTCGGGCCCACGTAGGTGGCCGAGTTGATGTGCAGCCAATCGAACGTGCCGCGCCGCGGGTTCATGCCGCGCGCGTTGCGGATCACCTCGCGCGCGTCGGGGGCGAAGCCGAGCTCGTCGATGTGCTCGGCGGCGGTCCATTCCCAGACGATCTCGCCTTCCGGCGAGACTTCGATCAGGCGATCGTCCTCCAGCGGCACGTCGGCCACGTCGGCGACCGTGTGGTTCGTGTGCGTGAGCAGCAGCGTGGCCGCTCCGGTCGTCGCGGGCGTGTGCTCGGGGGAGTAATACCCGGCCGGATAGTCGGCGCGCTGCCAGTCGTGGTGCTGACGGGCGGACCAGATCGTGCGCCCGTCTTGCGTTTCGATCTGCTCGTTGCGGGCGAAGCGCCACACGACGTTGCCCTCGAAATCGCGCTGCACGAGCTCCGTCGCTTCCTGGTGCGGCGGGTGGGCGCCAGCGGCCGCGATGACGCCGCCGCCGGGGAGGATACGCGCCGGACCACCCGCCGCATTGTTGTAGTCGGTCCAGCGCTTGACCTCCCGCCCGTTCATGTCGATGACGACGACCGCCTGCGTGCCGAGCAGGGACAGCACGGTGTAGCCGTTCCACGTTTGTGCGGGGTCGTAGATCGTGACGCCCGTGGGGTACACCGACGGTGCGCCGTGCGCTGCGACGGCGATGGCTGCGAGCCATACGGCGGCCAAGCGCCGCAGCCACCGTGTCGTCGACCCGTTTCCTCCCGAGTGCTCGATGAGCTCGCTCACTGCACTTCTCCTTCCGGCGACCGAAGCATCCCATTCGCGGTCCACGGGCGCAATGTATGCGGCGCTTATGTCGGGACATAAGCGCATTCTGAGCACCTCGCACCCCCGATGGCCGTGCGGCCGGAAGCGGTTCTGCGGCGCCCGTTCGGATGCGCCGAAGCGTGCAGGTCCGCGTCGGGCGTGTGTTTCTCGTCACCGGCGCATGCGCCCCACGACGCGCGGCGAAAGACAAGCGCTTGACACGCCGGGAGACGCGCCTCCACCTTGCGCGCCCGCTGGCGGTCCGGGAGCCGGAGCAAGGGGGAGCGATGCGGAAGATTGCATTCATCGCGGCGGAAGAGCGCGCGCTGCAAGCGGCGGGGACGATCGCGGCGCGCACGGGCGAAACGTATCGCTCGGGCGGGCGCGGCGGTCCTCTCGCGCGAGCGAGATACTGCGCCGTGGCTGCCGCCGTCGCCGCGGTGCTCGGGACCACGTTGCCAACGGCGCCGAGCTACGCGCAGGAAGACGCGCTGGAGGAAATCACGGTCACGGGCTCGCGCATCCGCAGGCGCGACTTCTCGGCGAACAGTCCCATCACCACGCTCGACTCGGGCAGGTTCGAGGAAACCAGCTCGGTCGGCATCGAGAGGGTCCTGAACGAGCTGCCACAGTTCGTGCCGGCGGTGACCCAGTTCACCACCACGGACGTGCAGAACACGGCGACCAACACGGTGGGCGCCTCCGTCGTGAGCCTGCGCGGCCTCGGCGCGAACCGCAACCTGGTCCTGATCGACGGTCGGCGCGGCCAGCCGGTGAACTCCACGATGGTGGTCGACACGAACTCGATCCCCGCGGCGGCCATCGAGCGCGTGGAGGTGATCTCGGGCGGCGCGTCGGCGGTGTACGGCGCCGACGCCGTCGGCGGCGTGGTGAACTTCATTCTCAAGAACGACTTCGAGGGCGCCACGATCGACGTCCGCTACGGCGAAACGTTCGAGGGTGACGGCTCCGAGCTCACCGTGTCGGGGCTCATCGGCACGAACATCAACGACGGCCGAGGCAACATCATGGTGGGCATCGAGCACTCCGATCGGGGCATCGTGCGGCAGATCGATCGCGACTGGCGTCTCGACGATTTCGCGAACCCCAACATCCTCGGCAACGGCATCTGGTTCTCCAACACGTTCATCACGAGCCCCGGCAACCCGCCGTCGCAAGCGGCGATCGACCAGATCTACGACCAGCTTCCTCCGGGCACGATCAGCCCGCTCGCCGAGATCTGGATCAACGAGACGCCGGACGGGACGGGCACGGTGTTCTCGGGCGTGAGCACCCAGTTCGGAGCGGGCAGCGCGCCGGCCGCCTACCGGTTCGCGGGCTCCATGGAGGACCCGCGCTATCCCGGTCTGCCGTTCCGCAAGCGCCACCCCGACGGGCGCATCACGGAGAACATCCTCGATCAGTGGGCCTCCATCCCGCTCGACCGCTATTCGGGCTTCGCGCGCGGCCGGCTCGAGCTGAGCGACTCGCTCACGTTCACGAGCCAGATGCTGTTCTCGCGGACGCGAACCCAGACGAACCTCGGCCTCACCAGCAACGGCCTCGGCCCGAACTCCGCCGTCATTCCGCACGGCAACGAGATCTACGCCCCGTCGCTCGCATCGGACGGCACCACGTTGCCGGCCTATCAGGCGGGCGGCTCGTACGGGCTGAACTGTCCGCCGGTGGGGGGCTGCACGGAGTCGCAGGCCTTCCCGTTGCCGCCGGAGGTGGAGTTCCTGCTCTCGACCCGCCCCGATCCGAACGGCGACGTGCGCATCAATCGCATCTTCGATTTCGTCCGCGACGTGACCGGAACAGGCCGCCGCTCGCGGAGCCAGACCACCACGTTCCAGTTGACCATGGGCCTCGAGGGCGAGCTGCCGGGCGGGCACGTCTGGGACGTGAGCTACTCGCACGGCCAGACCGAGAACGTCGTGAACTTCGACGGCATCGCGCGGCGCGAGCAGTGGCGCATCCTGGCCGCGTCGCCGAACTTCGGCGTGAGCTTCATCCGCCAGGGCAATCAGCAAGGCGCGGGGTTCGCGGGAGGCATCGCCACTTGCGAGAGCGGCCTGCCGCTCGTCCGCGACTTCCCGATGTCGCCCGACTGCGCCGAGATGCTCATCGCGAAGCTGCAGAACAACACCCAGATCGAGCAGGAGATCTTCGAGGCGAACGTGGTGGGGTCGCTCGCCGAGATGCGCGCGGGGCCGCTGCAGTACGCGCTCGGTGCCACGCATCGCTACGACAATTTCGCGTTCCACACCGATTCGCTGTCGACGAACGAGTCGTTCGCGGACAACGCCATCGGCGTGTTCCCCACCTCGAACAGCTTCGGCGAGTTCGACGTGAACGAGGTCTACGGCGAGCTGCTGGTGCCGCTCGCTCGCGGAGTGCCGGGCGTGGAGCACTTCAACCTCGAGCTCGGCGGCCGCATCTCCGACTTCAGCACCGTCGGGAAGCTCGAGACGTACAAGACCCTCGTGGACTGGGCGATCACGCCGCGCTACCGCCTGCGAGGCGGCTTCAATCGCGCGCACCGCGCGCCCAACCTCGGCGAGCTGTTCCTGTCGCGCACGCAGACCGTCGGCGGGACCGGCGGCGTGTTCGGCGACCAGTGCTCGCAGAACAACCAGGACGGTCCGTTCAGCGCCAATCCCAATGCCAACCGCGACGGTGCGGCGGGTGCCGCCCGCACGCTCGAGCTCTGCCGGGCCATGATGAGCCCCACTGCCGTGCAGACCTATTACGAGTCGCGCGACATCGAAGCCCAGCCGTTGGGAGGCCCGGTGGGTCTCGCGAACACCACCGGCAACCCCAACCTGTCCGAGGAGCAGGCCGACACCTTCACCCTCGGCGTGGTGATGAACCTGTTCGACAACTTCACGGTCACGGTGGACTACTACACCATCGAGATCAACGACATGATCGCCGTGTCGAACGCGGATGCGGTGTTCGAGGCGTGCTTGAGCCCGGCCACCAACCCGAGCGCGGACCCCGAGCATCCGGCCTGCCGCTCCATCCTGCGCGACCCGTTCACGGGCGAGGTGGTATCCACCGACTTGAGCTTCACCAACGAGGGCCGGGCCAAGACCTCGGGCGTGGACCTGCAGCTCAACTGGCAAAAGATGTTGCGCAGGGGCGGCATCAATCTGAACGTGCTTGCCAACTACAACATCGAGAACATCACGCAAGCACGCCCGGATTTGCCCGAGATCGACTGGGCGGGCACCGACGGCTGCGCGCTGCAGCTGCAGTGCATGGGCTACGACTACCGCGTGTTCACCACCGTGGGCTACTTCCAGGGGCCGTTCACGGTGTCGCTCCGGTGGCAGCACTGGCCGTCGATCAAGGCGGCCGCCTATGCCACCAACCCGCAGACGCCCATGCTGGGCGTGACCACGAGCTACGATCTGTTCGCGCTCACGGGCAGCTACCGCATCAACGATCGGTTCACGTTCAGGGGTGGCATCGAGAACCTGTTCGATCGGGATCCGCCGCGATCCGGCGGCAACCCAGCCGCGCGGCCGTTCCCGCTCGTGGGGACGCACGCGGAGGACGGAGCGACCTACGATCCGCTCGGACGGCGCTTCTTCGTGAGCTTCACGATGGACTTCTGAAGCCCCGCCGGCCGGCGGCCGGCGCGACGCCTCAGCGGCTGAGCGTGTGGCGCAGGAAGCTCTCGGCCGCCCGCAGCGCCGGGCTCGGAGCGTCGAAGCGCCGGAACAGCGTGCGGTAGAGCGCCGGCAGCTCCACGTCAAAGGTGATCAGCGCCTCGCGGTCGCGCGCCGTCAGCATCGTCTCGAACAGCGGGGCGACGCCGTAGCCGGCCTTCGCCATGTCGCGGAGCACCTCCCAGTACTGGGCACGGACGACCACGTTCGTGCACAGGATGCCGCTGCCGATCAGTGTCCGCTGAACGAGGTCGTCCTGCGGCGAGCCCTCGAGCGGCAAGATGAAGGGGAGGGCGGCGATCTCCTCGGGCTCCGCGTGCCTCGCGGGAAGAAAGCGCCGGCCCGCATACAAGCGAAGCCGCTCGACTCGCAAGACCTCGGCGTGCAAGCCGTACTCGTGGGGGTTGTTCACGGTGTGAATCATCAGGTCCGCCTTGCCGGTCTTGACGAGCCGAGCGCCCCGCTGGGGTGGGTCGACGTGCTGGCATTCGAGGGCGAGCGCCGGCTGCCGCTCGTGGAACGCGCGCAGCTTCGACTTGATGGCGGTGAGCAGGTGCTCCGCGCCGCACAGCCGCACGAGCGCCCGGGAAACGCCTTTGCGACGCGCGCCGGCGGCGGCGAAGTCGCAAATCTTGCTGCCCACCGACGACAGCGCGTGCGCCTCCCTGAGCAGCGCGATTCCGTGCATCGACAGCGTGGGGCGAAAGCCCTTGCGCCGGATGAAGAGCTCCTTGCCGATCTGCCGCTCGAGGGCGGCGATGTGAGCCGACACCGCGGGCTGCGAGATTCCGAGCCGCAATGCGGTGCGCGCGAAATGACAGTCGTGGGCCGCGGCCAGAAAAACCTCGAGCTGACGCAGGGTGCACGGAATCATTCTGGAGCCGAGCACAACCGAAAAACAGAATCTGAATTATTATAACTATTATTATATCCATCGCGCGGGATCAAACGGGTAAGGTGCCGACGCCTCGCTGAAGGGCGCGATGCCTCGCGAGAGCAGCGGGAGCCATTTCGCTGATGTGCTCGACACCGCGCCCGGGGGAGCATCGCCCTTCTATTGCTGGCACTGACGGTATTGCCGGCGCCGACGGAGTCGCGCTCCGCAGGTGCGTCTCCTGGACCGATTCTTGCAGCAGCGCGCACGAGGCGTTGTCGAAGTGGCCCCTCGGCGATTCCGCCTGGAGCGTGCGGATACGTTCGGGCGAAAGGAGCACGACATGGAGCTATTGCTGTCATGGCTCGTCCTGTCCGTGGCCGTGTGGCTCACCTCGGCGATCCTGCCCGGCTTTCACGTGAAGAGCTTCGTGAGCGCGATCCTCGTCGCGGCGATCTTCGGCGTGCTGAACTTCCTGCTCGGCTGGCTGCTGTTCGCCGTCTTCACGGTCGTGACGCTGGGCATCGCGTACCTGCTCGCGTTCATCACCCGCTGGATCATCAATGCGATCCTGCTCATGCTCACCGACAAGCTCACCGACCACCTCCACGTCGACGGCTTCGGCTGGGCGCTCGGCGGCGCGTTGCTCATGTCGCTGCTCGGAACGCTCGGCGAGTGGCTGCTGCGCACGATCTTCTAACGCTCCGCTATTTCGTTATCGCCCGGAAGTCGCGCGCGGCCGCGCGAAATAACCGCTTTGTGACCTCCCTGAGACCGAAAACTCTACCCCGGCGTGGGTAGCATGCGCGCTTCACACGTGAGCCGGCACACCCGCCGGCAGATTCTCGGGAGAAGGAGTCATGTCAGCTCGTTTCACACCGGTTGCCGTGGCTATCGGGGCCGCGCTGGCGGCAGCGGCGGCGCCGTCGCCGTCCTCCGCCCAGCAGGGAATACAGGTGCCCGAGGGCGTGGAGATCGTCTCGGTGACCGGCGCGCGCCGCCGCGAGGAGGCGGCGCAGGACGTGCCGATCCCGATCTCGTCGATCAGCGGCGACCTGCTGGTCGACACGGGCGCGTTCAACGTCGGACGCCTGCAGAACATCGTCCCGACCGTGCAGTTCTACATGACGAACCCGCGCAACACGTTCGTCAACATCCGCGGCCTCGGCCAGCCTTACGGCCTCACGAACGACGGCATCGAGCCGGGCGTGGGCTTCTACGTGGACGGCGTCCTGCACGCGCGCCCCGCCTCGACCACGTTCGACTTCGTGGACGTGGAGCGCATCGAGGTGCTGCGCGGGCCGCAGGGCACGCTGTTCGGCAAGAACACCACCGCCGGCGCCATCCTGGTCACCACCCGCAAGCCGAGCTTCGAGACGGGCCTGGACTTCGAGCTTTCCTACGGCGACGACAACTACACGCAGGCCAAGGCCTCGATCACCGGCCCGCTGGGCGAGAAGGTGGCGGGCCGCCTGTCGTTCTCGGCCACGCAGCGCGACGGCAACATCTTCAACGTGACGTCGCAGAGCTACGTCAACGATCTCAACAACACCGGCGTGCGCGGCCAGCTGCTGTTCACGCCGTCGGACGACACCGACATCCTGCTCGCGGTCGACTACAACCGCCAACGGCCCGAGGGCTACGCGCAGGTGCTCGCGGGCGCGGTGCCGACGCTGCGGGCGCCCGAGCGGCAGTTCTGGCAGATCATGGAGGACCTGAACTACGTGCCGCCCAATGCGGACCCGGCCACCCGCACGATCCGGCCGTTCGACCGGGTGATCGACACGCGCACGCCCTGGAGGTCGAGCAACGAGGTAGGCGGCATATCCGTCAATCTCGACAAGGACGTGGCCGGCGGCACGCTCACGGTGACCACCGCCTGGCGGTACTGGGATTGGGACCCGTCGAACGACCGCGACTACCTCTGGCTCGACGTGGCACCGTTGTCGCAGGCGCCTTCGAAGCACAAGCAGCTGTCGCAGGAGGTGCGCTGGGCCGGCGACTTCTCCGACAAGGTGAGCGCCGTGTTCGGCTTCTACGCCTTCGACCAGCAGCTCAACACGAACCCGGTCCACAGCGAGTCCGTGGGCGCCGATTACTGGCGCTTCGTATGGCAGCCGCCCACGGCCACGGCGCCGAACGGCACGCCCGACCCCACGCTGTACGGCCCGGGCGGCTCGATCGTCGACAACTATTACGCGGGCCAGGAGAGCGCGATCACGTCGCAGCTCGATACCGTGAGCGCCGCGCTCTTCACCCAGTTCGACATCACCATCGGCGAGCGCCTGCACGTGATACCGGGCTTGCGCTACAACTACGACAAGAAGGAGGTGGACTGGCGGCAGGAGGCGCTCAACATCCCGGTGATCCCGCCCGGCTCGCCGAACCCGCCGTCGCCGGCTTATCGGAATGCGCAAGCCATCGTGGAGGACGACGACACGAACGTGTCGGGCCAGGTCACCGTGGCGTTCGACGCGAGCGACCGCCTCAACTACTACGCGACGTTCGCGACGGCGTTCAAGTCGATCGGCGTGAATCTGGGTCCGCCGCCGGCCACCGGCGTCATCGAGATTCCTCCGGAAGACGTCACGCACATCGAGCTCGGGCTCAAGAGCACGCTGGGACCGGGAACGACGGTGAATCTGTCGCTCTTCGACACGCAGATCGAGGACTTCCAGACTCAGGCGCTCGTGCCCGGCAACAACCGCCCGGTCATCGCGAGCGCGGACAAGGTGCGCGTGCGCGGCGCGGAGCTCGACGCGAACGCCCGCATCGGCACCGCGTTCTCGCTGTACGGCGCGCTCGCCTACGCCGACGCCAAGTACGTGTCTTTCCCGAACGCGCCCCCGCCGCTCGAGCTCACCGGCTTGCCGGTGCCTCCGGGCGCCTCGGCGGCATCCGTGGACGCGTCGGGCGGACGCATGCCCGGCATCTCGAAGTGGGCGGCGTCGTTCGGCGGCGAGCACCGGGCGCGCGTGAGCTTCCTCGGCAGCCCCGGGGAGCTCTTCACGGGGTTCGACTGGTTCTGGCGCGACGACTTCTCCTCGAGCGCCACGCCGTCGCAGTACCTGAACATCGACGCCTACTCGCTGCTCAACTTCCGCGTGGGCTTCCGCTCGGACGACAACTGGTCGGCCTACCTCTGGGTGCGCAACGCGCTCGACGAGGAGTACTTCGAGCTGTTGCAGGCGGCGCCGGCGGGGCAGGGCGCGGGCCACTATGGGGCGCAGCTCGGCGACCCGCGCACGTACGGCCTGACGTTCAGGTACCAGTTCTAAGGGTTCGGATCGGCTGCGCGATCGCACGGGAACCCCGGCCTCGAGCCGGGGTTCTCGTTTGGGCGCGGGTTCCGGCCGCGGGCCGAGGTGTCGGCGGCTGCGCATGCCGCGATCGCACGCGGCTAGTCGCCGTCGCGGCGCGACTCACCTTCGGGCGGGCGTTCGGAGGCGATGGCGCCGAAGAAGGCCTGCAGCTCGCGCGCCACGAGCTCCGGCTCCTCCCACTCGAGGAAGTGTCCGCCGACGTCGGTCTCGACCCAGCGCGCCACGTTGAAGAACCGCTCGCCCGACTCGCGCGGCGCGGCGGGGAACAGATCCTTGGTCGACATCAGCATGCCGACGGGCCGCTCGATCCACCCTTGCGCGTGAGGCTCCCGCGGGAAGTCGTAGTACATGCGCACGGAGGCGGGCGCCGTGCCCGTGACCCAGTAGACGTGAGGTTCGTGAGCAGCTCGTCCTTCGTGAAGCGGCGCTCGACGTCGCCGCCGCTGTCGCTCCAGGCACGGAACTTCTCGATGATCCACGAGGCGAGACCCGCGGGCGAATCGTTCAGCGCGTGCGCGAGCGTCTGCGGCTTCGTCATCTGCAGGCGCGCATAGGCCCGCTCCGGGATGCTCGCCGCATCCGCTTCGATGAACGCCTGCTCGGCCGGCGTGAACGGCGGCTGCGCGCCTTCCGTGCCGATCATCCCGCTCAGGTGCACGCCGAGAATGTGATCCGGTTGCAGCAACGCCATCTGGCGAGCGATGCTGCCGCCGAGGTCGCTGCCCCTGACCCCGTACTGCCGGTATCCCAGCACGTCGTGCATGAGCTCGGCCATGAGCTCCGCGCTCGTCCGGAACCCGACGCCGGGCCGCGTCGGAATGTCGGAGAAACCGAACCCCGGCAAGGACGCGGCGACCACGTGGAAGCTGGGCTTCGGGCTCAGACCTGCGCCTCGGGCTCGACCAGCAAGGGCACGATGTCGAGCATCTGCACGAACGAGCTCGGCCAGCCGTGCAGCAGAAGCAACGGGATGGCGTCGGGATCGCGGCTGCGTGGCGCGACGAGGCAAGACGAACCCGGCTCGCGGCTCGGAACCCATGCGCGACCTCCGGACAACGCAGTAAAGGTGGCTCGCGCGAACACGTCTCGAGCTCGGTACCTTCCGGCTTAGCTTAGCAGTGGGCGTGCGGCATCGGCCACCGGGCGACGACGAGCCTCGGCCATTACCTCGCAGGTAGTCGATTCCGCTTCGGTCGTGGAATGCAATACCGCCGTCGCCGGTCCGGCGGCGAATCGACGGTCCATACGGACCCAAGGAGGCATTCGATGAACGGAAGTCACGACAAGCTGCTGCGTTACGTCCTGGCATTCGACGCGGTCACGTGCCTGCTCATGGGCAGCGCGGTGTTGCTCGCAGGGAATGCGCTCGGCGATCTGCTCGCGATTCCGCCGATCGTGCTGCGCGCAGCGGGCGCGGCGCTGCTCGTGTTCGCCGCGGGCGTCGGCCACGCCGCGCGCCGCGCGCAGCCCTACGGCGCCGGCGTGATCGCCGTGATCGTGCTGAACGGGCTGTGGGCGGTGGAGAGCCTGCTCGCGCTCTGGGCCGGCTGGCTCGAGCCGAACGCGCTCGGCACGGCCTTCGTGGTCGCACAGGCGATCGCGGTGGCCGTCATCGCCGAGCTGCAGTTCATCGGCATGCGGCGCGCGCGGGCCGCAGCCGCTCCCGCCGCGGCGTGACGCTCGCCCCGATCGGCCGCCGCCGGCTCAGCCGGCGAGCGGCCGATCGAGCTCGGTCCGATACTGGCTCGGATCGGGCGTCGAGTGCGGCCCGTCGACGTAGCACTCCCAGATGTCCGGCGCGTAGGCGTGACCCTGCCCGTCGATCCACGCCTGGAACTTGCCCCAAGCCTCCGGGAGCGCCTCGTAGGGACCTCGATAGACGGTCTGCGCGACGCGAGCCGCCGGCCGCCGGCCAGGGGTCACGCGCCCGGCCGCCGTCGTGCGGCGAGCAGCGGGATCGACAGCGGCGTCGGGAGCCTCAGCGGCCGCTCGTCTCCAGGCGAATGCGCCCGTACGCGTCGAGCACACGCAGCGCGCGCACCGTCTCGATGCCTCTGTAAGCGAGCGTCGCGGCGCGGCTGGGCGGCTCCCACGTGATCGCCCATCCGCCGTCGTTCTGCTGATCCGCCTCCAACCGGTCGAGGTGCGCCTCGATCACATCGTCTGCGAACAGCGCGCGCCAGGGACTCTCGGGCGTCGGCGCATAGTGAAGCGGCGTCAAGCCGTACTTGGGATCCTGGGCATCCTTGCGAAAGTACGAAAGCCGCGACAGGTGCTCCGGAAAGCGCGCGGCGACCGATGCCATGCGTTCCGGGTCGCCGGCGTGCTCGAGGAAGGCGAGCACTTCGCCGAACGCGTGGGCATCCTCCGGCAGCCCCGCTTCGAGCCGCTCCCAGCACCAGCGCGTCGCGCGCTCGCGCCAGGGATGCTCGACACCGAAGCGGTGCAGCAGCCCGACGATGCCGGCCGTCGGGCACAGGTCCGGCCGATAGGTCGAGTCCGACCAGTGCACGGCCCGCGGGTACTGCTCGATCGCCGGTGACGCGAGCGGCACGGCCCCGTCCACGGAGATTCGGTCGAGGAATTCGCAGGCGCCCCATATCAGCTCGCGGTCCGGATGATCGATCGCGGCCATCGTG
Organism: Gammaproteobacteria bacterium; assembly: GCA_036563665.1. GTDB lineage: Bacteria > Pseudomonadota > Gammaproteobacteria > Steroidobacterales > Rariloculaceae > FEN-1219. The sequence goes on from DATCLY010000005.1 coordinate 12,226, forward strand.
AGCAGCGCCATCTCCACGTCGATGGCGAGGCTCGCCGGGCAGAGCTTGTCCGGCTCGAGCCCGTGACCGAAGCCGCCATCGTGGTTGCGATAGGCGCGAAGCGCATCGATCACGCCTGCGGCGGGGCCGCCTTCGAAGAGCGCGGCGAACAGGCGTTGCTCGAGCACGCGCGCTTCGCGACGGATGAACCAGCGTGCGGCGGCGAACCGATCGGGCGCCATGGCGCCACGATAACTCCGGCCGGGGCGACTGTCTCGCCCGGGACGTCCGCCTCCGACACGCCGGCACCAAACCCGGGCGCCGCTGTAACCTTCGGCCGAGGGGTGCGTCTTGGGGGCATGGGTAGCCGCGGGACGGCACGGGTGGCCGCAACAGACGAGACGCAGGAGCTCGGGCCGGACGGGCAGCCCGCGAAGGCCGCGGCGTCGGCCCCTGGCGCTTCCGGCTGGCGGTCCTGCGCCATCACCGCCTCGTCTACAGGGTGGCGTACTCGCTGCTGCGCGACCGGCACGAGGCCGAGGACGCGACGCAGGAGACGTTCCTGCGCTTCTGGCAGTGCGGCGCCAACGTCCGCGGCGAGCGGGAGTGGCTGCTGGCCGTGGCTCGCAACGCCTGCCTCGACCGGTTGCGCCGCAGGCAGCGCCGCCGGCGGGGCTGCTGGCGCTCGCGCGGGAGCACCGGCGCCCGCGCCGCGTCTGGCGATGGGCGATCGGCGCGGCAGCGGCCGCGGCAGTGGCGGCCATCGCGCTCGTGCAGCTCGAAGCGCAGCGGGCGCGCGAGCGCGAGGCCGTCGCGGCCCGGCAGCAGGTGGAGGTGGCGCTCGCGTATCTCGGCAAGGCTTCGGAGATCACGGCCGAGCACGTGGGCCGCGCGGTGCGGACGGGCTTCGAGCGCCGCGCGTGCGGCCGGCGACGCCGAGACGGCGGACATGCTGCAAGGACTCGAAGGCGTGCGCTTGCGTGTCTACGAGTCGGTGGACGACGCCGACGCGGTGAACGCGTTCGTGGATGACGCGGCGGGTCGGCTCGAGCGCGAAGGGTGGCAGCGCGTGGTCTACGTGCAGGAGGGCGGCGAGAAGGTGCGCGTGTACGCGCGCACGGAGGGCCAGCAAGTGAACGGGCTCACGCTGATGGTGTTCGACGGAATGGAGGCGGTGTTCATGAACGTGGCCGGGCGCCTCGATCCCGAGCAGCTGGGGCGAATCGCGGGCGCGATGGGTGTGGGAGACGTCATTGGCAGCCTCGCGGGGGCGGAGCGCGATCAGTAGGGGTTTCCCTTCGGGGTGGTTCTTCGTCAGGCGGCGCCGACGGTGCGCTAGCGGCAGGCGGCGCCGCGTGTCAATTCTTCCGCTCGCGCGCCGCCGTTGCGACAATCGCGCCCGCGGCGCCGCGCCGCCAGTTCGAAGGACCGAATGCCCGACACCACGCCCGCGCTCGCACGGAAGATCGCGAGCACCATCGCCTCCGAGATCGGCGCCAGGCCCGAGCAGGTGGAAGCGGCGGTCGCGCTGCTCGACGACGGCGCCACGGTGCCGTTCATCGCCCGCTATCGCAAGGAGGCCACGGGCGGGCTCGACGACGCGCAGCTGCGCACGCTCGAGACGCGGCTCGCGTACTTGCGCGAGCTCGAGGAGCGCCGCGCGACCATCCTCGCCTCCATCGCGGAGCAGGGGAAGCTCACCGACGAGCTGCGCGCGGCCATCGAGGCGGCGGACAGCAAGTCGCGGCTCGAGGACCTGTACCTGCCGTACAAGCCGAAGCGCCGCACGCGCGCGCAGACCGCGCGCGAAGCCGGGCTCGAGCCGCTGGCCGACGCGCTGCTCGCCGATCCGTCGCGGGAGCCCGAGGCGCTCGCGGCCGGTTATGTGAACGCCGAGCGCGGCGTGGCCGACGCGAAGGCCGCGCTCGAAGGCGCGCGGGCCATCCTCATCGAGCGCTGGGGCGAGGACGCGGAGCTGCTCGGGGAGCTGCGCACGTGGCTCGCCGGGAAAGCCCTGATCCGCTCGCGCGTCGTGCCCGGCAAGGAAGCGCAGGGCGTGAAGTTCCAGGACTACTTCGATCACGCCGAGCCGCTCGCGAAGATCGCCTCGCACCGGCTGCTCGCGCTGTTTCGCGGGCGCCGCGAGGAAGTCCTCACGCTCGAGCTCGAGCCGCCGCCCGACGCCGAGACCGGGCACGCCTACGCCGAGGGCCGCGTGGCGCGGCACGCCGGCGTCGCCGAGCGCGGGCGTCCCGCCGACGCGTGGCTCATGACGTGCTGCCGCCTCGCCTGGCGCGTGAAGATCCACCCGCACCTCACGGCGGATCTCTTCGCCCAGGCGCGCGAGAAGGCGGAGGAGGAGGCCATCGGGGTTTTCGGCCGCAACCTCAAGGACCTCCTGCTCGCGGCGCCGGCCGGGCCGCGCACGGTGCTCGGTCTCGACCCGGGCCTGCGCACCGGCGTGAAGGTGGCCGTGGTGGATGCCACCGGCAAGCTGCTCGCGGCGGGCACGATCTATCCGCACGAGCCGAAGCGGCAGTGGGAGGCGTCGCTCAAGACGCTGGAGGAGCTGTGCCGGCTGCACCGCGTGGAGCTCGTCGCCATCGGCAACGGCACGGGCAGCCGTGAGACGGATCGCCTCGTGACGGAGCTCCTGAAGCGCCGCCCGGATCTAAAGCTCACGAAGGTCGTGGTGAGCGAGGCGGGCGCCTCGGTGTACTCGGCCTCGGAGCTCGCGGCGCGCGAGCTGCCGCAGCTCGACGTGTCGCTGCGCGGGGCCGTGTCCATCGCGCGCCGCCTGCAGGATCCGCTCGCCGAGCTCGTCAAGATCGAGCCCAAGTCGATCGGCGTGGGGCAGTACCAGCACGACGTGGATCAGGGGCGGCTGTCGCGCACGCTCGACGCCACCGTGGAGGACTGCGTGAACGCCGTGGGCGTGCACGTGAACACGGCGTCGAGCGCGCTGCTCGCGCGCGTGGCGGGGCTCTCGAGCACCGTGGCCGAGAACGTCGTGCGCTTCCGCGACGAGCACGGACCGTTCCGCCGCCGCAAGGATCTGCTCAAGGTGCCCCGCCTCGGCGAGAAGGCGTTCGAGCAGTGCGCGGGGTTCCTGCGCATCGCGGACGGCGACGAGCCGCTCGACGCCTCCGCCGTGCACCCGGAGGCCTATCCCGTGGTGGCGCGCATCGTCGAGCGCACGGGCCGCAGCGTCCGGGAGCTCATCGGCGACGCCGCGTTCCTGCGCACGCTCGATCCGAAGGACTTCACCGACGAGCGCTTCGGCGTGCCCACCGTGCGCGACATCCTCAAGGAGCTCGAGAAGCCGGGCCGCGACCCGCGCCCCGAGTTCAAGGCGGCGCGCTTCGCGGAGGGCGTGGAGACGCTCGAGGACCTGAAGCCCGGCATGGTCCTCGAAGGCGTGGTGAGCAACGTGGCGGCCTTCGGCGCGTTCGTGGACATCGGCGTGCACCAGGACGGGCTCGTGCACATCTCGCAGCTTTCCGACAAGTTCGTGAAGGACCCGCGCGAGGTGGTGAAGGCGGGCGACGTGGTCGAAGTGAAGGTGCTGGAGGTGGACCCCGCCCGCCGGCGGATCTCGCTCACCATGCGGCTCACCGAGGCCCCGTCGGCGCGGGCCGGCGCCCGCGAGCCGCGGCCCGAGGCGGCCCGGGGAGCCCGCGACGGTGCTCGGGGCGGCCGGGGCCGGAGCGGGCGCACGGGCGGCCGGGAGCCCACCGTCCCGTACAATACGGCGCTCGCGGACGCGCTCGAGCGCGCACGGCGGAAGTAGGAAGGGAGTCACGGTCATGGCCATCAAGCTCGTTGCACGCAAGATCGCGAAAAGGAAGCAGCGCGCGGCCCGCAAGGCGCGTCGCCCCGGCGACTACGAGGCGGAGCTCATTCGCATCTGCAAGGGCAACTGGCGGGAAGCCGAGCGGCTGATTCTCGAGGAGATGGAGCGCTCGCCCACGATGTCGCGCCAGGGCGCCGCGCTCGCGGTGGTCACGCGCATCCGGCACCAGCGGTCGCCGTACCCGCGCCCCCTCTAACCTCCAGGCCTGCGCCGAAGGCGGGCCGCTCCAGAACGCTCGAAGACCTTCGAGAAGCCGCCGGCGAAAAGGGTGCCGGCGCAATCGCTTTGTCCGTCTCATGGCTCGCGGCCGCGTGGCCTTTGTTTCCGTTTGGCCGTGAAGGGCACGTGATCACGGCGACACGGCGGGATGCGATCACCATCGCATTTGCGTCGAGTGCATCTAAAGCTCTTGCATCGACGGCCGATTCGCGCAGCGCATCCTCAGTGGCAGTGAGAAAGAAAAGAAATGGACACCTTTCACGGCTCATCTCGTGTTCACCGCTCTTGGATCGTCCTCGCTGTTGTCCTGTGTGCGGCGTGCGGAGGAGGCGGAGGTGGCGGCGATCCCGTGCAACCGACGGCTAACGTGGGTCCGTCGCCGAACGGGAACGAGGGCGTGGGAGAACGTCTCGTACAGCGATTACGATCAGATCAATTTCGGCCTGTTCCCCGAGTGCGACCTCGACGTCACCGCGGACTACGTGGACGACCAGCTCGAGCACTACATGAACATCGTGGCGCGGGACAACAAGCCGTACCATGATCAACGAGCTCACCGTCTACCGGGAGAAGCTGTTCGAGAATCTGTGCCCGAGCTTCGACTTCGAAGGGCAGGCGGATGAGCTCTATCAGCTCATTCTCGACAGGATCGACGCTTTGCCGATTCAGCCGGTGGGCCTTTCTGCCGGAGTCCCGGCAACCGAGGATGCCCGCGCCGTGCTGAAGAACTGGTTCAACGCCCACTAGCGACTTGCGGCGCCGGGCGCGGCGCGTGCCGCCTACAGCGTGGCTTCGCCGCGGAGCACGGGCACGCAGCGGCCGCCAACGGACGCGCGGATGCCGTCCGCGGTGCGGCGCGCGGTCGCGTGCAGCACGCTCGGGCGTCCCATCTCGATGCCCTGCACGATCTCGTAGCGCGCCTCGCTCGCCTCGCCGAGCGACAGCAGCAACGCGGCGAGCGGCGTCGCGGCGCTGCCCGTGGCCGGGTCCTCGAACGTGCCGGAGAGCGGCGCGAACATGCGCGCCCGCAGGCGCGCGCCGTCGCGCGCGTACACGTAGATCGCGAGCCGGTCGCCCAGGTGCGGCAGCTCGGCGGCCACGCGCCGGCAGGGCTCGATCTGCGGCGCGGCCCGCGCGAGCGCCGCAGGCAGCACCTCGGCGATCACGAACGGGTAGCCCACCGACGCCTCGATGGGCGGGTGCGCGTCGGTCAGCACGTCGGCGTTCTGCAGCCCGGAGCACGCCGCCACGGTGTCGGGCGACACGGTGCCTCCGAGCGACAGCGGCTGCGGCGCGTCGATCTCGGCGCCGATGGGGGCGCCGGTGGCATCGCGCTCCACCCGCACCTCGACGAGGCCGGCCTGCTCCTCGAAAAGCAGCACGCCGTCCCGGTCGCGTCCGAGCGTCGCGAGCACGTAGCCCGTGCCCACGTTCGGATGACCGGCGAACGGCATCTCGGCCGTGCGGTTGAAGATCCGCACGCGCGCCGTGTGCGCCGGATCGTCGGGCGGCAGCACGAAGGTTGTCTCGTTCAGATTGAGCTCGGCGGCGAGGGCCTGCATCTCCTGGTCCGTGAGGCCCTGGGCGTCGAGGAACACCGCGAGCTGGTTGCCGCCGAAGCGGCGCTCGGTGAAGACGTCCACGGTGACGAAGGAATAGGTTCGCATGGGCGTTACAGCAGCGTGGCGATGGGGTGATGCTCGTAGCCCAGGTCGCGCGCTACGGCCGGGTGCGTGACCCTGCCGGCGTGGATGTTGACGCCGTCCGCGAGGCCCGGGTCGAGCCGCAGCGCTTCGGCGAGCCCGTGGCGCGCGAGCGCCGTGACGTAAGGCAGCGTGGCGTTGTTCAGCGCGAGCGTGGCGGTGCGCGGCACGATGCCCGGCATGTTGGTCACGCAATAGTGCACCACGCCCTCCACGGTGTACGTGGGCGCGTCGTGCGTGGTGGGCCGCGACGTCTCGAAGCAGCCGCCCTGGTCAATGGACACGTCCACCAGCACGGTGCCGGGCCGCATGCGCTTCACGAGCGCGCCGCTCACCACGCGCGGCGCCGTGGCGCCGGGGATCAGCACGGCGCCGATGATGAGGTCGGCCTGGAGCGCGTAGCGCTCGATGGTCTGCGAGGTGGAGTACACGCACTTCACGGCGCCGCCGTAGTGATCGGCGAGCTGCCGCAGCCGCGGGATCGAGCGGTCCAGCACCGTCACGTCCGCGCCCATGCCGCACGCCATGTGCGCCGCGTTGTCGCCCACGATGCCGCCGCCGATGATGAGCACGTTGCCGGGCGGCACGCCGGGCACGCCGGAGAGCAGCGTGCCGTGGCCGCCTTGCGGGCGCTCGAGGCAGTGCGCGCCGGCCTGCACGGCGAGGCGGCCGGCGATCTCGCTCATCGGCGCGAGCAGGGGCAGGGTGTTGTTGGGGCCGGTCACCGTCTCGTAGGCGATGGCCGTGACGCCCGACTCGAGCAGCAGATCGGCCTCGGCCCGGTTCGGCGCGAGGTGGAGGTAGGCGAACAGGATCTGGCCTTCGCCGAGCAGCTTGGATTCCGCCTCGGTCGGCTCCTTGACCTTCACGATGAGCTCGCTGTTCGCGTACACCTCTTCCGCCGTGGGTGCGATGGTCGCGCCCACTTTCGCGTAGGCTGCATCGGGGAGGCCGATCCCGAGCGCGGCGCCGGATTCCACCAGCACGTGGTGGCCCTGCTCGATGAGCTCGCGCGCGCTGCCCGGGGTGAGACCGACGCGGTACTCGTGCGTCTTCCGTTCCTTCGGAACGCCCACGATCATGGGTGCCTCCCTTCGCGGGTCGCCCGCGAGGCCGTGGCTAGTCGTTCATGAGCTCTCGCAACAGCGCCGCCGTGTCTTCGCGCACCACGCCTTCGCGGCCGGAGAAGCCGAACCCGCCGGCCAGGCCCAGCGCCGTGTCGAGCGGCGTGAAGCCGTCGTTGTCTTGCACGTCGAGCTTGGCGCCGTTCGCCGCCAGGAACTTGATGACCTCGTTGTAGCCCTGGAGCGCCGCGCCGTGCAACGCGGTGCGGCCGCGCGCATCGGTGGCGTTCACGTCGAGGCCGTGCTCGAGCAGGAGCGCGATGGCCTCGATGGCCTGCTCTTCGGTCTTGTAGCGCCCGGTGGTGTCCTGCTCGGAGGTGCCGAGGCCGGCCGCGGCCATGAGCGGGTTGATCCCGCTGCGCTCCGGCGCGAGCGTGGGATCGGCGCCGAACTCGAGCAGCAGCTTCATGGCGGGCACGTCCGCCGCCTTGGCGGCGCGCAGCATGGGCGTGGTGCCCGCCTGGAACAGCGTATCGTTGCCGCGGTCGAGCTTCGCGCGGTACGGCGGCATGCGCTTCAACCGGGCGTTCGGGTCCGCGCCCCGCTCGAGCAGCATGCGGGCCACGTCGAGGGCGCTCAGGCGGTTCTCGAGCACCTTCGGCGCGGGGCGGTTGGAGGCCGGCATGGTGTTGAAGTCGATGGCCGCGTAGAGCGCGCCGCGCCCCGTGTAGTCGTATAGGTTCGGTTCCGTGCCGGCCTCGACGAGCGCGCCCGCCACGTCGTAGTGGCCGTTGATGAGCGCGATCACCACCGGGCTGATGCCGTCCGGGGTGGTGGCGTTCACGTCCGCGCCGCCTTCGATGAGCACCGGGATGCACTCGAGACACCCTTCGCGCGCGGCGAACAGCAGCGGCGTGAGACCGCCCGGCGGCAACCATTTCTCGCGCGGCTCGGCCGTTACCTGGCGCTCCCACTCCTCGACGTTGGAGCTCGCGTTCGGGTCGGCGCCGTGGGCCAGGAGCTCGCGGATCATGTCGGGATGGCCCTGCGCGCTCGCCCACATGAGCGCCGTCTGGCCGTGCCACGCCTCGCGCGCGTCCACCTCGGCGCCGCGCTCGAGCAGCACGCGCGCGGCCTCCACGCGCCCGGTGCGGGCGGCCGTCATGAGCGCGGTCTCGCCTTCCACGCTCACCTCGTTGGGGTCGGCTCCCGCGTCGAGCAGCCGCTCGATCATGCGCGCGCTGCCGTTCTGGGCGGCGAGGTAGAGCGGCGTCACGCCGTAGCGGTTGCGGGCCGTGGCGTCCGCGCCCGCGCGCAGCAGGCGGTCCGCGAGCTCGAGGTCGTCGTTGCGCACGGCCCAGTGCAGCGCCGTGGTGCCGTCGGTCTCGGCCGCGCGTGCGAGCTCCGGCCGCTCGGTGGCGAGCGCGAGGGCCCGCACGCGGTCGCCGGATTTGACGGCGGCCACGAGCGGCGGCGTCTCGGCGCCGGCGCCGGACGCGACGAGCGAGAGGAGGGCGAGCAGCCCCGGGAGAACGACGGCGGAGCGCGACGGCGAGCCGCGCCTACCGGAGGTGATGCCGCCGCCCATGCGTCAGAGCTCGGCGATGGTGCCCGTGCTGTCGCCGAGCCGCTCGATCGGCACGTCGGCCTTGTGCAGCATCGTGACCAGCAGGTTCGTCATGGGCGTGTGGTCCTCGCATTTCACGTGCTGGCCGCCCGCGAGCCGGCCGTACGCGCCGCCCACCACCACGTTCGGCAGCGGGAAGTGGTCGTGCGCGTTGCTGTTGCTCATGTTGCTGCCGTAGAGGAGCAGCGAGTGGTCGAGCAGCGTGCCGTCGCCGTCCTGCACCGCGTCGAGCTTCTCGAGGAACCTGGCGAACAGGCTCACGTGGTAGCCCTGGATGCGCGCGTTCATCTCCATCTTCTCGGGGCGGTTCTGATGGTGCGACACGGCGTGGTGGCCTTCCGACACGTTCACCTGCGGGTACGTGCGGTTGCTCACCTCGCGGGCCATCATGAACGTGAACACGCGCGTGATGTCGGCCTGATATGCGAGCGTGATCAGGTCGAACATGATGTCGACGTGGTCCTCGTACACGAACGGGATGCCGGCAGGCGCCTCCGGGATCTCGAGGTCCGGGTTCTCGGCGATCTGCGACTCCGCCCGCGATAGCCGCCGCTCGATCTCGCGCACCGCCTCGAGGTAATTGTCGAGCGTGTTGCGATCGTGCGCGCCGAGGGTGGCCTTCAAGCTATGCGCCTGCGCAGTCAGCGCGTCGAGGATGCTGCGGTCCTCGCGCCGCTGCGCGAGCCGCTGCTCCACGCTGCCGCCCGAGCCGAACATGCGCTCGAACACCTTGCGCGGGTTGATCTCCATCGGCATGGGCGTGGTCTCGGTGCGCCACGACAGCGTGTTCATGTAGATGCAGCCGTAGTCGCGGTCGCACGCGCCGATGAGCCCCGAGTGGTCCTCCGTGGCGAGCTCCATCGACGGCAGCATCGTGTCCTGGCCGATGGCCTTCGCGGCGATCTGGTCGGCGGTGACGCCGGCATACGCGTCGGTCCCCTGGGTGGGCTTGGGCCGCACGCCCGAGAGCCACGTGGTGGGGGAGAGCGAATGCACGGCGGAGGTGTCGGCGGCGCGGTGGTGCAGGCCGCTCACGATGGCCAGACGGTCGCGGAAGGGCTCCAGGGGCTTGAGCGTGGACTTGAGCTCGAAGTCGCGGCCGACGCCGTCCGGCGTCCAGTGCGACATGATGGCGCCGTGCGGCACGTACACGAATCCGAGACGGGGCCCCTGACGGGCCGTGCTGGCGAACGCCGGCACCATCGCGTCGAGCAGCGGCAGCGCCAGGGTGGCCCCCGCGCCCCGCAAGAAGGTTCGCCGATTGAGGTGCTTTTGCGTGATCAGCATCGATCCGTCCCTTTCCCCGCCATTAACTGATTGATCCGCCGACAAAACAGGCGCCCGAGAGTCAGTCTAACCAGCGCCCCCCGGCGCGTCCAGGCCGCATGCCCCGAAATCGCGCAGCCGAGCCCGCCATCAGCCTTCGTTCGCCTTCTGCCAGATGTAGAGCGCGAGCGACTTGATCGTGGGGGCGTCGAGCGTCTCGCCCCAGGCGGGGCACATGCCCAAGCGCCCGTTCGCGATGACGTCGCGGATGGTCTCGCGGTCGCTGCCGTAGAGCCACACGTCGTCCGTGAGATCGGGGCCGCCGTAAGGCTTGTAGCCGTAGCCTTCGGGCCCGTGGCACTCGGCGCACACGCCGCGGATCGCCTGCGCCCGTTCCACCGCCTCGGGGTCCGCGTCGCGGCCGGAGAGCGACAGCACCCACTCGACGAGGTCGTCCACCTGCGATGCATCGAACATGCCGCCCGCGAGATACCCCGGCATCTCGGAGTAGCGCGTGTCCGGGCAGCCGCCGTAGAGCGCCTGATCGGCGATCAGCGGGCAGTTCTGGTTGCGGATGCCGTGGCGGATCGTCTGCTCGATCTTCATGACCGGCTCCACCTCGGTGGTCTCCTCGAGCGTGATGCCCCAGAGCCAGTCGAAGTCCACCAAATTCGGCACGCCTGGCCGGCCGGTGAGGTCCGCGCCGTGGCACACCGCGCAGTGCTCCGCGATCGCGGCCTCCGCCGTGCGCTGCACGTAGGCCGCGAGCTCGGGGTCAGCGCGAAGGGTGTAGGGCGAGGCGTTCAGCACGCGCTGCGCGAGCGCCGCGTCTGGCGCGGCCTCGGGTGCGGGCGGCCGCTCGTCGGCAGGCTCGCAGGCGGCCGTTAGGCACGCGAGCAGGATGGCCGCGGGCCTGCCTGCGCGGCCGAAAGCTTCGTGTGTCGTCATGTCGTTCTCCCCGGCGTCGGCAGGATCGCGGCGCGCGCCGCGTCCGCCCGGCGAGCCCGTCAGGTCTGCATGCCCCAGCGGCGCACGGTGCGCGCCTCGATCGTCTTGAAGACGACGTTCTCCACGAACAAGCCGAATACGATCACCGTGAGGAGCCCAGCGAACACCTCGGGAATCAGCAGTTGATTTTTCTTCTCGAAGATGTACCAGCCGAGCCCGCCCGAGCCCGAGCTCACGCCGAACACGAGCTCCGCCGCGATCAGCGTGCGCCAGGCGAACGCCCAGCCGATCTTGAGCCCCGTGAGGATGCTCGGGAAGGCGCCGGGGATCAGGATCTTGAGCACGTAGCCCGCTTTCGAGAGCCCGTAGTTCTGCCCCACCATGCGGAGCGTGGGGGAGAGCGCCCGGAAGCCGCCGTAAGTGTTCAGGGCCACGGCCCAGAGCACGGCGTGCACGAGCACGAAGATCACGCTGCCGTCGCCGAGGCCGAACCAGATGAGCGCGAGCGGCAGCAGCGCGATGGACGGCAGCGGGTTGAACATGGCCGTGAGCGTCTCGAGAAAGTCCGCGCCGATCCGCGTGGCGCTCGCGAGCGCCGTGAGCAGCCCCGCGATCACGAGCCCCAGCGCGTAGCCCTGGAAGAGCAGCGACAGCGTGTAGGTGGCCGCGCGCGGCAGCTCGCCCGACGCGATGGAGCGCACCCAGGCCTCGAGCGTTGCGACGAACGTGGGGAAGAGCAGGGGATTGCCGAGCGCGCGGGCGTAGATCTCCCACGCGAGGGCGAGCGCGACCACCACCACGGTCTTGCGCACGGCGCCGCTCGCGTAGAGCCGCTGCGCGAGGCCGAGCGGTTGCGGCGCCACGTCGAGCGCGGGCGTGCGCAGCTCGTACGTGACCTCGGGGCGCCGCGGCAGCGCGCCCTGCCAGCTAGCTTCGGACATGCCGGGATCCCTCCTCGACCAGCCGGTCGAACAGGATGCGTTGAATGCGTTCCGAGAGGAGCGCGCCGTCCTCGCCGCGCACGTCCGCGCCTGGCGAATTGAGCTCCGCCTTCGCCTGGCCGGGGTGCGCCGAGAGCAGCAGGATCCGGTCGCCCACCCGGATCGCCTCGGGGATCGAGTGCGTGACGAACAGCAGCGTGAAGCGCGAGTCGCTCCAGAGGTTCAGCAGCTCCTCCTGCATGCGCTCGCGCGTGAGCGCGTCGAGCGCGGCGAACGGCTCGTCCATGAGCAGGATCTCGGGCTCCATGGCGAGCGCGCGGGCGATGGCCACGCGCTGCTTCATGCCGCCCGACAGCGTGTGCGGGTAGTTGTCGGCGAAGCGCGTGAGGCCCACCTTGTCGATGAAGTGCATGGCGCGCTCGACGGCGGCCTTGCGGGCGAGCTTGCCGCTCGCGGTGAGCGCGAAGACGATGTTGTCGCGCACCGTCTTCCACGGCAGGAGCTGATCGAACTCCTGGAACACGAGCGCGCGGTCGGGGCCGGGCGCCGCCACTTCGGCGCCGTTCAGCAGGATGCGGCCCTCCACGGGGCGGATGTAGCCGCCCACGGCCTTGAGCAGCGTGGACTTGCCGCAGCCGGAAGGCCCGAGCACGACGAAGCGCTCGGCCTGGAGCACGTCGAAGCTCACGCGATACGTGGCCGTGATGAGCTGCTCGCGCGTGCGGTACTGCAGCGTCACGCCCTGCACGGAGAGGAGCGGCGTCTCGGCGACGGCGGCGTCCATCAGCCGTCCCTCGACCGCCCGAGGTCAGCTGCCGGGCGCCTCATGGATCTCGGGGAAGAAGAGGTCGCGCCAGGAGCCCGGGCGGTTCTGGATGGAGCCGATGTCGTGCATGAAGTGCGCGTAGCGGAGCACGTTCTGCGGCGTGGTGGTGAACTGGATGTCCGGGTCCTCGAGCACGGCCACGAGCTCGTCCACCGTGAAGTCCGCGCCGCCCTCGGCCGCGAGCAGCAGCTCGGCGGCCGCCCGCTTGTCGCGCGCGATGAGCGCGTTCGCCTCCTCGAGCGCCGCGAGCACGGCGCGGTAGAGCTCGGGGTTGCGCTCGCGGAAGCGCGCGGTGGTGGAGAGCATCGTGAACGTGGTCGGCCCGCCCAGCACGTCGTCCGTGGTCATGACGGTGCGGACGCGGGGATCGGCGATCTCGCGCTGGTGGAACGGCGGCGACGTGAAGTGCGCGTTGATCTCGCTCGTGCCCGAGAGCAGCGCGATCACGCCGTCGGCGTGGTTCATCGTGACCGTGTACTTGTCGAAGCGGAACGCCTCCTCCGGCCCGTAGCGCTCGCGCGCGTACATCTGCATCACGATGGAGGGAATCGACACCTTTATCGCCGTGACCGCGATCTTGTCGCGGTCCGTCAAATCCTCGAGCGAGCGCAAGTGCTCGGCACGCGTGTTGAGATACATCGGCAGCGCCGTCATGGCCGCCATGCCGCGCACGTCGAGGGACTGCCGCGTGGCGCTCCAGAGGGTGAGGAAGGCGGGCGGGCCCGCGGCGATGAAGTCCACCGAGCCCGAGAGCAGCGCGTCGTTCACCACCGCGGGGCCGCCGATGTCGATCCAGCGCACGCGCACGTCCTCGAGGCCCGCGGCGCGCGCGTGCTTCTCGATGAGGCCGTGCTCGCGCATCACGTAGAGCGGCAGGAAGCCCACGCCGCCCGCGCCGAGCGGGATCCGCACCTCGGGCGCGCCGCCCGCGCCGCCGCCGCAGCCGGCGAGCGCGCCGCAGGCGCCGAGCAGCGCCGCGAGCAGCACCTTGCGACGGCTCAACATCGCCGCACTCCCCACGAATGGCCAAGTGGGAGCGGCTTTCCAGCCGCGATCCCTTCGGCGCCGCCCAACGAAGAGTCGCGCCTGGAAAGGCGCTCCCACCTCGGAGCGCCAGGTGGGAGCGGCTTTCCAGCCGCGATCTTCCGCGCCGCGGCCATCGTCATGCCACGCTCTTGCCCGGCCTCGTGGCCCGCACCAGCTCGCCCACGTCCGCGAGCTCGTCGATCCGCCAGCACTGTTCGATGAGCGCCTCCACCCGCTCGGCGGGCAGCGCGAGCACCGCCTGGTCGCGGAACTTCTCCTCGAGGTCCGCGTTGCTCAGCGGCCGGTGCACGTTGCCGAGCGACTGCTCCACGAAGTGCCGGAGCACCGTGCCGTCGTCGAGCTCCACCTCGATGCGCACCTGATCCTCGGTCACCGAGGGGTCGGGCTCCGCCGTGGTGCGCTCGCGGATGCGGGCGAGCAGCGGGTCGCGGATCGCCTCGTCGGTGAACTCCTGCAGGCCGCCCTTGCCGCGCACGAGGCCGATGGCGGCCGCGTGGTAGATCGAATACTTGCTCTCGAGCGCGCGCTTGAGCTCCTTCTTGTTGCAGAGATCGAGCACGAGCGGCGCAACCCGCAGCCGCACGGCGGCGATGCGCTCGGGATCGGGCGCGTGCGTGCGCTTGATGACGCTGCAGCCGTCGATGGTGGGGTGCACCACGAGCCCGCAGGCGTACGGCTTGTAGGCGTTCTCGCGCAGGTCGAAGTGCTCGCCGAGCCGATCCGTGATGCGCGAGAGGTCGTAGCGGGCCGCGGTCACGGGCGCGAAGCCGCGCGGACCCTCGATGGCGCGCTCGCCGGCCGTGAAATTCGCGCGGCCGAGCAGGGCGGCCGTGTAGCCGTTCTGCGCGGCGCGGCCCGGCTGGAACGACTTCGCCATGGAGCCGAACATCTCGCGGATGCCGGCGGCCTGCGTGGCCGCGAGGCCGAACGCCCACACCATCTGCCGCGTGCTGAGCCCGAGCAGCTTGCCGACCGCGGCGGCGGCGCCGAACACGCCGGCCGTGGACGTGATGTGCCAGCCCGCCTCGTAGTGGGCGGGGTAGACGGCGTTGCCCACGCGCGATTCCGCCTCGAAGCCCAGGATGAACGCATGCACGAAGTCCACGCCCGAGACCGGGTGCGCGCTCGCGTAAGCGAACAGCGCCGAGGCCACCGGCACGGACGGGTGGATGTAGTTCTTGGGCGTGGTGTCGTCGTACTCGTGCACGTGCGAGCCGATGCCGTTCAGCAGCGCCGCGTGCAGCGGGTCGAAGCCCTCGTCGCGGCCGAGCACGCAGGCCGTGGGCTTCCCGGAGTAGGGCGCGAGCGTCTCGATGGCGATGTCGAGCGCGGGCTCGACGCTGCCGCCGAGCGCGCAGCCCAAGTAGTTCAGCAGCGCCCGCTTCGCCTCGTCGCGCACGTCGCGCGGCACGGCTTCGGGCGGCGTGTCCACGACATACGCGGCGAGGGCTTCCGTGACCGACATGTGTTCCCCTTCGTTTTATTGAAAAAGCACCAAAAAAGCCGCTCAAGCGGCTGTTCTTTCTAGTATTTTGTAAGGCGACAGCTCGGGCTTGCGGCAGTTCGCGAGCGGCACCAGCACGGTCGTCACGAACGCGTATTGGCCGGTCAGCACCGAGTGGCTGATGCCGTCCGTGAAGACCATCCAGGCGGAGAACGGCGGGAAGCGGATCTCCCGGTAGCCGAGCGGGCTCGAGCGGAACGCCTCGTTCTCTTTCATGTAATTGTGTATGCGGCGCATGCTCCGGTCGTACGGGCTCGAGTCGATCACCTTGGCGAGGGGATAGACGGCGCTCAACGCGCCGACGAGCCCGCTGTAGAGCCGGTCGAGGGGCGACTTCTGCAGCCGCAGCCGGCGGCGCCCGCGCAGCGCCGCGGCCCGCAGCTCCGGGTGGCGCTCGAGCAGCTCGCCGAAGCTGCCCTTCGTGCCCCACACCCGGTCGCGCTCGGGGTGCACGTTCACGAAGAAGCGCAGGATGCGGGCGCCGTTGGTGGCGCCGTAGGCGCCCGCGTCCACGTGCACGAGCTCGTTGCTCGAGCGCGGCTTGAGCTTGCGGCCCTTCTCCTCCTGGGAGCGGAAGCTCGTGGTGCCGAGCGTCCAGCCCGGCACGAAGTCCGGCACGGCGCGGCGCAGGAAGGCCTCCACGCGCTGGCCGTGGGCGCGCAGGATCCGCTCGCATCGTTCCTTCACGTGCGGCGCCGCCTCGAAGCGCGGGATGGAATCGGACTCGGGGTGGTAGCTCAGGTTCTTGGTGCGGAGCTCGCCCGGCAGCCCGTCGCGCAGGAACGCGAGGTCCTCCTCGGACGGCAGCTCGACGGGGGAGCGGCGGAAGAAGACGACTTCTGCGCGCTCGAGGGCGTCCTCGATCTCGTCGGGCGATGCGTCCGAGAAATCGCGTAGCGAATAGGTGTCCGTCAACGTCGTTGCTCCGAAAGATCGCGGCTGGAAAGCCGCTCCCACCCCCCGGCGGTCCCGGCGGGAGCGCCTTTCCAGGCGCGATCTTCATTCGTGGCGGCGGCTAGCGGTGCGCCGGCTCGATGCCCCGCTCCGCGAACGCCGCGTCGAGCTTCTCGATCACGTCGGGGAGTGTAATCAAATTCATGGCGTCCGGGTTACGAACGCGCTGCCCCCAGCGCAGCGCCTCCACGGGCTTGCCGAACTCGCGGCGCACCGCCTCCGGGTACTTGTCCACCACGAGGTGCTGGTAACGGTACGGCCCGGTCCGGAAGCGGTTCGACGTGGCGTACAGGCCCACGACCGGCGTGCCCACGGCGCTCGCGAGGTGCGCGGGTCCCGAGTCCGGGCAGAGCACGACGCTCGCGCGCTCGATGAGGGCGAGCAGCTGCTTGAGCGTGGTCCGGCCGACGAGGTCGCGGGGCTCGTGCCGCGCGAGGCTCGTGATGCCGTCGGCGTAGGTGCGCTCGAGCGCCGTCGGGCCGCCCGTGAGCAGCACCTGCGCGCCGTAGCGCTCCGCCGCATAATCGGCCACGGCCGCATAGCGCTCCACGGCCCAGTTGCGGTAATTACGAAAGCGCTGGCCCGTGACGGGGCTGATCAGGAGCGCGGGCCGGCCGTCCTCGATGTGCGAGGCCGCGAACTCCCGGTCGGCGTCGGGGACCGGGATGCGCCACTCGAGCTCGGCGGGCCGCTCGATGCCGAGCGCCGCGGCGAAGCCGAACAGGCCGTCGATCACGTGCTGTCGCGGCACGGCCGCGATGCGGCGATTCGTGAAGAGCCACTGGTAGTCGCGCGCGCGGGCGCGATCGAAGCCGATCCGGATGGGCGCGCGCACGGCCAGGCTCGCCAGGTTGGCGCGCGCGGAGGCGTGCATGTGCAGCAGCACGGGGAAGCGCCGACCGCCGAGCCGCCGGCGCAGCGCGAGGTAGCCGCCCAGGCCCTGCTTCTTGTCGAGCACCTGGAACTCGACGCCTTCGAGGCCTTGGAGCAGCCCGTGCTCCACCTTGCCGATGATCCAGGTGATGGCGGTGTCCGGCCACGCGCGCTGGATTGCGCGCACCACCGGCACCGTGTGACAGGTGTCGCCGATGGCGGAGAGCCGGATCAAGCAGAGGGAGGTCGGCGGGGAGTCGATGAGCGATGACAACACGCGAAACGGCACCCCGTTCCGAGGGCAGCGCTATGGTACACGATCCGGTTATGATGCTCGCCGCCGCGCGACGCCTGCGCGCCGCGGGCGCGAGCGAACATGCTGGACGAGCACGCCGACATCCGCGACGCGGTCGCGAGGCTCTGCGAGGGGTTCCCCGGCGAGTACTGGCGCGATCTCGACCGCCGCCGCGCCTATCCCACCGAGTTCGTGAAGGCGCTCCAGGACGCGGGGTATCTCTCGATCCTGATCCCCGAGCGCTATGGCGGCAGCGGGCTCGGCGTCGCGGCCGCCGCCGTCGTGCTCGAGCAGATCCACGCGAGCGGATGCAACGGCGCGAGCTGCCACGCGCAGATGTACACGATGGGCACGCTGCTCCGGCACGGCAGCGAGGCGCAGAAGGAGCGCTGGCTCCCGCCGATCGCCGCCGGGGAGCTCAGGCTGCAGGCGTTCGCCGTCACGGAGCCGTCGAGCGGCACGGACACCACCCGCATCCGCACCACCGCCGTGCGCCGCGGCGACCGTTACGTCGTGCACGGTCAGAAGGTGTTCATCTCGCGCGCCGAGCACACGGACCTCATGCTGCTGCTCTGCCGCACCACGCCCCGCGAGCAGGCGCCGAAGCCCACCTTGGGGCTGTCGGTGCTGCTCGTCGACGTGCGCGACGCGGTGGGCAACGGGCTCACGATCAAGCCCATCGCCACGATGATGAATCATTCCACCACCGAGCTCTTCTTCGACGGGCTCGAGGTGCCGGCCGAGAACCTGATCGGCGAGGAGGGCAGGGGCTTCGAGTACATCCTGGACGGCCTGAACGCCGAGCGGATCCTGATCGCGGCCGAGTGCATCGGCGACGCGCGCTGGTTCGTGACGAAGGCGTCGCGCTACGCGGCGGAGCGGCAGGTGTTCGGCCGGCCCATCGGCAGCAACCAGGGCGTGCAGTTCCCCATCGCGCGGGCGCACGCGCAGGCCGAGGCGGCCGCGCTGATGGTCGAGAAGGCGGCGCGGCTCTTCGACGCCGGGGCGAAGTGCGGCGCCGAGGCGAACATGGCGAAGCTGCTCGCGTCGGAGGCGTCGTGGGCCGCGGGCGAGGCGTGCCTGCAGACCTTCGGCGGCTACGGGTTCGCGGGGGAGTACGACGTGGAGCGCAAGTTCCGCGAGACGCGGCTCTACCAGGTGGCGCCGGTGTCGACCAACCTGATCCTGTCGTTCATCGCCACGCACGTGCTCGGCATGCCCAAGTCGTTCTGACGGCGGCCTCGCCGCCTCACCTCGAAAGGCTCTCGTACACCGCCTCGACGAACATCTCCGGCGTCCAGTAGTCGGTGCCGTAGCGGGCGTCGTAGTCGAGCGTGGGGCGCGCCGCCTTCACCTGCTCGAGCGTCATGCCGCGGCGGATCAGGTCCTCGATGCGGTCGCGCACGATCTGCACCATGTCGCGATACTCGACCACGTCCGCCTCGTCGCAGATCCTGCCGTGCCCGGGGATCACGAGTGTGCCCCCTTCCTGGAGCTGGTGCGGCACCGTCCAGTCGATGATGGCGTCGAGCGCCGCGAGGATGCCCTCGATGCTGCCGCCCTGCGCGGGGTTGAACATCGGATAGTGAGTGGTGGCGAACACGTCGCCGGTGGCGATCACGTCGGAGCGGCGGAAGATCACGGCGCTGTCGCCGTCCGTGTGCGCGTTGGGCAGATGCAGCAGCCGCACCGGCTCGCCGTTGAAGTAGAGATCGTGGAACGGCGTCGCGTACGTCTCGGTCGGCCAGGCGTCCACGGGGGTGTCCTGGCGCGAGGAGAGCGCCTGCCGCACGTTCTCGTGCGCCACGATCGCGGCGCCGTCGGTGCCGTCCGTCACGAGCACGGCGCCGGTCGCGGGTGGGCCGCTCGCCTCGCGCAGCGCGGTGTTGCCGCCCGTATGGTCGGCATGCTCGTGGGTGTTGAGCACGTAGCGGATCGGGCCGTCCGTGAGCTCGCGCACGGCGGCGAGCACGTCCTCGCCACGCTCCGGCGCGCCCGCGTCCACGAGCAGCGCGCCGTCCGGGCCCACCTGCACGGCGATGTTGCCCACGGCGCCCGCGAGCAGGTACACGCCGCCCTGGACGTGGACGAGCTCCAGCCGGTCGTGCGCCGCCGCGCGCCCCTGCGCGGCGGCCGGGCCCGGCGCCGCGAGCAGCGCGCCGCAGACGAGCGCGACGGCCCCGCCGCGCGTCACGGCGCGCGCTCCGCGGGCGCCCCCGCGCGCAGCCGCTCGAGCGTCTGGCGATACTCGGGGTACATCGTCTCGGCGCCGCCGAGCGTGGTCGCGAGCGGCAAGCCCACGGTGGCCGCGAGCTCGGCGAGGAGCGGATTGCTGCCCGGCAGGTAGTGCGGGATGCGGTGGCCTGCGCGCTCGGCCTCGATCACCGGCGTGCAGGTGTAGGGACGGATGCGCTGGTTCGGATTCAGCCGGAAGTTGCGCGAGTGGATGTAGGGCTCGGTCAGATAGATCGGGTCCTCGAGCGTGCTGATGAACGTGAGCACGTCGCCGTGGCGCGTGACGTGCTCGACGAGCGTGGCCCGGTCGCTGTGGTCGATGCCGTTGCGGCGGATGTGCCCGGGCTTCAGGTGCGTGGTGGTGATCACCAGCACGTCCCCGTCCCACTTGCCCGTGGAGAAGCCCTGCCACGTGTGCCGGTGGTGCTCGGACGGGTGCGGCCGGCCGTCCATCCAGATCGTCCGGAAGCGGTTGTAGGACTCGAACAGCATGTGCCAGGCCACGACCTCCTGCGAGCTCGGGTCCACTTCCTTCCAGATGCGCAGGTTGCCGTGCATCGCGGAGTAGGCCGCGGTATGCGGGATACACTGGTGCTCGGGGACGCTCAGCAGCTCGGCGTTCCAGCGCTCGCCGCGCAGGCGGCCGGCCTCGTTGATCGGGAGCCCCAGGAAGTCGCCGACCGGCGAGCCCGGCCCGCGCTCGATTGCGTCCTCGTGCCGCAGGCTCTCCCACTCGCCGGAGAGGTCGATCTCGGCGCGGGCGGGCCCGGCGAGGCACGCGAGCGCCGCCGCGAGCCCGGCGAGGGCGCGTAGCCGGCGCGGCGTTGAGGTGATGCTCGTCATGGCGAGCCTCGATTGTGCGGGGGGTGAATCCCGCGGTTCAACGGCGGCCGTCGTTGCAATCCGCGGGCGCTTCCCCAACAGTACCCTGCGCATGCAGGTTCGTCCGTCTAGTCAGGCGACCGTCGCGGCCCGAGCGGGCTCGTTGCTCGCCGCGCTCGCGCTCGCGATTTTCGCCCGCGGCGCAGCGGCGCAGCCCAGCGCCGCCTCGCCCCGCGAGGCGGCGCCCATCGACCTCACGGGCCAATGGGTCAGCGTCGTCACGGAGGATTGGCTCTGGCGCATGGTCACGCCCCGGAAGGGCGACTACACCAGCGTGCCGCTCAACGACGCGGGACGGGCGGAGGCGGACCGCTGGGATCCCGTCGCCGACGAGGGGACGTGCCGGCCGTACGGCGCGCCGGGCCTGCTGCGCATGCCCACGCGCGTGCGCATCGAATGGCGGGACGACGCCACGCTCGCGATCGAGACCGACAGCGGCGAGCAGACCCGCCTGCTGCACTTCGCGGCGGTGCCCGCGCCCGGCGAGCCCACGCGCCAGGGGATCTCGCGAGCGCGTTGGCAAGGCACGAGCCTCGAGGTGGTCACCACCCACCTGCTGCCCGGATACCTGCGCCGGAACGGCGTGCCCTACAGCGGCAACACCGTGCTCACGGAGCACTTCGTCCGGCACTCCGCGTTCGGCGAGGAATGGTTCACGGTGACCACGATCGTGGACGACCCGATGTACCTCGAGCAGCCGTTCGTCACGAGCTCGAGCTTCAAGCGCGAACGGGACCGGAGCGGCTGGTCGCCGCTGCCCTGCGAGGAACGCTGACGAGCGGGCGGCGCGGGCCCGCGCCGTCGCTCAGGAGTCGAGCTGCAGCTCCTTCTTGATCGGCACGATCAGGTGGAAGAGCTTGAGCGGAGACGTGCCGCGCTGGCGGATGCCCGCCGTCTCCGTCGGGCCCAGATAGATCCCCGCGCCCTTGACCACCTCGTAGTCCTTGCCGTCGAGCGTAATGACCCCTTCGCCCTCCATTAGATAGAGGAGCTGATGGGTCGCCTCGAGGGCATCCGCCTGGAAGCGGTCCCCGGGGTGGAGCCAGCGCAGCTGGCCGACCACGTTCTCGGCGCCGCAAAGCTCCTTGTTGAGGATCTCGGCCACCTCGCCCCGGCCGTTCTGGCGGGTGCGCGGGACGCTCGGCGTGTGGATAAGCGTGACTGCCATTGACGTTCCCTTCGTCTCGCGCTCAGCTCTGCACCCACACCTTGCCGTCGCGGCGCTCCCAGAGGAGGTCCTCCTTCGTGCCGTCGAGGATGGTGGTCTTGAAACGGTTGGGTGCCTGGAACTCGAAGTAGAACAGCGGCTCCTTCGAGCGCAGCCGGTGCTTCTCCTCGGCCGGGATGAAGACCAGGTCGCCCGGACCCAGGTCGCGCGTGCCGTCCTCGGTCTCGATCGTGCCCGTGCCTTCGAAGATGAAATAGAAGTGCTCGCAGTTCTTGTGCATGTGGTAGGGAGACGACGCGCCCTTCGCGTAATACATAACGCCCGCCAGCATGTCGTCCATGTTGGTGAGCTCCTTGCTCACGAAGAACACGCGTTCCCTTCCCGGTACGACCGACAAGAGGCGCGGGAGCTCATCCTGATGAAAGATGTACGCCATGGCGATTCTCCCTGTTGTTGCGGCGCGCTGACCCTAGGACGGCGTGGCCCGGTAGATTAGGCGAATTCGTCGGAAGGGGCAATTGCGGCCGGCGCCCCGGCGCACGCGGGCTACCGGATCGCCCGCGCTGCCGCGCGCGCGGAGCGCGAGCGGCTGTTGCGTGCTTCCGACGAACCGAACCGAAAGTGAAACTGTGGTAGAGTTGCGCACTGCCTTCCGACGACGATCGCCGCCGGGCCGAGCTTTGCCTCCCGCCGGAGGCGGTCGTAATGCGAATGCTGGATTGGGAGCCCCTCGAGGGCTCCTCGGGGTTGTGGCCCACCGTAGGCCTTTCGAAGCATTACAAGAGGGTACCAAGAGCGATGACTGCAAAAAGCCTAGAGGAACTGTTGAAGACCGTCGGAAGCCCGGTGGAGCTGTTGCGCAATTCCCAGATAGGCCCCTACGTCTATCCGGTCGTGCCGCCCGAGTTCACCAACTGGCGCGACGAGCAGCGGGCGTGGCGCGAGACGTGCGTGCTGTTCAATCAGTCGCACCACATGACGGACATGTACGTGCAGGGGCCGGATGCGTTCAAGCTCCTCGAGAAGCTCGCCATCAACTCCTTCAAGGGCTTCACCGTCGACAAGGCCAAGCAGCTCGTCGTCTGTAACTACGACGGCTATGTGATCGGCGACGCCATCCTGTTCTATCTCGACAAGGATCTGTTCAACATCGTGGGCCGGCCTTCGGCGCACAACTGGGTGCAGTTCCATGCCGAGACCGGCGGCTACAACGTCAGGATCGAGCGCGACGAGCGCTCCGCCGCGCGCCAGGGGCCGCCCGTGCGCAAGGTGTACCGCTACCAGGTCCAGGGCCCGAACGCGCCGCAGGTCATGCAGAAGGCCATGGGCAAGGCGGTGCCCGAGATCAAGTTCTTCAACATGGACTGGTTCACTATCGCCGGCCGCAAGGTGCGCGCGCTCCGTCACGGCATGGCCGGCCAGCCCGGCTGGGAGCTCTTCGGCCCGTGGGAGGACGGCGAGGCCGTGCGCGCCGCGATCGTCGAGGCGGGGCAGGAGTTCGGCCTGCGCCAGGTGGGCTCCCGCGCGTACGCGACGAACACGCTCGAGTCCGGCTGGATTCCCTGTCCGCTGCCCGCCGTGTACACCGGCGAGAAGATGAAGCCGTATCGGGAGTGGCTCAAGGCCAATGCCTACGAGGCCACCGGCTCGCTCGGCGGCAGCTACTACTCGAACAGCATCGAGGACTACTACCTCACGCCCTGGGATCTGGGCTACGGGCCGATCCTGAAGTTCGACCACGACTTCATCGGGCGCGAGGCGCTCGAGAAGATGAAGGACAAGCCGCACCGCCGGAAGGTCACGCTCGCGTGGAACGGCGAGGACGTGGCCAAGGTGTTCCGCTCGATGTTCAGCAAGGGCGGCGACCCGTACAAGTACATCGACCTGCCGCTGTCGAACTACGCGTCGTGGCCGTACGACAAGGTGCTGAAGGACGGCAAGGTGATCGGCGTGTCCACTTTCAGCGGCTATTCGTACAACGAGCGCTCCATGCTGTCGCTCGCCATGGTGGACGAGCAGTACAGCAAGCCCGGCACGGAAGTGACGCTCGTCTGGGGCGAGGAGGGCGGCGGCTCGCGCAAGCCCGTGGTCGAGCGCCCGCACGCGCAGATCGAGCTGCGCGCCATCGTGGGCCCGGTGCCCTACAGCGAGCCCGCGCGCGTGGCCTACGCCGAGGGCTGGCGCACGCAGCAGAAGCTCTGACCGGTTCCGACGGGGCGTTTCTCCAAGCGGGGGCGGCGGCGTGCCGTCCCCGCTCGTTCGGCTGACCGCTCCGGGCGGCGATGCCCGATCGCTGCCCTGGCCGCGCCGCGTCCCGCGCATTCGCTTGCCTGTTTTTCGTCGACCTGCACTGAAGGGGGTATCTATTCATGAGTCATCAAAGCCTTGAGGATCTGCTGCGCGCGGCGCCGAGCCCGGTCCATATGCTGCGCAACTCGCAGATCGGTCCGTACGCGTTTCCCGTGGTCCCGTCCGAGTTCACCAACTGGCGCGACGAGCAGCGCGCCTGGCGGGAGACGTGCGCACTGTTCGACCAGTCGCATCACATGACGGATCTGTACGTCCGCGGGCGGGACGCGCTGCGGCTCCTGTCGGACCTCGGCGTGAACAGCTTCAAGGGCTTCGAGGTGAACAAGGCGAAGCAGTTCGTCGCCTGCAATCACGACGGCTACGTGATCGGCGACGCGATCCTGTTCCATCTCGACAAGGACGAGCTCAGCCTCGTCGGCCGGCCGTCCGCGATCAACTGGGTGCAGTACCACGCCGAGACGGGCGGCTACGACGTCTCGCTCGAGCGCGACGAGCGCTCCGCCGAGAACCAGGGCCGACGCAAGGTGTTCCGCTATCAGGTGCAGGGGCCGAACGCGGTGCGCCTCATGGAGAAGGTCACGGGGAAGCCCGCGCCCGACATCAAGTTCTTCAACATGGGCGTGTTCCAGATCGCCGGGTGCGAGGTGCGCGCGCTGCGGCACGGCATGGTAGGACAGCCCGGCTGGGAGCTCTTCGGGCCGTGGGAGGCGGGCGAGGCGGTGCGTGCCGCGATCGTCGAGGCGGGGCAGGAGTTCGGTTTGCGCCGCGTGGGCTCCCGAACGTATCCCACGAGCACGCTCGAGTCCGGATGGATCCCCTCGCCGGTGCCCGCGGTGTACACGGGCGAGGCGCTGCGCGCGTACCGCGAGTGGCTGCCGGCGCAGAGCTACGAAGGCAGGGCGTCGCTCGGCGGAAGCTTCTACTCCGACCGCATCGAGGACTACTACTTCACGCCGTACGACCTGGGCTACGGCCCCATCGTGAAGTTCGACCACGACTTCATCGGCCGCGAGGCCCTCGAGAAGATCTCGCGCAATCCGCGCCGCAAGAAGGTGACGCTCGCCTGGAACGGCGACGACGTCGCGCGCGTGTTCGAGTCGCTCGTCACGCGCGGCGACGGGCCCGCGATCAAGTACATCGACCTGCCGCTCGCGAACTACGCCACGCTGCCGTACGACAGGGTGCTCAAGGACGGGCGCACCGTGGGCGTGTCCACGTACACGGGCTACAGCTACAACGAGCGCTCGATGCTGTCGCTCGCGGTGGTCGACGCGGAGCATGCCGAGCCCGGCACGGAGGTCACGCTGCTCTGGGGCGAGGAGGACGGCGGCACGTCGAAGCCCACGGTGGAGCGCCACGCGCAGGTCGAGATTCGCGCGACCGTGGGGCCCGCGCCGTACGGCGATACCGCGCGCACGGCGTATCGGCCGAAATGACGCAGCGACGCCGCGGGGCGCGGATGCGCTTCGCGGCGCGCGCTCCGGCCCAAACCGATCGGTACGGTTTGGTCGTAGCCATTGACCCATAACGGCCTGGGCAGGCGTCACATCACGGCAAGGGCTGTTGCGCGGACGGCACGTCGACTTCAAAAGCCGCGCGGCGCTTCGGTTCTTGCTGTTGGCTTCGTGCCCATATTTGCGGGATACTGGCGCACCGATGCGCGGCAGTGCACCGCATCGACACCGCATCTCGAGGGGGGAAATCAGAGGAATCGACATGCACACCAAGACACTTCGCATCGCGACTGTCGTCGCGTCGGTGACCAGCGTGGGCTTGCCGGCGACCGCTTCGGCACAGCTCGAGGAGATCGTCGTCACCGCCCAGCGGCGCGAGACGAACCTGCAGCAAACGCCGATCTCCATTCAGGCCTTCACGTCCGAAGACCTGGAGATGGCGAACCTCGACACCGGCAGCGATCTCAGCGCCATGGTGCCGAATCTCGTGGCCAACCCGCAGGGCGGCGGCGTGGGCGCGCCGCAGTTCTACATCCGCGGCCTGCCGGGCGTCGGCATCTACATCGACGGCGTCTGGCAGTCCTCCTGGGGCTTTCTCGAGTCGAACTTCGCCGAGGTGGAGCGCGTGGAGGTGCTGCGCGGCCCGCAGGGGACGCTCTTCGGCCGTAACACGAACGGCGGCGCCATCAACATCACGACGCGCCGGCCGGCGGACGAGTTCGGCGTGCGCATGAGCCTCGACGTCGGCGAGTTCAATCGCCGCTACGCCACGGCGACCGTGGACCTGCCTTTGTCAGACACGCTGAAGACCAAGTGGATGGTGTCGAGCCGCAAGCACGACGGCTTCATCAGGAGCGTCACCGTTCCGCGCTCCCTCGGCAACCAGGACGACCAGCTGCTGCGGGCGGACATACTCTGGGAGCCCACCGACAACTTCAGCTTGCGGTTCACGGCCAACGACGAGGACAAGCGGGGCACCGAGCCGCGCATCGTTCGCATCACGAACGAGAACAACGCCCAGTACATCCGCTACAACGTGCTTGCGGGGAACCCGGAGTACCTGGCGCGCGCGCTTGCCGTGGATCCGAACTTCCCAGAGTCGCCGTTCAAGTCGCTGTTCCCGTCGTGCTGCTTCTCGCCGGAGACTCACATGCCCGGCTACCCCGGCGGCGAGCTCGGCAAATGGCAGACGAAATCCGACACGCCTCCGAACGGCGTGCGTCGTGACGTGCAGTACTACACGCTGACCGCGCAGTGGAGGATCTCCGACAACCTCTCGTTCGAGGCGATCATGTCGGACTGGGAGCTCAACCGTCAGCAGGACGTGGACTTCGACGGCTCGGAGTTCACGTTCACTACCGACACCAACCGGTCGCTCGACGAGAACGACACGTTGGAGCTGCACCTCACGGGTAACAACTTCAACGGCCGCATCAACTGGCTCGCCGGCTTCTACTCGCTCGAGGAGCACACCAAGAGCCGCACGTATCGGTGGACGATGCTGGAGCTGCCGCGCGAGCCGGGGAGCGAGCTCACGCTGCGCGCCGACGCGCAGGCGTACCTGCAGGCGTGGCGGGCCACGGTCGGCTTGCCGCCGACGCCCGCCGGCATCTTCGGCCACATCGACGAGCTGAACCTCATCGAGGGCGACCAGGAGGCGCTGTTCGGCGAGGTGACGGTCGGTCTCACCGACAAGCTCGACATGACGCTCGGCGTGCGCATCACCGACGACTCCGGTCGCACGCTGGCGATGACGCCCACGGACGGCTTCCGTCCCGAGCGGCCCGGCGAGGAGCCGCAGGGCGACATCTACGCGGGCACGCTCAGGGAGGTGCGCCCGCGGCCCGACTTCGGCCGCAACACCACCAACAAGTTCGCGCTGCAGTACCAGCTCACGGACGACATCATGCTGTACGGCAGCTACAGCGAAGGCTTCACGGAGACGGGCGTCAGCTACATCAACATCCCGACGCTCCAGCCGGACGGCACCTGTCCGGCCATCTCGACGCCGATTCCGCTCGATCGCGAAGAGATCTCGAACCGCGAGATCGGCATCCGCTCCGATCTGCTCGACCGGCGGCTGCGCGTGAACGCCACCTACTTCGACGCGAGCTGGGACGGCATGCGCGTGGTGGCTCTGCCGATCGACCCGTGCACCGGCGCGCCGGCGCCGAACCCCTATCCGACGAGCGAGGGCCTGGGCGACGCGAGCGGCCTCGAGCTGGAGGTGATCTACGCGCCGGCGGTGGCCGATCGCTGGCAGTTCAACGTGGGGCTCGGGATGATCGACACGTCGTACCGCAACGCCGGCTTCTTCGATCCGGCGAGCGGCAGCGGCACTTCGCCGTCGGCCCCGTTCGCCTACGCGCCGGACAACAGCGCGGCGCTCGGCGTGCAGTACACGCAGCCGCTCTCGAACGGCGGGCGGCTGATGGTCGTCGGTAACTACGGCTGGTCGGACAAGTACGTGCGCGACGCCGCGCATCAGCGCATCCCCGTCGACGAGAACGGCAACTACATCATGGAGCCGGCGTACGGCATCCTGAACCTGCGCCTTCTTTACGAGCCCGCCAACGCGAACTGGTCGGTCTCTCTCTGGGGAACCAACCTCACGGACGAGCAGTACGTGAACGGCGGCTTCGACGCCCGGCAGGTATGGGGTTACGACTTCGCGCTCGTCGGGCCGTCGCGCGAGGTGGGCGCGAGCCTCAGCATCCGATTCTGAAGCCCACAGAGGCCTCGCGCGAATATCACGGGGGGCGTGTCAGGGGCGGCTTAGGCCGCCCCATTTCTTTTGGGCTCCCGCTTCCCTCCGTTCTCCGCCAGAGTGGGATTTTTCCCACTCTGCCAACCCAATTTAAAAGTGGGCAGACGGGAGCTTGCATTGCCCTTTCCGGGGGCGTATCGTACGTTCCGCTCCTCGACGACACGCGCCCGCGCTGGGTGCGGACAGACGCGATAGTGGGGCGATCCTGATGCAGACGTCGGCTGACTTGTTGCTCAGCGAGATCGAAGCCTTCTGTCGGCGGTTCGGGATGGCCGAGTCGACCTTCGGCCGCCAGGCCGTCAACGACGGCAAGCTTTGCGGTCGGCTGCGCAGCGGCAAAGGTGTCACGCTGGAGACGGCCGAGAAGATTCGGTCCTTCATCGCGAAGAACCAGTCGCGGCAGCCGGGCAACGGCGAAGGCGGCGGCAGCGAGGCTACAAAGGGCACAGTAATGGGCGTAAAGACCTCAACCCGGAATAAAGCCACGATCACCAAGACCGGCGCGGCGCCGGCAAAGGCGGGGGACAGCGGCCAAGAGCGGCCGTTCCGCTTCTACGACAACCGCCAGAAGTACCTCTCCTTCGTCAACACCACCAACGAGAAATGGAAGGTGGCCGAGCGCGCCACGCGCGAGCTCGCGCACTTGAAGCCCACGCCGCCCGCGCTGCGCGTGTTCGACGCCGGCATGGGCGACGCCACGGTGCTGAGCCATCTCATGCGCGCCATGCATCGACGCTACCCCGTGGTGCCGTTCTTCATCGTCGGCAAGGAGATCAGCCTCGAGGACGTGCGCCTGTCGCTCGAGAAGCTCCCCGACCGCTTCATCGAGCACCCGGCGAGCGTCATCGTCGTGACGAACCTGTACTACGCCGAGGCGCCGTGGCTGCGTCCCAGGAACGTCAACAGCGCCGCGGCGCTCAACTGGCGCGAGGTGGCGCTCGAGGGCGACAGCGCGTACGAGTACGGCGAGCAGCTGCGCGGTCTCGACTCGTTCCTGGTGGACGGCTGGCAGGTGAAGTCGAGCGAGAAGACGGGCAACCCGATCTACGTGCGGCCGTCGGTGCTCGTCATCTACCGCAAGGACCATTCGTTCCTGCTCGACTCCGTGATCCCGGAGCCCGGCCAGGTCGGCGGCGACTACGACCTCGTGCTCGCTTCGCAGCCGTGGCGCGCGCGCATGAGCGCCGAGTTCAAGGTCAAGAAGGTGCTCGCGCCGCTCGTGCGCAGCCTCGGGCCCTCCGGGCGCCTGCTCGCGGTCCAGTCCTGCGGCAACGACCCTGCCCTAGAGCTCATCCGCGAGCTCTGGCCCGACGAGGATCCGTTCAGGGTCAACCGTCACGAGCTCATCAAGGTGCTGCGCGAGGAGCTCGGCCGCGACGCGCGCAACTACAACTTCATCGCGGGCTCGGACGCCAAGGCCGTGTTCCGCTACGAGATGCACACGCTGCCGAGCGAGGTTCAGCAGAGCATCGGCACCTCCACGCTGTTCGCCGCGTGGAACGCGTCCATCTACGTCAACCAGATCGAAGACGAGCGGCTCGAGCCCGTGATCAGCTCGGGCGCTTACCTCGCCGCCACGTCGAAGGTGCTGAAGAAGTACAAGGGCCTCTGGTTCAACGACGAAGCGTTTGTCGTGTCCCGCAAGCAATGAAGTGAGCGGACTCATGGCCGAAAGCACCGGGGCAAGCGTGTCGAAGGAGGCGGTGAGAGACGCGATCGTTGCGTTCCTCCGCGACTACTCCATCGAGTCCACGCCCCACGACGCAGACAGGCTCGACTCCTTCCGGGAGGTGCTCGCGCCCGGCACGGCAGTGTACGTGGCGCACCCGCCGGGGGTGGAGCTCGACGTGATCGTCGACCTCGCCGCCCGCCTCCAGAGGATGGGCTACAAGGCGGTGCCGCACCTCATCTCGAGGAAGATGTCGAGCGTCGCGCAGCTCGAACGGGCGCTCGAGAGGCTGCAGGCCGCGGGCGTGGACCACGCCCTCGTGCTCGGCGGCGACATCGCCGTGGAGAACGCCGCGTTCGACAGCAGCCTGGAGCTCCTCGAGACGGGCCTGCTAGAGAAGCACGGGTTCCGCAAGGTGGGCGTGGCCGGTCACCCGGAGGGCAGCAAGGCCATCGGCGAGGAGCGCGTGAAGCAGGCGCTCGAGGGCAAGGCGGCGTTCGCGAAGCGGGCGCCCTTCGAGATGCGCATCGTGACGCAGTTCGGCTTCGACCCCGAGGCGTTCACGTCCTGGGAGGCCGAGACCACGGCGGCCGGCGTCACGTTGCCGGTGCACGTGGGCTTCCCCGGGCCCACTTCGTTGAAGCAGCTCATGCGCTTCGCGGCGTTGTGCGGCATCGGGTCGTCCACGCGCATGCTCATGAACCGCACGGGCGCCATGGCCAATCTGCTCCGCACGCAGGCGCCGGACGAGATGATCACGCACATCGCACGGCATCGTCTGCACAATCCCGCGTCGCGGCTCGTCAAAGCGCATTTCTTCTGCTTCGGCGGCGTCGTGAAGACGGCGCGCTGGGTGAACTCGGTGCTCGCGGGGCAGTTCGAGCTGAATTCGGAAGCCACGGGCTTCGAGGTGAAGGGTTGAACGGCCGCTGAAGGCCGCTCTCACGGTCGCAACAGATCAAGGCGTCAGTCAAGAGGCAGGTAACAACGATGAGCAGATCCTATTTGTTTACGTCCGAATCGGTGTCGGAGGGTCATCCGGACAAGATGGCCGATCAGATTTCGGACGCCATCCTCGATGCGCTGATCGCGCAAGACCCCCGCAGCCGCGTGGCTTGCGAGACGCTCACGAAGACCGGCCTCGTGATGGTCGCCGGCGAGATCACCACGGGCGCGCACATCGAGGTCGAGGCGCTGGTCCGGCAGGTGGTGCTCGACATCGGCTACGACAGCTCGGACAAGGGCTTCGACGGCAACACGTGCGCCGTGCTGAACGCCATCGGCAAGCAGTCGCAGGACATCGCCCAGGGCGTGGACCGCGCCGATCCCGAGGAGCAGGGCGCGGGCGACCAGGGCCTCATGTTCGGCTACGCCACGAACGAGACCGACAGCTACATGCCGGCGCCGATCATCTACGCCCATCGCCTCGTCGAGAAGCAGGCGGAGGTGCGTAAGTCCGGCAAGCTGCCGTGGCTGCGTCCCGACGCGAAGAGCCAGGTGACGTTCCGCTACGTGGACGACAAGCCCACGGCGGTGGACGCCATCGTGCTCTCCACCCAGCACAGCCCCGAGATCAGCCTCAAGGAGCTGCAGGAGGCTGTGATGGAGGAGATCATCAAGCCGGTCATCCCGGCGAAGTGGATCAGCAAGGACACCGCCTTCCACATCAACCCCACCGGCCGGTTCGTGATCGGCGGCCCGATGGGCGACTGCGGTCTCACCGGGCGCAAGATCATCGTCGACACCTACGGCGGCATGGCCCGCCACGGCGGCGGCGCGTTCTCGGGCAAGGATCCGTCGAAGGTGGACCGCTCGGCGGCGTATGCGTGCCGCTACGTGGCGAAGAACGTCGTGGCCGCGGGGCTCGCGGACCGCTGCGAGGTGCAGGTGTCCTACGCCATCGGCGTGGCCCGGCCCACCTCGGTGACGGTGGAAACGTTCGGCACGAACAAGGTGCCCGAGGAGAAGATCGTGGCGGCCGTGAACAAGCACTTCGATCTGCGTCCGTACGGCATCCTCAAGATGCTGGACCTCCTGCGGCCGGTCTACCGGCCCACGGCCTCGTACGGTCACTTCGGCCGCGACGGCTTCAGCTGGGAGGCGCTCAACAAGGTCGAGGCGCTCAAGGACGAGGTGCGCTGAGGAGCTCAGGTCGGAGGCCGCTCCTGCCCCGGCTCGCAGAGGGCGCGGGGCAGGAGGGCCGTCACGGCGCGATCATTGCAGGCACGCGGCGGTAACGACACACCAGAAGGTAACGGAAGGATGACGGCACTCATTTGCGGCTCGGTCGCCTATGACAACATCATGGTGTTCGACGATTCGTTCAAGAATCACATCCTCCCGGAGAAGATTCACATCCTGAACGTGTCGTTCCTCGTGCCGCGGCTCCGCCGGGAGTTCGGCGGCTGCGCGGCCAATATCGCGTACAACCTGAAGCTGCTCGGCGAGGATCCTCTGCCGATGGCCACGGTGGGCCACGACTTCGGGCCGTATCGCGACTGGCTCAAGCAGTGGGGCATCCGGCTCGATCACGTGCGCGTGCTCGAGGACGAGTTCACCGCCCAGGCGTTCATCACCACGGACCTCGACGCCAACCAGATCACCGCGTTCCACCCGGGCGCGATGAACCGCTCCGAGCTCAACAAGGTCACGGATGCGAAAGGCGTGAAGATCGGCATGGTGTCGCCGGACGGGCGCACCGGCATGGTGGAGCACGCGGCGCAGTTCGCGGAGGCGGGCATCCCGTTCATCTTCGATCCCGGCCAGGGCATGCCGATGTTCAACGGCGAGGAGCTGCGGCGCTTCGTGGAGCAGGCCACTTGGGTCACCGTCAACGACTACGAGTGGCAGCTCCTGAAGGACCGCACCGGCTGGGACGTCAAGGACGTCGTCGAGCGCACCGAAGCGCTCATCGTGACCCGCGGCGGGGAAGGATCCACGATCTACACCAAGGACGCGACCTACGACATCCCCACGGTGAAGCCGAAGTCCGTGGAGGACCCCACCGGCTGCGGCGACGCCTATCGCGCGGGCCTGCTCTACGGCCTGCTGCACGGCCTCGACTGGGAGACCACGGGCCGCGTGGCGAGCCTCATGGGCGCCATCAAGATCGAGCACCACGGCACGCAGAACCATTCGTTTACCCGCAAGCAGTTCGAGGACAGATTCAAGGCCAGCTTCGGCCGCTCTCTTTAATCACCAGGAGTCAACCACATGAGTACTCAGGCAACGGCCGCCACGCCCCCGAAGGGCGACTACTTCGTCAAGGACATCTCCCTCGCGAGCTTCGGCCGCATGGAGATCGAGCTTGCCGAGCACGAGATGCCGGGGCTCATGGCCATCCGGAAGGAGTTCGGGCCGCAGCAGCCGCTCGCCGGCGCCCGTATCTCGGGCTCCCTGCACATGACGATTCAGACGGCCGTGCTCATCGAGACGCTGGTGGCGCTCGGCGCGAAGGTCCGCTGGGCGAGCTGCAACGTGTTCTCGACCCAGGACCACGCCGCCGCCGCCATCGCGGCCGCCGGCATCCCGGTGTTCGCCTACAAGGGCGAGACGCTCACCGAGTACTGGGAGTTCATCGACCGCACGCTCGATTGGGGCGACGGGGCGAGCCCGAACATGATCCTCGACGACGGCGGTGACGCGACGTTGTTCGTGCATCTCGGCTACGAGGCCACGAAGGACCCCTCGGTGCTCGAGAAGAAGCCCGAGAACGAGGAGGAGCGCATCCTGCTCGCCCAGGTGAAGAAGGCGCTGCAGAAGGATCCCAAGCGCTTCGAGCGCATGGCGAAGGAGATCCGCGGCGTCTCCGAGGAGACCACCACGGGCGTGCATCGCCTCTATCAGATGCACAAGCGGGGGAAGCTGCTGTTCCCCGCCATCAACGTCAACGACTCGGTCACGAAGTCGAAGTTCGACAACCTGTACGGCTGCCGGCACTCGCTCGT
This sequence comes from Gammaproteobacteria bacterium, assembly GCA_036563665.1. Classification (GTDB taxonomy): domain Bacteria; phylum Pseudomonadota; class Gammaproteobacteria; order Steroidobacterales; family Rariloculaceae; genus FEN-1219. The sequence continues at coordinate 45,757 of DATCLY010000005.1, forward strand.
GGACGGCATCAACCGCGCGACGGACGTCATGCTCGCGGGCAAGATCGCCGTCGTGGCGGGCTACGGGGACGTCGGCAAGGGCTCGGCGCAGTCGCTGCGCGCCCAGCGCGCGCGCGTGATCATCACGGAGATCGATCCCATCTGCGCGCTGCAGGCCGCCATGGAAGGCTACGAGGTCATGACCATGGACGAGGCCTGCAAGATCGGCGACGTGTTCGTCACGGCCACGGGCTGCATCGACGTGATCACCGAGGAGCACATGAGGCAGATGAAGCACAACGCCATCGTGTGCAACATCGGGCACTTCGATAACGAGATCCAGGTCGAGAAGATCCGCAAGTACAAGTGGGAGGAGATCAAGCCGCAGGTGCACCGCGTCACCTTCCCCGACGGCAAGAGCATCATCCTGCTGGCGGAGGGCCGCCTCGTGAACCTGGGCTGCGCCACGGGGCATCCGAGCTTCGTGATGTCGAGCAGCTTCTCGAACCAGACGCTCGCGCAGATCGAGCTCTTCACGAAGACGAAGGAGTATCCGATCGGCGTGTACGTGCTGCCGAAGCACCTCGACGAGAAGGTGGCCGCGCTGCACCTCGAGAAGCTCGGCGCCAAGCTCGAGAAGCTCACCAAGGCACAGGCGGACTACCTCGGCGTGCCCGTCGAGGGTCCGTTCAAGTCCGACCACTACCGCTATTGATCGACGCCAGTTGGGCAAGCTCCGGCCGCGGCATTGCGCCGCGGCCGGAGCGGCCGCACGGGAGCAGCCGCACGAGAGGGTGAAGTATGCAAGACGACATCACGATCGCCCGTAACGCCAAGCTCGTCCGTATCAGCGAGCTGGCGCAACAGAAGCTCGGAATCGACCCGCAGGACCTCGAGCCGTACGGTCACTACAAGGCGAAGCTCTCGGCGGATCTGATCAAGCGCGTGCAGGGCCGGCCCGATGGCAAGCTCGTGCTCGTCACGGCCATCACGCCAACGCCCGCGGGCGAGGGCAAGACCACCACCACCGTGGGTCTCGCGGACGCGCTGAACCGCATCGGCAAGAAGACGATGGTGTGCGTGCGCGAGCCGTCGCTCGGCCCCTGCTTCGGCAGCAAGGGCGGCGGCGCGGGCGGCGGCTACGCCCAGGTCGCCCCCATGGACGACATCAACCTGCACTTCACGGGCGATTTCCACGCGGTGAGCAGCGCCCACAACCTGCTGGCGGCGCTCGTGGACAACCACATCTACTTCGGCAACGCGCGCGGCCTCGACGTGCGGCGCGTGGCCTGGCGCCGCGTGGTGGACATGAACGACCGCTCGCTGCGCAACATCGTCGTGGGCCTGGGCGGCACCGCCAACGGCGTGCCGCGCGAGTCGGGCTACTTCATCACGGCAGCGTCCGAGATCATGGCCATCCTCTGCCTCTCGACGTCGCTGCACGACATGAAGGAGCGCTTCAGCAACATCATCGTCGGCTACGACAAGGACCAGAAGCCGGTGCGCGCGGGCGACATCAACGCCCAGGGCGCGATGACCGTGCTCATGCGCGAGGCGATCAAGCCGAACATGGTGCAGACGCTCGAGAACACGCCCACGCTGGTGCACGGCGGGCCGTTCGCGAACATCGCGCACGGCTGCAACTCGGCGATCGCCACCCGCACGGCGCTCAAGCTCGCGGACATCGTGGTCACGGAGGCGGGCTTCGGCGCGGACCTCGGCGCCGAGAAGTTCGTGGACATCAAGTGCCGCAAGACGGGGTTGAGGCCCTCGCTCGCCGTGCTCGTGGCGACGGTGCGGGCGCTCAAGTACCAGGGCGGCGCCAAGCTCGCGGACATCAACAACGAGGACCTGGACGCGCTGCGCCGCGGCATGGTCAACCTGGACCGCCACGTCTCGAACATCCGCAACCATTACGGCCTGCCGGTGGTGGTGTGCCTGAACCGCTTCGGCAGCGACACCGACCGCGAGCTCGAGACCGTGAAGGCGCATCTCGCCGAGCAGGACGTGAAGGCCGTGGTCTGCACGCACTTCTCGCAGGGCGGCGCCGGGGCCGTGGAGCTCGCCGAGACGGTCGCCGAGATGCTCGAAGGCCCGGCCCCGCAGCTCAAGTTCCTCTACGAGGACTCCGACACGCTGTGGGACAAGCTCAACAAGGTGGCGAAGAACATCTACGGCGCGGGCGAGGTCACCGCGGACGCGACGGTGCGCAAGAAGCTCGACCAGTTCCAGCAGGACGGCTTCGGGCACTTCCCCGTCTGCATCGCGAAGACGCAGTACTCGTTCTCGACGGACCCGAAGCTCCTCGGCGCGCCGAGCGGGCACTCGTTCAACGTGCGCGACGTGTATCTGTCGGCCGGCGCCGGCTTCATGGTGGCCATCTGCGGCGACATGATGCTCATGCCGGGCCTGCCGAAGGTGCCCGCCGCGGACCACATCGACATCGACGAGAACGGCGACATCGTCGGGCTGTCCTAGGCGGGGCACCGGCGATGGGCCAAGGGTTCGGCCCGCCCGCCGGCGAACGGTCGCAGCGCGGCGCTAGAGGCGTCGCGCTGGCCGCCCTCTGCGCCGTGTGCTGCTGCGGCGCGCCGGCCGCGGCCGACAGCGAGTCGGCCGGCGACGTGCTGCGCATCGCCTTGCCCGCCGCCGCGTTCGCCCTCACGGTGAAGCGCGACGACCGCGAGGGCAGGCGGCAGTTCTACAAGTCGTTCGGGGCGAACGTGGGCGCCACCCTGCTGCTCAAGGCCGCCGTCGACAAGGACCGTCCCGACGGCTCGGACGACGACGCCTTCCCCTCCGGTCACGCGTCCATGGCCTTTCAGGGCGCCGCGTTCATGCATCGCCGCTACGGCTGGCGCCCCGCGGTGCCCGCCTACGTGCTCGCGGCCTACACGGCGTGGTCGCGCGTCGACGCGGACGAGCACGACGAAGCGGACGTCCTCGCCGGGGCCGCGCTCGGCATCGCGAGCTCGTTCCTGCTCGCGGAGCGGCGCGACACGAGCGTGGCCGCCAGGGTGGGCCCCGACGGCTTCGAGATCCGCATCACCGGCCGTCTCCGATAACGGGCTTCCAAAACGAGAACGCCGACCGGCCGCGAGGCCGGTCGGCGTCCGAGTAGCAGCGCCTTCGCGAGGGCGCGCCGCCTCGGCGGCGAGCGTTAGCCCGCGCCGATCTCCTTGCGCACGATGGCGGCGCCTTCGGCGAGCGCCTTGAGCTTGAGCTTCGCGACCATGCGCGCGAGCGGCTTCATGCCGCAGTCCGTGCTCAGCGTGACCTGCTCGGGAGAGAGGTACTTGAGCACCGTGCGCACGCGCTCCGCCACCTTCTCTGGCGACTCCACCATGCTGGTACGGATGTCGAGCACGCCGACCTGCACGCCCTTGTCCTTCGGGCAGTTCTTGAGGAAGTCGATGCCGTCCATCTCGCGGTTCGCGTAGTCGAGCACGAACTCGTCGATGCCCTCGGTGTTCCAGTAGTAGGGGAGGACCGTCTGGTAGCCCTGCGGGAAGTTGGCGCTCAGGATGTCGTTACCCCAGGCGTTGCCGAAGCAGAAGTGCCAGCCGATCTTCGCATCGACGCCGTCGCACATGGCCTCGATGCTCTCCCGGATCCACTTGTAGTCGTCCTTGTTGTTGGAGAACAGCGGCAGCCACGCGCCCAGGTCCTCGATCTGCAGATAGGTGGCGCCGAGCTTCACCAGCTCCTTCATCTCTTTGTTGAAGATGGGGACGAGGGCGAAGGTGAGATCCTTGGGCGTCTTGTAGTAGGACTTCTCGTTGAAGTAGACGTGCCAGGCGAGGTTGGCGGGACCGGCGCCGATCGAGACCTTGACCGGCTTGTGCGCATGGGCCTTGGCGATGGAGTAGAGGTCGGGCCAGCGCAGGCAGTCGGGCTTCGCGTCCACCGGGCCGTTGTTGATGACCCCGCCCCAATCGTCCAGGAAGGTCTTCCCGGCGCTCGGGCCGGCGTTGATCATCGACGGGTGCGGGTTGCGGGTGGGCTCGAAGCCGGGAATGCGCTCGTACAGGTACCAGCAGAACGATCCGATCACGCCGACGTAGTCGTCGTACCACATGTTGCCGTCGGTGACCACGTCGAGCCCGGCTTCCTCCTGGTCGCGGATCACGGCGGCGACGGCGTCGGTGTACTCCTCCTCGAACGCGACCTCCTTGAACGCAACGCGCACGTCGCGGCCGAGCAGCTGGTGCTTGTACCAGGCGGGTCGCGGGTAGGATCCGACCATGGTCGTCGGGAGGACGGTGTCCACTACTTTCCTGGGCATTATCGAGTTCTCCTGGTAGCTAGCGCTTCGCGCGCTGAATCGTTGTAGTTGGGGAGGGCCGCAGTATACGCCACGGCCCATCGGGCGGGTAGGTTGACGCCCGCCGCGGCGACGTCGCGCGCCGCGGGCGGCGGACGCGCGTCGAAGCGATCAGGGGACGGATGGCTCAGTGCCCCGGGTTCATCAGGAACGGCGGCGGATAATGCCGGCCGCCGCGCTCGAGGGTGATCCAGCGCAGCTCCGTGAACGTGTCGATGCCGGCCCGTCCGCCGTGCCGGCCGAGGCCGCTCGCGCCGATGCCGCCGAACGGCACGTGGGGCTCGTCGTTGACCGAGCTGTCGTTCACGTGCGCCATGCCGGTCCGCAGCCGGCGCGCGATCTCGAGGCCGCGCTCCTCGTCCTCGGTGATGATGCCGGCGGAGAGGCCGTACTCCGAGTCGTTGGCGAGCGCCACCGCGTGGTCCACGTCGTCGGCCGCGACGACCGGGGCCACGGGCCCGAACGTCTCCTCGCGCCAGATCTTCATGTCGGTGGTCACGTTCGCGAGCACCGTCGGCTCGAAGTAGAGCCCCTGGTTGCCGCCGCCCACGAGCACCTTCGCGCCCTTGGCGACGGCCTCGTCCACCTGCTCGCGGATCTTGGCGAGCTGCTTCTGGTTGATCACCGGCCCGATGCAGTTGGCCATCTCGCGCGGGTTGCCCACCTTGAGCTTGCGGGTGTTGGCCACGAACTTCTCGGTGAACTCGTCGAGGACCTTGCGGTGGACGATGACCCGCTCGACGGACATGCAGATCTGGCCCTGGTGCATGAACGCGCCGAAGGTGGCGGCGTTCACGGCCTTCTCGATGTTCGCGTCGTCCAGCACGATGAGCGCGTCCTTGCCGCCGAGCTCGAGACACGCCTTCTTGAGCAGGCCGCCGGCCTTGGCCGCCACCTGCCGGCCAACCGCCGTGGAGCCCGTGAAGCTTACGCCCCGCACGGCCGGATGCTCGATGAGCTCGTCGCCCACCTCCTGCACGTGGTCGCGCGAGCAGGTGATGACGTTGAACACGCCCTTCGGGAACCCCGCCTCCTCGAGCACCTCGGCGATCAGGAGGCCGCCGCTGATCGGCGTTTCCTCGGAGGGCTTCAGGATCACGGTGTTGCCGACCGCGAGCGCCGGCGCGAAGCCGCGCGAGGAGAGGATCAGCGGGAAGTTCCACGGCGAGATCACGGACACGACGCCCAGGGGCTCGCGCACGACGAGCGAGAGCTTGCCGTGGTCCGACGGCAGGATCTCGCCGTTCATCTGATAGGCGGCGGCCGCGGCGGCGCGGTAGACGCCGACGCTATAGCCCGTCTCGAACATCGTCTTGCCGATCCAGGCGCCGCCCTCGTCGATGAGCATCTCCTGGAATTCCTTCTGCCGCGCCTCGAGCACGTCCGCCGCCTTCGAGAGCAGCCGCGCCCGTTGCGAATGGGGCAGGGCGGCCCAGCCCGGCTGCGCCTCGCGGGCCGCTTCGATGGCCTTGCGCACGTCGGCGCGGCTCGCATCCGCCACCCGGGCGCACACCTCGCCGGTGGCCGGGTTGTAGACGGGGAATTCCGCGTTGCCCTCGGCCGGCACCCACTCGCCGCCGATGTAGAGATTGCGCTTGCTGCTGGCCATCCGATTCACCCTCCTCGAAGCGACGCGCGAGCCGCCGCCAGGTGTCGCGAGCGGTGCGGAATGAGCGCGCCCCCGGTATGCGTGCCGTTGTTGATTTTCGCCTGCGCTCGCGGCGCTGTTAGAGCCGCGTGCGTGCAAGGTAGTATAGTGAACGCTTCAGCGCGTTGTCAGTGGCCCCGCCGGGGCCTGGGGGCGTCGCGCGGACGCCGGGCGTCGGCCGACGTGGCGACGACGTCAGGGCGCACCACGTTCTCGGCTCGGCAGCGGTGATCTGATCCCATGTTTCGTCGATGCGCTCGGTTGGCAGCGGCACTCGCCCTGCTGGCGGCGGGTGCCTGCGCGCAGCTTCCCGCCACCGTCGAGGCGCCGCCGGAGCTCGCGCTGCCGCCGTCGGAGGCCGGCGGGCTCGCCGAGGCCGCCCGGCGCGTCGAAGCCGTGCTGCCTCCGGGGCATTCCGCTCACTGGCTCCTCGACCGCAACGAGCTCGCGTACGTCGCCCGCCTCGCGCTCACCGATCGCGCGGTCGCGAGCCTCGACATCCAGTATTTCATCTGGCAGGAGGACGCCACCGGCTACCTGCTCGCGCGGCGCCTCCTGCAGGCCGCCGACCGCGGCGTGAAGGTGCGGCTGCTGCTCGACGACTTCGACGTCGTTCGCGAGAGCAACATCGTCGTGCTGCTCGACGCGCACCCGCGGATCGAGGTGCGGGTCTTCAATCCGTGGATGCGGCACGCGGCCGTCGGCAAGCTGTTCGAGTTCCTCTTCCGGTGGGGCACGCTGAACCACCGCATGCACAACAAGACCTACATCGCCGACGGCCGGTTCGCGATCGTGGGCGGGCGCAACATCGGTGACCGCTACTTCGGGCTGTACGAGCGCTTCGTGCAGAACGATCTCGACGTGCTCGTGGCGGGCCCGGTGGTGCAGGACGTGGCGGCGAGCTTCGACGCGTACTGGAACTCGGAGCTGACTCACCCGGTGGCGGCCCTCGGGCGCATGCCCGAGGAGGAGCTCGACCCCGCTTTCACTCGCGAGTCGCTCGACGCGGCCGTCGCGGCCCGGGCGGAGACGCTCGCCGCGTTTCCGCTCGAGCCCGCGTCGTGGGACGAGTATCTCGGGGAGCTGCCGGCGACCCTGGCGTCGGGGCGCGCCGAGCTCCTCGTGGACGAGCCGGCGGTGCACCTCAGACCGCCGCTCGCCCTCTACGAGCGCTTTCTCGAGCTCCTCGCCGGCGCGGAGCGCGAGGTGCTCATCAGCTCGCCGTACTTCGTGCCGGACCCGGCGTTCATGGCGCTCATGGAACGCCTCACGGCGCGGGGCGTGCGTGTGGCGCTCGTCACCAACTCGCTCGCGACCAACAACCACACCGTGGCGCACACGGGCTACCGGCGGTGGCGGCGAGACGCCCTCGCGGCCGGCATGGAGCTCTACGAGCTGCGCGACGACGCGGAGATCCTCCAGCTCTATCGCACGGAGCCGGTGCGGCCCGGGTTCGTGGGGCTGCACTCGAAGGCCGTCGTGATCGACGGACGCACGACGTTCATCGGCTCGCCGAACGTCGACCCGCGGTCGATGGTGCACAACACCGAGATCGGCATCGTCACCGACAGCCCGTTGCTCGCCGAGCGCCTCGGGGACCTCATCCGCCGCGACATGGCGCCGCAGAACGCCTGGCGGGTCACGATGGACGAGGAGGGCTGGCTCACCTGGAGCGGCAACCCGGAGACGCTGCGCCGTCAGCCCGCCATGGGCTTCAAGCAGCGCCTCATCGAGTTCGTGCTGAACCTGCTGCCCCTGAAGAAGCAGGTGTGAGCGTCATGCAAGATCGCGGCTGGAAAGCCGCTCCCACAGGCTTCGCTCCAGCCGCGGCCTGTGGGAGCGGCTTTCCAGCCGCGGGCGCCTACTTCTCGAGGTACTGGAGCTTGTCCTTGACGTCCTTCCACTCGTCCGCGTCGGGCGGCGGCTCCTTCGCCTTGGTGATGACCGGCCACTGCTTGGCGAGCTCCGCGTTGAGCGCGAGGAATTGTTCCTGCCCGGGCGGCACGGCGTCCTCGGAGACGATGGCCTCCACGGGGCATTCCGGCTCGCACAGGGTGCAGTCGATGCATTCCTCCGGGTCGATCACGAGCATGTTCGGCCCTTCGTGGAAGCAATCCACGGGGCACACCTCCACGCAGTCGGTGTACTTGCACTTGATGCAGGCTTCGGTGACGACAAAAGTCATGCCGAGATCCTCTCGGAGGTTTGCGCGGAAGGTCCGGCATTTTGCTACAAAGGCGCGCGCAGGTCCAAGCCCGCCGCGCGCCTCGCGCGCGGCTCAGATCTGCTCGTCGGCCACGCGCACGCAGAGGCCGTCGAGATCCTCGCGCAGCACGATCTGGCAGGACAGGCGGCTGTTCTCGCGCCGGTCCAGCACGCACTCGAGCATGCCGTCCTCCTGCGGCTCGGGCGGCGGCAGCTTGTCGAGCCACTCGGGCTCCACGTAGACGTGGCAGGTGGCGCAGGAGCAGGCGCCGCCGCACTCCGCCACGATGCCTTCGACGCCGTTGTCCACGGCCGCCTCCATGACGGTGGTGCCGGGGGCGGCCTCCACGACCCGCTCGACGCCGTCCGGCTGGACGTAAGTGACTTTGACGGTCACCGGCGGCGCCCCTGGACGTGGCGTTGCGAAATATGCTTATGCACTTGAATTCCCTGGCACTTGATGCGGCCGGCTATAATACCCGCTCGCTCGCTCCTGGAACCGACCGCATTCGCCCGAACGACGGCGCCCACTCGCATCCGCTCGCGCCGCGAGCGGCCCGCGGCACAACCCGAACTGACGTATGAGCCCAGTGAACAAGGAATCGGAATCCGTAGTGGTTCGTTTCGCCGGCGACTCGGGCGACGGCGTTCAGCTCATGGGTACCCAGTTCGTGGCGGCCACGGCGCTCGAGGGCAACGACTTCGCCACGTTCCCGGACTACCCGGCCGAGATCCGGGCGCCGGCGGGCACCACGTTCGGCGTCTCCGCCTATCAGATCCATCTGGGCGCCCGTCCCATCACGACGGCCGGCGACGCGCCCCAGGTGCTCGTGGCGTTCAATCCGGCGGCGCTCAAGGTCAACCTGCCGCTGCTCGCTCCGGGGGCTTTGATCATTCTGAACACCGACTCGTTCACGAGCCGCGGCCTCCAGAAGGCCGGCTACGCGGAGGACCCGCGGCAGTCCGGCGCCCTCGACGGCTACCAGCTCGTGGAGGTGGACATCACCAAGCTCACGCTCGATGCGGTGAAGCCGTTCGGCCTGAGCAAGAGCGATGCCGGCCGCTGCAAGAACTTCTGGGCGCTCGGGCTCGTACAATGGATGTTCGGGCGCGACATCGCCCCGATCGAGGCCTGGATCGAGAAACGCTTCGCGAAGAACGACGCGGTTCGCGAGTCGAACCTCGCGGCGCTGCGCGCGGGCCACGCCTACGGCGAGACGGCCGAGCTCGGAGCCGCGATCCCGCAGCTGCGGCCGGCCAAAGCCGAGTTCCCGCCGGGCGAGTACCGCGGCGTTCGCGGGGGCGAGGCGCTTGCCCTCGGCCTCGCGGCTGCCGCCGAGCTGGCCGACCGGCCGCTGATCTTCTGCTCCTATCCGATCACGCCCGCCTCGCCGCTGCTGCATCAGCTTGCCCGCTACGGCCACTTGGGCGTGGGCGTGTTCCAGGCCGAGGACGAGATCGCCGCGGTATGCGCCGCCATCGGGGCATCCTACGGGGGCGCCATCGGCGTCACCTCGAGCTCGGGCCCCGGGGTCGCGCTCAAGACGGAGGCGATCGGCCTCGCCATCAACGCGGAGCTGCCGCTCATCATCGTGGACTCGCAGCGCGGCGGCCCCTCTACCGGCTTGCCCACGAAGACCGAGCAGTCCGACCTGTATCTCGCCGTGTACGGCCGCAACGCCGACGCGCCCATCCCCGTGCTCGCGGCCCGCTCGCCGAGCGACTGCTTCGACGTGGCCATAGAGGCGGTCCGCATCGCGCTGCGGCACATGACGCCGGTGATGCTGCTGTCGGACGGCTATCTCGCGAACGCGGCGGAGCCGTGGCGCATCCCCAATCTCGACGAGTACCCGAAGATCCAGACCAACGCGCCGCGGCCGCGCGCCGCGGATCAGGAAGTCGGCACCGTGGTCTTCGATCGGGACCCCGAGTCGCTCGGCCGGCCGTGGGTGAGCCCCGGCACGCCGTCGCTCATGCACCGCATCGGCGGTCTCGAGAAGGACATCCGCACGGGCAACATCTCCTACGATCCCGCCAACCATCAGGCGATGACGCGGCTGCGCGCCGACAAGGTGGCGGCGGTCGCGAAGTTCATCCCCGAGCAGGGCGTCGAGATCGGCCCGTCGCGCGGCGCCCTCGCCGTCGTCGGCTGGGGCTCTACCTACGGCGCGATCTATCAGGCCGTGCGCGCCGTGCGCGATCCGCGCGTGGCGCACATTCACATCCGTTATCTGTCGCCGTTCCCCGCGAATCTCGGCGAGCTGCTGCGCGGCTTCGACCGCATCCTGGTGCCCGAGATGAACATGGGGCAGCTCGCGACGCTGCTCCGGGACAAGCTCGGCGTCGAGACCGTGCAGATCAACAAGGTGACGGGGCAGCCGTTCCTCGTCTCGGAGCTCGTGGAAGAGATCCGCCGGCAGCTCGCGCTCGCCGTGCTGGGCGACGCGGCGGTGGGCCGGCGGGCGAGGGCGGGCGGCCCGGCTTCCGGCGCCCGCCGAGGAGAGACCGCATGAGCGCCGTGCTCACGCAGAAGGACTTCACCTCGTCGCAGGAGGTGCGCTGGTGCCCCGGCTGCGGCGACTACGCCATCCTCAAGACCGTCACGCGCGTGCTGGCGGACGTGCAGGCCGATCCCGCGAAGACCGTGTTCATCTCGGGGATCGGCTGCTCGTCGCGCTTCCCGTACTACGTGGAGACCTACGGCTTCCACACGATCCACGGCCGCGCGCCGGCCATCGCGACGGGGCTCAAGCTCGCAAACCCAGACCTCGACGTGTGGGTGGTGACCGGCGACGGCGACGGGTTGTCGATCGGCGGCAATCACCTGCTGCACGCGCTGCGGCGTAACGTGGGGATCAAGATCCTGCTGTTCAACAACGAGATCTACGGGCTCACGAAGGGCCAGTATTCGCCCACGTCGCGGCTCGGCACCAAGAGCCCGTCGAGCCCCGCGGGCTCGTTCGATCCGCCCGTGTCGCCGGGCGCGTTCGCGCTCGGGGCCGGTGCGCGGTTCATCGCCCGCGGCATCGACGTGGACAAGGACGGCCTGGGCGCCGCGCTCACGGCGGCGCACGCGTTCGAGGGCGCCGCGTTCGTCGAGATATTCCAGAACTGCATCGTGTACAACGAGGACGTGTTCCGGGATTTCACGGCGAAGGAGAACGCCGCGAACGCGCAGCTCCACGTGCGCCACGGCGAGCCGCTCGTGTTCGGCGAGAACAAGGAGCGCGGGGTCGCGTTCAACCCGAAGACCATGGCGCTCGAGGTGATCGACGCCCATGCGCGGCCGAACGACGTGCTCGTGCACGACGAGACGAACCGCACGCTCGCGCAGCTCCTGCTGGCGATGTCACCGCCCGACTTCCCGATGGCGCTCGGCGTGATCCTGCGGCAGCCCGGCAAGAGCTTCGAGCGGGCCTACTACGAGAATCACCCGACGCGCCTCGCGCGCACGGGCCGCGTCGCCGACGTGATCCGCGCGACCAGCACCTGGCGCGTCGACTGACCTCGCAATCCCCCGCGCCGCACATACCCTGCCCGAACGCCGAAGCACGCGATGTTCAGCGTCGGCGCAGGCGGCGCGGCTCGCATGTGCCCCTTCCAGCACCGCCGTGAGCGGCTGCGGTCAGCGCAGGGTGGCGGCGACGCCCTCGACCTCGCGCCAGACGCGCAGCAGATTGCCGCCCCAGATCTTGCGGATGTCCTCGTCCGAGTAGCCGCGGCGCCTGAGCTCGGCCGTGACGTTCCACGTCTCCGCGGCGTCCGCCCAGCCGACGATGCCGCCGCCGCCGCCGAAGTCCGACGACAGCCCGACGTGGTCGATGCCGATGAGCCGCACGGCGTAGTCCACGTGATCGACGAGGTCCTCGACTGACGCCGGCGGCCACTGCGTGTTGATGTCGCGGATGCCGCGCAGATACGCGTTGCGCTGCGCCTCGGGCAGCGCGTCGACGTCCACGGGCGTGGCGAGCCCGAGCTCGGCCGCGAGCGCGTCCACGGCGGCGCGCTGCTCGGGCGGCTGCACTTTCACGTACGGCTCGAAGGCGACGATCTGCACGACCCCGCCGTTGTCGCGCAGCGCGAGCAGCGTCTCGTCGTCGAGGTTGCGTGGGTGGTCCGCCACGCTGCGCACGGCGGAGTGCGAGGCGATGACGGGCGCGCGCGACAGCCGGATCGCGTCGAGCGCCGTGCGCTTCGACGCGTGCGAGACGTCCACCATGATGCCGAGCCGGTTCAAGCGCTCGACGACCGCGGCACCGAGCGGCGTGAGGCCGCCGCCGGAGCCGGGCGCGTCGCCGAGCGCCTCGCGCGGCTGCGCGGAGAAGCCCAGGTCGTTGTGGCCGTTGTGCACCAGCCCGAAATAGCGCGCGCCGAGCTCGTAGTAGCGGTCGAGGAGCGCGAGGTCCTTGCCGATCACGAAGCCGTTCTCGATGCCGATGGCCGCGACGAGCTTCCGCTGGCGGGCGATGCGCTCCACGGCGTCGGGCGAGGTGGCGATCTCGATCCAGTCGGGATATTGCTCCGCCATGCGCCGAATGGCGGCGAACTTGGTGAGCGCGTCGTCCCGGGCCTTGGCGTAGCTCGCCTCCGTGCGCGCTTCCTGGCCCACGTACACGACGAAGAACGCGACGTCGAGCCCGCCGGCGCGCATCTTCTCGAGGTTCACCTGCAGATCGGCATCGAGCGGATCGACGGCCTCCGTGGCGTAATCGAACGGGATGTCCACGTGCGTGTCGATGGTGAGCACGCCGTCGTCGAGGGTGCCCGGGAACGACGGCGCGCGCCCGGGCTCGCTCGCGCCGCCGCCGCAGCCGGCGGCGAGCAGGCCCGCGAGGAGGAGGGCCGCGGCTGCGGCCCGCGCCGGGAAAGAGGCGCTCATGCGCGCTGCTCCGCCCGGAGGTGCATGGCGATGGCTGTCGGCGGCACGAGCCGGCGGTCGAGGCCCGGCCCCGCCCCGATGCGATCTTTAGCGAGACTGATCATGCCTGCCCCCTGAAAGCCGCGGCCGGCGCTAATGGTGCCAGAATTCCCGACGCGCCAGGCAGAGCGGAGGCTTACCCGAGCTTCCCTCCGAGCCACACGAGCGCCGCCGCCAGCCCGATTCCGATCAGCCCGGCCACCGGATGGTCGTTGCTGATCTGGTAGATGCCATAGAGCGCGATCAGGGCTGAGAAGCCGTAGCGGGTCAGTGGCGACATGGGGCAGCGTACCTCGTCATCGGCCGGCATTGTCCCACGCACGGAAGAAAATGGCGACTCCGAGGCGTGCCCCATCGAGGGGCACGAGGAGAACCGACAGGTGCGGCCCGCGCTGCAGACGGGCGGGTGCGTTTCTGTCGCCGTTCCGCGCCAGATTGGCCCCGCGGCGACTTTCCTGTTAGGCTGACGGCCATCAAGCTCCCGTTCCGTGTTTCGCGCGCGCGGGACGAGAGGGGGACCGCTCAACGTTCATCTTTGTCCAGCGCGAATAGACCGCGCAGGAAGCGCGGGGCGCCGCGTCCGTCCTTTTTTTATTCAGCGGCGCCGACTTGGCTCATCGATGACAGCGAGGACGCTGCTATGTCCAGTATCTCAGGGAAACCATTCGTTGTAGCCGCACTGTTCGCGGCGTCTTTAGTCGCTCAGGCGCAGGAGGGTAAGCAGGTGGTCGAGCAAGGCAAGACGGTCGATTTCGAGTACACCTTATCGCTCGATGACGGTTCTGTCGTGCAGACCAACCAGGGTGCCGAGCCCCTTTCGTACGTGCACGGCGAGGGCCAGATCCTGCCCGCGCTCGAGAGCGCCATGGAAGGCATGCGCGTCAACGAGAAGAAGACCGTGAAGCTCTCGCCCGCCGAGGGCTACGGCGAGGTGAACCCCGAGGCGTTCCAGGAAGTGCCGATCGACAAGCTCCCCGAGGAGGCTCGCCACGTGGGTGCGCAGCTCGGCGTGCAGGGCTTCGATGGGCCGATCCGCGTGGCAGAGGTGAGGGACGACGTGGCGGTGCTCGATTTCAATCATCCGCTCGCGGGCAAGTCGCTCACGTTCGACGTGCGTATCGTAGGCATTCGATGACGTTTCGCCCCCAGAACGACGAGCCTTACCGGCTGTTGTCGATCGACAGCGCGGAGGCTCCGGAGGGCGGCGACGGCGACGACTGGTACTCCTATCGCATCGCGCAGGGATCGAACGTCATCACGGGCTATCGGCAGGGCACGCTCGCCGCAATCCAGGCGAGCGTCGAGGAGATCGTTGCCGGGCTCAACGAGCGTCGCCAGCCGAAGCGCGGGCGCGTGCAGCTACGGCGCACGCGGCCGCCCGCCAGAGCGGAGACGGCCGCCGTCACCGCCGGGGACGCGTCGGCGAAAGACGAGGAATAACGGCGTCGTCCCGGCCGCTGCGGCGGCCGGGACGGCGGCGTGCCTTGGTGCCCGACCGGGCGGTGGTGCCCCGACCAGGATTCGAACCTGGGACCTTCCGCTTAGGAGGCGGACGCTCTATCCCCTGAGCTACCGGGGCGCCCGAGCATCCGCATCTTACACGCTCCTTCCGCGCGCCGCTCGTGAGCGGCGAAAGGCTCCGGCTGCCGATCGGCGCATGCAGTAGACTGGTCTCCTCGAACGTCGCGCGGCCGAGACCGCAGGGAGAGCGAGCCATGAGCCCAGCGAGCGCAGACGACCCTCTGACTGGCGACCCCGGGGCTTGCCGTTTCATCGACGTCGTCCTGATTCCCCGCCTGCGGGATCTCGGCGGCTTCAACGTGCGCCGCGCGTTGCCGTCCTCGCGGCGGCAGATGGTCGGTCCCTTCATCTTCTGGGACCAGATGGGATTCGCGGAGCTCGCACCCGGCACCGGCATGGACGTGCGGCCGCATCCGCACATCGGCCTGGCCACGCTCACCTATCTCTTCGAGGGCGAGGTGCTGCACCGCGACTCGCTGGGCAACGAGATCGCCATTCGCCCCGGCGAGCTCAACTGGATGACGGCCGGGCGCGGCATCGTGCACAGCGAGCGCACGCCGCAGTCGCTCCGCGCCACGGGCTCGCGGCTCTTCGGCATCCAGAGCTGGGTGGCGCTCTCGAAGCGCGACGAGGAGGGCCCGCCGAGCTTCGTGCACGTGGGCGCCGACGAGCTACCGGTGCTCGACGGCGAGGGCAAGGAGGTGCGCGTGATCGCGGGCACCGTGCTCGGACGCACGTCGCCGGTGGCGGTGTCGAGCCCGCTGTTCTACGCGGACGTGCGGCTCGACGCGGGCGCCGCGCTGCCGCTCGACCCGGACTACGAGGAGCGCGCGCTGTACACGATCACGGGCCTCGTCGACATCGCCGCCGAGGTGTTCGAGCCGACGCAGCTTCTCGTCTTCAGGCCCGGCGATCGCATCACGGTTCGGGCGCGCGAGGACGCGCGCTTCCTGATCTTCGGCGGCGAGCCGATGGACGGCCCGCGGCACATCTGGTGGAACTTCGTCGCGTCGAGCCGCGACCTCATCGAGCGCGCGAAGGCAGATTGGGCGGCCGGGCGGTTCGACCCCGTGCCGAACGAGACGGAGTTCATTCCGTTGCCGGAAGAGCCGCCGCGGCCGGTCAATTATCCTTGAGGCGCTGAGATAAGGAGATCGCGGCTGGAAAGCCGCTCCCACAGGCTTCGTTCTCCGGTGGGAGCGGCTTTCCAGCCGCGATCTCTTCGTTCGGCTACGGATACAGGGCGCGCAGCTGTGCGAGGTCGCCCGGCGAGAGCGCCGACGTGTCCGCGATGTCGGCGCGCGTCTCGAGCCGCTCGCGGTACCGGCCGAAGAACCGCGGCACGTCCCCGCCGAAGCCGAAGAAATACATGATGTCGGCGTAGTCGTCCGTGTGCCGCAGCCCGAGCGCGTGGCCGATCTCGTGCACGCAGGTGAGATACACGACCGTGTCGCGCAGCAACGCATCCTCGCGCACGAGCGCGGCGATGTCGGGTCCGAGCGACTCCACGTCGGGCCGAATGAACACCGCGGCGCCCTGCCGTCCGCCCACGAGCAGCGGGCGCATCTCGCCGTACAGGGCGTCGTGGCTGGGCACCCAGTACACGCGCAGCAACGCTTCCTCCTCCGAGGCGGCCTCGGCGAGCTTCAGCTTGCCGTTCGCGGCGCGCTCCCAGGCCCGCAGCGCCCATTCGGCGAGCTCACGGTCTGCTGGCCGAAAGCCGGAGCCCGGCGCGCCGTCGGCGATGAAGTACGTGACCTCGCGGCCGAGCGGCACGAGTTGTTGCGCGTGGACGATGGCGGCGGCCGCCGTGAGCGCGAGCGCAACCACCGCGCCGCGGGCGCGGCGGACGGACGCGCCATGCGCACCCGCTTCGCGTGCGGCCGTGATGGCCAGCTCTCCCGTCCCCGCGATCAGTGCTCGGCCCTTGCGCCGTCCTTCGGCGGCTGCTCCACGTTCACTACTGTAATGCGGCGGACGCGGCCGGGCAGCACCTCCCAGTCGATCGTCTGACCCTGCGTCAGGCCGAGCAGGGCCGCGCCCACGGGCGTGAGCACCGACACGCGGCGCGCATCGATGTTCGCGTCCTGCGGCAGCACCACCTGCACCGTCTCTTCGCGGCCGCTGTCCTCGTCGCGGAATGTGACGATCGAGTTGATGGTCACGACCTCCGGCGGCATGAGGTGCGACGGCCGCAGATCGGCCCGCTCGACTTCCTCGAGCAGGTTGGCCGCGAGCTCGGGCGTCTCCTTCATCGCGCGGTTCGCCAGCGCGACGAGGCGCTCGTAGTGCCCCTGGTCGATGATCAACGGCGGCTTCGTGGGCTGCCGCGGGGCAACGTTCATGTCCTTCATGTCTCCCTCCTCCTTACGAGGTCGGCGCGCCCCACAAAGGGGAGCGCCTCTGCCGGCACCGGCACGACGACTGGTCCGCACCCAGGGCGGGCTTATGAAAACGACTGACGGGTTTGTTTCGAGGGGCCCCCGGGTCCTGGGGCGCGTGCGGCTACCAGGCCCGGGGCCGTGAGCCTGCGAGGATTGCGCCTGCGTGACGCAGATATCGACGGAAGACCGCAGACGTGTGCATGGCTCGATGGTGGCCCACTGGCAGAGTCAAGTCAAACCATTAGGCAACGGGATCGTGAAGCGGTTCACTCGCGCAAGCCCCGGATCACGGCCAGGGCGGGGTCGAACACCGCGGGGTCGCGCTCCAGCGGATAGACGAGATACACGGGGAGGTGGAATACCGGCGCGCCGGGGATGGCGGTGAGTCGGCCGCTCGCGAGGGCGTCGGCCACGAGGCGGCGCGGGAAATAGCCCGCGCCGCCGGTCTGCAGGATGTGCTGCAGCCCGAGCCATCCCACGTTCGTGCTCAACCCGGGCCCGGTGAATTCCGGGAAGCTCGCGTTGTGCTTGGCGTAGAACTCGGGCCCCCAATCCACGTAGACATAGTCGGTGCCGGGGTGCTCGGCCTCCGCGTCCGTGGCGACGAGCACGAGCTCCTCCTCGAGCAACGCCTCCACCGCGAGCCCCGGCCGGCTCTGCGGCGTGTACATCACCGCGATGTCCACTCGCCCCTCCACGAGGCCGAGCATCAGATCCTCCTCGAAGCCGATCTCTGCCCGCACGGCCACGTCCGGCGCCGCCGCGCGAATGGCCGGCAGCACCCGGAGCAGCAGGCCCTCCCAGATGCCGATCCGTCCGCCGAGCGTGAGCGATGCTCGAAAACCCTTGGTTACACCGAGCTCCTGCCGCGCGCGCTCCACGGTGCGCATGAGGCTCGTGGCGTACTTCTGGAACTGCCGGCCGGCCGGCGTGAGCGTGGTGCCCGCCTTGTTGCGGACGAAGAGCTGGCAGCCGAGCTCCTGCTCGAGGGACTGGATGCGGGCGCTCACCGTCGATTGGGTGACGAACAGCCGCTCCGCCGCCTTGACGAAGTTGCCGGCGGCCACCACGGACAAAAAAGTGCGGACGAGCTCGGTGTCCATCGCGAGAAAGCCGTCGTGGGTTCCGAGCGGTACGGTAGCGACCGCGTGCGACGGCGGCAAATTGGGTGAGAGAGCTCCTCGGCGGCCTGGATCAGGCGGGGCGCAGCACGACGTGGCTCGACTCGGTGACGATCGCGTCCATCGGGATGTCGTGCGGTTGCGGATGGATCGTCTCGAGCCGACCGAGCTCGAGGCCCACGCCGATGGTGAAGGGTTTCGGGTCCATGGCGGCGAGCGTGCGGTCATAGTAGCCGCCGCCGTAGCCCAGGCGGTACCCCTCGTTATCGAAGCCGAGCAGCGGCACGAGCAGCACGTCGGGCACGACGGGGATCCGCTCGGCGGGCGAGGGGATGTTCCACAGGCCGCGGCTGCAGAGCTCGGTGCGCGCCGTCCAGCGCCAGAACTCGAGCGGCCGGTTGCGCTCCACCACCACGGGCAACGCGGCGGCCTCGAGCTCGGAGAGCGCCGAGCGCACCACGCGGACGAGATCGAGCTCGCCCTGGATGGGCCAATAGAAACCAAGCCGCCGGCCGCGCAGCGGCGGCATCGCGTGCGTGAGGTGCTCCGTGACGAGTGACGCGAGCCGCCGCCGCTCAGCCCTGGGCAGGGCCAGTCGCGCGGCGAGGAGTCGAGTGCGTTCCGCCTTGCGCCAGGCCTGAACGGTGCGCCAATCGGAGGTTTGGTTGGTCTGCGCGGCCGGCATACCGCGAACGCTAGAGCGCCGGCGCGCGCTGGGCAAACGAAATATTTCGGCAGCACGCATCGGCGCCGCCGATGCTCGCAACCTATCGGTGACGCCGATGCGTGCCGCCGGATTTTATCGTTTGTGCGTGAGCCGCCGCGCTTTCCATACTGGCCGCCTCGCACGGAGTCACGCATGTCGGCCGTTCTCACGAACCCCGAGGGGGTCGTTTCGCCCCGTACGATCGAAGCGCTCGAAGCGCTCGCGGCGCCGCTCGGCCGCGACGAGCTGCTCTGGGCCAGCGGGTATCTCGCCGGGCTCGCCGCGGCGCGGTCGGGCGACGCGCCGCGCGCCGCGCCTGCGACGCCCGCCGCCGCGGCGGACGCGGGGCGCTGGCTCGTGCTCTACGGCACCGAGACCGGCAACAGCCGCCGGGTGGCGCAGGCGTTGGGGGAGCAGCTCACGCAGGCCGGGCTTTCGGCGGAGGTCAAGGACCTGCGCGACTACGACCCGAAGGCGCTGCGGCGCGCGCGGCAGGTGGCGTTCGTGCTCGCCACGCACGGCTTGGGCGATCCGCCCGAAGGCACCGAGGCGTTCTTCGACTACTGGCTCGGCGAGCGCGCGCCGCGGCTCGAGCAGCTGCGTTTCTCGGTGCTCGCGCTCGGCGATTCGAGCTACGAGGAGTTCTGCGGCTTCGGCCGCGAATGGGACGCGCGGCTCGAGGCGCTCGGCGCGAAGCGCGTGCATCCGCGCGTCGATTGCGACGTGGACTTCGAAGGCCCGGCGGCGGAATGGCGCGCGGGGCTGGTGGAGACGGCCGCGAAGGAAGCCCGTCCCGCGCCGACGCTGGTCGTGGCGAACGATCGCGCGCCGCGGCCCGCGGCGTCGCGCCACACGCGCGATGCGCCGTTCGCCGCGCCCGTGGCCGTGAACCAGAAGATCACGGGCCGCGGGTCGAGCAAGGACGTGCGCCATCTGGAGCTCTCGCTCGAAGGATCCGGCCTCGTCTACGAGCCCGGCGACGCCATCGGCGTGTGGCCCGAGAACCCGCCGGCGCTGATCACCGCCCTGCTCGAATGCACGGGGCTCGACGGCGACGCGCAGGTGGAGGTGCGCGGCGAGCCGATGACGCTGCGTCGGGCGCTCGCCACCCGCCTCGAGATCACGAAGCTCACACGCGCCACGGTGCAGGCGTGCGCAGAGCTCGCGGGCGACGAGGATCTCGCGCGGCTGCTCGCGGACGCGGACGCGCTGCGAGAGTATCTCGCGACGCGCCAGGTGATCGACCTGTTCGCCGAGCGGCGGCCGCGGCTCTCGGCGCAGGAGCTCGTGCGCGCGCTGCGCGGGCTCACGCCGCGCCTCTACTCGGTGGCCTCGTCGCTCGAGGCGAACCCGGATGAGGCGCATCTCTGCGTGAGCGTGATCCGCTACGAGCGCTTCGGGCGCCTGCACTTCGGCGCCGCGTCGGCGTTCCTCGCCGACGCGCGCCGCGAGGTGCCGGTGTACGTGGAGCCGAACGACCGCTTCCGGCCGCCGCGCGACGGCAGCGTGCCGATGATCATGATCGGCGCCGGCACGGGCGTCGCGCCGTATCGCGCCTTCCTGCAGCAGCGCACGCTGCACGGCGCGAGCGGCGGCCACTGGCTCATCTACGGCGACCGCACCATGCGTGACGATTTCCTCTACCAGGTGGAATGGCAGCGCTGGCTCGCGGACGGAGCGCTCACGCGGATCGACGTGGCGTTCTCGCGCGACGGGCCCGAGAAGCGCTACGTGCAGCATTGCATCGGCGAGCGCGCGGCGGAGCTCTACGACTGGCTCGAGCGCGGCGCGCACGTGTACGTGTGCGGCGACGCCGAGGGCATGGCCCCGGCCGTGCACGCCGCCCTAGTGGCGGCGGTGCAGCGCGCGAGCGGCGGCTCCGCGGAGCGCGCCGAGGAGTACCTCCACGGCCTGAAGACGGCCGGCCGCTACCAGCGCGACGTGTATTGAGGGAGACGGGAGCGATGACGGACAAGGCGCCTTCGCCCGTGGAGGGCATCAAGGAGCGCAGCCGCTTCCTGCGCGGCACGCTGGAGCAGAGCCTCGCGGATCCCGTGACCGGGGCGCTCGGCCACGACGACGTGCGGATCATCAAATTCCACGGCGTCTACCAGCAGGACGATCGGGACCTGCGCGCCGAACGGGCCGCGCAGAAGCTCGAGCCCGCCTACAACTTCATGGTGCGCATCCGCATCCCGGGCGGCGTGCTCACGCCCGCCCAGTGGCTCGCCGTGGACGCGCTCGCCGCGGAGCACGCCGGCGCCGCCATGCGGCTCACCACGCGCCAGTCGATCCAGCTCCACGGCGTGCTGAAGCGCAACCTGAAGCGCACCATCCGCGCCATCAACGACTGTCTCCTCACCACCATCGCGGCCTGCGGCGACGTGAACCGCACCGTGGTGTGCACCGCGCTGCCCGAGCAGTCGAAGCTGCACCGCGAGGTGTACGCGCATGCCCAGCGCGTGAACCGCCATCTGCTGCCTGCCACGCGCGCCTATCACGAGGTGTGGCTGGACGGCGAGAAGACGGAGATACCGGCGGGCGGCGAGGAGCCGATCTACGGCGCTACGTACATGCCGCGCAAGTTCAAGATCGGCTTCGCGCTGCCGCCGAGCAACGACGTCGACATCTACGCCAACGATCTCGCGTTCATCGCCGTCGCGCGCGACGGCGAGCTCGTCGGGTTCAACGTGGCGGTGGGCGGCGGCATGGGGATGACGCACGGTAATCCGCGCACCTATCCGCGGCTCGCCGAGACCATCGGCTTCTGCCGGCCCGAGCAGGTTATAGCCGTCGCGGAGCACGTCGTGGGCGTGCAGCGCGACTTCGGCGACCGCAGCGATCGCAGCCACGCGCGGCTCAAGTACACGATCGACGACCGCGGCATCGACTGGTTCAGGGGCGAGCTCGAGCGGCGGCTCGGGTTCTCGCTCGAGCCGGCCGTGCCCGTGCGCTTCACGCACACGGGCGATCGCTTCGGCTGGGTGACGGGCGAGGACGGCCGCGAGCATCTGACGCTGCGCATTCCCGGCGGCCGGATCCGCGACGACGGCGAGCGGCGCTTCCGCACGGGCTTGAACGCGATCGCGGCCGTGCACGAGGGCGATTTCCGCATCACGCCGAACCAGAATCTCATCGTCGCCAACGTGCCTCCGGAGCGCCGCGCCGACATCGAGCGTCTCGTGGCCGAGCACGGTCTCGACGCCTTCACGGGCGTGGCGCCGCTCGAGCGGGATGCGATGTCGTGCGTGGCGCTGCCGAGCTGCGGTCTCGCCATGGCGGAGTCCGAGCGCTATCTGCCCGAGATCGCGGCCAAGGTGGTGGCGCTGCTCGAGAAGCACGGGCTCGAGGACGAGGAGATCCTGCTGCGGGTGACGGGCTGCCCGAACGGCTGCGCGCGGCCCTATGTGGCCGAGATCGCGCTGGTGGGCAAGGCCCCCGGCCGCTACAACCTGTTCCTCGGAGGCGGGCGCACCGGCGAGCGGCTGAACGAGCTCGTGCGCCAGAACCTCGCCGAAGGCGAGATCCTCGCAATCCTGGACGAGCTCTTCGCGGATTACGCGCGCGGCAGGCTGCCGGAGGAGGGGTTCGGGGACTTCCTCCACCGCGCCGGCGTGGTCGGGGCCCCGGCCGGCGAGCGGCGGGCGGCCGCGTCCTAGCGCCGTCGCGGGTCTGGCCCGTTCGGCCGCCCGGCCGGGGCGGCGACGCGGCTCGGCAGGCCCCCGTTCCCGGGGGCCAAGGCGGGGCTTGCGCTCCCGTCCCCCGCGGGACACGATGGGGCTCCATCGGCGCGTTGCCGAGCAACCAAGACGGGCAAGAAACCTATGAAGAAGCTCTTACTGGGTCTGATGGGCACCACCGCCATCGCGCTTCCGGCGTTCGGCGCGCTGGAGCCGGGGGATACGGCGCCGCTGTTCGAGGCACGTGCCTCGCTCGCCGGCAAGGAGTTCAACTTCTCGCTGCGGGAGGCGCTCGAGGAAGGGCCGGTGGTCGTGTACTTCTATCCTTCGGCCTACACGCAAGGCTGCAACATCCAGGCGCACGAGTTCGCCACGAACATGGATGCGTTCAAGGCCGCGGGCGCGAGCGTGATCGGCGTGTCGCTCGACAGCATCGAGCGGCTGAACGATTTCTCCGCGGATCCCGAGTACTGCGCCGGTAAGTTGCCCGTCGCCTCGGACGAGTCGGGCGAGATCGCCCGGTCCTATCAGCTCGAAGTGCGCGAGGGCCGCCCGGGCATGAAGGACACGCGCGGCCAGGACATCAACCACGGCTTCGCCGAGCGCACGACGTTCATCGTCACGCCGGACGGCAAGGTCGCGGCCACGATCGGCGGTCTGTCGCCCGTCGAGAACGTGCAGAAGTCGCTCGAGGCGGTGCAGCGCCTCCAGCACGCGGCGCACTGACGCCGGCCGCGTCACCGCGGCTGGAAAGGTCGCTCCCCACGGTGGGAGCGGCTTTCCAGCCGCGATTCTTCTCTTCGCCCGCCCGCATTGAAGATCGGGGCACGGGCCTGACACCTCGTCGCGAGATTCCGCGAGACACGTCGTCCCGAGGACGTGCGGACGCCTCGCCGTGACGGCGTCCGAAAGATTGCGCTGCGGATTACCGGCATTGCGCTCGTTGTCGTGCGTCCTTTAGCGTGAGTCGGGTGGTTGCGACGCAGGGCACGAGGATGACAGCGCGGACGACGGCATCGGCCTTGCGCGCCGCGGGCGGCGCGCCGTTCTGGTCGTACGGCTTCCGGCCGTTCTTCACGCTGGCGTCGGCGGCCGCCGTGGCGGCCATGGTTGCGCTCGGCGCGGCGCTGCTGCTCGGCGCGTGGCCCGCGCAGGCACCGCCCGTGGGCCGCTGGCACGGCCACGAGATGCTGTTCGGCTTCGTCGCGGCGGCGATCGCGGGCTTCCTGCTCACGGCCGTGCCCACCTGGACGAGCACCGAGCCCGTGCGGGGCGCGAGGCTCGCGGCGCTCGCGGGCCTGTGGCTCGTGGGCCGCCTCGTCATGCTGCCGTGGCTCGGCCTCGACCGTACGCCGCTCGTGCTCCTCGACGCGGCATTCTTCCCCGCGCTCGGGCTCGCCGTGGGCGCGGCGCTCCTACGCACCCGCAACGCGCGCAACTACCCGTTCCTCGCGCTGCTCGCGCTGCTCACGGCGGCGGACCTCGTCTACGCCGCCGCGCACCTCGGCTGGTCGTCCGCGCCGCCGTTCGATCCGCTGCGGCTCGCGGCCAACGTCGTGCTGCTCATGGTGGGCGTGATCGGCGGGCGCATCGTGCCGCTCTTCACGCGTAACGCGCTCGTGCGGGCGGGCATCCCGTGCGAGATTCCGGCGCGGCCGTGGCTGGACCGCGCATCGCTCGCAGCGCTCGTCGCTGTCCTCGTCGTGGACGCGTGGCGGCCCGACGGCGCGGCGGCCGCCGTCGCCGCCGCCGTCGCGGCGGCGCTGCTGGCCGCGCGGCTCGCGCGCTGGCACGGGCACCGCGCGCTCGGCATGCCGATCGTGTGGATTCTGCACGTCGGCTACGGCTGGCTCGCGCTCGCGCTCGCCTTGAAGGCGGTCTGGATGCTGGCGGGCGCCGCCTGGGCGGCCAACTGGCTGCACGCGCAGACCGCGGGTGCGTTCGGCACCATGATCCTCGGCGTGATGTCGCGGGTGGCGCTCGGCCACACGGGCCGGCCGCTCGTCGTCGCGCCGGCGATCACGGCGGCGTATCTGCTCGTGATCGCGGGCGCGCTGCTCCGCGTGTTCGGCCCGGTCGCGCTGCCGCAGCATCTGCTCGCCGTCCTCGGCGGCGCTGCCACGCTGTGGGCGCTCGGTTTCGCCGTGTTTCTCGTGATCTACCTGCCCATGCTCGTGGCACCGCGCGCCGACGCGCCCGGGCCGCTCGAGGCGCAGGTCCGCGCGGGCGCGCCGCTCTCGGCATCGCGGGGCGCCTCGTGAGCGCGCGTCCCTACGTCGCACGCGAGGAGATCGAGCGCGCCGCCGAGCGCATTCGGCCGGTGGTGCCGCCGACGCCGTGCATCAGCTGGCCGCAGCTCAACGCGCTCGCGGGCTGCGAGGTGTGGGTGAAGCACGAGAACCACACGCCCATCGGCGCGTTCAAGATTCGCGGCGGGCTCGTGTACATGAGCGAGCTGCGCGAGCGCGAGCCCGCCGTGCGAGGCGTGGTCACGGGCACGCGCGGCAACCACGGCCAGAGCGTGGCGCTGGCCGCCGCGAAGGCGGGGCTCGCGGCGACCGTGGTCGTGCCGCACGGCAACAGCGCCGAGAAGAACGCCGCCATGCGCGCGTTCGGCGCGCGCGTCATCGAGCACGGGAAGGATTTCCAGGAAGCGCTCGAGCACGCGTTGCTGCTCGCCGAGCGCGACGGCCTGCATTTCGTGCCGGCATTCGACCGGCGCCTCGTGGTCGGCGTCGCCACCTACGCTTGGGAGCTCTTCCACGAGCATCCGGATCTCGACCGCGTGTACGTGCCCATCGGGCTCGGCTCCGGCATCTGCGGCGTGGCCGCCGCCCGGGACGCGCTCGGCTTGCGCACGCGCATCGTGGGCGTGGTGGCCGACTCGGCGCCGGCCTACGCACGGTCGTTCGCGGCGCGCGCGGCGGCGGAGGCGCCGGTCGCCGACACGGTCGCGGACGGCGTGGCCTGCCGCAAGCCGAACGACGAAGCCCTCGGCGTGATCCTGACGCGCGTGGAACGCGTGCTCGCGATCGGCGAGGACGCGATTCGCCGCGCGATGTGCAGCTACTACGTCGCCACGCACAACGTGGCGGAAGGTGCGGGCGCGCTCGCGCTCGCCGCCGTGCTCCAGGAGCGGCCTGCGCGCGACGAGCGCGTGGCCGTGATCTTGAGCGGCGGCAACGTCGATTGGCCGGTGCTGCGTGCCGCGATGGACTCCTCGTATCGGCTCGATCGATAGTCGGCGTCGAATAATTTCGTTTGTCTCTCCGCGGACCGGGAGCTAACTTCCGGGCTTGCACACGCCCCGCACCAGGGAGCACGCGGAGATCATGAAGAAGTATCTGCTGATCGAGTCGAACGATCCGTTCGACAACCGCGGCGTCGAGCGCTTCTACGGCCTGGCCGCGCAGCTCGCGTCGCTGGATCACCAAGTGACGCTGTTCCTCGTACAGAACGGCGTGCTGCCCGCGCGGCGCGGGGCGGCGGCGCCGGGTCTCGAGGCGGCGGCCGCCGCCGGCGTCGAGATCGTGGCCGACGACTTCTCGCTGCGCGAGCGGGGCATCGACGCGGCGTCGCTCGCGCCCGCAGTGCGCGCCGCTCCCATCGATCGCGTCATCGACGAGCTCGCCGCCGGCGCACGCGCGATCTGGCATTGAGGTCGGAGAAGCCGCATGACCGCCAAGACCACCCTCACGTTCCTCCTCATGGACGGCCCGTTCGAGAACGCGCGCAGCACGACGGCGATGAGGCTCATCGACGCCGCGGTGCGGCGCGGTCACGACGTGAACGTCTTCGCCTACGAAGGCGCCGTGAGCCTCGCGTTCGCGAAGCAGACCGCGCACGCGAACGCGCTCCATGGGCGCAACGCCGAGGAAGAGAACCATCCGCTGCCGCGCAAGTGGATCGCGGCGCTGATGGCGAAGGCCGCGGAGCAGGGCACCCAGCTGCGCTGGGTGAACTGCGGGTTGTGCGTGGACGAGCGCGGCGTCAACGAAGCGATCCCCGGCACGAGCCGCGGCGGCCCGGCGGATTTCTGGAAGATGACGCTCGCTTCCGACAACACGCTCGTGATCCCCACCAAGTAGGCGACCGCCCATGAAAGTGAAAGTGCTGAACATCGTGGAGACGGCCTACCGTGCCACGCTCGAGGAGCAGGACGACCCCGTGATCTGGCTCTGCCGCTCCATCCAGGGCGCGGGCGCTGGCGTCGACGTGCTGCTCGTGGGAAACGCCGTGAATTATCTCGCCCGCGATCAGGACGCGAGCGGCTTGTCGTTCGGCGGCGAGCGGCAAACGCAGCCGCCGCGGCTCGCGGCGGATCTCGAGCAGCTCATGGCCGCGGGCGGCGCCGTGTTCGCCGCGCGCGAGGACGCGGCGGAGCGGGGGCTCGCCCGGGAGCGCTGCATCGAGGGCGTGGAGTGGCTCGACCGAGCCGACGTCGCACCGCTGCTCGATCGCTACGACCGCATCTGGTACTGGTGAGCGAATCGCGGCTGCTGCGCCGCAGATCGCGGGCTCGGGCGTTGCCGCAGGGGCCCGTCCATGCAGATCCCCTTCCAGGAACGGCGTGAATACGTCCCTGTAGCCTCGCGCGCGCGTATCCTGCGCGCGAGCGTCCTGGAAGGGGGTCTGCATGGACGGGCCTGACACCTCGTCGCGGGTTTGTGCGCGAAGATCGCGCTCGAAAGCCGCCCCCACAGGCCTTTTGCGGGATCGCGCTTGCTGTCGCGCGCTGCTAGTCCTTTGCGTCTTCGTCTTCCTGCGGGTGGTCGTGCGCGTGCAGGCCGTAGTCGTCCTGTAGCTCGTGCAGATAGCAGGCGGGCGACGCGTACTCGCGCGGGCCCTCGTCCTCCTCGTCGTCGGGCGGGGTCGTCGCGCCGGTGTTCGCCTTCACAGCGTCGCGCTCGTCGCGCTTGTCGTCTTGCATCGGTTCGTTCCTCGCGCTCGCCGCGCGCGTAGCCGCTCGGCGTCAGAAGCCCTCGAGCAGCACCACGTTGGCCGTGGAGGCGTCGGGGCCGTTCGTAGCGAGCACGGTGTAGACACCCCCGTTCGCCACCGTGATCGGCACCCGCTCGCTGACCGTCACGCCGTCCTGGTTGAACAGCAGGATCTCGTACGTGCCGGCCACGCGCTCGACGTACTGCGTGGCGCCGGGTGCGGCCAGGGCCGTATCGGGCAAACGCACGGTCGGATCGCCGCCGACGTCGAGCACGTAGAACTGCAGGAGCGAGAACTGGCTCGCGCCGTTCACGAGCGCGATCTTGGCGCGGTCCGCCACCGGCCGGCGATCGTCGACCACGGCCACCATCTTCACCGACCCCGCCTCGGGCACGCCGGCCACGACCGCCGTGTAAGAGCGGCCCGCGGCGGCGGTGATGGCGAGCGTCGTCTCTACCGCGCCGGGGTTGCCGGCCGGGGTGACGCCGAATTCGTTGCTCCCCGGCGCTATGGTCACGTACGGGGACGCCGCGCCGAACGGCACGGCCGCGAGCAAGGGCTGGCCGCCCGCCGTCACGTCCCGCGCGGCGCCGTCGCTGACCGCGTTCACCACGCGAATGGCCGACGTGGCGTTCTGGTCGAGGAGGGGCGTCGATCCGTCCCGCACGAGCAGCACGCGACGCGTGTCGGTGCCTTGATTGGCGGCGTCCACGATCACGAGCAGGGTGGTGGCGCCGCCCGCGAGCACGGCCGTGTTGGACTGGAACAGCACGTTGGCAGGATTGCCGGGCTCCGTGAGCGTGACGACGTACTCGCCCCCCGCGCGCGTCATCGGCGCGGTGCTCTGGGTGAACGCGAGCGTCCCGAGCGGCGTGGCCGTCGCGAGATCCGCGCCGGCCGGCTCGACGAAGACGTCCACCGGCCCTTGGGCGGGCCCCGCGTGCACGGCCAGCAGCTGTGCGTCGCTGCCCTCGGGATGCGGCGTCTCCAGGATGATCGGCGCGATCACCCCGCCCACCTCGGCGAGGACGAACGTGTAGTCCGTGCCCGCCGCCACCGCTTTCGAGAACGACTGCCGGACGGGCGCCTGGCCGGGCGGCACCGTCTGCGCGTGGAAGTCGTAGGTGTCCTCGTCGAAACTGAGCACGCCCGAGGCCGCGCCGTACTCCAGCGCCTGCGACACGGCGAGGCGCTGCTCGCGGTAGAACTCGATGGCCGGCGCGCTGGGCGCGGCGTGCACGACTTGCACGTTGGTCTTCGGCGGTGCCTTGCGCCCCTGCTCGCAGCCGAAGCAGGCGGCGACCGTCAGGAGGACCAGGCTCAAGCGTATGGCGCTGCGCATCGTCATCGTTCGGCTGTTCCGAGGGCGGCGGGCCCGCGAAGGGGTGTAGATGGTACCGCCTGAGCCCGGCAAAGACGAACCGCCGCGGCCGCTCCGCTACAATGCGCCCCCTGTCTCGGAACAGCAGCGAATGCCGAGCGATTGGAACGCGGCGGCTCGGGCGGGTGGGCGCCGGCCGCTGCTGCGGGAGACCTGCGGCCGGCTCCGGCGGTGCAGGACATGGGCGGCGCTCGTCGCGAGCGCGGCGGCCTGCTGCGCGCAGGCGCAGGAGGCGGAGCCGTTCGCAATCCGCAACTTGAACCCTTTGACGGCCGTGTTCGGGCTGCCCACCTGGGGCGGCGTTCCGGAGCGCACCACGCTCGCGTTCACGAGCGATGCGGCCAACCACTATCGGCTGTCTTCGCGCGGCGCGGAGTGGCTCGTCCTCGACGGCGAAACCTGGCGCGCGGGCGTGAGGCTCGAGGTGCCCGTCGGCTCGCGCTGGAGCGTGGCCGTGGAGGCACCCTATGTGCGGCAATCGGGCGGCGTGTTGGACGACCCGATCGACGCCTGGCACGCCGCCTTCGGGCTGCCCGACGGCGGCCGCAATCTCCGCGAGGAGGATGCGCTGCTGTTCGCGCTCGCGAACGGCGCCGGCCCGTTCTTTTGGCTGGATCGTCGCGATGGAGGATGGGGCGACGCGCAGCTCGGGGTCGCGCGGCGCATCGGCGCGGGCGAGGGCTATACGGTGCGGGCCACGGTCAAGCTCGCCACCGGCGAGGAGTCGCTGCTCGCGGGCAGCGGCTCCACGGACTGGTCGCTGACGCTTTTTCGATCTGCGGCGTCGACGGTCGCCGGCCGACCGTTCGGGTATTTCTGGGGCGTGGGCGCGCTCGCGCTGGGCGAGCCCGAGCGCATCGCGTTCGATGCGGAACGGACCGCCTATGTCGGCCTCGTGGGCGGCGGCTGGCAGGTCTGGCCCCGCTTCGGTCTCAAGGCGCAGCTCGACGTCCACGGCGCGCTGTACGATTCGCCGCTCGAGGAAATCGGGGAGAGCGCCTGGCTCGCCACGTTCGGCGCGTTCGCCCGCGTTGGCCGACGCGGGCTCCTGGAGGTGGCCATCGTCGAGGACGTCGCGGTCAGCACCGCGCCGGACGTCGCGCTGCACGCCCGGCTGCAGTGGACGTGGTG
The DNA here is from genome assembly GCA_036563665.1 of Gammaproteobacteria bacterium. Classification (GTDB taxonomy): domain Bacteria; phylum Pseudomonadota; class Gammaproteobacteria; order Steroidobacterales; family Rariloculaceae; genus FEN-1219. Next base: position 75,696 of record DATCLY010000005.1, read on the forward strand.
AGCGCACGACGTCGCCTTCCGCAATAGATAAGGAGGCGCGTTCTCTTATAGCTTCGAGAAACGATGGGTAACACTCTGAACCGGAACAGGATTATGTCGGCGTTCCGCGCGGGCTGCTGGGCCTGCGTCGCGGCGGTGCTCGTCGCGGGCTGCGGCCCGCGGCAGCCGGCCGACGAGGGCGCGGCCGACCCGGCTGCGGCGAGCGGCGGCCCCGATCTCGAGCGCGGCGAGCGTTTGGCGCTCGCCTGCGCCGCCTGCCACACGTTCGGCGCCGGCGAGCCGCACAACGTCGGGCCGAACCTGCACGGCGTGTTCGGCCGCCCTGCGGCCACGGCCCCCGGGTTCGACTATTCCGACGCGCTCGAGTCGTCGGGGCTCGTGTGGACGCCGGAGGCGCTCGAGCGCTGGCTCGCCGATCCGCTCGGCTTCGTGCCGGGCACGACGATGGCCTTCACGGGCTACCAGAAGCCCGCGGACCGGGCGGACCTGATCGCCTATCTGCAGCAGGTCACGGCCTCGGAATGAGGGTCCGCCGCAGTCGAGTTTCTTTACGTTTCCTGCGCGCTGCCGGCGCGTGACACGCGTCACACGGCGGCGCCGCAGCGGTCGGCCTGGTTCTTGCATCGCCCGCGGCGTCATTGGAAGCAGGGCAATGATGGCGAGCACGATGGAAGCGAGCGCCCGGCGTGCCCGGGGGCAGGGAGAGCCCGGTCTGGTCCACCTCCGGATCGAGCAAGGCGTGGTCATCCCCGAGCGCCGGAGGGGCTACGATCGCCGGCAGAGGCTCCTCTGGAGCTTCGTGCGCGGCGGCCTCACGCCGCGCCGGCGGGGCGGCCGGCGGGCCGGGGACGGGCAGCTGCACGTCGACTGGCACGAGCCGCATCTGCTGTTCCTGGCGCTGGCCATCGTGGCGCTCAGCGTGGTGGACGCCTTTCTCACGGTGACGCTGCTCGCGGGCGGGGCGTACGAGGCGAATCCCGTCATGGCCTACGTCCTGCGCGATTACCCGGCCCTGTTCGCGGCCGTGAAGATGGCGTTCACGGGAGCGGGCGTGATCGTGCTCGTGGCCCTCGCCCGCGCCACGGTTTTCAACCTCGTGCGCGTGAGCGCCGTGATTCATTGGTGCCTGGCCGGCTATCTGGCGCTCGTCGCTTACGAATGGTGGCTGCTGCAGTCGCTGCCGTGAGTTGCCGCGTTTGATCTTGGCGGGCGTTTGGCTACACTGCCCGCCTTCGACTACGGCGCTTCGAAGCCGCGCGGCTGTTTGCGGCTCGCCGTAGTCGGCGCTGATGAATAAACCCATCGATCGGCAGTACGAGACTTCGCTGCTCCAGGGCGCGAACGCGGCCTATCTCGAGGACTTGTACGAGCGCTTCCTGGCCGATCCGAGCGCGGTGAGCCCGGAATGGCGCGCCTACTTCGCCGCGCTCGGCGGCGGCGCGAACGAGGTGGCGCATCGCCCCGTGGTGCGGGAGCTCGAGCAGAGGCTCAAGGCCACGCCGGCCCTCGGGCTGCCCCTGGTCCAGGAGCCCCTCGCGGAAGTCGCGAGCGAGAAGCAGGCCGCCGTCTCGCGGCTCATCCAGGTCTACAGCCTCCGCGGCCATCAGATCGCGGATCTCGACCCCTTGGGCCTCTGGGAGCGGCACACGCCCACGGTGCTCAAGCTCGACTTCCTCGGCATCGAGGAGGCCGATCTCGACAAGGAGTTCTACACGGGCGGCCTCGCCGGCACGGGCAACGCCCGGATGAAGCTGCGCGACATCCTGGCGCTGCTCAAGAAGATCTACTGTGGGAAGCTCGCCGCCGAGTTCGCGCACATCTCGCGCGCTCGGGAGCGGCTCTGGCTGCGTGAGAATTTCGAGGCGGCGCGCACGCGGTGGACGTTCTCGCCGGACGAGCAGCGCGCCATCCTCGCGAGCCTCACGCGGGCGGAAGGCATCGAGCGTTACCTCAACACCCGCTACGTCGGTCAGAAGCGCTTCTCGCTCGAAGGCGGCGAGACGCTGATCCCGATCCTCGACGATCTCATCCAGCGCGCGGGCGAGCAGGGCGTGCAGGAGCTCGTGATCGGCATGGCGCATCGCGGGCGGCTCAACGTGCTCGTGAACGTGCTCGGCAAGTCGCCGCGGGATCTCTTCTCGGAGTTCGAGGGCGCGTACGACCTCGCCACGCTCAAGGGGTCGGGCGACGTCAAGTATCACATGGGCTTCTCGGCCGACGTCCGCACGCCGGGCGGCAACGTGCACATCGCGCTCGCGTTCAACCCGTCGCACCTCGAGATCGTCAACCCGGTGGTCGAGGGATCGGTGCGCGCCCGCCAGGATCGGCGCGGCGACGAGGCGGGCGACCGCGTGCTGCCCGTGCTGATCCACGGCGACGCCGCGTTCTCCGGGCAGGGCGTGGTGGCGGAGACGTTCCAGCTCTCGCAGACGCGGGCGTTCTACACGGGCGGCACGATCCACATCGTCATCAACAACCAGATCGGCTTCACCACGAGCGACCTGCGCGACATGCGCTCGACGCCGTACTGCACCGACATCGCGAAGATGGTGGAGGCGCCGGTCTTCCACGTGAACGGCGACGACCCGGAGGCGGCCGTGGCGGCCATCCGCCTCGCGCTGCGCTACCGGCAGGTGTTCCACAAGGACGTGGTGATCGATCTCGTCTGCTACCGGCGGCTCGGACACAACGAGGCCGACGAGCCCGCGGCCACTCAGCCGGTCATGTACCGCACCATCCGCCAGCATCCGAGCGTGCGCACGATCTATGCGCGCCAGTTGACCGAAGCGGGCGTGGTCACGACGGAGCAGGTGGAGCAGATGGCGGACGAGTACCGCCGTGCCCTGGACGAGGGTCGCAACCCCAACGAGGCGGCGCTCGGCATGATCGGCAATCAGTACACGGTGGATTGGAGCCGCTATCACGCGGCTTCGCTCCTGGACGCCGTGGACACGGCGGTGCCCGCCAAGGAGATTCAGCGGCTCGCGACCATCGTCACCGACGTGCCCAAGCACTTCAAGCTGCATCCGCGCGTGCAGAAGATCGTGGAAGATCGCCGCGCGATGGCCGCGGGCGAGATGAGCCTCGACTGGGGCTTCGCCGAGCACCTCGCGTACGCGTCGCTGCTCGCCGACAAGTTCCACGTGCGCCTCGTGGGGCAGGACACGCGCCGCGGCACGTTCTTCCATCGCCATGCGGCGCTCATGGACCAGAACACGGGCGAGACGTACGTGCCGCTGTCGAAGGTGGTGCCCGATCCGCGCGCCTTCATGGTGGCCGACTCGCTGCTCTCCGAGGAGGCCGTGCTCGGCTTCGAGTACGGCTACAGCACCACGTCGCCGACCACGCTCGTGATCTGGGAGGCGCAGTTCGGCGATTTCGCGAACGGCGCCCAGGTGGTGATCGACCAGTTCATCAGCTCCGGCGAGGCGAAGTGGGGCCGGCTCTCCGGTCTCACGCTGTTCCTGCCGCACGGCTACGAGGGTCAGGGCCCCGAGCACTCCTCAGCGCGCCTCGAGCGCTTCCTGCAGCTCTGCGCTGAGCACAACATGCAGGTGGTCGTGCCGTCGACGCCCGCGCAGATGTTCCACCTGCTGCGGCGACAGATGCTGCGCTCGCTACGCAAGCCCCTCATCGTGATGACGCCGAAGAGCCTGCTGCGCCACCGGCTGTCCGTCTCCACGCTGGCCGAGCTCTCCGAGGGGCGGTTCCGGCCCATCATCGACGAGGTGGAGCCGATCCCCGACAACAGCGTGAAGCGCGTCGTCTTCTGCAGCGGCAAGGTGTACTTCGATCTCGCGGAATTCCGGCGCAACGAGAATATCGGCGGCGTGGCGATCGTGCGCATCGAGGAGCTGTATCCGTTCCCGATCGAAGAGTATGCTCGGGTCATCGCCCGTTACCGCAATGCGCGTGAGATCGTGTGGTGTCAGGAAGAACCGCAAAACCAGGGCGCCTGGTATCAGATCCGCCATCGGCTCCAGGAGCCGCTCGGCGAGCACCATCAGCTCTTCTACGCGGGGCGCCCCGGCGCGGCCGCGCCGGCGTCGGGCATCCACGCGCTGCACACGCGCCAGCAGCAAGCGCTCGTGTCGGCCGCGCTGTCCGCGTCCACGCGCGAGCGCGTGGGCGTCTCCACCATCGGCAAGCGGGCTTGAGGTGACGCGGCCGTGACCATCGAGATCAAGGTGCCGCAGCTCCCGGAATCGGTCGCCGACGCGACGCTGGTCGCCTGGCACAAGAAGGCCGGCGACGCCGTGCGGCGCGACGAGAACCTCGTGGACCTCGAGACCGACAAGGTGGTGCTCGAGGTGCCGGCGCCCGCGGACGGCGTGCTGAAGGAGATTTCCATCGCCGAAGGCGCCGTCGTCTCGAGCGGGCAGGTGCTCGGGCTCGTGGAGCCCGGCGCGGCGCCCGCCGAGGCCGCTGAGGCGCCGCAGCCTGCGGCCGAGGCGCGCCGCGAGGCGGCGAAGGAGGCGCAGCCCGAGCCCGCGGTGGGGCGCGCGGGTCGCGCGGCGGCGCGACAGGGTAACGGCGGCGCGCGGCCCGAGCGGGCCGCCCGGCCGGCGGAGGAGACGGCGGCGCTCAAGATGGGCCCGGCCGTGCGCAAGCTCCTCGAGGAGCACGACATCGATCCGGCCGCCGTGCCGGCCTCCGGCCGCGAGGGGCGCATCACCAAGGGCGACGTGCTGCAGTATCTCGAGCGGCGGGAGACGCACGCGGACGTGGAGGCGGAAACCGAAGCGCCGCCCGCGCCCGCCGCGAGACCGACCGCGCCCCCGGTCGCCGGGCGCGGCGAGCGGCGCATCCCGATGACGCGGCTGCGCGCCCGCATCGCCGAGCGCCTCGTGGAGGCGCAGCACACGGCGGCGATGCTCACCACGTTCAACGAGATCGACATGAGCGCCGTGATGGCCATGCGCGCGCGTTATCAGGAGGCGTTCCAGGCGCGCTACGGCATCAAGCTCGGCTTCATGTCGTTCTTCACCAAGGCTTGCATCGAAGCGCTCAAGCAGTTTCCGCTGCTCAACGCGTCCATCGACGGCAAGGACATCGTCTACCACGAGTACTTCGACATCGGCATCGCCGTCTCGACCGATCGCGGCCTCGTCGTGCCCGTGCTGCGCAACGCCGAGACGATGAGCTTTGCCGACATCGAGCGGGCCATCCGCGACTACGGCGAGCGCGCCCGCGCGGGCTCGCTCGGCATGGAGGAACTCACGGGCGGCACCTTCACCATCACCAACGGCGGCATATTCGGCTCGCTCATGTCCACGCCGATCCTGAATCCTCCGCAGAGCGGCATTCTCGGCATGCACAAGATCGAAGAGCGGCCCGTGGCCGTCGCCGGCAAAGTCGAGATCCGTCCGATGATGTACGTCGCGCTCACGTACGATCACCGCATCGTCGACGGGCGCGAGGCGGTCCAGTTCCTGGTCCACGTCAAGGAGCAGATCGAGGACCCCGCCCGGCTGATTCTTGGGATTTGATCCGACCGCAACAAGAATGAACGACCAGCAATACGACGTCGTCGTGATCGGCGGCGGCCCGGCAGGCTATCCCGCCGCCATTCGCGCGGCGCAACTCGGCTTGAAAGCGGCGTGCATCGACGACTGGCGCAATGCCGACGGCAGCCGCACGTTCGGCGGCACGTGCCTGAACGTGGGCTGCATCCCGTCGAAGGCGCTGCTCGAGTCCTCCGAGCTCTACCATCGCGCGCATTCGGAGTTCGCGGCGCACGGCATCCGCGTGGGGCAGCTCGGCGTGGACGTCGCGGCCATGCAGGAGCGCAAGCGCGGCATCGTCAAGAGTTTCACGTCCGGCGTCGAGGCGCTGTTCAAGGGCGCGGGCGTCACGGCCATCAAGGGACGAGGCCGGCTGCTCGCCGGCAACCGCGTGGAGGTCGTGGCGCCCGACGGCGCGAAGCAGACGCTCGCGGCGCGGCACGTGGTGCTCGCCACGGGCTCCGCGCCCATCGAGCTGAAGGTCGCGCCGTTCGACGGCGAGCGCATCATCGACTCCACGGGCGCGCTCGATCTCGCCGCCGTGCCCAAGCGGCTCGGCGTGATCGGCGCGGGGGTGATCGGCCTCGAGCTCGGCAGCGTGTGGCGGCGGCTCGGCGCCGAGGTCGTGATCCTCGAGGCGCTCGATACCTTCCTGCCGAGCGCGGACCAGCAGATCGCGGCCGAAGCGCTGCGGCACTTCAAGCGGCAAGGGCTCGACATCCGGCTCGGCGCCAAGGTGCTCGGCGCGGAGCGCAAGGGCGACGGCGTCGCGGTGCGCTACGAGCTCGGCGGCGCGGAGCAGTCGCTCGAGGTGGACAAGCTCGTCGTCGCCGTGGGCCGCCGGCCCGTGACGGACACCGCGCTCGATCCGGCCGCGGGCGTGGAGCTCGACCCGCGCGGCTTCATCAAGGTGGACGCGCAGTGCCGTACGAACGTGGCCAACGTCTGGGCGGTGGGCGACGTCGTGCGCGGCCCCATGCTCGCGCACAAGGGCATGGAGGAGGGCGTCATGGTGGCCGAGCTCATCGCCGGCCACTTCGCCGAGGTGAACTACGACGCCGTGCCGTTCGTGATCTACACGGCGCCCGAGATCGCGTGGGTAGGCAAGACGGAGGCGCAGGTGAAGGAGAGCGGGCGCCCGTACAAGGTGGGCACGTTCCCGTTCTCCCTGAACGGACGGGCGCGGGCGCTCCAGCAGACGGCGGGGCTCGTGAAGGTGATCGCCGACAACGAGCACGACGAGATCCTGGGCGTGCACGCGCTCGGGCCCATGGCGGGCGAGCTGATCGCCGAGGCCGTGCTCGCCATCGAGTTCCAGGGCTCGGCCGAGGACATCCAGCGCACGATGCACGCGCATCCGTCGCTCGCTGAAGCGCTGCACGAGGCGGCCCTCGCCGCCGACAAGCGCGCCATCCACAACATCAACCGCTGAGCGCCACGCGAAGCGCGGACGCGCCCCCAGCGCCGAACCTCGCCACGAGGCGCAGGTCGGCGAACGGCCCGGCTTGCGCGAGGGCCGTTGCGGGGCGCTCGGCGCACAGGACGTGCGCCGCGCGAGGCCGCAGGGACGTGCTCGTGCCGTCCCCGCAACGGCCCTCGCGCGAGCCGGCCCCACCGCGAACGTTATTCGTCTTCCAAGCGGGGGCCCCACCGCGAACGCCATTCGTCTGTGGGCCGCCGACGTTCGTCTTCGACGCCCCCGACGCGCGGTCGAACGCCGCCCAGGCCATGGAGGAGGGGGGAAGGCAAGCGCCGCGAATGCCGTTATGATAAGCGCCGGCGCGGGGTCGGAGCTGCGCCGAGCGGGGATACCGACGGTTTCGGGTACGCGAGGCGCGAGCGTGCGGGGGACGCGCCGCGCGGCACGTGCATGCGGCATGCGAGGAGCGCATTGACATGGCTGGCCACAGCAAATGGGCCAACATCCGGTTCCGCAAGGGCGCGCAGGACGCCAAGCGCGGCCAGATCTTCACCAAGCTGATCCGCGAGATCACCATCGCCGCCCGGATGGGCGGCGGCGACCCGGCGGCCAACCCCCGCCTGCGTCTCGCCATCGACAAGGCCAAGGCGCAGAGCATGCCCAAGGACAACATCGAGCGGGCGATCAAGCGCGGCACCGGCGAGCTCGAAGGGCAAGCGTACGAGGAGGTCCGCTACGAGGGCTACGGCCCGGGCGGCGTGGCCGTCATGGTGGACTGCCTCACCGACAACCGTAACCGCACGGTCAGCGAGGTCCGGCACGCCTTTTCCAAGCACGGCGGCAGCCTGGCCGCCGGCGGCGCCGTCGCCTATCTCTTCAGCCAGGTGGGCTCGCTCGTCTACCCGCCCGGCAGCGACGAGGATCGCGTCATGGAGGCGGCCATCGAGGCGGGCGCGAGCGACGTCGTCACCGCCGACGACGGCTCCATCGAGGTGCTCACGGCGCCGGGCGACTTCGAAGCCGTGCGCGACGCCATGACGCGCGAGGGCCTCGCGCCCGAGAGCGCGGAAGTCACCATGCGCGCGGCCACGAAGGTCAACGTGAGCGAGGAGGACGCGGAGAAGCTGATCAAGCTGTTCGACGCGCTCGACGATCTCGACGACGTGCAGCAGGTCTACTCCAACGCCGAGCTGCCGGAGGCCGTGCTCGATGCGTCCGCCTGAACGGCGCGCGAGCTCGAGCGCGTGAGCGCACCGCTTCGCATCCTCGGCATCGACCCTGGCTCGCAGGTCACGGGGTTCGGGATCGTGGAGGTGCAACGGGGAAAGACGACGCCCGTGGAGTGGGGCAGCATCCGCGCGGCCGGCGAGCATCCCGCGCGGCTGCGCGAGATCTTCGCCGCCGTGGCGCAGGTGGTGCGCGAGTATCGGCCGCACGAGGTGGCCGTCGAACGCGTGTTCCTGCATCGCAACGCCGACAGCGCGCTCAAGCTCGGCCAGGCGCGGGCCGCTGCGATCTGCGCCACGTTCGAGGCGGATCTCCCGATCTTCGAATACAGCCCCCGGCACATCAAGAAGGCCGTGGTGGGCCGCGGCGGCGCGGAGAAGGAACAGGTGCAGCACATGGTACGCCTGCTGCTCGGCGTGAAAGGCGAGATCGAGCCGGACGCGGCGGACGCGCTCGCGGCCGCCCTGTGCCATGCGCACGAACGGAGCGCGCAGGCCGCCATCGCCCGCGCGGCGGCGGCATCATGATCGGCTCGCTGAAGGGCACCCTCACTGCCAAGCGGCCGCCGTCGCTCACGCTCGACGTCGCCGGCGTCGGCTACGAGCTCGAGGCGCCGATGTCCACGTTCTACCGGCTGCCCGAGGTGGGCCAGCCGCTCACGCTCGTGACGCACCTGGTCGTGCGCGAGGACTCGCACGCGCTGTACGGCTTCTGGACGGAAAGCGAGCGGTCGCTGTTCCGCAGCCTCCTGAAGGTCTCCGGCATCGGTGCCCGCATCGCGCTCGCCGTGCTCTCGGGCATGAGCGTGGAGGGCTTCTGCCGCTGCGTGCGGGAGAAGGACATCGCGAGCCTCACGCGCATCCCGGGGATCGGCCGCAAGACCGCGGAGCGGCTGCTCGTCGAGATGACGGACCGGCTGCCGGAGACGCTCGCGTCCGAGACGCCGGCCGACCGCCGCGACGGCGCGGCCGGCGAGGCGCACGATGCGCTGCTCGCGCTGGGCTACAAGCCCGCCGAGATCGAGCGGATGCTCAAGGATCTCGACGCGACGCGGTTGTCGACGGAGGAGCTGATCCGCGAAGCGCTGCGGCGCGTGCACACTCGCTGACCGCGGCCGTAGCGTAGCGTTTGAACGGAACGGAGCGATGACGGACAGATCACGGCTCGTGTCGGCGGCGAGCGCCCCGGAGGACGAAGCCTTCGATCGGGCCGTGCGGCCCCGCCGCCTCGAGGACTACGTCGGCCAGTCGCGCGTGAAGGCGCAGATGTCGATCTTCATCGAGGCCGCGCGGCAGCGCCGCGAGGCGCTCGACCACACGCTGCTGTTCGGCCCGCCAGGCCTCGGCAAGACGACGCTCGCGCACATCATCGCCCACGAGCTCGGCGTGGGCTTCCATCAGACCTCGGGCCCGGTCCTCGAGCGGCCCGGGGACCTCGTGGCGCATCTCACCCGGCTCGAGCCGAACGACGTGCTGTTCGTGGACGAGATCCACCGCCTGAGCGCAGTGGTGGAGGAGGTGCTGTATCCGGCGCTCGAGGACTTCCAGCTCGACATTCTCATTGGCGAAGGGCCCGGGGCCCGGTCGATCAAGCTCGACCTGCCGAAGTTCACGCTCGTCGGCGCCACCACGCGGGCGGGCCTCTTGACCTCGCCGCTGCGCGACCGCTTCGGCATCACGCAGCATCTCGATTTCTACAGCATCCCTGAGCTCACGCGGATCGTGCAGCGCACCGCGCGCATCCTCGATTTGCCGATGGACGAGGGCGGCGCACGCGAGATCGCCGCCCGTTCCCGCGGCACGGCGCGCATCGCGATCCGGCTCGTGCGACGGGTGCGCGACTACGCGCAGGTGCGGGCGCAGGGGCGTGTCACGGCGGAGGTCGCGGCGGACGCCATGAATCTGCTCGAGGTGGATCCCAACGGCCTGGACAGCATGGACCGCAAGCTCCTGCTCACCGTGATCGAGAAGTTCGATGGCGGGCCGGTCGGCGTGGAGAGCCTGGCCGTGGCCGTGGGCGAGGAGCGCGGCACGATCGAGGACGTGATCGAGCCGTACCTGATCCAGGCCGGCTTCCTGCAGCGCACGCCGCGGGGCCGCGTGGCGACCCGGGCCGCGTTCGAGCACTTCGGCACCGTGCCGCCGCGCCGGCCCGAGACGCCGGCGCTGTTCGAATGACACAGACGCCGACTGCCGTGCCGACCAGCTTCGTGCTGCCCGTGAGGGTCTACCTGGAGGACACGGACGCGCAGGGCGTCGTGTACAACGCGAGCTACTTCCGGTTCATGGAGCGCGCGCGCACGGAATGGCTGCGCGCGCAGGGCCTCGAGCACGAGGAGCTCAGGCGCCGGCACGGCGTGGTGCTGGTGCTCGCCGCCATCGAGGCGAAGTTCAAGGCACCGGCGCGGCTCTCGGACGTGCTGTACGTATCCGCGCGCGTCGCCGCGGCGCGCGGCGCCCGCTTCGTGTTCGAGCAGAGCGTGCGCCGGTCGGATCCCGACGGCGAAGTGGTGTGCGAAGGACGTGCCGAAGTGGCGTGCATGGACGCCACGGCCGGCAGGCCGCGGCGCATTCCCTCGGTGCTGATAGGTGAGTGGAAATAGATGGAAACGGATCTGTCGATCGTCAACCTGGTGATGCAGGCGAGCCCGATCGTGAAGGGCGTCATGGCGCTGCTGCTGCTCGCGTCCATCGCCTCGTGGGCGGTGATCATCGAGAAGCACCGGCTGCTGAAGAACGCCGTGGGCGCCGCCAACGAGTTCGAGGCGAGCTTCTGGTCGGGCGGCGACCTGAGCTCGCTCTACCGCGAGATCACCCGCGGCGATGCCCAGCCCGTCGGCATGGCCGGCATCTTCGAGGCGGGCTTCCGCGAGTTCGGGCGCCTGAAGCAGGAGGGCGGCCTCTCGCCCGATCACATGGTGGAGGGCGCGCGCCGCTCGATGCACGTGTCGCAGCTGCGCGAGGTGGACCGGCTCGAGCAGAACCTGTCGTTCCTCGCGACCGTGGGGTCGACGAGCCCCTACGTGGGCCTGTTCGGCACGGTGTGGGGCATCATGAACTCGTTCCAGGCGCTCGGCGGCGTGCAGAGCGCCACGATCTCGATGGTGGCACCCGGCATCGCCGAGGCGCTGATCGCCACCGCGATGGGCCTCTTCGCCGCCATTCCCGCCGTGATCTTCTTCAACCGCTTCGCGGACAGCGTGGGACGGCTCGAGGTGCGCTACGACACGTTCACCGAGGAGCTCACCGCCATCTTCCAGCGCAGCGCCGCGCGCCTGGAAGCCGCCGCCGCGGGCGCAGGAGGTGTGCGATGAAGGGCAAAGGGGCAGGGCGGCACCGCCGCCTCATGGGCGACATCAACGTCGTCCCCTACATCGACGTGATGCTCGTGCTGCTCATCATCTTCATGATCACGGCGCCGTTGCTCACGCAGGGCATCTCCGTGGACCTGCCGGAGGCGGGGGCGGAGCCGCTCGACCCGGAGCTCGCGAATCAGGAGCCGCTGGTCCTCTCCATCGACCGCGACGGGCTGCTGTATCTCAACGTGGGCGAGGACGTGGAGGCGCCCGTGGACGAGCAGACGGTGATCGCGCGCACGGCGGCCGTCATTCGCCGCAACGCCGAGACGCCCGTGCTGGTGAAAGCCGATCAGACTGTGCCGTACGGGCGCGTGGTGACCGGTATGGTGTTGCTGCAACAGGCCGGCGCCAAGAAGGTCGGATTCATCACGGACCCGCTCGAGACGCCCGACGAGGATCGGTGAGGAGGCCGAGCCGCACTCCGCATGGGAGAGTTTCTGCGCCGACATAGCTCCGCGATCGCGCTGTCGATCGGGTTGCACGCCGCGCTCGTGCTGGCGCTCACGGTCGGTTTCCGCTTCATGCCGAGCCGGCCACGGGCCGCGCCGCAGGTGGCCATCCAGGCGACCGTGGTCGACAACGAGGCCATCGAGCGCGAGATGCAGCGCCTCGAGGAGCTCGAGCAGGCCGAGATCCGGCGGCAGCAGGAAGAGGAGCGGCGCGCACGCGAGGCCGCCGAGGAGGCGCGGCGACAGCGCGAGCTCGAGCAGCAGCGGCTCGAGGAGGAACGGCGCGCGCGCGAGCAGGAAGCCGAGCGCGAGCGGCAGCGGCTCGAGCAGCTCGCCCGCGAGCGGGAGGAGGCGGAGCGTCTGCGGCGCGAGCGCGAGGAAGCCGCGCGGCGCGAGCAGGAGCGGCTCGCGGAGCTGCAGCGGCAGCGCGAGGAAGCCGAGCGGCGCGCCCGCGAGGAGGCCGAGCGGCGCGCGCGTGAAGAGGAGGAACGGCGCCGGCGCGAAGAGGAGGAGCGGCTCGCGCGCGAGCGCGAAGAGGCGGAGCGCCGCAGGCGCGAGGAAGAGGCGCGCCGGCAGCAGGCCGAGATCGAGGCGCAGCTCGCGCGCGAGCTCGAGGCGGAAGCGCAGCGCCGCGCGGCCGAGCGCGCCGGGCTGCTCGATCAGTACATCCTCATGATCCAGAGGCAGATCGAGCAGAACTGGATCCCGCCGCCGAGCGTGGGGCCGGGGCTCAACTGCAGGGTGAACGTGCGGCAGATCCCGAGCGGCGAGGTGATCGACGTACGCGTGGAGCAGTGCAACGGCGACGAGGCGGTGGTGCGTTCGATCGAGGCCGCCGTCATGCGGGCGTCGCCGCTGCCGAAGCCGCCCGATCCGTCGCTGTTCGAACGCAATCTGATAGTCAACTTCTGTCCCGATTGCTAGTCTTGTCGCGCGTTGCGCCCCAGTAGCGAGGAGCCGGAATGCAGGAGAGGTTCGCGAGAGTAGTCATGCGTGCGATCGGCGTCGTTCTGCTCGCGGTGTGCGCGGGGTACGGCGCGAGCGCGAACGCGCAGCTGTCGATCACGGTGAGGCAGTACAGCGAGCGCCCGCTGCCGATCGCCATCGTGCCGTTCGGCTGGCAGGGGCAGGGCGAGCCGGCGTACGACCTCGCTGCCGTGGTGACGGCCGATCTCGCATCGAGCGGCCGCTTCGCGCCGCTTCCGGTCGCGGACATGGTTTCGCGTCCTACGGAACCGACGCAGGTGAACTTTCGCGACTGGCGGCTCGTGCAGGTGGACAACCTCGTCATCGGCCGCCTCGTGGAGGAGGGGCCGGATCGCTACACCGCGATTTTCCAGCTCTTCAACGTGCTGAGCGGAGAGCAGCTCATAGGCTTCAGGCTCACGGCCGGACGCAACGATCTGCGCGCCACCGCGCACCGCATCGCGGACATGATCTACGAGGAGCTGACCGGCATCCCGGGCGTCTTCAGCACGCAGATCGCGTATGTGAGCGAGGAGCGGCGAGACGACGGCACGCGCCGCTTCCGCCTCATCGTGGCCGACGCGGACGGCGAGAACGCGCGCGTGATCGCCGACTCGCCGCAGCCGCTCATGTCGCCCACGTGGTCGCCCGACGGCAGGCGCATCGCCTACGTTTCCTTCGAGGGCGAGCAGTCGGCGATCTACGTGCAGACGTTGCGCACCGGCACGCGCGAGCGCGTGTCGGCGCGGCCCGGCATCAACGGCGCGCCGGCCTTCTCGCCCGACGGACGCCAGCTCGCGCTCACGCTCTCGCAAGGGCAGGGCAACCTCGACATCTACACGCTCGATCTCGGCACGCAGGTCCTGCGGCAGCTCACCAACGACGCCGCGATCGACACGGAGCCCGCGTGGTCGCCGGACGGCCGCTTCATCTACTTCACCTCCGACCGCGCCGGAAGCGCGCAGGTGTACCGGGTGCCGGCGGAGCCCGGCGGGCGCGTGGAGCGCGTGACGTACCAGGGCGTCTACAATGCCCGGCCGCGGCTCTCGCCCGACGGGCGGCAGCTCGCCGTGGTGCACGGCCTCGGCAACAACGTGTTCCGCATCGCCCTGGTGGACATCGCGTCCGGCCGGCCGCTGGTGCTCACGGACGGCCGCCTCGACGAGTCGCCGAGCTTCGCCCCGAACGGTGCGCAGATCATCTATGCCACGCGCTCGAACGGCCGCGGCGTGCTCGCTTCCACGAGCACGGACGGGAGAATTCAGACGGAGATCGGCTCCGTGGCGGGCGACGTGCGCGAGCCGGTGTGGGGCCCGTACCCTCGCCCCGGGACGTAGCGCCTTTGCGCCCCCGTGTTGTCAAAGTTTTTATTCGATAACTCTTCGTATACGAGGAAACGACCCAATGATTCGTCACAGCTTGGTTCTGACCTTCCTGGCGGCGCTGCTGGCCGCGGGTTGCGGTAACCGCCAGAACACCTTGCCGGACGCGGCCGAGGGGGCGGAGGCGGGCGGCGGATTCGAGGACGCGTCTACCACGGGCGTGGGCGGGGGCTCGGGCATCCAGGAGTCCGCGCTCGAAGCCGAGCAGCGACGCCTGATGGAGCAGCTCGTGGTCTATTTCGAGTACGACTCGGCGGAGATACGGCCCGAGTTCAACCAGATGCTGGCCGCTCACGGACGCTACCTCGCCGCCAACCCCAACGTGTCGGTGCGGCTCGAAGGCCACGCGGACGAGCGGGGCAGCCGCGAATACAATATCGGCCTCGGCGAGCGCCGCGCGCAGGCCGTGCGTCGCGTGCTCGCGCTGCAGGGCGCGTCTCCCGAGCAGTTGAGTACGGTAAGCTACGGCGAGGAGCGCCCGGCGGTGCTCGGCAGCGACGAGGAAGCGTGGCGGCTGAACCGCCGCGTGGAGCTCGTCTACCGGCGCTGACGCGAGCCGCCGCGGGATCGAGCCGGCATGCGCCCGTCTCTCGGCATGTGCAGCACCGGGCGGGAGCCGCCGGCCGACTCCGGGCCGCCACCACACTCGAGGAGAGACCGATGACGGCACTATTGCGCACGACCACGCTCGCCGGGCTGGCCGCCACGGCCGCCTGCAGCACGATGACCCCGGCCGACGACCCGCTCGCGCTCAAGGTGACGGATCTCGAGGCGCGGCTCATCCGCATGGAGCGCGTGCTGCAGAACGAGAGCCTGATTCAGCTTTCCACGTCGATCGATCAGCTGCGCTCCGACGTCCAGCAGCTGCGCGGCGAGGTGGAGACGTTGCGCTTCGAGACCGAGAACGGAGCGGAGCGCCAGCGCGATCTGTACGTCGACCTCGATTCGCGCCTCCAGGCGCTCGAGCAGGCGCAGGCGCGCACGGGGTTCGCGCCTGCGCCCGGGCAAGGCGCCTTCTCCGCGAGCGGCGCGCCTGCCGCGCAGGCGGGCACGGATCAGCAGGCGTATCAGGCGGCCTTCGAGCTGATCCAGTCGCGTCGCTATCAGGAGGCCGCCCGCGCCTTCGAGAGCTTCCTCGCCTCCTATCCGCAGAGCCCGCTCACCGACAACGCACAATATTGGCTCGCGGAAACTTACTACGTGCAGCGCGATTTCGCCGGCGCGCTGCCGCAGTTCCAGAAGGTCATCGACAACTATCCCCGTTCCGCGAAGCTGCCGGACGCCTTGCTCAAGGTCGGCTACTGCAACGCGGAGCTCAACAACCTCGAGGCGGCACGCGCGGCGCTCGAGCGGGTGATGCGCGAGTTCCCCGAGACCACCGCAGCCCGGCTGGCCGCGCAGCGGCTCGAACGGCTGTCGCAGGGATAGCGTGGGTGCGGCGGCCGCGAGCAGCCGGGCGCAGGCCGCCGCCGAGCCGCGGCTGAAGATCACCGAGGTCTTCCTCTCCATCCAGGGGGAGGCGCAGCTCGTCGGCTGGCCCACCGTGTTCATACGGCTCACGGGCTGCCCGCTGCGCTGCCGCTATTGCGACACTGCGTACGCCTTCACGGGCGGCGAGTGGCGCACGATCGCCTCCCTCGTGGACCAGGTTCGCGGTTTCGGCACTCCCTACGTGTGCGTGACGGGCGGCGAGCCGCTCGCGCAGGCCCGTTGCCTCGAGCTCCTGCGCGCGCTCTGCGACGCCGGCTTCTCCGTGTCGCTAGAGACGAGCGGCGCCCTCGACGTGACGGCGGTGGATCCGCGCGTCGCGCGCGTGGTGGACGTGAAGACGCCGGCGTCGGGCGAGGCGCACCGCAACCTGTGGAGCAACTTCGCGGCGCTGCGCGCGCACGACGCCGTGAAGATCGTGATCTGCGATCGGGCGGACTACGAGTGGGCGCGCGCCTTGCTCGCGAAGGAGCTCGCGGGCCTGCCGTGCCCCGTGCTGTTCTCGCCGAGCTACGGGGAGCTCGCGCCCGGCACGCTCGCCGACTGGATTCTCGAGGACCGGCTTCCCGTGCGGCTGCAGGTGCAGCTGCACAAGGTGCTGTGGGGCGACGTGCCGGGGCGCTGAGGCAAAGGCGATGGCGCGGGCGGTGGTGCTTCTCTCGGGCGGTCTCGACTCGGCCACGGCGCTCGCGATCGCGCGGGCGCGCGGCGACGAATGCCACACGCTCGCGTTCGACTACGGCCAGCGGCACCGCAGCGAGCTGCACGCGGCGCGGGCCGTCTCGGCGGCGGGCGGCGCGGTGCAGCATCTCGAGCTGCCGTTGCCGATCGGCCGCTTCGGCGGCTCCGCCCTCACCGACGCCGGCATCGACGTGCCCGAGTACGGCGGTGACGGCATCCCCGTGACCTACGTGCCCGCGCGCAACACGGTGTTCCTGAGCCTCGGGCTCGCGTGGGCGGAGGTGCTCGACGCGCGCACCATCGTGATCGGCGTGAACTTCATCGACTACTCCGGATACCCCGATTGCCGGCCGGAATTCGTCGCGGCCTTCCAGCGGCTCGCGAACGTCGCCACCAGGCAGGCGCTCGAAGGGCAGCCCGTCGCGATCGATGCGCCGCTGATCGCCATGAGCAAGGCCGAGATCATTCGCCGCGGCACCGAGCTCGGCGTGGATTATTCGCTCACCGTGTCCTGCTATCGCGCCGACGACGAGGGCCGCGCCTGCGGACGTTGCGATGCCTGCCGGCTGCGCCGGCAGGGCTTCGAGGAAGCCGGTGTGCCCGATCCCACGCGTTACCGGCCGGCCTGACCGGCCGTTTCGGCGGGCGGCGCGCATCGAGTATCATGCATTCGGCGCCAAACGGGCCGTTAGCTCAGCTGGTAGAGCACTGGACTTTTAATCCATTGGTCGCAGGTTCGACTCCTGCACGGCCCACCATCGGCCCTCCATGATGCCGCCGCTCGTCTCGGGGTGGGCAATCCCCTAATCGTCGGGCCACGCGGCGAGCGCCTCGATCTCCTCGGCCGTCATCGTCGTCGTCGCGTGGCGCGCCTCGGGGTCGAACGTGAGCCGGTCGATCGGCATGATCACGTCCGACTCGCGCCCGCCCGGCTCCCGCGACGCCTTGTCGACGACCACGGCCACGATGCGGTTCTGATCGTCGACGAGCACCTCCTCGATCTCGCCCACGATCGTGGTCTCGCGCACCACGTTCATGTCCTCGATCTGCTCGATGGTGAGGTTCTGGTAGGTGAGGTCCGTGCGATCGTCGTCCACTTCCCGCAGGTTCGCGGGATCGAGCGCCTGCCCGAGCAGGGGCAACGGTGCGGCTGCTGCGAAGGCGACGGCGATCGCCGCGGGCGTGCGCGCGACGGAGCGGCGAATGGTGGCCATCGATGGGCCCTCCTGGATGGGTGGGCGGCAGCGATGCAACCCCTATGCCAGCGATGGCGGTCGGCCGAGCCGTGCTCGCGCGCGGCTCGGCTGCTGGTACGATATGCCCCGCGCCCCAGCCGGGCGCGCTTTTCGGCTCACAAGGGGGTAGACATGCCGGCCGGTGCTCTGGGTGGGTCCCGCAGGTCCGTTTCGCGCCCGGGAGGGCGGTTCGCACGCGGGCTGGCCGCGCTGGCCGCCGCGGCGGCGGCCGCAACGTGGGCGGCGGGGCCGGCGGCGGCGCAAGGCACGGGGGCCGGGCGGCCCGATTTCTCCGGGCTCTGGTTTCCGGCGGGCGGCGCGCGCACCACGCCCAATCCGCTGCCGTTCACGCCGGCCGCGCAGAAGCTGCGCGAGCAGTACCAGCGGGAGTTCACGCTGGACGACGATCCGGGCCGCTACTGCATCTGGCCCGGCATGCCGCGGGCGGTGTGGGGCGCGCCGTTCACGATCGAGATCTTCCACCGCGACCACGACCTCACGATCTTCTGGGAAGGCTACGGGATGTACCGGAAGATCTACATGGCGGATCACGCGCCCCCGAAGCCGTTCGTGCCGACCGCGATGGGGTATTCGGTCGCGCATTGGGAAGGGGATACGCTCGTCATCGAGACGACCAATCTCAAGCCGTACCCCTACATGACGCGCCTCGCGACCACCTCCGACGCGCACGTCCTGGAGCGCATGCACCTCGAGGAGCGTCGCGGCGAAGACGGCCAGACGCGCAAGTACCTCGTGGACGAGATCACGCTGACGGATCCGAAGATGTACACGGAGCCCGTCCGCATCCGGGCCGAGGCGGTGGCGCGCCCAGATCTGCAGCTGCTGGAATACACCTGCACCGATACGCTTTGGGACGAATACTTGCAGGAGCGCGGGCTCACGGTCCCGGACGTGGACGCATTGCCCGAGCCCGGAGAGGATTGACCATGAGACTCGACGCTATGCTGCTCGGCGCCGTGCTCGCGTGCTTCTCTGCCGCGGCGGGCGCACATCATTCGTTCGCCATCTACGACATGACCACCACCGTCGAGTTCGAAGGCGTGGTCGAGACGTTGAAGTTCCGCAACCCGCACATCGCCATGACGTTGCTGCGGAAGACGGCGAGCGGCGAGGAGGAGCGCATCGAGTTCGTGGAAGGCGCGCCCGCGAACATGCTCGTGCGCATGGGGCTCGACCCTGCGCGCATCCAGCCGGGCGCGAAGATCAAGGCCGTGGGCTCGCCGCGCACGGACAATCCGAACGCCTACTTCCTGCGCACGATCATTCTGGAGGACGGCACGACGTTCCAGTCGCTGGGCGAGCGCTAGTCCGCCGGCTCGGCCCGCACCCGGTTGGAGGTGAGGGTCACGCGCAGCGACTGACCGACCGTGGTGAGGTGGGGCACCACCTCACCGAGGCGGTCGAGCAGCCCCTGCTCGCCGTGCTTCTCGATGAGCTCGTGGCTCACGTACAGCCAATGGGGCGGCTCCGAGTCGTGCTCCAGGCGGAACTCGTACGCCCGCTCGCCGTTAGCGAGCGTCACGCGTCGGGAGGTCAGCTCCGCAAGCTTCTGTCTGGCACGCTCCATGTCGAGCTCCTGCGCCACGCGGCCCGGCCATTGTGACAACTTCGCGTCGGAGCGGCCACCGCCGCTCAGGCGAGGGCGGCCAGGTAGGCGCGCACGGCCGCCGCATAGCCCATCACGAGCGCGTCGGCCGTGAATGCGTGGCCGATGCTCACTTCGGCGAGCGCGGGCACGTGCCGCTTGAACGTGGGCAGGTTGTGGAGGTTCAGGTCGTGGCCCGCGTTCACGCCGAGGCCGCAGGCGGTGGCCGTTTGCGCGGCCTTCACGTATCGCGCGAGCACGTCGGTGTAGTTTCCGGCCGCGTACGCGCGCGCGTACGGCTCCGTGTAGAGCTCGATCCGATCCGTGCCGGTGCGGCGCGCGAGCTCCATGAGCGTGTCGTCCGCATCGACGAACAGGCTCACGCGGATGCCGGCGGCCTTGAGCGATGCGACGATGGGCTCGAGCCGTGCGCCGTCGGCGCGCAGGTCCCAGCCGTGATCGGACGTGCGCTGTCCCGGCTCGTCGGGCACGAGCGTGGCCTGCGTGGGCCGCACCTCGTGCACGAGCGCGAGCAGCTCCTCGGTGGGATTGCCTTCGATGTTCAGCTCCACGCGATCGTGGAACTCGTCGCGGATCAGCGCCCTGAGCTCGCGCACGTCCGACGGGCGGGTGTGTCGCTGGTCGGGCCGCGGGTGGACCGTGATGCCGTGCGCACCGGCTTCGATGACCCTGCGCGCGGCATCCAGCACGCTCGGATAGCCGACGTCGCGCTGATTGCGGAGCAGCGCGACTTTGTTGAGGTTGATGCTTAACTTGGTCACGTCCGCACCCGCTCGTCGGCGGCGAGCGACAGTATCGCACGCGTCGCGATCACGCACGAGGGCGGCTGTCGCCGTCCGGCGACGCGCTGCGGCGGCCGCCTTCCGCTACACTGCCGACGGGCCGCTCCGCGTCCGGCGTCGCGGGGCGTTGGTCAGCGAGACGCGTGCGAGGGTCGACAGGGGGGCTCGAATGAGGTCGGCGAGGGGTTGGTGGGCATGGGTGCTGGCGGTCGCGCCGCTTGCGGGCTTCGCCTGCGAGAATCCGCCGCTCGTGCAGATTCCACGCGGGGAGCTCGGCGGCCGCGAGCAGGAAGTGCACGACGCCTTCGAGCGGTATTACCGGGCGATCGAAGCGTACACGGCCTGCATCAAGGCGGAGCTCGAGGCCTTGGGCGGCGACGATGCGCCGCCGCTCGTGAAAGCGTTGCTCGTGCAACGCCACAACGCTGCGGTGGCGGAAGCGGACGCGATGCTGAAGCTCTACAACGCCGCGTTCGGCGGGGAAGCGCAGACTCTCCCCGTGGTCGGCACTCCGGACGACGACCGTTCGCGGCGGCGCAACCGCGACTAGCCGGTGCGAACGCAGCATGGCCGCGCGGTCGCCCGCGCGGCCATGCCACTTCAAAATAACGCGCTCTTAGTTGACGTCCCCGGGACCGCCTCCCGGTGCCGGTTCGTTCGCCGGCGGCGGGGTGGCGGGCCGATCCTGCGGGCTCGGCGGCGGCGTTCGCTGCGCCGGCACGTTGGGCGAACCTTGGCCTGGATCGCGCGGCGCGCCGCCCGGCTGCGCGGCTGGGCCGCCCGGCTCTCCCTGTCCCGGCGGCGTGTCCTGGGGCTGACAGGCGCTCAGAACGGCTAACGACAGCCCCAGCAAGAAGACGGAAAGCAATCTTGCAATCATTGTGACGGCCTCCTCCTTGTCGCTCCGCCGAGAGGAGGCATGATTCATGCCAGGAAAGCGGCGTCGTGCGTCAAAGCGCGTTGGCGGCGAGCCACTCCTCCAGGCAGGCACGGGCGCGCGGCTCGAGCAGCGGCGTCCAGCGCTCGGTGTCGCTGCGCAAACCGGCCACTTCCACGCCGGGTGTGGCGGCGATCTCCACGGCATGACCGACGAACCATCGCTCGAGCGCGCGCCCACCGGCCTCCAAGTGGAACTGCAGCGCGAGGCCGTGCGCCTCGAACGCAAACGCCTGATTGACGCATAGCGGCGTGGACGCGAGCCGTACGGCGCCGTGCGGCAAGTCGAACGTATCGCCGTGCCAGTGCAGCACTGCGGTGCCGTCGAGATGTCGCAGGCACGAGCGCGCGCCTTCGGCGGTGAGCGTGACGGGCGCCCAGCCGAGCTCCTTGCCGCCGCTCGGATACACGCGCGCGCCGAGCGCGCTCGCCATGAGCTGGCTGCCGAGGCAGATGCCGAGCGTCGCGCGACCGGCCGCGAGCCGGCGCTCGAGCAGCGCCTTCTCGGCGCGCAGGAACGGGTAGCGGTCGTCCTCGTACGCGCCGATGGGGCCGCCCAGCACGATGAGCAGGTCCGCGGCGGCGACGTCTTGCGTTGACACGTCCTCGACGGGCGCCTCCACGTAGCGCACGGAGTGGCCGCGTGCGCGCAGGATTGGCTCGATCGAGCCCAAGTCCTCGAAGGCGACGTGACGGATTGCGACGGTGTGCGGCATGACGCTCATTCGAGTGAACGCGGGGCGCTCGTGTCAAGGGTATTGAGGCGGCGCACAAACTGCGCGTCTGCGCCAATAAGTGGTGCGAGAGGCCAAGGCGAAACGACGGCGCCCGCGCGCACGAATGCTTCCAACCTCCGCACAATCAATGCGTTGGAAGCGCCACGCGTAGTTGGTACGAATTCTGCTCAAGCGAGGACGCCGGGGACTCGCACCGGGGCGGCGGACTGGCAGATTCAGGACGAGCCGCACGCCGTTATCCTTCCTCCCCAGGATGCCCCTACGGCACCCGGTGCGAGTCCCTGCTCCGCTGCCCGCCCGCGACTTGAGCGGTCGCATGCCCCCGGGGCAGTATTGCCCGGGAGAGGAGGCGAGGCACGCGAGGGATGACGACTCGGCGGGAGGTGCTCGAAGCCGGCATCGCGGCCGGCACGATGATGACGTTGGGGACCCTCGGCGCCCGGGCGCAGGAGCGGCCGCTGATCCTGAAGAAGATTCCCTCCACGGGCGAGGAACTGCCGCCGGTCGGCATCGGCACCAACCGGTACGGCGTGGGCACGGGCGAGGCGGAGCGGGCACCCTTGCGCGCCACGCTCGAGCGCTTCGCGCAGCTCGGCGGCAAGGTCGTCGACACAGCGCCGATCTACGGCACCTCCGAGTCGGTCATCGGCGACCTCGTGTCCGAGCTCGGCATCCGCGACAAGCTGTTTCTCGCCACCAAGACCGACATCACGGGCAGGACGCCCGCGCCCGAGAGCATGCGGCAGTCGGCGCAACGCCTGCGCACCGACGTGATCGATCTCATGCAGGTGCACAACCTCGTGAAGGTGCAGGAGTCGCTGGCCGCGCTGCGCGACTGGAAGGCGGGGGGGCGCATCCGCTATATCGGCGTGACGATCTCCACCGAGGACCAGTTCGACGAGCTCGAGCAGGTCATGCGGCGCGAGACGCTCG